>JAYFQF010000041.1:0-14787 GCA_034927285.1 Peptococcaceae bacterium
GACGGCCAACCCAATGTCCGCACCTGCGTCACGCCGGTACGGGCCGGCATGAAAGTGGAGACCCAAATCGGGTTAGGAAGGTGGGCTGAGCAAGCATGAGAAAAGTACAGGTCATCGTCATTGGCGCGGGCCCCGCGGGGCTGGCGGCTTGCATCGAGATCGCCAAAGCCGGGGGCAAGGCGGTGCTGATCGACGAAAACGGCAAGCCTGGCGGCCAGCTGTTCAAGCAGATCCATAAGTTTTTCGGCTCCCGGGAGCACCGGGCGGGAGTCCGGGGATATAACATCGGAAATCAGTTGCTGAAGGAAACCGAGGACCTGGGAGTGGAAGTGTTCCTGGACTCCCCGGTATACGGACTGTTCCGGCATCCGGAAGGGATCCTGGTGAGCTATATGCACGAGGGACGGGAAAGAGGCCTGGTGGGGGAAAAAGTGATCCTGGCCACGGGGGCGGCGGAAAACGCCCTGACCTTCCCGGGGGGAACGCTGCCCGGGGTAATGGGAGCAGGCTGCGCCCAGACCATGATCAACGTCAACCGGGTGCTGCCGGGGGAAAAGATCATCATGGTCGGCTCGGGGAACGTGGGGCTGATCGTGTCCTATCAGCTGATGCAGGCGGGCGCGGACGTGCTGGCGCTGATCGAGGCGGCCCCCAGCATCGGCGGTTACGGGGTCCACGCGGGGAAGATCCGCCGGGCCGGAGTGCCGATCCTGGTGGGGCATACCATCAAACGGGTGATCGGCCGGGAGCAGGTGGAAGCGGTGGAGATCGTGGCCCTGGACGAGAAGTTCCGGGAGATCCCGGGAACGGAACAAACCGTGGCCTGCGATACGGTCTGCATCGCGGTGGGGCTGACGCCCTTAACGGAGCTGGCCTGGATGGCGGGCTGCGAATTTGCCTTTATCCCGGCCCTGGGCGGCCATATCCCCATCCATGACGGAGACATGGCCACCACGGTAGCGGGGCTTTATGTGGCGGGAGATATCGCGGGAGCCGAGGAAGCCAGCACGGCCATGGAAGAAGGGCGCCTGGCGGGCATCGCCGCTTCGGAAGCCCTGGGGCTTTACGGCCCGGCCACCGCCGCTCCGCTGAAGGAGGCGGTCTGGACCCGGATGGACGCTCTGCGGACCGGACCCTTCGGCCAGAAGCGTTACGAGGCCAAGGCCCAGATGCTGGAGATCGCCAAAGGAGGGAAACAATGATGAAAGAAGGAGTGAAATACACCGGGGTTCCCTCGGCGGAGGAACTGGAGCAGATCCCGGGTATCGCCGGAGAGGCCCGGTTTGAGGAAGGGCCGGTGGCGGTGATCGAATGCGTCCAGGAGATCCCCTGCAACCCCTGCGAGAAGGCCTGCCCCTTTGGGGCCATCGCCGTGGGGCAGCCCATTACCAATCTGCCGGTGCTGGACGAGGCAAAATGCACGGGCTGCGGGTCCTGTCTGGCGAAATGTCCGGGACTGGCGATCTTTTTGGTGCATAAGAATTATACCGAGGCCACGGCGTTGGTGGAATTCCCCTTCGAATACCTGCCCCTGCCCAAAGCCGGGGACACGGTGGCCTGCGGCGGCCGGGACGGAGCTTACGTCTGCGACGGCCGGGTGGTCAAGGTCAACCAAAATAAAGCCTTTGACGGCACCACTTTAGTCTCCGTGGAGGTCCCCAAGAAATACTATATGACCGTCCGGACCATCTGCAGAAAAAAGCAGGAAAAAGCATAATTGGCGGCGAATTCCCGAAGACGGCAAAAATGAATAATAAGGAGGTTACCCCATGACCATTGCAAAAGGCGGTATTACAAATCAGGGGATGATGATCGGAATTTTGATGCTGGAAACCGTATTTCCCCGGCTGCCCGGCGACGTCGGAAACGGCTGGACCTTCGACTTTCCGGTGATGTTCCGGAAGGTCACCGGCGCAAATCCCACCAGTGTGGTAAAAAACGCCGACCCTGCTCTGCTCAGGCCCTTCATCGAAGGCGCCCAGGCCCTGGAAGCAGCCGGCTGCAAAGCCATTGCCACCAGCTGCGGCTTTTTGGTAATGTTCCAAAAAGAAATGGCGGCGGCGGTAAATATCCCCGTGATTTCCTCAAGTCTTTTACAGGTTCCTTTTGTGGGCCGGCTGTTAGGCCCGGACAAAAAGGTAGGTATCATTACGGCTAAGGCCTCCTCCCTGACAGAAAAACACTTCAAAGGCGCCGGCATGGAGAACTGCCGTTTCGCCATCCAGGGCATGGAGGAATTCCCTGAATTTTTCCGTACCTATATTGAAAACAACGACGCCATGGATGTGAAAAAAGCCACTGAGGAAATGCGGGAAGCCGGGCGCAAGCTGATCCGGGAAAACCCCGACGTAGGGGCCATCGTCCTGGAATGCACCAACATGCCTCCTTTTGCTTACGCCGTCCAGGAGGTTACCGGACTGCCGGTCTACGATGTGGTTACCCTGATCCGCTATACCGCCATGAGCCTGGCCCGGGGACCTTTCACCGCCAGGAGTCTGTGAGCCCCTCCCTCTCATCACCTTTAACCCAAAAGTGCCAATCAAGAAAGGAAGTATCCCTTATGGTAAACGTATTGCTTTCCGGCTGCAACGGCCGGATGGGCCAGGCCGTAGTGCGCCAGGCCGCCGAGGCCGGCATGAAAATCGTAGCCGGCTATGATATGAACGCTGTAAAATTAAACGATTTCCCGGTTTACAACAACTTTGACAGCGTGGCTGAGGCTGCCGACGTGGTTGTCGATTTCAGCCATATTTCCGCCACGCCCGCCGTATTGCGGTATTGCCGGGCCAAAAAACTGCCTTTAGTGCTTTGTACCACCGGCATTAAAGATGAGCTGGAGGCTAAAGTCCTGGAAACCGCCAAGGATATCCCCGTTTTCAAATCTTTCAACATGTCCCTGGGCATCAGCCTCCTGCAGGCTTTGGTCCGCCAGGCCGCTAAGGTACTGGGCGACACCTACGATATCGAGATTATCGAAAAGCATCATAATCAGAAACTGGACGCCCCCAGCGGCACTGCGCTGATGATTGCCGACGCCGCGGCTTCCTGCCTGAATTTCAAGGCAGAATACGTCTACGACCGGACCAAGGAGCATAAAAAACGGGATCACAAGGAAATCGGCATCCACGCGATACGGGGCGGCACCATTGTGGGAGAGCATGAGGCCATGTTCATCGGCCCCAATGAGATCATCACCATCAGCCATTCCGCCCAGTCCCGGGAACTCTTTGCCAACGGCGCCATCAAGGCGGCCGCCTTCATTTTGGATAAAAAGCCCGGGGTTTATAACATGGACGATCTGGTCAGCTCACTGAGCCGTTAAATCGCCGCGCTCCGGAGCAGACCTGTCCCGTGGGACAGCCAAATAAACAAAACCAAAAAACGCGCAGAAAGGCTTCGCCGGCCCTTCCGCGCGTTTTTTTTGATTGAAGCCCCTTTACTTCATCTGATCCATGAGCTCAGAGCATAATCAGGAACCCAGGCCCGCCGGCAATTGGCCGTTTTCAATAATCCCGGCAAATAAGCCGACGATTTCCGGATCAAACTGCACCCCCGCATTCCGTTTTATTTCCTCAATAGCTTCCTCTTTGCTGCACGCCTTCCGGTACGTCTGGTCCACGGTCATCGCGTCATAGGCGTCGGCTACCGCCAGAATCCGGCAGAGCAGGGGGATTTCTTTTTCTTTGCAGCCTCTGGGGTAACCCTTGCCGTCCCAGCGCTCATGGTGTAAAAGGATGTACTGGGAAATAGCAGACATCTCCGGTGTGTTCTGCACGATCCGATATCCGATTTCACAGTGCCGGCGTATTTCCTCCCGCTCCCCGGGGGTCAATGGCCCCCTTTTTTTCGTGATGTTCTGCGGTATTGCCACCATGCCGATATCGTGCAGCATGGCAAATAAGGACAGCTCGTTCTGCTCTTCGCCGGACAGGCCTAATTTCTCACCGATCCGGCGGCAGTAGATTTCCAGACGCTTTGAATGTCTTTCCGTGTCGATATTATTTTCATACAGCATGGTAAGCAATGTGCCGATGATATTTTTCCTGTGGCTTTTGCCCTCCAAAAGCTTCTTGTGGTACATCCATTTTTCCGCCGTCCGCAAGATATCCTGCAGGTTTTCCCCGCTGCTTTCCTTTACTCCATAGCCCAACGAAACGCTGATCTGGAGCGTACCGTCGCTGTTTCGCGCAAAATTTTTCTGCATTCTTTGGATGGCTTCCTCAGCCGTTTTGACCGTGGCTTTGGGCAAAAGAACCAAAAACTCGTCTCCTCCCCAGCGGATGACGATATCCTCTTTACGGCAGCTCTCCTTAATGGAGCCGGCCACTTTTTTCAAGAGCCGGTCCCCTGCCATATGCCCAAAGGCGTCGTTGGTCAGTTTCAGCCCGTTTACGTCGCCGATGATAACCGCCAGAGGAAGATTGGCGGCAGTATCCAGGCGCCGCTTATTTTCCGAAACGAACCTGCGGTTATAAAGGCCCGTCAAAAAATCGTGGTAGCTTAAATCAACGATGTGTTCCTGCTGCCGCCGGTCCCGGCTGGCGTCGCGAAAAATCATCACCGCCCCAAAAATACTGCCCCTTTCATCCCTGATGGGGGCGGCACAGCCTGCAATGGGTACGGAAAAGCCCTGTTTGTGGACCAGGGCTTCATCACCGGCCAGGCTCACGTCTTTCCCTGTCTCCAAAGCCTTACGGATAGGATCCCGGGGCCCGGCGCCGCTCCCCTCGTCTTTCAGCGCAAACACCTCGGTGAACCTTCTGCCTTTGGCTTCCGTGTCCCGCCAGCCGGTTATCGCCTGAGCCGATTTATTTAACAGACTGATCCGGCCTTCCTTATTTGTGGCGACGATTCCCTGTCCGATGGATTCAAGGGTGATCCTCAGCAACTCTTTCTGCCGGTATAAAATTGTTTTTTCTTTGGCCTTCATGCTCTCTTTTTTTCCGCTTATTTAAAGACAGAAAATCCTTCCCTTGAATGTCTGGCTGAATAAAACCGATATGCAGGGGTTAGTTGCTGAACAACAACCGGCCGTTGTCGACTTTAAAGCGATTCACTTTCTCCTTCAGCTCCTTGGCCTGGTTGGAAAGCTCTTCACTGGCCGCCGCGCATTCTTCCGAAACCGCCGCATTGCTTTGCACAACTTCCGAAACCTGGCTGATTCCCTGGCTGATTTGCTCCAGCGCAGCCGCCTGTTCATTGGAGGCCGCGGAAATGGCCTCGATCAGATCCACGGCTTTTTCGATGCCGGAAACGATCCGTTCCAGCTCGCTTGCCGTAACCTTGGCAATTTTCGCTCCCGCCTCCACCTTTTTTATGGAGCCTTCTATCAGTTCCGTGGTTTCCTTGGCCGCCTGGCCGGATCGTGCCGCAAGGGACCTCACTTCTTCGGCTACCACCGCGAAACCCTTGCCGTTTTCGCCGGCCCGGGCGGCTTCCACCGCCGCGTTAAGAGCCAGGATATTGGTCTGGAAGGCGATATCCTCAATCACTTTAATTATCTTGCCGATATTTTCTGAAGAAGCATTGATTTCTTCCATGGCCCGAAGCATTTCCGTCATCTGCTTTTTGCCGGTATCCGCATCCTTTTCGATTCCCTTGGCCAGTTCTTCCGTGGTTTTGGCGTTCTGAGCATTTTTATTGGTCTCGGAGGTCACCTCTTCCAGGGAGGCTGTCAGTTCTTCCACCGTGCTGGCCTGCTCGGTGGCGCCCTGAGAAAGAGATACGCTGGAATCCGCTACCAGCTTTGCGCCGGTATCCACCTGTTCCGACGAAGTCACAAGCGCCAGGGCAAGGTCGTGAAGCTCTTTAACAAGCTGGGACAAGGCCTTTCCCAGCACGTCCTTTTCCGACCTGACGGCGATTTGCGTGGTTAAGTCCCCGCCGGCGATGGCCTGGGTTTTCTGCACCTGCTCCACGGTGCTTTCCACCACCTTGTCAAAGGCCCCTGCCAGGATGCCCACTTCGTCTTTTCTCAATTTCAGGAGCCTGTCCTTTTTATCCGCAGTCTTATCCATGTCGATATCCCCCAGGGCCAGCATTTCCGCAAAGGCCGCGAATTTGCGTAAAGGCTTGCCGATAGCGCCGGACAGATACAGGCTCAGCAGCAAAGCGATGACAAAAGAAGCGATGATTACGCAGAGCATGACGATTATGGCAAGCCAGGTCCCGGCCCGATCCCGGGCAAGTCTTTCCGACGCCTGGGAGACATTATAGTCGGATATTTCGCCAAACTTTTGAATTGTGTCTTCCGCGCTGCCGTTGAGGCTTTCGATCAAAGACATGATTTCCGCTTTTGGTTTTCCGGCTTCGGCGGCGGTCAGGATCGTGCCCAGATCTTTTTTATAAAGCTCATAGGCGGCTCTCAGGGAATCAAGCTGCGTCTGGCCCTGCTGATCCGTCCGGGTGGAAGCGTACTGCTCCAGCTCTGTTTCCAGCGCGGCGAATTGGCCGGTTATTTCCTCGCAGTATTGCTGCCGGTCGGTATCGTAATATATATATAAGTCCCTCTCCAGGGTTCTCAGTTCCATCAGGCTCAATTCCGCATCGGTAGACTGTACAATTCCCATAGTGTACTGATCGTAGGTTTCCTGCTGGTCCTTTGAAATATTAATCAGACTCACCATGCCGATAATTCCCGTTACGACGCCTAACACCAGAACAAGGAGAAAGCCAGTAAGCAGCTTCTTTGAAATTGAAAGATTCTCATACCATTTTTTCATCATTCCATATCCTCTCTTCGTGAAATAGTTGGGACTCTTGGCATACATTCGGCAATAAAACAGACCGGGGGTAAGCAATACGCTCTTTATCTTCCATGCCCGCAGGAAAAATGAAACTCCCGGGCGCCCAATTATCAGCTTTTTCCGGCGCAGCGTTTGTGTTTGAATAGATTTTATGGAAATATAGAAAAATAAACGGCAGAAATACCAATCCGGCAAGCTCGATTTTCGTCAAGTATTTAACTTCACGACAGCGGCCCATTAAAGCTATATCTTATCCCCCTGCCGGGAATTTCCGACTGGATTTTCTGACGGCGAATCCCGCAAAAGCCAGGCTGAAAACCGGCCCGAAAAGCTAAAAAGAAGCCGTCAGCTTCTCCAGGCAATCTCTTTGATGCTCAAAGGCCGGGTGGACATACCGGTTCAGGGTGATATTAACATTGGAATGGCCCAGCAATTGGCTGATGGTTTTAACGTCCATGCCCAGCTCGATGCACCTGGTGGCAAAAGTATGCCGAAGCGCATGAAAATTGATATCGCCGATCCCCGCTTCCTTTACCAACTTTTTGAACCTGTATTGGTATGACCTGGGTTCCACGTACCGGCTGTCTCCCGAAAGAATATAATCATCTTCCGCCGCGTATTTTTTCAGCCGGGCAAGCCGGCATAAAAGAAAATGCGGCAGCGGAATATTCCGCACGGAACATTCGCTTTTGGGGGAGGCGATATCAATGATCGTTTTGCTTTTACCGCCGGGGTCGCAGTTTTTTATCCTCTGAAGGGTTTTGTCGATTTTCAAAACCCCTTCCTCCAGGGAGATATCCCGCCATTTCAGGGAGCAGATCTCCCCGATGCGGACGCCGGTAAATAAGCTGATCAGAACGCCCAGGCTTTGCATATCTTCTTTGTTTTTAGCGGTCCTGATCAGGGCGGACTGCTCCTCATAGCTCAGCACCCGCAGCTTCGGCAGGCTGTATCTGGGCAGCCGGATGTCCAGCTCGATCCCCGCAGTTTTTAAACTGCGCTTCAAAAGTGCAATAATGTCCCGGGCGGTTTTGGGGGATAAGCCGCCCCTGCCGTCCAACCTGCCGTTTTCCAGCTTCTTGTTTATATACTGCTGAATCCCTTCATTATTTATCTGGCTGAGGGAGACCTTGCCGATAGAGGGCAGGATGTGGCGGCGGATGATCCCGTCGTAATTAGCAAAGGTGGACTTTTTTACGCTCATTTTAATAGATTGAAGCCACAGGTTTAAGTGTTCTTCCAGGGTTTCCGGATGGATAAACCGGCGGGCTGCCGGCTTCGGCCTGCCGCAGCTTGCTCTGGCCTCGGCCTGGGCTCTCTTGGCTTCCCCATAGCTGTGCCGGTAAAGATAGCCGTAGACGGCTCTGCCGCCGGGATCGCGGCTTTTGATATAACGGGCTTCCCAGCGGCCGTCCCTTCTTTTATAAATGTTTTCCCCTCTGCGTGACATGGATGAATCGACTTCCTTTCCTGGTGTGATTACCTCTTGCATGACTGAAATTTTGACGGCGATAAGCCGGTATTGCACAAGAAAGAAACCTCCTGTTTGCTCTTTTGGGGCGTCAGGGGAGAATTCGTCCTCCTTTCCCTCCCGGAAAGGTCGAACTTTGTTGACTTATATGGAATGTTGTCATAAAATGTTTTTATAGACGTGCTTTTTTGCTGTCGTGAAGTTAAATACTTGACGATAAGCAAAGAAATCTTTTTCAGTGCAGACGGCAAAGATTGCCCCACGGAAGGCCGATCCATAATTAAAAATGTCACCCATATAATCACACTTCTGATAAAGAAATGCAATTTTATCCAGACTTTTCTCAAATTCTCTCAGGATTTGTCTCCGTTAAAAATTTTTCAGACCGGCTTCACGAAGAGAGGGATTTGCCCTCTCTTTTTTTCTTGGGCAAAATATTTCTTTTTTCGTCATTTTTTCTGACGACAAATTCATTTCCGACGGCTTTTCATCCGGCCATACTTAGAGTATACTGGCCCTATGAATATGAAAAACGAGTCTTTTTCCAAAACCCAAAAATTAAAGAAAAAAATCTGCATCGGTCTGGCCGGGTTAGCCGCAGTTGTGCTAATCGCAGCCCTTGGGGCAAATTTCCTGCTTTTTTCCAATGCCGGCCTCTTCCACCGGCAGACGGCGGAAGTGACCTGGACCAATCCTTCCCTGGAGGATGTGGTCAAGGACTACGACGTCATCGTGGTAGGCGGGGAACCGGAAGGCGTGTCCGCCGCCGTCTCCGCCGCCCGTCAGGGACTCTCCGTACTGTTATTGGAGGACGATGAGGCTCTGGGCGGCCTGATGACCATGGGTAAGCTGAATTTCATCGACATGTGCTATGGCCGGGACGGCACCCTGCTGACCAGGGGTATCTTTCAGGAATTCTACGATGGGGTGGGCGGTACGGCTTTCGATATCGTCGAGGCAAAAAATCAATTCCTGACCATGGTCACAGACGAGCCCACCCTGACCCTGCGCACCAATGCCAGCCTGATAAAGCCTGCGCTGGAAGATCCCTCCGATGAAGAAAAGGAAGCCGGAGCTCTGCCCCGGATAGCCGGCGTCTGGGTCCGGGATAACGGCGTCCTGACCAAGTACACCGCCCGCCGGATTATCGACGCCACCGCCGATGCGGATCTGGCCGCTTTAGCCGGCGTGCCTTATACCTACGGCGGCGAGGATATCGGCGAAGCCGGCCGTCAGATGGGAGTCACCCTGGTTTTTGAGCTTTCCGGCGTAAACTGGCGGGAAGTATTTTACCATCTGAATTTTCAGCGGCTGCGGGGCATGCTGAGCGGAGGTTCCACAGAAATGGGAGCCACGCTGAAAACCGCCTGGGGTTATGCCGAGGAAGGTTACGGCTATACGCCCAAAGACGAGATGATGCGCCTCAGAGGCTTTAACGCAGCCCGGCAAAAAAGCGGCAATGTCCTGATTAACGCTTTGATTATTTTCGACGTGGACCCGCTGGATGAAGCCGGGCGCCGTCAGGCCATGCGCCGGGCCGAAGCGGAGCTTGCCTATTTGGTTCCCTACGTCCGGGAAAACTTTACCGGTTTTGAAAAAGCCGCCCTGGCCGGCGTGGCCGACCAGCTTTACGTGCGGGAAACCCGCCATATCCTGGGCGAGTATACCTTATCTATCGACGATGTGCTGGAAAACCGGGATTCCGATCAAAAAATCGCGATCGGCAGCTATCCTGCGGATATTCAGCCTACGGCGGAGCAGACCTGGGGCACCGTGGTGGGGAATCCCGACCGCTACGCCGTGCCTTTCGGCTGTCTGATTCCCCTGGAAGTGGACCACCTCCTGGTGGTGGGACGCAGCGCCTCCTTTTCTTCCCTGGCCGCTTCCAGCGCCCGGGTGATCCCTTTGGGGATGGCCTGCGGTGAGGCTGCCGGCGTGGCTTGCGCCTATTCCATTGAAAACGGCCTGGACTTCCGCAGGATGAATACCGACGCCGGGGCCATGGCCGCCGTACAGGAACGCCTGAAAGCCCAGGGCGCCTATCTTGAAGATTTTGTAATCCACGAGGCCTTCATGGATCACTGGGCCTATCCGGGCGTACGCGTCCTGCGCTCCCTGGGACTTTTGGACGGCGGTTACTCCAATAACTATAATCTGGAAGCCGCTATGGAGAAATGGCGTTTTCAGTACTATTTAAATGGCGTATTTAAGAAAGCCGGCCTGCATATGCCGGCGGTGGAGGTTTCCGCCGCCCCCACCAACGAGGAAATCCTGCGGGCCGCCGCGACAGGCGTGCTGATGCTGGAACTGGAAAAAGGTGTTTATGACTTTAACAGCGCCTGGGAAGCGGACAGCAGCCTGACCCCCCAGTCCTATGTGACGGAATTGGCGGCACAATTCAGTTATGAAGACCTTTTCCGGCTATTTACCGAGGACGCCTTTGTGGATCCCTTGCTGCTGGAGCTTTTCTCCGGCGATACCTCCGGCAAGGCTGCCGGTGGCGCATCCGCTGACGCTTCCGGTGATATTACCGCTTCCAGAGCCGCCGGAGACGATGCTTTTTCCGCTGTCCAGGTCCCGCCGATAAACCCGGCGGCAGTGATCGACGGGGAGCTTTACCCCTACTTTAAGGATCCGGCGAAGGTGCCCCAAGCTGCTGAAACAATTTTATTCCTGGCCCGTCTCTACACCTGTATCATCACCAGTCCCGAGCGTCTTCAATAGGGCGGAATTCCAGGTGTGACGTAATATTCAGTTACTTCCTCTCAATTGTCATTAAATTGAGATTTATCTATTATGCTTACGAAAAAAATCCCGAAACCCACCCTCTTTGCGTTGACAGTCCCAGTTCTAGTTTATATAATGGAAGGTGGTTGGTTGCGGCCAATTTCTACTTTTTTCAAGCTTTTAATATCCCAGAATTATTATAAGGAGGTTCCCATATTATGAGCAAGAAAATGACCATCGATGGGAATACCGCTGCGGCGCACGTAGCTTATGCGTTCAGCGATGTTGCGGCAATTTTCCCCATCACCCCTTCTTCTCCCATGGCCGAGTCCATAGATGAATGGTCCGCGAAAGGCACCAGAAATCTGTTCGGTCAGGAAGTCCATGTTTCCGAGATGCAGTCCGAGGCCGGTGCCGCCGGCGCCGTGCACGGTTCTCTGGTAGCCGGTGCTTTAACCAGTACCTTCACCGCTTCCCAGGGTCTTTTACTGATGATCCCCAATATGTACAAGATCAGCGGCGAACTGCTCCCCTGCGTATTCCATGTATCTGCCCGTGCCCTGGCGGCTCATGCCCTGTCCATCTTCGGCGACCACGCCGACGTTATGGCCTGCCGTCAGACCGGCTTTGCCATGCTGGCCTCCAACTCCGTCCAGGAGGCAATGGATCTGGCCTTAGTGTCCCATCTGGCTACTCTCCGGTCCAAGGTTCCTTTCCTGCATTTCTTCGACGGCTTCCGTACCTCCCATGAGATTCAGAAAATCGATGCCATCGAGTACGGCGAAATGGCTCCCCTGGTGGACTGGGAAGCGGTTAAAGAGTTCCGCGCCCGGGGCCTGAATCCCGAGCATCCCCATCAGCAGGGCACCGCTCAGAACCCCGATATCTACTTCCAGAACAGGGAAGCCGCCAACAAGTTCTATGATGCGGTTCCCGGCATCGTGGAAGAAGAGATGGCAAAAGTCAGCAAGCTGACCGGCCGTGAATATCATCTGTTCGACTATGTCGGCGCTGCCGATGCTGAAAACATCATCGTGATGATGGGCTCCGGCGCTGAAGCCGTGGAAGAGACCATTAACTACCTGAACGCCAAGGGCGCCAAGCTGGGCTTACTGAAAGTCCGTCTGTACCGTCCTTTCTGCATTAAGAGATTCGGCGACGCTATCCCCGCTTCCGTTAAAACCATCACTGTTTTGGACCGGACGAAAGAGCCCGGCTCCATCGGCGAGCCCCTCTACACCGACGTCTGCTCCGCGTTGAAGGATCTGGGCAGAAACGGGATCCAGGTGCTGGGCGGCCGTTACGGCTTAGGCTCCAAAGAGTTTAATCCCACCATGGTGAAGGCAGTCTATGACAACATGACGGGCGCCGGCAAAAACCACTTTACCGTAGGAATTGTCGATGACGTCACCAAGACGAACCTGGCCCTGGGCGAGAAAGTGGACGCCGCCCCCGCCGGCGCCATCAGCTGCAAATTCTACGGTCTGGGCTCCGACGGCACCGTGGGCGCCAACAAGAACTCCATTAAGATCATCGGCGACCACACCGATATGTATGCCCAGGCGTATTTCGCCTATGACTCCAAAAAATCCGGCGGTATTACCATCAGCCACCTGCGCTTTGGTAAATCCCCCATCAAATCCACTTACCTGATCGACTCCGCAGACTTCATCGCCTGCCACAATCCTTCTTATGTGACCCGTTACGATATGGTTTCCGACCTGAAGGACGGCGGCGTGTTCCTGCTGAACAGCCCCTGGTCCCCCGAAGAGATGGAGACTCAGCTGCCTGCCGCCATGAAACAGGCCCTGGCCAAAAAGAAAGCTAAGTTCTACACCATCGACGCCATCAAGATCGCCGGCGAAGTAGGCATGGGAAACCGCATCAACACCGTTATGCAGGCCGCCTTCTTTAAGCTGGCTCAGGTGATTCCTTATGCCGACGCCGAAAAATACATGAAGGACGCCGCTAAAAAGAGTTATGGCAAAAAAGGCGACGCCATCGTCAACATGAACTATGCGGCTATCGACAATGCCATCGCCGGCATCAAAGAAATCAAGGTTCCTGCCGATTGGGCCAAAGCCACCACCGGCGCGGAGGCCGAAAAAGTTCCCGCTACCGAGTACTTCAACAGCTTTGTAGCTCCCATTTTGGCGCAGGAAGGCGATAAACTGCCGGTTTCCGCTTTCAATCCCGCCGGGATTGTGCCTACCGGCACCACCAAGTTTGAAAAACGCGGGATCGCCGTTAAGGTTCCCGAATGGATCCCCGAAAACTGCATTCAGTGTAACATGTGTTCCCTGGTTTGCCCTCACGCCGTCATCCGGCCTATTTTGGTGAAGGATGATGTGGCCTGCCCCGAAGGCTTTGTCACCAAAACCGCCACCGGCAAAGAGCTGGCCGGCTACAAATACCGGATCCAGGTCAGCCCCATGGACTGCACCGGCTGCGGCAGCTGCGTAGAAAGCTGCCTGGCCAAGAACAAAGCCCTGCGGATGTCTCCTTTGGCCGAACAGAAAAAAGAAGAAGCCAATTGGGCCTTCGCTATGGAACAGCCTGTGCCTGAAGTGGATGTAAATCTGGCTACCGTTAAAGGCAGTCAGTTCAAACAGCCTCTCTTTGAGTTCTCCGGCGCCTGCTCCGGCTGCGGTGAAACTCCTTACGTCAAGCTGGTTACTCAGCTTTATGGCGACAGGATGATCATTGCCAATGCCACCGGCTGCTCCTCCATTTACGGCGGCTCCGCCCCCACCTGCCCCTACACCGTAAACGCCAAAGGCCAAGGCCCCGCCTGGGCCAACAGCCTCTTCGAAGATAACGCCGAATTCGGTTTAGGTATGGCTATCGCCACAAAGCAGCGCCGGGCCAAGCTGGCGGATCTGGTAAAACAGCTGGCTGAAAAGAATTCCGCCGCTAAGCCTGCCTGCGACGCCTGGCTGGCCGGCATGGACAATGCCGACGCCTCCAAGGCTGCCGCCGCAGAGCTGCTGAAGGCTGTCAAGGAGTGCAAATGCCAGGAATGCGCCGATCTCTGCAAGGAAATCGGTTCCATGAGCGACCTGCTGGTTAAGAAATCCCAGTGGATCATCGGCGGTGACGGCTGGGCCTACGACATCGGTTACGGCGGCCTGGACCACGTCCTGGCTTCCAACGAGGATATTAATGTTCTGGTGGTGGATACCGAGGTTTAGTCCAACACCGGCGGCCAGGCTTCCAAAGCTACTCCCACCGGCTCTGTGGCCAAGTTCGCCGCTGCCGGCAAGAGAGTGAAAAAGAAAGACCTGGGCATGATGGCCATGAGCTACGGCTACGTTTACGTGGCTACCGTGGCCATGGGCGCCAACCCCGC
Source organism: Peptococcaceae bacterium (assembly GCA_034927285.1). Taxonomy (GTDB): domain Bacteria; phylum Bacillota; class Peptococcia; order DRI-13; family UBA5745; genus JAYFQF01. The sequence continues at coordinate 14,294 of JAYFQF010000041.1, forward strand.
TCAGCTGCTGAAGGCGGTCACCGAGGCCGAGGCTTATCCCGGTCCTTCCCTGATCATCGCTTATGCTCCCTGCATTAACCACGGCATCAACATGGCCAAGACCCAGGCGGAAGAGAAAAAGGCTGTGGACACAGGTTACTGGCAGCTCTACCGCTTCAATCCCACCCTGGCTGACGCAGGGAAGAATCCTTTCATTCTGGACAGCAAGGATCCCGTGGAGGACTACAAGACCTTCCTGGAAGGGGAAGTTCGTTACGCTTCCCTGAAGAAGCTCTTCCCCGATGTGGCGGAGAAGCTCTTCGAGCAGTCGGCCAAAGACGCCAAGGAACGTCTGGAAGGCTATAAGAACAAGGCCGGCAAATAGTCAAGCCCGCAAGGCCCGGTTTTCTTAAAGCGTATTGGGTTTCCTTAAGATAAAAAAAAGCGGCTCCAAAGGATGCATCCTTTGGAGCCGCTTTTTTTTATCTTAAGGAAACCCAATACGCTTTAAGAAA
>JAYFQF010000057.1:0-7531 GCA_034927285.1 Peptococcaceae bacterium
AAAATCCAGCACGAAATTGTGCCGGTTCAAAATTCATACGGGATCCGTCACTTATTCGTAGAGTAATCCCACCGGGGAGGGGCCTGGCCACAGAGGAGCTGAGGGCGGCGGCCTCCGGCGATGTTTACCGGGATTTCATCATGTTTTTTCTGAAAATCCCGGTAAAAGTTTCCGGCAGTCTCCAGAAGGAGGATACCTTCTCACTTTTTCCACCATCGAAGGAAAAAGGCTCGTTATTTTGCCCCAGCATCACGACCGGCCCTTGCTGTCAAGGCAAAATCAGCGCTGCAGGAGAAATTTACCGGGATTCACTTTAAAAACAAAGGGATTTTCCGGTAAACAAAGGTCATCAGCCATGAGGGGCCGGATTCGGCAATACTGGCAATAATACGGGCAATAATACTAGCAATAATACTGGCAATAATACTGGCAATTCTCATGCTGAATAATTGCAGAGGATCAGCGCGTTATTCCTCCCCGGATCCCGCCTTCTATGCAGGCGGGATGCCGGACGATTTACAACCGGATGCCGGCAGCGGTAAAATTACAAATCCATAAAAAGGGCTGTCGCAAGCTTTTCCTCAACCAGCTTGCGACAGCCCTTTTGCCTACAGTCTGAACCCCCTCTATAGGACGGGGGCTTTTTTATCGTTAAATTGCCGCCCGTATCGACGCTACCGGCGAAACCACCGGCACATTCTCCCCGTCATAGCTGAGATGGGCTCTTACGCCATACACATCCCGAAGCATTTGCTCGGTGATGACCTCCCGGGGCGCACCAAAAGAGTAAAGCCTGCCCTTTTCATCCAGGACGGCGATATGTGCCGCGTAGCGGGCGGCCAGATTAATATCGTGAAGCACCGTCACCAGATCGGGACCTCCGTTTCCCGTCAGCTCCTTCATCATTTGGCAAAGCTCCAACTGCTTTTGCAGGTCCAGGGAACCAAAGGGCTCGTCCATCAAGATCAGCTTGGGCCGGCGGACCAGGGTTTGCGCAATGTGCACCAGCTTTTGCTGCCCCCCGCTAAGCTCGCCGGTTTTCCGCAGAGCCAGTCCGTCGATATGCAGCCGCTGCAGCATCTCCATGACGATGTCCAGATCCTCGTCCTCCACGGTATGTCCCAATTCCGGCAGCCTTCCCAATAATACCGTTTCCAGTACCCGCAGGTTTTCCGGCTGAGCTTCTATTTGCGGAAGGTAAGACAACAGCTGGACCCGCTGAGAAAAAGGCATTTGGGATAGGACAAGATCCCCGTATCGCACCTGCCCCTGGGCTTTGAGCAAGCCGAAAATGCATTTCAGCAAGGTTGATTTGCCGGCGCCGTTGGGGCCCAAAACTACATTGAACCCCGGCCCGAAGGCTACGCTCAGCCCATCCAGCACCTTTCCTCCCGCCTTTGGAGAGCGATAAGAAAAGCAAAGATTCTCCACCTCCAGCATCAGACCACCTCCTTTTTGCGTAAAAGAATCGCCAAAAAGAAAGGGATGCCGATAAAGGCCGTAACCAAGCCCACCGGCAGGACTACGCCGGGAACGATCAGCTTGCTGACGGCAAAAGCAAAAGAAACGATAAACGCGCCCAGCAGGGCCGAGGCCGGCGCAAAATACCGCTGATCCTCCCCCACCGCCAGCCGGGCGATATGGGGAGCGATCAGGCCGATAAAGCCGATGGTGCCCACAAAGCAGACCGCAAAGGCCGTTAATAAAGAGGTGGTGATGATCACCAGGCGCCGCATCCGTTCCACATCAACGCCCAGGCTTTTTGCTTTAGCGTCATCCAGGGTCATGGCCGTCAGCTTCCAGGCATTTTTATACAGCAGGATAAAGCATATCAGCAAAGCGGCCGCTACTATGGCCACCTTCTCCCAGGTGGATTTCAGCAGACTGCCGAAGGTCCAGAACACCAGGCTTTGCAGTTCATCCTCATCCGCCACATATTGCAAAAACATCGTCATGGCATTAAAAAGAAAATTTACCGCCACACCAAACAATACGATGGCATTTTTTCCAATACGCCTTTGCAGGGAAAAACTGTAGATGACGGCGGCGGCCAGCATAGCGAATGCAAAAGAATTGGCCGTAACCAAAAGAGTGCCGGGAACAGCCAGGATATTTGCCTCCAGGATCAGGCCCAGAGCGGCCCCGAAAGAAGCCGCAGCTGAAATCCCCAGGGTATATGGGCTGGCAATGGGATTTTGCAGGATCGTCTGAATCTCGCAGCCGCCGATTCCTAAAGCAGCGCCTACCAGAACGGCCATCAGCGACATGGGAAGCCGGATATCCCGGATGATCATCGAGTTGTGGCCCTCCCCCTCCCCGCCGAAAAGGATATGAAGGATCTCACCGGTGGAAATGGAGGAGGAACCGATGCCAATATTGGCGATAAGCAGCACCGCAATGGCCGCTGAAAGCGTCAGTAAAAAAATAATTTTGGCCCGCGTCAGGCTCCCGTACAGCGTCCGGCCCTGCCGGATCCGCTTCCGTTGAATTTCTTCCATACTCATCCCGCTATTGGAGCCGGGCCTGCCAAACGCCCATATCGCTTTCAATCAGCGTATAACGATCAAAGAAGTCGGCCAACAAAGCTTCCGGATCCACACCGGCAAACTCGTCGGGATAGAAGGTTTTTGCCAGGACCAAACAGGGATAGAAGGAAAAAATCGTACGGTTCATTTCATGCATCAGCTCGATCACCTGCTTGGACCGAACGGCCTGAAGCTTTGACCAGCCCGGCCGGTTTATAATATCAAACTCAGCTTCCGCCGCCGGTTTTGCCCCAAGGCCTAAGTTATTAATGCCGCTGAGAACGATATAATCGGGATCTGCCTGAAGCACATACTCCGGATCAAGGGTTTGGGAACCTCCCTTGCCGCCGCTTTTGCCGCCGCCCGATTCCTGCAATACCGCATCGGCGATATTTTCTCCCCCGGCAAAGGCTACCAAGGCCCCCCAGCCCGAGGAATTGCTGCCGCTGGTGCTGCCATAAATCTCCGAATAACCGGATTTCTCATAATATACCGAAGGTTTATCGGTACGGGCGGATAAATTCTTGGTACGAATCAGATCAAATAAGCCATCCAGTTCGGCATTGGCTGCCGCCGCCTTCTCCTTTTCCCCAAACAGGTCGCCCAGCAGCGCAATGGTCTTTTGAACGGAGGTGTCCACCGTGGAAGGCACGTCGATCAGTACAATGGGAATCCCCGCCTGGGTCAGCTGGGGCTCGATATCCAGAATATGCTTGTGAGCTTGCATCGCGGAATTTACAATCACTACATCCGGCTGCCGGTTCAGGATCATCTCCAGGTCAAAGGGCGCGTTATGCTCCGAGATAATGCCTACCCGGGCCTGCAGATCCGTAAACATAGGAAAATAGATTTCGTCGTATGCTTTTTTACCGCCGGAATTCCCTGTGCCTACCAGCATGTTAAACGCCTCTTTTCCTTTAAGGGGAACGATGAAATCCACCACATCCATGGTACTGACGGCATAGGTGGAGACCGGCGTTTCAATTGTTACCTGTCTTCCTTTAGCGTCGTTAACCGTTATCGAGCCGGTTTTCGGTACCTTCTCCGGCAAGGGCCCTGAACCCGGCCTCACCTCGCCTGTGGTCTCCTTGGGGGTGGGAGCGGTATATCCGAAATCCGCGGGATCGGCTCCGGCGGCCTGGATAGCCATAGCTGCCGCCTGGATGATGCCGTTGCAGGTAACCGTGGCGCCGCTGACCGCATCCACCGCCAGAGACTGCTCTTCCACAATCCTCCCTGGAATTTTTTCCACCGCCACAGTGCCGATGCCGTCGGTTTCCTGATGGGGATGCACCTCAACAGACTCAATCTTACCTTCTTTCTCCAGCTTAACGCTGACCGTGATGTCCCCGTGGTAAGCCTTCCCCGAACCTTCGTAGCTTCCTGCCTGGATGCCGGCCTTTTCCGGCTGCCGGGCGGAAGCTTCCCCCGGAGTGCCTGCGCCGGAGGAGACGGCCTGGCCACATGACCCCAAAATCAATAGGCAAAACAAGACTAAGGCGACCATTCGTTTCATGTTAATTACTCCCTTTCTCATCATTATTCAGATCTTTCGCCGGCGGAAAACCGCCGGGCTCCCAGGGTTTAATATCCAGTACCGGCGTACCGTCCAGCATATCGCCGCCCCGAAATTCCAGCTCACAGCCCACTATTCGGATAAACTGCACGATCGTCATGCCGATGGCGTTGGGCCGGTGAGGGGATCGGGTGGAAAATACGCCCATGGGTCTCTGAAATTTGCAGGAAAATACCGTGAGTCCTTTCTGCTCCGCATAATGGAAGTGAAACAGGATCACCCCATAATCCCCTGCTTTAAGGTCGGCGATCCCTTCTTTATACTGGGGGAGAAGGAAAATCCTTGCGGTTTGTCCATCCCTCAGGTCTCCCTGGGCCGGAACCGCTTGTCCCTTTTGGTAAGGTGAGCGAATATAGCCGATGGGAAACATCCGGATCTCCTTGACTTGTCCTTCCGTATTTCTGTTCATCACTCGGTCCTTTCTTTCGTCGCAGCCAGCTTATCCAGATACTTTTCACAGCTTTGATGGTCCCCGGTCAACTGAAGCTTACAGCCCTGACGGACGCAGGTGTCTTTGGCGATACGATCAAGGACTTCCGCAGCCCGGGCGATTGGCTGCCGGTTTATGTCGTAGTGGGTATAGTAGCCTCTTTTTTCTCCGGTAACGATTCCGGCCTTTCGCAGCACCCGCAAATGCTGGGATACTGCGGCTTCGGATAGCTGCAGCCTCTTGGCCAGGGCTCCTACGCAAAAATCGTTGCGCTGCAGCAGCCGAATGATCCGGTAACGGTTCGGATCGGCTAAGGCTTTTAATATTGCCAGGTCACTTTCCATAAATTCTCCTCCCTTTTCGTAAAATCCCAAACTATATAAATAAACAGTGATATAAATAAGGAAACGCTTAAATAGGAAACGTAAAAAAAACCGCCCGGACAGGGCGGCTTTCAAACAATACACTAAACAAGCATACTATACGACGAAACGCACCTTCAGGCCAAAGGGGTATTCCCTGTTTCACGGCAGGTCTCCTGGCTCTGCGTCATTCTCAAGGGCGCCTTCCCGGTATTCCAGTGGCACACATGCCCTCTCGTCGGCATTACAGTTATGGCTGCAGCTCCGGTTTTTCACCGGATTCCCTATTAATGCGTTATGCAGCCGCAAAACAATTCCTATTAAATTATAGGTAATATTATAATGGATTCATTGCTTTCTGTCCATACCTGGCCACAGATTTTTTAGCACAATACAACCGCGGGGCTATATTTCCGCCGCCATTTCGGCGGCCATGGCCAAGGAGGTTCTGGCCCTGAATTACATTGCTTCAGACAAGGCCAGCATTGCAATTCCCGTCATGACCGCCGCCACCATTAAGTATTGCTTCCAGGTCAGTTTTTCCTTTAAAAATATTCGTGACAACAAAACGGAAAAGACACTGTATGAAGCGATAAAAGGAGCGGCAATAATGGCGTTTCTTGCCATGGCAAAAACATAAAAAAATTGGCCGGCAGTCTCAAATACGGCAGCGGCAAGCTTATCCTTTTCTTTCGACAGGTGAAACCTTTTCTTTCTTATTTTCAGCAAAATAATGGCAATCACCGCGCAGATCAAAAATGTAAATTCATAGGCCAAAAGGGCCTCGTCTTCACTGATGAGCGACAGTACGTCAAGATAAACGGCATCCGCAAAAGTGCCCAGGCCGTCGATAACGCAATATAAAATGGGAAAAATAATCGCGACGAACCCCAGCCGATATTTTTTATCTCTTTCCCTTAACACCAGGGAACTGTTTATATCATGCCTTTCAACCGCCGCAAGCCCTACGATTCCAGAGGTGATGACGACAATCGCGCTGATTTCCAAAAAACTCAGCGTATGCGCGAAAAAAATATAGATCAAAATGGAGGTAACCGCCCCTGAAGAATTTTGAATAGGCGAGGAAATCGACAACTCAATATAACGAAGACCAAAATACCCTATCGTCATTGATAAAATGTACATAGACGACACAGGAAAATAAGTTACCAAAAGGCTTGGAGTAAAGGCGACGCCTTTGATCAGCATATACCCAAAACCGTGGGCCCCCATCACCAGGCCTACTGTTATTGCGGTTTTAATATGGCTTTCTTTGTCATCGGGCACAGCGCTCTTCTTATAAAACAAATCCGCAAAAGCCCATAAAAAAGTCGTTAATAGCGCAAAAATCAACCACATGTGCAATTGTCCTCATTCAGATTCACCGGCTTAGCTCATAAATAATTAAACGATTCCCTTTTATTCAAACAACCGGACAGCCACTCCCTTACGGCCTTTTTTGGTGTCCCGCACAGCGCCGTCATAATAAAACCGGCCTTTGCCCCGGACGGAAACCAGGTCGCCGGCTTTAGGCAAAAGGCTGGCGCCGTTTGCTTTCGCACCGTTAACAAAAACGCGTTCCTCCTGAAAAAGCCCGGCGCTCTGGCTGCGGGACAGCTTAAAAACCCCGGCCACCAGGGCGTCAAGCCTTTCAGAGGCGATGACCAGGCTAAGCTCCCGGAAAGACTGGCCGGCTTCGCCGGGCGGCCCCTCCACTCTCTGGCAGCTCACCGTGGTGTGCTTTACCCGGCTTAAATTCTCGCTGATATACTCCGCCATGCTATCCAGGCAAAAGAGATAACCGGTGTTTTCCGCCACAAGGATATCCCCCAGGGTATTGCGGTTAACGCCCAGATTAAGGACGGCCCCCAGGAAATCCCGGTGATTTAAGCTGTCGGCAAATTTCACCTGCAAGGGGGCGATTGCCAGACAGACCAGTGGAAATTCCGGCTCGAAGCCAAACAGCTCCAATCCGCCCAGGGCCGCAAGCTGCCGCTCCGCCCCCGGATAGCCTCCCCAGATCCGGTAAGGAATCCCGGGAAAGCAGGCCAAAGCCGTGCGTTGAAGCAGGGATTGCTCCGCCAGATTTAAGAAGCCGGTGTACAGATAACGACACTCCTCTTCCGCCTTATCCGCCAGCTCGCAAAACCGTTTTTTTAATAGTTCCTCTTCCGCCTGCATCTTTTCCTCCCCGGCAAATCCGGCTAAAGCGCCTTTTGCCGCCCGGCCGGAAAAAATACCTGTTCCCGATCTTCCTGACGGCGGACTCAAAAAAACGCCCGCTTTATTTTATCGTTTTGCACCAAGTATAGCACAAAGCCGCCGAAAGCGCAGCTTTGGGTTCTCTTACCGGACTCGGCTTGCCCCGTCAGGGGCCAATCGAAAAGAAGGGCGTGTCGCCCTGCGTTTTCCAATTAACGTTTTGCGACACGCCCTTCTTTTCTCAGCAAAATGCTTTTCTTCTCGGTAAAATCAGATCCCGGGGACGGCATCCCGGAGAAGAGCTTCCATGTCTTCACGGGAGATATCTACATGATACATCACCTTATAGTAATCCTGAGCAACTTCGACAATGTCGATATCGTACAAATCCGGATACAAAAGGTTGGCCATCCAGTGCAATCCGATGAAACGGTTT
>JAYFQF010000020.1:0-63578 GCA_034927285.1 Peptococcaceae bacterium
GAGTAATTTCCTCGCATGGTGGCCCAGTGCACCACGCCTGCGGCCACCATGCACCATTCCGCCGGAATAGGAGCACCATTCCGCCGGTGACGATGCACCATCATCTGCGGTCAAGCTGCACTTTTTGAGCGGCGTACGCAGTCGGCTATAAATAATGTCAATGATCAACAGGGTAACTTAATATCCGACCGGCAGGAAATAATAGTAATATAAGGGCTGAAAGGGCTTTTAATTATAATATTGGTCCGGGTGTTATTTACTTTAAGGTCTGCTTCTGCGAAAATGGAAGCAGAAATAGTGAAGCAGCAAATAATCTGGAGGGAAAAGCCATGGCAGAGCATCGGGAATTGCGCAAGATCCCGCAAATAAACGTATTGCTGCAGCGTATCCGGGCCCGGGAAGCGGCGGAGCTGATAAATCCCGGGCTCAACGGTGCTGCGGGTGCGGATGCCTCCGGAGTCGTGGAGGCAAAAGCCGCCGGAGCCGCAGGCACAGGGACCGCAGCCGCAGCAGCCGCCGGCCAGCAGATCCTTGCTCGGGACAAGGCACCGGACAGGGTGCCGGACAAGCTGCTGACCGAGGCTGCCCGGGATATTCTGGAGCAGTTCCGGCAGGATCTGCTGGCAGGCCGGCTGAGCCAGGCGCCGGAAGCCGGGAAAATCGAAAAGCTGGTATTGGAAGAGGCGCGGCGCCGGCAGACTTCCAGCCTGCGCCGGGTCATCAACGCCACCGGAATTTTACTGCATACCAACCTGGGCCGGGCGCCGCTGGCAGCCCGGGCTCTGGCGGCCGTGGAAACCGCCGCCGCCGGCTATAGCAATCTGGAATTTGACCTGGCCGAAGGTCTCCGGGGCAGCCGCTACAGCCATGTGGAAGCTTTGCTGACCAGGCTGACCGGCGCAGAGTCCGCCTTAGTGGTGAATAATAACGCCGGCGCGTTGCTGCTGGCTTTAAGCGCTCTGGCAAAAGGCCGCCAGGTAGTGATCTCCCGGGGCGAGCTGGTGGAAATCGGCGGCGCTTTTCGGGTCCCGGAGGTGATGGAACAAAGCGGCGCCATATTAAAAGAAGTGGGCACCACCAACAAAACCAGGCTGGGCGATTATGCCGCCGCCGTTGGCCCGGAGACGGCGGCTATCCTGAAAGTCCATCCCAGCAACTACAGAATCATGGGGTTTAGCCAATCCGTGGAGCTTGGCCGGCTGACTGACCTGGGCCGGGCAACGGGGCTGCCGGTGATTGAGGATCTGGGCAGCGGAGCTTTGCTTGAGATGAACCGATACGGTATTAAGGACGAACCTTTTGTGCCGGACAGTGTGGCGGCAGGGGCCGACGTCGTTACCTTCAGCGGTGATAAGCTTTTGGGGGGACCTCAGGCCGGCATTATCATCGGTAAAAAAGAGTATATCGATATAATTAAACGGCATCCCCTGAACCGGGCCTTGCGCATCGATAAGCTGAGTCTGGCGGCGTTGGAGGCTACCCTTTTGCTTTATCTGGACGAAAGCCGGGCGGAGGAGGAGGTGCCGTTTTTAGCGGCGCTGAGACAGACGCCGGAGGAGCTGCGTCAAAAGGCCTGGCGCTTGAAGAGGCTGACGGAAGAAGGCAATGCTTCGGCCGGAAATGATCGGATGCCGGAGGCAGCCGCCGGGGGAGCCGCCGGGAGAGCTGAGGAGAGAACTGCCGGGGAAGAAGCCGATGAAAGCGCCGGCGGGGCCGTTAAAAACCACGCCGCCGCGGCCAGGGCCGGGTCTGCGGCGCTGATTCTGGAGGTGGTTCCTTCCGAAAGCCAGGTGGGGGGCGGTTCAGTGCCGAATCAGCTTTTGCCCTCTTTTGCTTTGGCTGTGGACTGGCGGGGAAAAGGCCCCGACGCTTTAGCGGCGGTTCTTCGGCATGGCTCGCCGCCGGTGGTGGGACATATCTCCAAGGATCGCTTCCTTTTGGATTTGCGCACGATCGGGGAAGAGGAGCTGTCGGAGGTCGCCCTGCGGCTGAGAGAACTGGCCGAAGACCAGCAAAAGGACTGGGAAGAACAGTAAAAGGACTGAAGGTGCGGCCCATGGAGGAAAAGAAAACAGTAAAAGATTTTATTATCGGTACGGCAGGCCATGTGGACCATGGCAAGACTCAACTGGTCAAGGCGCTGACCGGCACGGACACCGACCGGCTGGCAGAAGAAAAAAGGCGGGGGATCACCATTGAACTGGGATTTGCCCACCTGACTTTTGCCGATGGCAGCGGGGCGGCCATCATCGACGTGCCAGGCCATGAGCGCTTTATTAAAAATATGCTGGCCGGGGCCGGCGGTATTGATTACGCCCTGCTGGTGGTGGCGGCCGACGAGGGGGTCATGCCCCAGACCCGGGAACACCTGGGGATCCTGACCCTTTTGGGGATTCAGCATGGCATGACCGTAATTACCAAAACCGATCTGGTGGATAAAGAATGGCTGGAAGAAGTAAAGCTGGATGTGGGACGCCTGATCAAGGATACCTTCCTGGCCGCAGGACCTATGCTGACGGTTTCTGCCCTGACCGGAAGAGGCGTCGGAGAGCTGAAGGATCGTCTGCAAAAGGAACTGTCTTCCTTAGAGCCCCGGCCTCCCCGGGGGCCTTTCCGGCTGCCTGTTGACCGGGTGTTTTCTATGGAGGGCTTTGGCACCGTGGTTACCGGCACACTGATCCAGGGCTCGGTTCGGGAAGGGCAGCAGGCCATGATCTATCCCGAGGGCACACCTTTTCGGGTCCGGGGCCTTCAGGTGAATAACCGGCCGGCGGAGGAAGCCTGGGCCGGCCAACGGGTGGCGGTAAACCTGGCCGGGGTGAAAAAGGACCGGCTGGAGCGGGGGCAGGTGCTGGCTGCTCCGGGTTTCCTGGAAAGCAGCCTGATGCTGGATGTACGGCTGAAGGTGCTGCCGGATTCCCGGCGTATCATTGAAAGCGGCAGCCGTCTGCATTTTTATCACGGCAGCCGGGTGGCGCTTTGCAAGGCGGTGCTTTTGGACCGGCCGTCCCTGGCCCCCGGAGAAAGCTGCTATGCCCAGCTGCGGCTGCAGGAACCCATTGCCGCCAAGAGGGGGGACCCTTTTGTGGTGCGGTTTTATTCACCGGTGGACACCATCGGCGGCGGAAGGATACTGGAGCCCTGCGCCCAAAAGCATAAGGCCGGAGATCCCCGGGTGCTGGCGGGCCTGGCGGTAAAGGAAGGCGGCAGCCATAAGGAGCGCCTTTTCCAGTATTGTGAGGAAAAGGGCGGGCAGCTTGCGGAAAAAGAGGAGGCCGCCCGCCGTTTGGAGCTTTCTTCGGCAGAGGTGGAGCAGCTGGCGGGGGAACTGCTGGCAGAAGGGCGGATCTATTCCTTGGCCCAAGGGATATGGCTGTCGGCAAGGGCTTACGAGAGCTTATTTCGGGGCCTGAAGCGCCTGCTGGAGGAATATCATGCCGCCGAACCCTTGTCTCCGGGGCTTAGCCGGGAGATCGCCCGGCAAAAGCTGTTTGGCCGGAAAGCTGCCCCGCAGGCTGCGGATAAACAGGAGAAGGCCTTGGGGGAATCCCTCTTTAAGCTGATGACGGAGCAGGGATTGATCCGGCAGGAGGGCCGGCTGCTGGCCCTGGAGGAATTCCGGCCCACCTACACGCGGCGGCGTCAGGCCATCCGGGAAGAACTGCTGGCCCTGTACCGGGAAAAGGGACTGGAGGCTCCTTGGCTGGAAGAGCTTTATGCGGCAAAAGGAAAAGAAGAGGAAGACTACCGCCAGGTGCTGGAGGCTATGCTGGCCCAAGGGGAGCTGGTGCGCGTCGACAGCCGGATGGTGATTTCCCGGCAGGCATACGAGACGGCAAAACAGGCGGCGGCCGGGGCTTTCCGGCAGCAAAGCCGGCTGACTCTGGCGGATTTCCGGGACCTCTGGGGCACATCCCGCAAATATGCCCTGGCTTTATTGGAATTCTGGGACGGCCAAAAGATCACGAAAAAGACGGGAGAAGCCCGGGTACTTACCGGCAGCCTGGAATAGCCAAAACAGGCGCAGCCCTTGTCTGACGGACAGGGGCTGCGCTTTTATCATACCGATTCTTATCGTAAGAGACCGGCATGATAAAAACCGGTTTCTTTTTTCCGGGCTGATCCGCCCTTTAGCGGACCAGCGCCAAAGGCCTGTCCTCTTTTGGCAGCACCCGGCCTATCAGCCGGGCCCAGGGTGTTACGGTTTCCAGGCGGGATGAAAGCTCCCGGGCCGCTTTTTCCGGCAGAGCGAAAAGCAATCCGCCGGAGGTCTGAGGATCGCACATCAGATCCAGGACGGAGCGGCGGGCTCCGGTTTCCCATTGGGCCAAATCACCTTGCAGATAGGGCGTCACATAGTCCATATTACGGTAAGCGCCGCCGGGAATGATCCCCATCTCCGCCAGCTCCCGGGCCTGAGGCAAAAGGGGCAGGGCGGAGGCGGTGATCTCCAGGGTGGCGCCGCTGGCCTGAGCCATCTCCAGGCTGTGACCCAGAAGGCCGAAACCGGTAACGTCGGTGCAGCCGTGAACTTCCAGGCCGGCGGCCAGCTCGCAGGCGGATTTATTTAATGCCGCCATCTGTTCATAGGCAGTGTTCAGGGCCGGCGCTTCCGCCAGATCGGCTTTCGCTGCCGTGGTGATAACGCCGCTGCCCAGGGGCTTGGTCAGAACCAGCACGTCGCCGGGCCGGGCGCCGCCGTTTGTCAGCACCCGCTGAGGATGGACAAAGCCGGTGACGCACAGGCCGTATTTCGGCTCGTTGTCCTGGATGGTATGGCCGCCGCCAATGGCACAGCAGGCCTCAAAAGCCTTATCGTGGCCGCCGGCCAGGATATCCCGGATGACGGACTCTTCCAGGCAGGAAGGCACACAGAGCAGGTTCATGGCCACCGCGGGCTTTGCGCCCCTGGCGTAGATGTCGCTTAAGGCGTTTGCCGCGGCGATCTGCCCGAACAGGAAGGGATCGTCGACGATAGGCGGGAAAAAGTCCACCGTCTGTACCATGGCCAGCTCCGGCGAAACCTGATAGACCAAGGCATCGTCGGAACCGTCAAAGCCTACCGTGAGACGGGGATCGCCATAGCGTTTTAATTCGGATAAAATCTGCTTCAGGGCACCCGGCCCCAGTTTGGCGGCTCAGCCGGCGCTTTGGGTCATCTGGGTGAGGCGAATCTGTTCTCTGGTCATGATATCCCTCCTTTCCGTAATTTGCTGCCCTCTGTTCCGGGGGTTTCTTTTAGTTTTGTTTTGATTCTCTTTTCTTTTCCATCATACCGCAAAACTATACCCAGAGCAAGAAAAAGCAGCCGCAGGCGTAAGCCGGGGCTGCTTTTTCCCTAGGGGTTTCATCAGGGTATATTGGTAAGGGTTTGGGTTGGAGGAGCGATTTTTAGTGGGCCGGGCCGGCTTCCACCAGCACGATGCCCAGTTTTTCGGCGGCGGTCTGGGCTTTTTCCACCGAAGGAGAGGCGTCCCGCAGTACCAGGCGTCCGCCGCCCCGGTTCAGGGTATCCACCATGCAGGAACCGTTTTCCGCTTCAATGGTGATCTTTTGGATGCCGTATTCCTGGCCTTCCACGATATCTACTTCGATGCCCATTTCTTTAACTTTGTCGACGGATTTTTTATACATTTCGTAATCGCCGGTACCGGAGCCGAAGACGGCGCCCATCAGCACGCCGGGAATATTGATGGCCCGGCGGGCGAAGAGCTCGGGGTACAGCTCAATGCGAAGCTTTTTGATGGCGCCCTTATCCTTGATCAGTTCGTGGGCGATGCGGGCGGCGTTGGTTGGAGAGCCCACGGCCTGGCTGGAACCGCCCACCACGGCGTCGCCGAAGGTGTTCAGGATGGGCTTGGTGCCTTTGGCCAGATCTTTGGCGATCTGCCGGGCTTTTTCCAGGGTGTCGTGGATCTTTTGGTTTTCTGCCGCCTTTACTTCGTCGCTGACCAGGGTTTCCACGTTGGGTTTGCGTTTGAAGAAGGGTTCCATGAAATCCACCACGCTGGGCACGCAGTACTTGGCCGACAATACATGGACCTCACTGGCCATGGCGATCATCACGTCCACGGGGACGTTGACGGTCATATCCACCATCATGCAGAGCCGGGCGGCATACATGCCGATCAAAATGGCGCCGCCCACATGGGTGGTGCAAAGGGCGGGGACTAAAACCCGGGGGGTGCAGGGAACGGCGATGGTGGGAGATATGGCCAGTACCATCGCTTTTTCCATCTGCTCCGGCGTGCCGCCTTCCAGGGCTACGGTAGCGGCGGCCACGGCGGCGGCGCCGGCTCCGAAGCCCTCCATGTTGCAGCCGGTGGTGATTTTCCCTACCCGGAAGATGCTGCCGATTTTCAGGATCAGGGAGGCTACCTCCGCCACGGTGGTCTCATCCACGCCCTCAGTCATCATGGCTTTGATGAAACCGGCGTAAGGACAGGAGTCGCCGGTGCCGGCGCAGGGACGGAGGCCGATGCAGTGATTTCCCACCTGAGCGGCCAGGGTATACAGCAGGGCATTGTCCAGGAACTGATCCTTGAAGCAATGCTTGCCGGAATGGGCAAGCTGGGAGGCCACAGTGCCCAAAAGGATGCTTTCCCCGTCTTTCAGGCCGATTTCCAGAGCTTTTAAGTTATGGGCATATTCGCCCATAACGCCTTTTAAAATGTCCTCCCGGGACATATCCAGCCGGAGCTCGCTTTCCGTTAAAACCACGTCCACCACCCGGACGGCATATTCTTCGGCCAGGCGGATGCTTTCGCCGATGGTCAGGGGCATCTGTTTTTCAATGGCCTGTCTTAATTCTGTCATTTGTATTACCCGCTTTCTTTCAAAATTCGCAGATCCGGACAAGGCGCGGACCCATGGGCTGAAAAACTGCCGGAAAGCTATCTGCCGTATTTTGCTTCGATTTCCCGGATCTGGGGCAGGCCGATCAGATCGTTGAACTTGGGGAAGTCGATCATCATGCCGATCATGGTGGCGGTGGTGTCATCCTTTTTCAGGCCTTCCATCAGGTCCACCATGGCTTTGGTGGTGGCATAAGTGGAGGCGGTGGGATAAATCACCAGATTGTAGCCCAGCTCTTCCAGCTTTTGGTTAGGCAAAAGGGGAGTACGGCCGCCTTCCACCATATTGGCCAGGGTCAGCCCCGGAATGGACTCATTGATTTTCTTCATTTCTTCTTCGGATTCGGGAGACTCGATAAAAATAATATCGGCGCCGGCTTCTTTGTAAGCTCTGCCGCGGCGGATGGCTTCTTCGATGCCATGAACGGTCCGGGCGTCGGTCCGGGCCATGATCATGAAATCGGCGTCGGTACGGGCGTCTACGGCGGCTTTGATCTTGCCCACCATCTCTTCCATAGGCACTACCTGGCGGCCTGTCATATGGCCGCATTTTTTCGGCATTACCTGATCTTCCAGCTGAATGACGGCCACGCCGGCCTTTTCATATTCTTTGACGGTACGCATGACGTTGACGGCGTTGCCGAAGCCGGTGTCGGCATCGGCTACCACGGGAACGCCGGCGGCTTCCACGATGGCGTTGGCCCGGGCCAGCATCTCGGTAAAGGTCATCAGACCTACGTCTGGGCAGCCCAAATGGCTGGCGGCCTGGCCGTAACCGGTCATATAGACGGCGTCAAAACCGACCTTGCCGATGATTTTGGCGGTCAGGGCGTCATGGGCACCGGGGGCGACGATGAATTTGCCTTCGTTGAACAGCTGCCGAAGCTTGGTGGAATTTTTCATGTTATACACCTCTTACATTAAATTTAGTTTTCAGATAGGATAGCACGGCGTCGGGAAAATGCTGGGACAAAACGCCCAGGGCATAGAGATTGTAATCTGTGTCGAAATAAAATTCCGGCGCCAGAGGCAGAAGGGAGATACCGGGATTGGCGAAGGCCCGGGCCAGGACGGCTTCACGGGCGGCCGGCTCCAGATAGGCAAAGACGCCGCCTGCGGCCAGCACGGGCCTGACTAAACGCAGATCCCTGCCGATGGCGGTGCCGGCGGCTACGCCCATCACCGGGTCTGCTTCGGTGGAGAGATGACCGGCATGGCGCCTTAGGGCTACGGCTACCGCGGAAGAAGCCAGGGCTTCGTCCAGAAGCTCCTCCCGGCGGCCGGCGGCCACGCGTTCCGTGTCTTTTTCACATTCTTTTGTATACGCCTCCACTTCCTCCGGAGTCATGGGCGGCTCAAAGGAGAGCGGAGGGGCGTCGGCCCGGTGGGCGGTGG
The DNA here is from genome assembly GCA_034927285.1 of Peptococcaceae bacterium. Classification (GTDB taxonomy): domain Bacteria; phylum Bacillota; class Peptococcia; order DRI-13; family UBA5745; genus JAYFQF01. The sequence goes on from JAYFQF010000020.1 coordinate 8,250, forward strand.
CCAGGGGGTCCTGGCCCCGGGCTTTGGCCAGGGCTGCGGCGGCGTTGTCGCCGGCCAGCTGTTCCGCCGTGCGGATAACGGCTAAGGGGCCTACCGCCTCGGGGATACCGGTGGCGGAAACCCGCATGCCCAGATTTCCTTCTACCGTACGGTAGGAGAAATGTTTTTCGTTATTAATGACTAAGCCGCGTTCTTCGGGCTTCAGTTCTTCCAGCTCCGGCAGGGCGGAGTGGATGTCGGTGGTGGCGCCGCCGATATCCACCAGGATCAGGCCGCCGATGCCTTCCTGTTCATGGGTGCCCCGGGCTAAAAGCTCGCTGGCCATCAGTACCGCTCCGGGTGTAGGCATTACCGATTTATCCGTCAGCTGGGCCTGCAGCTTATCCAGGCCCTTGGCCTTGGTGATCTGGCGGATAAATTGGGCATGGATGGCCTCCCGGGCAGGCTTGACGTTCAGCTGATGAATGGTGGGCATGATGTTGGGAACCCGGGCATAAGCGATCTTGCCGGCGTCGAAGATTTCCGCCACCTGGGCCTGGGCATCTTTGTTGCAGGCCAGGATGACCATGGCCTTGCTCTTGATCCGGACGATGATCCGGGCGTTTTCCAGGACGTTTTCCCGGTCGCCGCCGTCGGTGCCGCCGGCCAGAAGGATGATATCCGGCCGGATCTCCAAAAGTACCTCTTCCCGGTACTCCGGAGGTTCCTCGAAGGAAACCACCTCCATTACCCGGGCCCCGGCGGTCATGGCCACTTCCTTGGCCGCCTTGGCCGTCACCCGGGGCATGTAGCCCAGGGCCACCATGCGCAGGCCCCCGGCGGCGCTGCAGGTGGAATAGTTTTGGGTATCGGGGTCAAAGACCACGCCCTGGGCCTCTATCGCCTGCTTCGCTTTTAAGGTGCCTGCCGTCACATCTTCCAGTGTGGTGGGGGACTGGCCCCTGCCCAGGAAAGTGAGGGACGGGCCCTCCAGGCGGAAGGCCGCGGCTTTGGTATAGGTGCTGCCTACGTCATAGACCAGGATGTTTGCGTTCACGGTCTTATTCTCCGTAAATTCTCTTGGTTTCCACAAAGGAATAGCCTTCCATCAGACGGCGGGCCGTCCGGAAAATGCCGGCTTTCAGGACCTGGCCGTCCTTCACCTCTGCCGCCACGGGGATTACTCCCGCCGGATGACCGATACGGACGGTATCGATGCTGCCGATGTGAGGAATGACCTGATTAACGATGGTGCCGGGGATCTTGGCGGCGGCGCCGGTGCAGGCGGTGCCGGTGCCGGGATAGGTTTTATGCAGCTTTTGCATGAACATCATCCGGGAAACCAGATCCACGTCCGCTTTTTTTACAGTATTTGCGGTGGTGAAGTCGATATAATCGGCGGCTTCCGTCACAAAGGCCACCATGGGGAAGGCGGGAGAGTATTTGCTGGCCTCTTCCTCGGTTTTCGACTTGCCCATAATGACGCAGGCCTTGGCCCGGATCTCTTCCAGCAGGGCCAAAAGCTCAGGATTGCCGTCGATCTCGGCAGGAGTCTCGGTACCTTTCATCTTCACGTCTTCGGCCCGGACAAAAACGCAGGGGTTGGCGCAGTCCACCATGGAGGCCTCGATGGCTCCTTTGGAGGTCTGGATCACGTCCACAGGATTTCCGGTGGGCAAAAGCTTGCCGGTTGCGGCCCCGGCGGTGGCGGCAAAATTCATGATGATGGGCGCGGCGGTGCCGGGGACGCCGTCGATCTTGCAGTCTCCGGAAACTTTCGCCTTGCCGTCCTTTACCTGCACGTCGGCGTAAAGGATTTTGCCGGTGTTGGTATTATGGATGCGGACGGTGGTTACCGGTTCCGTGGCCCGGACGATGGATTCGTCGATGGCAAAGGGGCCTACCGCGGAAGAAATGTTGCCGCAGTTGCCGCTGTAGTCGATGACGTTGTCGGTGATGCTGACCTGGCCGAAGGTGTAGTCCACATCGGCGTCGGACCGGCTGGGGGGACCGATAATGGCCAGCTTGCTGGTCAGGGAGTCGGCTCCGGCCAGCCCGTCGATCTGACGGACGTCGGGGCTGCCGAAAATGGCTAAAATGATTTTATCCCTGGTGGCTTTGTCCTTGGGCAGGTCGTTTTCCTTAAGGAAAATACCTTTGCTGGTGCCGCCCCGCATAATGACGGTGGGTACGCGAAATACGTCGCTCATCGTGATCTCCTCCTGATTTCGATTGATTTATTTGGCCGGCTCATTTCTCAGGTAAGCCGGTGGGGATGTTTTCGGTTAAGAAATTTATTTGGTCATTTTCTCATACAGCCTGGCCGCTTCGGCCACAACTTTGTCGGGGTCGGAGCCGGGGCCGTAGAAACAGTCGACGCCCAGGAAGCCGACGCCTTCCTTTGCAATTTTCTCTTCGTACATGGCGTGCTCTTCTTCTTTTTCGGCAATGCGTCCGCCGGCCACCACCAGGGTCTTCGTCCGGCGGCCCAGCTCTTCCAGGCGCTTGCCTACCCGGGGGAAGAGGCTCATGCCCAGGCCCAAAAGATTATTGATGCCGACGATTTCGGCATTGGCCTCGGCGGCCACCTCGGCTACGGTCTCCGGCAGATTCATGCCCCGCAGGTAAATGACTTCGTAGCCGGCCTGCTGGAACGCCTCGCGGATCACGTTGATGCCGTTGACGTGGGCGTCGGCCCCTACGGTAGCCAAAACGACTTTTTCTTTCCTGGTGGGTTTGGAAACTACTTCGACCTTGACGTCTTCCGCGGAAACAACGCAGCGGGAAGCGTCCACATTAAGGGGCGTATAGCCTTTGACATAACGGGTGATGCCGTCCTTGTCCCGGTGGGTCTTCACATGGCGCTTCAAGTCCCAGCCTGCTGCCCGGGGGCAGTCCAGGGTGCCGCTTTTGCCGCCGGTGACGATGAGATCAATCAGTTCCGTATCTTTCCATTGCAGCCAGAACTCCGGGGTGATTTTTTCGGCGGTCAGGCCTTTTACCTGGAGACAGGCCTCCAGGACGGCCATGGCCTCGTCGATGATCTGGGCCTTTCTGGCGTCGATAACAGGGGATTCGATCCGTTGCTTATAGGTGCCGTCAAAGACGTTTCTGGTGGCCCAGATGGACTGTCCCATGGAATCTCCCGTGGGGATGCCTACGGATTCGGCGGCTTTGGGCCGGTAGAAATTAACGCCTTCCAGCCGGGCGTTGATGGCCATTCTGGCAAAATGGGCGGATTCGGCGATCAGGTTGGCCGGCGGACTCTGGAAGGTCTCCGGAACTACGATCAGGGATTTGCTCCACATGGTCTCCCGGATAGCCCGCATGACGGCCAGATCGGCGTAAATATTAATGCCGGCGATGTTCATCTGGATGGCGGAAAGCTCGGGAGCCAGGCCGGCATGGACCGCCAGCCCTTCGGCCAGAAGGCACATGGCCAGGGCCATGCCGTCGGTGCCGCCGATGTTGTTTAAGTGCTTATGGGAGTCCAGCTGGACGAAAATATTATTCTCGGCGCAGATCTGCAGGGCTTTATAGCCGTTTACCACTTTGGTTTTGTAATCATGGATGCCCCGGCCGCCGAAATGCACGTGGATGACCGGGCCGATGTCGGTGCCGTCAAAGCCGGCGATCAGGGCATTGATAATCGAAAGGTGGGGGGTGTCGCCGGTGGCGTTGATCCGCACGGGATGCTTGGCTCCGCCGCCCATTTGGATGAAGTCCCGTTCCCCCTGGGGAGTGATGCCGCCCTTGCCCCGGGATTGCTCGATCAGCTCCCGGCCCTTTAAGGGATCGATATGGCGGGTAGCTTCGGAATGGACGAAATGAAAGAGGGTCTCGTCGAATTTTTCCGCGTAGGCGTACATATTCTGGGATTCCTTATAGGTTTCCTCGCCGGTGTTGCGTCCTAAGATGGGATTTTGCACGGGCCAGCCCCGTTTGACGGCCAGCTGCCCAAGTTCATAAATACGATAGCCGCTTCTGACCACCCCGGCCACCTCCCGGGGATAGGGGGCGGGCAGGCCTGTTACCTGGCCATTTTCGTCCAGGTCCGGCATAATGACATGGAAGGTATCGGCATAAGCTCTCATGGCCTCGATGTCCTCTTGGATGATACGCTTGGTTTTTTCTTGCATGATGTAAACCTCCTAATTTATTTGGTCAAATGGTTTGACTGTGCCAGTTCCGCGCGAACCCGGGGAATCAGGCCGCCGTATTTCAGGGTTTTCAGCACGCTGGGAGAAAGGGGCGCCGCGGTCAGGGTGCCGCCGGGGTAGGCGATCGTCCCCTTTTCCAGATCGGCTTCGATTTCATCGCCGTCCTTCACCAGGGAAGCGATATCGGCCGCGTAGACCGGCAGACCGATGTTAATGGCGTTGCGCCGGAAGATCCGGCCGAAGCCGCCGGCCACCACCAGCCCCACTCCGGACATTTTCAGGGCGATAGGGGCCTGTTCCCGGGAAGAGCCGCAGCCAAAATTCCGGCCGGCCACGATGATATCGCCGGGCCGCACTTTTTTTACAAAATCCAGCCCCACGCAGCCTGCCAGAGCGTATTTCCCCAGTTGGTCGAAGGGCTCGGCCATGGCGTAGCCCGGCAGAATCTGGTCGGTATCCACATTATCCCCCAAAACAAACACTCTGCCTTTGATCTTTTCCATCTTTAAGTCCTCCTCTTATTCTTCAGGTACAACCAGGCGTCCGGCCACGGCGGAAGCCGCCGCGGTAGCGGGGGAGGTCAGGTAGATCTGGCCTTTAACGCAGCCCATGCGGCCGGGAAAATTGCGGTTGGTGGTGGAAATGCAGACGTCTCTTTCGCTGATCAGGCCTTCATGGGCGCCGAAGCAAGGGCCGCAGCCGGGATTCAGTACCGTGGCGCCGGCATCCCGGATGATCTTGGTCCAGCCGCGTTCTTCCATGGCCGCCAAGACAGTTTTTGAGGAGGGAAACACCAGCATGTTTACATCGGGATGGACCTTGGCCTTTTCCAGGACCTTAGCCACCTGCTCCATATCGTTGAGCCGGCCGTTGGTACAGCTGCCTACCACCACCTGGGTGATGGGGATACCGGCGATTTCCGCCACGTCGCAGACATTGGCGGGAGAAAACGGCCGGGCTGCTTTGGGGGCCAAATCCTCCAGGTTCAGTTCCCGGGTCTCTTCCACATCGGTTTCTTTTGCTTCACCGCCAAAGAGGGTGATCATACTGCCCAGTTCCGTGCCCATGTTGCAGATGGTCATCCGTTCTTCCGTGGAAAACTGGCCGATGCCGGGACCGGTAAACAATAAGCCTTTATCCGTTAAATAATCGGTGCCGAAAATCTGACCAAGATAAAGGATCAGATCCTTGCCGAATACATTTGATTTCAATTTTCCGGTTAAATAAACCTGAACCACCGCGGGAACCTCCAGATCCAGGGTGCCGGTGGCCATAGCGGCGGCGGCTTCCGTGGAACCGACGCCGATGCCGATGGCGCCGTAGCCGCCGCAGGTGCAGGTATGGGAGTCGGCGATTACCACTAATTCGCCAGGCTCCGCCTGATGATTTTCATACATGAGCTGATGGATGACGCCCTGGCCTCTGTCGTAAATGGTGAGGCCGAATTCTTTGGCAAAATCGCTCATGGACCAGACGTTATTTCGTGCTTTTTCCGTTGCTGCCGGATAAATGTGATCCACGATCAGCAGTACCCGCTTGGGATCGAAAACCGATTTGACGCCGATTTCCCGGAACATTTTGATGGCGATGGGCGCCGTTACGTCATGGGCGGCCACGTAGCTCACCTTACAGGTGATGTCCATACCGGGCCGGACTTCTTCCAGGCCTGCAGCCTTTGCCAAATATTGTTCAATTAAATTCATAAGGATAACACCTTCCTGCCTAAATTAAATTCTTTCCTTCCGAAAGAGGAAGCATGAGCAGATAACGGGGATTCGCAGAGGAGAGCAGGCCAAAATAAATGGTAAAGAGGAAAAATAAGAGCCAAGGGATGAAAAGCGGGCCCGGCCCTGTCTGGACCGGGCCCCGATTTTTGAACATATCACTCTATTTCCCAGGGTTTGTCAGAGAAGACCGGGCTTGGCGGCAAAAGTCGTTTGCCGTCTGCCTGGTTCAGTTTAGCACTCGATCTTGAGATCGCCGTCCTTGATGACGCCTTTCTTCCGCATGAATTCGGAAGTGAGCCAGGCCACCACTGCGGGGATGACAAAGGAAATCAAAATCAGGCCGATCCAGTCCATGGCCGTGGGGCTGATGGCGGTCTCGCCGAAGTTCAGGGCGGTTTCGGAAGGATTCAGCCAGCCGGACCAAACGCCGATCTGGCCCACCAGGCCGGAGGTGCCCATACCGGAAGATATGGGGGCGCCGTTCATCTTCAGCTTGAATATCACCGTGGCCACGGGGCCGTTGACGATGGAGGCCACTACGGCCGGCGTCCAGAGGACCGGTTTTCTCATCAGGTTGGGAACCTGCAGCATGGAGGTGCCGATGCCCTGGGCCATAAGGCCGCCTACTTTATTTTCACGATAGGAAGCGACGGCAAAGCCCACCATATGGGCGGAGCAGCCGGCTACGGCGGCTCCGCCGGCCAGACCCACCAGGCCCAGGGCGGCGCAGACCGCGGCGGAACTGATGGGCAGAGTCAAAATGATACCCATGGCGGCGGAAACGATGATTCCCATGAAGAAGGGCTGCAGGTTGGTGGCTTTGTAGATCAGTTCACCCAGCAAGATCGCAACTTTCCCGATGGGGGGAGCCAGGATCGTGGCGGCAAAAACGCCTACCATAATGGTGACAAAAGGCGTGGCGATCAGGTCGATGGGGGTGGTTTTGGATACCAGTTTACCGGCAAAGATCGCGATCAGGGCGATAAAGAAAACGGCGAGAGGACCGCCGGCGCCGCCCAGGGTATTTGCCGCCGCGCCAACTGCCAAAAGGGAGTAGAGAACGAAGGGGGGGGACTGGAGAGCGTAGCCGATGGAAACGGCCATGGCCGCGCCGGTAACGGAACTGGCGTAGTTGCCGTAATCCACCATAAAGCTCAATGCGGGGACGTTTTGACCGATGGTTTTGATGATGGTGCCAATAAGTAATGAAGCAAAGAGGCCGTGTGCCATGGCGCCAAGAGCTTTGATGCAGATACGGTCAAACGTGATGGAGATACCTTGCTTTTTCATAAACGCAGAGAAGGAACCAGATTCTGACATAATAATCCTCCTTTTGTTTTATTTATAAAGCGCGGCCGCGCTTTATAGCAGGGGGGAAAGGGGGGGATCGGTCTGTCTGACACCGGAAATAGAGTGACGATCAAACTGGGAAAAAACGCCGGGCGGCAAGCCGGATATTCAGGCGGCGGACCGCCCGGCAAACACTTAAACAATACTTAAACGATACTTAAACGACACTTAAAACCATAAACGCTTAACCAAAGGCTGAAACCGGCGAAAGCTTATTCCCTGATTTTTTTCATCAGGTCCGTGGGCAGGATGGGCAAAGTATCAAATTCCTTGCCGATGGCGTTTTCCACCGCATCCTTAATGGCGGGGATACCGGGGATCAGGGCGGGCTCGCCCAGGCCCTTGGCGCCGAAGGGGCCTGCTTCGCCTTCGCATTCCACGATGATGGGATAAATTTCGGGAGTGTCCATGGAGGTGGCGATCAGGTATTTGGAGAATACGGGGTTTTTGATCTTGCCTTTGTCGTGCTCGATCTTTTCCAGAAGCACGAAACCTTCGGCCATGACGGTACCGCCTTCGATCTGTCCCTCGGCCATGGTACGGTCCACCGCCTGGCCCACATCGTGGGCGGAAACCACCTTTTCACAGGTAACCTCCCCGATGGTGGGGTCCACGGATACCTGGGCAATGGTAGTGGCATAGGAGTAAACCTCGTAAGGGATACCGGACATATCCTTGGGGCTAAGATAGGTGGTTTTGGGATTGTAGTAACCGGCGCCTACGGCCAGGCGGCCCAGCTTGCCCATTTCGCCCATCAGCTCCGGATAGGTCATCTTGATCTGGGGATCCTTGGAGCTGTAGATCTGACGATTGCGGAAGACCAGGTCCTCCGCAGGGACATTCAGGAAAGCCGCGGCGGTCTCCGCCAGAATACCTTTTGCCTGATGGCAGGCGTTTCTGGTGGCGTTGCCGGAAATAAAGGTCTGGCGGCTGGCTGAGGAAGCGCCGCCTTCGGGGGTGACCATGGTATCCGCCGCGGTGACGTGGATATCCTCATAGTCCAGCCCCAGCTCCTCGGCGGCAATGGTAGCCATGACCGTGTCGGAGCCCTGGCCGATGTCGGCGCAGCCTACCATCAGGTTTACGGAGCAATCCTTCAATACCTCCACGAAGGCTGCCGCCGGATTGGGCAGGCCGGTATTGCCGATGCCGTACCACATGCAGCCCACGCCGATGCCCCGGTTTTCGCCGGGACCGTCCAGGACTTCCCTGGCTTTGTCCCGGGCCGCTTCCAGGGTTTGGACAAAACCCACGCTTTCATTGAGAACCTGGCCGGTAGCGATTTCCGTACCTACCCGGTGGGCGTTTAATATACGGATTTCGATGGGATCCATATTCAGAGCCTTGGCCAGCTTGTTCATCTGACCTTCGTGGCACACGGCGGCCTGGGGGCAGCCGAAGCCCCGGAAAGCTCCGGCCATGGGGTTGTTTGTATAATAGAAGTCGCCGTCCGCCAGGACGTTGGGAATATCATAGGGCCCGGTGATGTGGACCATGGCCCGGCCGATGACGGCTGGGCCGTAGGAAGCATAAGCCCCGGTATCGCCGGTCATATAGACTTTCAGGGCTTTGATCTTTCCGTCCTTGGTGGCCCCGGTCTTCGCATAGAAGGTCATGGGGTGGCGCTTGGAGGAAACTTCGGTGGATTCTTTGCGGCTGCGGACCATTTTCACCGGCCGCTGCGTGGCGTTGCACAACAAAGCCAGATGGCATTGGACGGAGATATCCAGCTTGCCGCCGAAGCCGCCGCCGGTGGTGACCTGGGTAACCCGGACCTTGTTGTTGGGCAGACCCAGCACAGCCGCCACTTCCCCCCGGTCGTAATGGGGGTTTTGGGTGGAGGCATAGACATTGATGATGCCTTCCTCGATATTGGCCACGCCGGCGTCCGGCTCGATAAACATATGAGAGTACATGGAGGTATGGTAGGTGCCCTCCACGATAATGTCGCATTCGGCAAAGGCAGCCTCGGCGTCGCCGTGCTCCAGATGCTTATGGGCGTGCAGGTTTGTGGTGCCGTGGACCTTTGCGGAATCCTCCTGGGCGGCCCGTTCAATGGTGAAAATGGGCTCTAAAAGATCGTATTCCACCTCGATCAGTTCCAAAGCTTCATCAACCAATTCCTGGGTATCGGCGGCCACAATGGCGATGGCGTCGCCTACCCGGCGGATTTTGTCGTCAACCAGGCAGGGTTCGTCCTTAATGATGATCCCGATGCGGTTTTTACCCGGGATGTCTTTGGAGGTCAATACGCAGTGAACGCCCGGCAGAGCCAGAGCCTTGGAGGCGTCGAAACGCTTGATGGTGGCGTGAGGCACGGTGCTGCGAAAGACGCCGCCGTAAAGCGCATTGCATATATTCATGTCTGCGGCAAATCTGGCTTTACCGGTTACTTTTTGCAGGGAATCTTTTTTTACATGGCTTTTCCCCATAACAGCCAAATCTCTGATCGTCATGGCAAATCTCCTTTCTGTCCTTATTTTCCTATGGCCATTTCCACGGCAGTGATGATTTTGCTGTAACCGGTGCAGCGGCACAGGTTACCGGACAAGGCCCGGCGAATTTCTTCCCTGGTAGGGTGAGGGTTTTTCGCCAGCAAGGCCTTTGCCGAAAGGATCATACCGGGAGTACAAAAGCCGCATTGGACAGCGCCGGAGACCAAAAAAGTTTTCTGCAGGGTATCCAGTTCGCCATTTTTGGAAATGCCTTCCAAAGTAATAATCTCGTCGCCTTCCACCTGACCTGCCAGGATGAGGCAGGAGGTGACCGGTTCGCCGTTGATGATCACGGTACAGGCGCCGCATTCCCCTTCGCCGCAGCCTTCCTTTACGCTGAGGCATTCGCATTCGTCTCTTAAAAAGTCTACCAGCCTTTTGTTGGGGCGGGTCTGCAAGGAGACTTTTTCGCCGTTTAAGGTAAAGCTTACATTGATTTTTTCCATCTTCGCACCTCCTTTAAATCATGCCGAAGTCTGCCAGGATCCCGTTGAAGGTTTTTTCCGACACGCCTTTGACGCTTTCCTTTTTATAAGTAACGGAAGCACGGGTGGGAATCATCTTCTGAACGGTCTGGGAGAGAAGCTCGGCGCAGGGGGCGAAGGTTTCTTGGGAAACAGGCTTGCCGACCAGGCAGGCCTCCAGCTCGGGAAGCCTGCTGGGTTTTTTGGAAACGGCGCCAATGGTGATCTGGGCTCTGGCGATCCGGTTATCCTCATCTTTTTCGATCAGGGCCGAAAGTCCTAAGACCACGATGACCAGGGCCTTTCTCTTGCCCAGCTTGTAGGTGGCCGTGGCCACGTTTGCCGTAGGAGCGTCAAACCAGACCTCGGTCAACAGCTCGTCGTCGGCGATCTGGGTTTTGGGGCAATCGGCATAAAAATCCGTGAGCTTCATCTCCCGGCGCCCCCGCAGGCTTTCCAGGACTACGGTGGCGTCCAGAGCCATGAAGGTGGTGGGAGAGTCGCCGGCTACGGAAGCGTTTACTACGTTGCCGCCGATGGTGCCCAAGTTCCTGATTTGAGGTGAGCCTACGTGTGCGCAGACATAATGCAGGGACTTGACATGCTCTTGGATATAGAGGTGGTTTTCCAGTTCGGTAAAGGTGGTAAGAGCACCGATGCGGACCTTGCCGCCTTCGACTTTGATGTATTTCAGCTGGGGAATCTTTTTGATGCTGAGGATATTTTCCGTGTCATGAGTTCGTTCCTGGAGCTCCATGACCAGGTCGGTGCCGCCGGCGATGACGCTGACGCGGCCCTTGTGCTGGCTTAAGATTTTCAATGCTTCATCCAGGGTGGTTGGCGAATAGAAATTGAATTCTTTCATAAAAGTGAATGCCCCCCTCAAGTATAGTTCGCAAAGGAATTACAAATCAGGATTTGCGGACTTCCACCCCGGTCAGGTCTTCATAAACCTTGATAACCGAAGAGATATCCTGACGGTTCAGGCCTTTGGCCCGGGCAGTCTCAAAAACCTGAGAGGCCGCGGCGGTGATCGGCAGAGGTGAGCTTACATCTTTCGCCGCGTCCAAGGCCAACCCAAGATCTTTATACTGCAGGTCTACAGCGAAACCGCCGTCAAAAGCGCCAGCCATGATGAATTTTTCCATTTTGGCTTCCAGGGCGTAGCTGCGGCCGGAACTGACGCCGATGACCTCTTTCATGGTCTCGGGAGAAAGGCCCAGTTTTTTGCCCAGAACCAAAGCTTCTGCCAAAGCTGCCATGCTGGTGCCTAATAGCAGATTGTTTACAATTTTGATGGCATCGCCGGCGCCGGCTTCGCCTACATGGTAAATATTTTTGCCTAATACCTTTAATACGGGAGATACCTTTTCAAAGGTTTCCTTATCGCAGCCCACCATGATGGTCAAAGTACCCGCCGTAGCGCCGGCCACGCCGCCGCTGACGGGAGCGTCCATGTATTTGAGGCCATACTTTTCCGCCGCCTTAGCCATGGCTTTGGTGGTGCCGGGAGCTACGCTGCTCATATCCATAATGACGGAACCGGGTCTGGCGCTTTCCATTACCCCGCCTTTGCCGGTCATTACGCTTTCCACGATTTTTGCGTTGGGCAATGAAGTCACGATCATATCGGCGGCGGCTGCCAGCTCGCTGTTATTCGCACAGGCTTTTGCGCCGTGGCTTTCCATTTCTTTTACGTTTGCCTCAACCAGATCAAAGACGTATACCTCATAACCGGCTGCCAGAAGGTTTTTCGCCATGGGCTTACCCATGTTCCCTACGCCAATAAAACCGATTTTCATGTCTATCTACCTCATTTTCTCAAGTATTTTTACCGGCATCCTGCCGATCTTCACCGGGCATCTGCCGGTATTTTTACCGGGTATCCTGCCGGCGTTTTTCACCAGGCATCCCGGGACGCCTGCCCCTGATATCCTTGGCCGCCGCCCGGGGGCCCCGGCTTGCCGCCTTCTCCGGCAGGGGCTTAGCGACCCCCGCCGGAGAGACGAAAGCTTAAGGCGGGCAGGCCCGGAAAGCCCTGCGGTGATCCGGGTCCGCCTAAATTGTTTATGGGAAGGTTATCTCAGGCCGTCTTCGCCCTTGATCTCGGATTTCTGCAGGCCGCCGATCCGGGGATGGGGCCGTCCGCCATCGGTAAAGGCCAGGGCTACCACGATCTCGTCGGATTTGGGCGCGTCGGAAACCCGGACTTCCATGGCGTCATAGTGGGTACGGACGAAAGCGGCGTCTTTATAATGCAGGGGAACATCCAAAGAGGTGCCTGCCGGGCCGGCTTTTTTGGCAGAGGGAATGATGGCTTTGCCGCCGCCGATAGCTTCCCGCATGGGTTTGCCCAGTTTGGGATGCAGGATGGCAGCGCCGTGCTCCAGTTCGCCATTCAGACCGATGATCGCGCCTTTGCCGTAGCTCTCCACGTTTTCAGGACCCAGGATTTTGGCGGCTTCTTTTGTCAGGAAACCGCCCAGCCATTCGCCGATCTCGGTGAGCTGGCTTAAATCTTCCTGATATTTACCGGCGTAAGGATTCTGAATTACGGCAGCCACGGAGACCTTTTTTAAGGGTTTGTCCAGGGGGCCGAAGCCTTCGCAGCGTACTTCTTCAACAGTAGTAACGACTTTTCTGATTTTGGGTTCCAACATTTCAATACATCTCCTTTTTCATTTGAGTTCCTGAAATTAAAGAATACCGCCCGGTAAATCAATCCTTTGGTCCTGGATGCGGGCCCGCATGGCGCTGAGGTTGCCCTTGGCCTGCTGGCGCCGGGCTTCCGTCAACAAATTTTCACAAGCCAGCTGTACTTCCCGGTCGGTGAGCCGGTCCACGCCCACAACCACCTCCAGGTCGCTGATGTCGCTGAGGGGATCAAGAGCTCCGGCCTTGGTGGTCAGCACTCTTTCAGAGACAATGTAACTGGAGTTGGCCAGATGAGTGGCCAGCGCGTCGGCCAGGATACAGCGGGAAGCGAAGGCGCTGACGCCCTGGGCTACGCCCCGGGTAAAGCTTCTGCCTCCAAGACCGCTGGTGGCGATGCCGCCGATACCGTCTGCTGCCCGGATGTTCACAACGTTGTCGATTTTACCTTCGGCCAGGCTGGACATGATGCCTACCCGCACTTCTTCTCCGGGATCAAGCCTGAGAGCAATGTCGCCGCCATTGTTTACCACCACCTTTGTAGCGCCTATGGCTTTCAGGTGATCGGCCACGGTATCGGAGACGGCGCCGGCCACCGTGGCCATGGGGGTCAGGGTAGGCTCGCCTACGTCCCTGACCGCCTTGTACATTTCCAGGGGCAGTCCTTCCAGTACGCCGGCAGGAATCCGGGACGGATAGAGCTTCAGCAAGTTCAAGGAAGCGGTGATTTCCTTCAGGGCCCCGTCAATGACCTGAAAGGCCTGGATGCAGGCCTCCGTCAGGGGTTCCTGGCCGCGGTAGGCCATAACCACCATGGAAACCGGACCATAGTCAAAATATACTTTGCCGGCTCCAATAACCCGGCAGGGCGTCTGTTCCATAGGATCCCGCTTTCTGTTCGCTTAATTTCCCTTAACTTCCTTGGCGTCTTTGATCCGGCTCATATGGCCGCCGATAGCTTCATAATCTTCCAGCTTCATGGTATATTCCACCGGCGCTACGGTAGCGGGGGTGGGTACCCAGCAAAGGGGGTTGGATACCATTTTTTCCGTGTCGACGATGAAGTTTATGCCGCCGCCGGGGAGAATGTAAGTGGGAGCGCCGCCGATGGTAAGGACGGCCTTGCCGTCATGAACGGCCTTGGTGATGGCCAGGGGCTTGGTGCAAACGCCGCCCCGGGCGGAACCGCCGGTGCCGCCGATGTACATGACCGAGCAGCGGGATTCTTCACAGTTGTCGTTGATGGCTTTTGCCAGGGCCAAAGCTTTTTCCGTCATGGGGATTTCCTTGACATCGCCGTCGGACTGAACCTCGAAAAGAGCATAGATCTCGCCGGTGGTATTTACCACCATAACCTGCATGCCCGGTTTAGCAACGGACATATCCACACTCTTAATGGCGTCGCGGCAGGTCTTCAGCGTAGTGCCGCCGATGCCGTCGCCATGCTCGCCGAAATAACGGCCCCGGGAGCTCTTGGTGGCGTTGGGGATCACGCCGCTCCAGGTGGCGCCTACCGCCGCGCCGGCCAAATGCTCGGTGAAAAGACCCACCACGTGATGGTCCACCACGATGCATTCGTCCACGCATTCCTTCATCATGTGGGCAAAAAGCCCCACAGTGGCGCTGCCGCAGCCCAGGCGCATTTTCTTTTCCTGAACGCCGTTGATGACGGGAGCTTTGCCGGCCTGCATCCGAATCTTGTACTTCTTATCGACGCTGACTTCCACCTCCTGACCGTTGGCCAGTTCCACAATGGTGCGGGCGGTCTCAAAGCCGCCGTCGCCGGTGAGGCGATTAGCGCCGCCGATGGTCATCATTTTGGAACCGTACTCTTCGGTGTTTACCATGCCCACCACTTTGCCGTTACGGTAGACCTTGGCGCCTTCCTCACCGATGTAAGTATTGGTGTCCAGTTTTACGGTAACGCCGGAATAGCTTAAAGGAGCTTCGGTGACTACCGTAACCACATCCACGCCCTCACGGTTTTCACAAACGATATGGGGAGCAGGCAGGGAACAGGGATAATTGGACCCGCCGCCTACGGCGGTAATGATGGGCCGCGTGATCCTGGGGTCGGGGAAGGGGGAGGCCTTGGGTTCTGTCTCCAGCTTCCGGTTACGGATCAGCTTGCCCTCCATGTTGGTGTAGCGCTTGCAGGCGCCGGTGGAGCCCAGGGGAACCCGGCACTGGATGGGACAGTTGCTGCAAATAACTGCGGAATCCGTCTTTGCCTCGGTCTTGCTCAGTGCGCCGAAAGGACAGACGCGGGTGCAAATACCGCACTGCACGCAGATCTCCTGGACCACCGCTTTCTTATCCACCAGGACAATGGCGGAAATGGGACAGTTTTTGACGCAGAGGCTGCAGCCTTTACATTTTTCATTGGATACGATAATCATGAGCAGTCTCCTTTAATGTTCTTAAAATAACGAATCCGGAAATAACGAAGCGGCCGCTGTGGGGACGGCTCCCTGGGGAGCCGTCCCGGAGGGCTCTTGAGCCCGGGCCGAAAGGGTGGATTCGGAATGTTACTGAGATTAAAGAACCTTGGCGGCCCGTTTGGGGGGCGGCGTGTTCCGGCTCTTGGTTACTTTGATCGCGCCGTCGATGATGACATGGCTGATGCCGGGGATATCGCCGCAGGAGATGGCGCCCAGAGCGTCGGCGGCAATGGAGCCCATGGGAGCGTCCATAATCACCAGGTCGGCTTCGCGGCCCACAGCGATAACGCCGGTGTTCAGGCCGTAGGTGCGGGCGGTGTTGCCGGTAGCCATGCAGACCGTGACTTCGGGAGCGATATCGGAAACGGAAGAAATCTGGCACATATTCCGCAGGATGCCCAAGGGAATGATGCCGGTGCCGGAAGGAGCGTCATTACCAAAGATAACGCGGTTCAGCACGCCTTTTTCCTTGGCTCTGCGGGCCACATAGTCGGCAATTTTGGGATTGCCGCACTGGACGATTTCCAGGGTCAGATTGGTGGTGTCCATCAAAAGATCCACTTCATGAGGAGCGATGGCGGTGGGGCCGCCGTTGATGTGTGAAACGACGTCGGGGTTGGTGGCCTTTACATCGGCGGCGGTAACGGTGGAGCTGCCGGGAATGGAGGTGCCGCCGGTATGCATCTGAACCTTAAAGCCGTATTTATGAGCCCAGGCTACCATAGGAGCGGCGTCTTCCGGTTTCTTTACGCTGCCTAAGCCTACTTCGCCGACGATCCAGACGCCCTGTTCTTTTAATTCTTCAAAATCTTTTTCTACCAGACCCTTTTCCAGGATCAGGCCGCCGCCGTGCACTTTTACGCCGGAGGGTTTTAAATTCGCGAAAGATTTATGAGCCAGGATGGCCAGGGCTTTGGTGCCGGCAGGATCCTTGGGACGGCCGGGCACATGGCATTCGCCGGCGGAAATCATGGAGGTTACGCCGCCGTGGAGAGCGCTGTCGATGAAGCCGTCAGTTTTCTGGCGGGTGCCGTAATCGCCGATGGTGGTATGTACGTGAGAGTCAAAAAGACCGGGAGTAACGGTGGTGCCGCAGGCGTCGATAACCTTGGCGTCTCCGGCGTTCTCGGCCAGCTCTTTCCCGCCGATGGCGGTGATGAGATTGTCTTCGATGACGATGGTGTCGCCCTTAATGATGGGATTGGCGATATCACCGCTGGCAATAGTACCGATGTTGGTTACGATTAACTTGGCCATAAAACATTTCTCCTTTCCTTTAATATGATATAATGGTTCCTCCGCCCGGGCGGGCGGACGGCCTGCCATGACGGAGAATATCATATTTGATAAATTGTTATTGCAGGATTCGTGCCAAACAACCATTATTCTTTTAATAGAATAACGTCAAGCCCTGCCAAATAAAGAAAAGAAAATTTTAGAAGTCGAAATGAGACAAATTATGGCAGAAAAATCTGAAAAATCGGATGCGATAAAAGTACAAAAATGAAATAATGATTTTGAAAATGAGAAAAAAATGAGAAATGGGATTGCATATGCGAAATGAATATTTCGACGGGGAAAGTAATTCACGCGCTGCATTTCAGTATTGGTTGACTCCATTACCGGGATACGCCATACAAAAAAATATTATCCTGAAATAATTATACCACAAATTTTCGATCCGGACGCGGGCCGCTCTTTATTTCCTTCAGCCGCACGGACCGTCATGTACGGCGAATTATAATGAAATTCGCGCGGCTCATTTTATCATGAATCCGCCGCAGCACCGCGATCCGCCGCCAGCGTTGCCAAACCTTGCCCGGCCGGAAGCGAGATCCTCGGCCGGAAATGAGATCCTCGGCCGAAAATGAGTTCCCCCGCCGGAAATTATACACTTAACCTAAGGGAAAACCGACAAACCAGGGAATCCGGTTGATGAGCAGCTATCTTTTCAGCAAAAATCGAGCCTTTTATTCCTGGTTTGCTGAAATGATGCAGGAAGGATTATCAATAACGTGTGAAAAACAGGAAAAAACAGCGCTCCAGCATCGGAAATGGAGAAAGCGCTGTTTTTTGAACGCAATTAAGCTGGCAGCACGGTTGAACAGCTGCACGGTTGAACGGCAGTGCAGCAGCCGGCAGGCAGGCGATCAGCAGGGGAAGGCGGCGTAGCGCCATAACGGAAGGGACGTCTGCAACGCACAGATCAGCAGGCGTTCAGGCCGCACTGTTTCGGGCCCGGGGCAACCGCTCTTCAGCCGCTGCGCCAGTAATTCAAGGCAGCCCCTGTCGGCCAAAGCATCTGCCTGGTTCAGCAAAAGAGCAAAGCCGGCGGACGGCGGCTTGTTTTTTGCCAGCCCTTTAGCCGAAAGAAGCAGGCGGCATAGATCGTCTGCGGAAACGGACTTTTCGGGCGGGCAGTTTAACAAAAGAGACGCCAATTCGGGGCGGTGGCAGACCTGGGCCAGGGGTTTTCCCAAGCCGGACAGTCCGGCGACGGCTACCACCAGGCTGCTTTCCTCCGGGATTACCGGCTCATGGGCTGCCGGCGCTTTTAACGGCAGGCGCCGGGAACCGTCGGCTTCCGTAATGATGAAATCTGCCGCCTCCGGCAAACGGTGAAATAAGTCTTTGCTCACCGGTCCGGCTTTTCCGTTTGCCGGGAAACCGATCAGGCCAAGCGGGGAATGTTTGGTCAAAGCCTGGCGGATTTCGGCAACTCCCTGGCTGCTTTGATCCGGTGAAAAACACAGAGTTTCTTTCACCAGAGGAGATTGGGGCGGGCGGATATGGGTTGTGGTTGTGACAATCACCCGGGCGCCTTTAGCCGCCAGTTCATTGGCCAGAAGATACATGGTGGTGGTTTTGCCTCCGCCGCCCACCAGGGAGATAACCTTGCCCCGGGCGGCTGAGCCGTCAAAGTCTCCGCCGGCGGAAGGAACCCGGGAGAAATCATCGATGATGGAAGAGGAGGCGTCAATCTTTTTACGGAAGGTAAGCCCCAGGGCCTGATCCAGGGTGGGCATGCGGAGGAAGGCGGCCAGCAGACGGGCCGTCTGGCTGCGGCTTTTCACCGATACCTCCTGGCAGCGCACCAAAGGATGGTTTCTGATTTGATCCAGAAAAGGGGTGGATTTTTCTTTGATTACGCCAATGATCCGGTAGGGACCGTCCAGCAGGCTGAGGACTTTTGCCTGAAACCCCGGAGCGTCGCTTTCAGCGAAGCCAAGCTCGTCCAAAAGGACGGTGGCGCCGGCGGGAATATCGCTTAAGAAAGCGATCCCTTTGCTTTCAAATATCTCGGGAAAGGACTCCTTGATCCCATAAGCGCCGCACAGGCCCACCGTGCTTTCCCGGCCCAATTCCCGGTAATCCCCCTGGTAACCGGCGCCGACAATGCAGATCCGGGCCTCGGCGGGCTCCTCTGCGGGGATTTTTTTTGTTTTTAAGCCATAAGGGCGCAGGTTTTGGGCCTGCAAAGCCTGCCAAAGCAGCGTACTCTTTCCCGCGCCGCTGGGGCCGTGAAGAAATAAATGCATAACAGGATCCTTTCAGCCGGGAAAAATGGCGCCTGTCGATAAATTTGCCTGCTAAGGCAAAAGAGAGATGCAAAGGAAGCGCCGCAGGTAAGGGAAAAAAAGGATTGTCCACAGTGCGATGCCGCTGGATTTGCCGGCTAAGGTAAAAGAGAAAAGAGGAGATAAAGGCGGGCTTTTTTCTAATTTTACCAGCAGGGCTTTTCTGATTTTACCAGCTTTACCAGCAAGGCGTTTCTTATTTTACCAGATCGAATCGTACGGCGATAGCGGTCAGCACACCGCCGGCAATGGTCCTGGCCTTATCGGATATCGTAAAGCAATAGGCTTTTTCTCCCCGGGGATCCACATCGCCGGATTTCATTCCCTCATGAACCGGCGTATCCGCCGGAAGGATTCCCCGCACTACGCCGCCGATAGGGGCCTTTACCGGCGTGTCGTCCACAAAGGCCACCTGCTGTCCGGCCTCCACCAGGTCGCCGATGGCGGCCGCAGGCCGGAAAATACCTGCCTTGGGTGCGCGGATAATCCGCTGGTCAGTATAGCCGGCGATATTGCCGGGGATTCCGGTGTTGGGTTCGGCAAACCCTTCGTAGATGGAACGGCCCAGCCAATGCCCCCGTTTCGTTTCAATCACACAGTGGCAATCCTTCCCGGCGCAAAAGCCTGGTCCCAGGGCCACCACAAAGGGGGCGTCGCTGATTTTAGTGCCCAGGTTTTTCTTGGCTAATACGGCGTCGATCAAAACCTCGGGGCATAAAAACGGCAGACAGGCTAATTCCGGATCGGCCAAAAGGGCAATTTCCGATCCGGCCGCGATCCGCCGGGCCTCTGCGGCGTCGGCAGCCCGCCGGCCGGTGAGACCTTCCACTATAGCCGTGCCGTCGGTGATAGCCGGAGAAAATGCTACCGAACGGCGGATTGCCGTGGGATGGGGTAAATCCGTCATGACAACCTGGCAGCCGCAGGTTTTTAATAGGTGGCCGACTCCGGAAGCCAGATCGCCGGCGCCGCGGATCAGGACTAGCATAGTTATCTCTCCTTTTTTTGGATGATTTGCAGAAGTTTCGTATTCACGCGGGTGAAGACAGGCAATACAAGCGCTATAGATACTGCAATATTATTATCTATTCCAGCAGCTGTTTATTTTTTTAGCAGCTGTTATCTATATATATTAAAGGTAGGGATTTTTGGACATTCCTGCCGCAATACGTGATATAATCAATAGGACAACGCATGGCTAGATAATAGCATTGCCGCCGGCGCTTTGTCAATTTCGTCCTTGCGCCGGACAGGGGGATTCTGTATTATGATAATTGAGGTGATGGATTATGGAAAAGGAAAAGGTACCGGTACACTATTCATTAAATATAAAGCTTTATCGGGAGGATAAATTTTTTGGCCCTGGGGTCGTCCGGCTGCTTTGGTCCATCGCCGAGGGAAAATCTCTGCGGGCAGCGGCGGCGGGGCTGAATATGGCCTACAGTAAAGCCTGGAAGCTGATCAAAACCGCAGAGGGAAACCTGGGCTTCAGCCTGCTGGACACCCGGATCGGCGGAGCCGACGGCGGCGGCGCCGATTTGACGGAAGATGCAAAGACGATGCTGGTTCGTTTCCTGAAATTTGAGCACGAGGTTTACAGCCGGGCCGACGAGGCTTGGCAGCGTTGTTTTCCGGAGTTCCCCTTAAAGCTTTCGGCCGGCGCGGAAGAAGAAGGCGGCCGCAGGCTGAAACTGCCGGCAGAGATGACGGCGGAATTGGCTGTCCGGTTGCTGCCCGGCGAGACCCGGGAAATCGGGAAATGACGGAACTTGTGGCTATCGTCATGGCTTCCGGTTTTTCCCGGAGGATGGGCAGGAATAAGCTGTTGCTGCCCTTGGGGCGGGAAACGGTGATTTCTCATGTGCTGAAGATAATCGAAAGCGTGGATTATGCCGGAACCATCGTAGTTTCCCAATATCCCGAAGTTTTGGCTCTGGCGGAAAAGCAGGGATTTTTTGCTGTGGAAAATCACAGCTCCCAAGAAGGAAAAAGCAGTTCCATCCGGTCAGGCCTGCTGCTGCTGAAAGACCTACAGAAGGCGGGACGTTTGCCGCAGCGGGCAGGGGCGGTGTTTTTTACAGCGGATCAGATTTTTTTGAGCCGTGAATTTTTGCTGCGGCTGAAAGAGGAGTTCCTGCGCCGGCCGGAGTCCATGGTCTTTCCGGCTTACGGAGGAAAGCCGGGCTCGCCCGGCGCTTTTCCGGAGGAGCGTTTTGCCGAGCTGATGGAGCTGGCTGGCGAGGAAGGCGGGATGGCCATAGCCCGGAGATACCCTGAACAGCTGATTCTGGTGGCTGCAGAATCGGAATTGGAGGGATATGATTTCGATACCTGGGAAGAGTGGGAGCGGGCGCTGGCTCTTTGGCGGAACAGGCAGTGAGGAAAATTCCAGCGTGTTTTTTCGGCTTTTTTTAGCTTTCTATGAGGCGGAAGCGGTCAGGCTTGGCCCGCTCTGCTTCCGGCCTGGGAAAAGAACGAAGGCTCAGGAGAAAAATGAATATTATTAGGCGCTGACGATAATATCTCCGGATGACAGGATCCTGTCGTTAAGCTGCGTATGGGAAAAGGGGTTGTAGCCTAAAGGCTGCAGCCCCTTTCATCATAAAAATGCTCCTGCATATTCCGGGGATCCCTGGGCGCCGGATTTGCGGAAAACGCGTCCAGCGCTGCGCGCATATCTTCCAGGAACCCTCTGATTTGCGGCGTAACGGCCTTGTTCTGATGTAAAATCAGCTGTACGGCTTGATGATGTTCAAAACCGGCGATTTGCAGGATCCTAATACGTCCCCTCGCCGCGGCTTCTTTTACCGTATAGTAGGGCAAAACGGCGATATAGTTTCCGTGCTCCACCAATTGGCGGGCCATGCCGGCGTTTTGCATTTTAAGAAAGGACCTGATTTCAGTCCCCTGTTTTGCCATGTCCTGCAGGAAGCGGACACTGTAGGGAGCGGATTCCTCCATCAGGACAAATTCCTGAGCTTCCAACTCCTTGAGCTGCACCCGGTTCTTTTTCGACAAGGAGTTGGCTGGATTGGATATAACAACGATTTGAATCCGCCATGTATGCCAGCATACCCACTCCGTCTGCGGAAGGGGATCGTCGATCAGACAAGCCAGATCAAGCTGGTTTTTCCGGAGCAGTTCTTGCAATGTGCGGGTGGCATCCACGGTCAACTCGATTTTGACCTGGGGAAACCGCTGCCGATACCGCAGGATCGTGGCTTCAAAAAACATTTCAAACAGCGATTCCACAAACCCGACCCGTATCGTACCGCCCATGGCGTTCCCCGAACGCAGCAGGCTCTCCATTTGTATCGCGGTGGAGACGATCCTTTGCGCATAAGGGATCAGTTCCTGGCCGTATTGGGTCAAGACTACCCCGCGGCCAATCCGGTCGAACAGCGGCACGCCGACCTCTTGCTCCAGTTGCTGGATCTGCATGCTGACGTTGGATTGGGAATACCCCAAAATACGACTGGCTTGTGTGAAGTTTTGCATTGAAGCTACTTGCAAAAACGTATAGAGATTCCGGATTTCCATCAGATATCCGCCTTTCCTAACCGTGATGGCAGGGAAACCGCACAGAAAATCAATCGATTATTTTGATTGTTTCGATCAAATCCATTCGTTTTACAGATGAAAAAGGCTGTGTTATGGTACAAAAGGGATCAAGCTTAAACAGCAGATTTTAAACGGAGGATACTGATCATGGAAAAGAAAATGACCATAAATACAATTGCGGTTCATGCCGGAAAACAGAAAAATGATGCTTTTGGCGTAATCAATACGCCGATCTACGGCAAGCGGCTATATCGCGGCCCTACGCCGGCGGATAAGTTCCCCCGGGATTCCCATAACGAAAACATGACTATTACCGGCCGTATCGCCAACAACAATACCGGCTCCGAGGTAATGAACCTTGTGGCGATGACGGAAATTCTGATCCCGCACTTTGGCATGCTGGCGATTATGCAAGACGGCGAAGTATTGATCGGCATCTGCGGTCCGCAAATTTCCGTGGGTATCGGCATGGTGGTCCGGGAGCATAACGGCAGGATTTTTGACTGGTCTTATGACGCCGGAATGACGGCACACCGGTCTGGTATTTTTGCGAAAACGGTAAAGAGCGATATCCCTGTTCTTGTTGGAACGAAGCAGGCTGTGGCTGAATATACCATTCGCGCGTTGGAAGCCGGCATGGTGCCGGGACTTCATATCGGCTGCTCGCCGGTGGTGCTGAGCGTCGCCAAGGCCCTGGGCTACCCGATGGCCCTGGACCAGATCACGGATAATGCCTGGATCGAGCTGGAAAGCGTGGGGATCACCCGCGCAGCGCTGGAGGCCGCTTCCGAAAGACTTTCCCGCCAGGAGGTGATCGCCCGGGCAGACGAGATCCTGCCCGGCGTCCAAGACGGCAAGGTTTACAAGGTTTCCGAGATTGCCCAGGTTCACTTTGCCCGGTTTTGAGATAATGCTATAATGAAATAGGCACAGAGGGAAATTAAAAGAGTCATTAAAAGAGAGTAATTAAACAAGAGTCTCCCGCTCCCTTCGGCGGACCGGGAGACTCCAGATTCTGCCGTCTGAATACAAGGAGGCGTAAGCTTTGGAACATCAGTATATCATTGCACATGCCGATAAGACCGTGCTGAAAATTTCAGGCCTTCAGGTCAAAGGACTGAATACGAGAGAGCTGGAACAGATTTTATCCGATAAGATACATTCTCTGGTCCGGGTGATCGGGGTCACGGGCGACAGCGTAGAAATGGATATCTATGAAGCAGAGCCGGAGCAGATCCGTAAAGACGCTCAAGGGGTCATCCGTGCGGTGGCCCTGGCGGAAGGGATCACAGCGACAGAGCTGACGCAAATGGTATGCAGTGAAAAAATCCTTGAAGTCGATTATAACCTGATCCCGGATCAGCCGGTCTCGGGATGCGCCAAGGAAAAATGGATGAAACGCCCATGAAAACAGCTTATCTTTTGCCCACGGGCAATGAGATCCAAAATGGTATTGTTTTAGATCTGGATACGCCGGAGCTCATGATCCAGCTGATTCGCCGGTTCCCCCAGGTCCAGGTGACGCGCCTTTGTCCGCTTTTGGATGATGAGGAAATCATTTTGCGGCAGTTGGAGAAATTGACGCCTATGCAGCCGGACCTGATCGTTTTGATTGGGGGCAGCGGCGGCGGGCACCGTTTCAGCAAAACCTTGAGCCGGGACTTTACCCATTCCGCCCTGGAGCGTTTCCTGGATGAGCATGCCTCCAGAGAGATTTACGGAAAAAATGGACATCTGTGGTGCAAGCTGTTGTGTGGAAAGAAGGGCGTGACGCTGGTCATCAATGTCCCGGGGCCCTTCGTGGAGGCAAAAGCCGCTTTTTCCGCTTTTTTGGAAAGCTGGAGCAAGGGAGACAGTCTGGAGATGATCAACTCCGCCATGGCCCAGGCGGTATTTGCCCAGTATCCTGCCGGCGCGGCGCAAACGGTATAGTCCCATGAAATTGGAACATGCTGCGCTGCAGCTGAAGACTTGCGAGGGACTGCCCCTGGCAGTCGGCGGAATCTGCCGTCCCGGAACGGGAACGCATTGGACAAAGAAATTTGAACGATTGCGATCCCTGAGATTTGACGGCTGCGATATTTACCAAACGGATCTGGTCATAGCCCAAGCCATCCAGGCATTAAGTGACCGGTCACTGCTCATTGCGGGCTGTACGGTTTGTACGGGAATGAAGCTGCCTGACGGTGCCAGCAGCGGCGGCGTCCTGGGGAGTCCTTTTGAAGAAATCCGCTCCGCATCAGAGGAAGCGGAGCTCTTGCCCGAAGGCTTTGCTATGTATACGGCGCCCGGCGGGCCGGGGATCGCCGCCCAAGCGTCTCCGGCAGCAGTACGGCAGACGGGGATGGCCCTGCGAAAACTGGGGCGGCGGATTTCTGATGAAGCCCTGATGCCGCTGCTATATAACAGCGGCTTTGAAGCGGGTATTGTTGTCTACGACGGAATCGGCCCCGGCGTTTGCGGCCGCCTGATCTGTTGGAGCGTTTTTGGCTGGAGCAGCCTGCGTCTCCCCGGCCAAGGTGATGACGCAAGGTGAAAATATTACAAATAGGAGGGTCTCGATGTCTGGGATCACGAAATTAGTCGACCACATTCGGCTGCCTCGTTTTGTTCGGGCGCATCAATACTTTATTCATAATGAAATCACCCGGGAACAAATTGCAGCCCTGATAAAAAAAGGATTTCTCACCCCGGAGATTAAGGGGAGGATCCGGCCGGGCCAAAGGATATGTATCACCTGCGGCAGCCGGGGGATTTCCGATATGCCTTTTGTCGTTAAAACATTGGCTGAGCATGTCAGGACCATGGGGGCAAGTCCCTTTTTGATTCCGGCAATGGGCAGCCATGGCGGAGCCACGGCCGAAGGGCAGAAAAATGTTTTAGCCACGTTGGGAATCACGGAAGAAGCCATGGGCTGCCCGATCCTTTCTTCCATGGATACCGTAGAAATCGGCCAGGCGGAGGATTTCGCCGTTCATATCGACAAAAATGCCTGCGAAGCAGACGGGATCATCGTCGTAAACCGGGTAAAAGCCCACACCAGCTTTGAGGGACCGTATGAGAGCGGCTTGATGAAAATGATGAGCATCGGTCTGGGAAAACAATATGGCGCGCATATCTGTCATTCTAAAGGCGACGACTACATGTCGCACCGTATCGGACTGATCGGCAGAGAAATAATCGCCAGGGCCAACGTGATTATGGGCGTTGCTCTGATTGAAAATTCCTTTGATAAAACCTGCGATGTTGCTGTGCTGGAAGCGGAAAAGATTCCCGAAGAAGAGCCGAGGTTATTGGCCCGGGCCAAAGGGGAAATGGGCCGGCTTTGGCTGCCTTCCTGTGACGTGCTGATCGTACGGACCATTGGCAAAAATTTCAGCGGAGCGGGTATGGATCCTCATGTTACCGGCCGCTGTGCCAACCCCAAGCTGCGCATGGGCATCGACGCGCAGCGAATCGGGATTCTGGACCTGAGCGACGAATCCCATGGCAATGCCACAGGAATGGGCCGGGCAGATTTAGCGACACGGCGTTTTTTTCATAAAATCAGTTTCGATGAAACGTACCCTAATTTTATTACGGGCTATTCTCCGGCCGGCTACCAGATTCCGATCATTGTGGATCATGACGAGGAAGTCATGAAAACGGCGGTGGCCTGCGCACTGGATATCGATTATCAAAATCCAAGGATCATCCTCATCAATAATTCCTTGAAAATCGAGAATATTCTCATTTCTGAGGCGATGATTCCCGAAGCGGAAAAGATTCCGCAAATTTCTATAGCGGGAGCGCCGTTTCGTCTGGAATTTGACGCCTGCGGCACTTTACTGACCAGGATTTAATTTTTGATACGATGGGGAGAGACAGGGACGATTCCTTTCGATGACGGCACATAAAAGCCGTCATTTCCTTTTTAAACAAAGGACGTCGGCATGTTTAAACAAAGACTGCCTGCATGCAATGAGAAAAATGCAGGCAATGGCCGGCGGGAAGTAATCCCTGTTTTTTTCCTGCTGGGAGAAGCAGGTCTCCGGGGTGCTGCGGTATGAGTCGCATGGATGACCGGAAAAGGTCGGAAACCGATGCAGCCCCTGGCTATTTTGCCGATAAAATGATATGCTGATGGCGAAAGGGGATCTTGAGGGGCAATGCCTGTCATCTGCTGCATCAGATGCAGCGGTGATGCCGGGGATGTCTGTCCTGGCCGGCCATCTGTTATGCCGGGAGTTGTTGCGCCTGCCAGTCCGTTCTGTTGCCGCTATGCTGTGTCTGCTTTGCGCGCTGCCAATCGGATCTGCCTGCTGCGCCTGTCCTGTCCTGCGGGGTTTGCGGCGTATAACTGTTACAAAAAACCATTCGCTAATTGTTTATTTTTATTGTATTTATTCCTTATAGAGCGTAAAATAGGAAGGTAAAAGCTAATTTTAATCACCCCGTTTTGCGCTATGCTCACCCGGGTCCTAATGCCTGTGTCCAGCCCGGCGTGAGACGTAATTAGGGAATAAGGAGCAATGTTTGTATGTCGTTTAATGAAAAAATCCGCAATGTCGCTATTATCGCCCATGTTGACCATGGTAAGACCACCTTGGTGGACAAGCTGCTGGCGCAGGCCGGGGGCCTGAAAACCCATGGTGAGGTGGCGGAGCGGATTATGGATTCCAATGACCTGGAACGGGAAAGAGGAATCACTATTCTGGCGAAAAATACCGCTATTCAATATAGGGATTACGTGATCAATATTGTCGATACTCCCGGGCATGCCGATTTTGGCGGCGAAGTTGAACGAATCATGAAAATGGTGGACGGCGTTTTGCTGGTGGTGGATGCTTTTGAGGGCTGTATGCCCCAGACCCGTTTTGTTTTGCGCAAAGCCATCGAGCAGGGACTGAAGCCTATTGTTGTGGTAAACAAGATGGACCGGCCCAATGCCCGTCCGGCGGAAGTGGTGGACGAAGTGCTGGACCTGCTTATCGACCTGGGTGTGGATGAGGAAGGTCTGGATTTTCCCGTTGTGTACGCCTCCGCCGTCAACGGCTGGGCCAGTACCCGCTATACGGAGGCGGGCAAGGATATGGCGCCGATTTATGAGAGCATTTTGCAGTATGTCCCCGCTCCCCGTGCGGAGATCCAGGCTCCGCTGCAGTTTCAGGTAACCCTTCTGGACTATAATGATTATCTGGGCAGGATCGCCATCGGCCGCATAAACCAGGGTGTGGTGAAGTCCGGCTCCATGGTGGAAATCATCAAACGGGAAGGCCACCGGGAACAGGCCAGGATCGCCAAGCTGTTTCGCTTCCGGGGTCTTGAACGCATCGAGGTCCAGGAAGTGGCTGCCGGTGATATTGCGGCTATTGCCGGTCTGGGCAAAGTCGGGGTAGGCGAAACCGTGGGTGAACCCGGAGCAGTGGAACCGCTGCCCCTGCTGAAAATCGACGAACCCACCCTGCAGATGAGTTTTATGGTAAATAATTCGCCTTTTGCCGGCCGGGATGGAGATCCCGTTACCGCCCGCAAGCTGTCCGCCCGTTTGCTTCGTGAGACGGAAACCGACGTATCCCTGCGGGTGGAAGAGACGGAACGTCCGGAAATCTTTAAGGTCAGCGGCCGCGGCGAACTGCACCTTTCCATTTTGATCGAAACCATGCGCCGGGAGGGGATGGAGTTTCAGGTATCCATGCCTCAGGTAATCGTAAAGGAAATTGACGGCGTAAAATGTGAACCCTACGAGTACATGCTGGCCGACGTGCCGGAAGAAGCCGTGGGCACCGTCATGGAGAAGATGGGCTCCCGGAAGGGCGAACTTCTGAATATGGAGACCAAAGGCGGCTGGACCCGCCTGGAGTACTCGATTCCCGCCCGGGGACTGGTGGGCTTTCGGACCGAATTTCTTACGGATACTAAGGGTTACGGCATCATGAACCATACCTATGACGGCTACAAGCCCTGGAAGGGCGAGATCAGCCGCCGCAAGAACGGCGCGCTGGTGGCCTGGGAGACCGGAACGGCCAAAACCTATGGCCTGGTCAATGTGGAAAGCCGCGGCACTTTGTTTATCGGTCCGGGGGTCGAGGTTTACGAGGGAATGATTGTCGGGGAAAACAGCCGGGAGCAGGATCTGGTAGTAAATGTCTGCAAAGAAAAGCAGGCTTCCAATATGCGTTCATCCACCAAGGATGAAACGGTGAAGCTGAAAGTGCCCAGGACCTTGAGCCTGGAGCAGTCCATCGAATATATCGGCGACGACGAATTGCTGGAAGTGACGCCCAAGTCTATCCGCCTCAGAAAATTGGTGCTGAACAAAGCCGACAGGGAAAAATTCGAGAAAAACCGCAAGATGCTGCAGTAACGCGCAATGATAGCGCAGCATTGTTGCAGGGATAATGCGGTAATAATATGGCGGTGTCTGCAATAACGCGGCAATAGCCCGGTAGTGGCCGGAAATAATGCGGAAATAACGAAGTAATGTGGCGGCGTATCGGCGGCAAAAAATTTGGCAACCCTATGAAATAAGGAGGGAGCCAAATGGAGTGTAACGCCGTAAACTGCATATATTATAGAAACGGGAGCTGCAGCCGCAGCGCCGTGGCCCTGATGGAGATTGCCGAGGAACTGGCGGCCGGGCTCCCGGAGGAAAGCCGCGAAGAAGGCGGAAACCGGGAGACAGGCCGGGGCCTGAAAAACCGGCAAAGCGATGCGGATAAGCCTTCGTCTGGGCAAAATTCAGGTCAAAGTCGGTTTACGCTGCGGGATCAGAGGGGCTGCTACAGCGGCGCGCTGAACCTGGCGGGAAATTGCCCGGATTTTCGCAGCGACTGACGGCCCATGGCCGCCGGTAGCCTAAGGCAACGACTCAGTTTGCAGCAGTTGCCGGCAAAGAATATGCCGCCTTACTTCGCCGCCGGAAAGCAATTACCGAAAGGAAAGAAGCCCCTATGCCAAAGGTAACGCTGAAAGCTTTCGCCAAGATCAATCTGACCCTGGATGTGTTAGGGGAGATGGCAGGCGGCTATCATTCCCTGGAGACCATTTTCCGGGGAATTCATCTTTATGATCTGGTGACGATGGAGAAAAAAGACCGGGGCATTCATCTGGAATGCGATAAGGAAGAACTGCCCTTAGGACCGGAAAATCTGGCTTGGCAGGCGGCGGAGCTTCTGCAGAAGGATTTCCCGGTGATCGGCGGAATAAACATCAAAATTGTGAAGCGCATTCCGGTGGCGGCGGGTCTTGCCGGCGGCAGTACAGACGCCGCGGCAGTGCTGCTGGGACTGGACCGGCTTTTTCATCTGCAGCTGGGGCGGCAGAAATTATCCGAATATGCAGAACGGCTTGGTTCCGACGTTCCTTTTTGCCTTTATCCCCTGGCGGCCCTTGGCCGGAGCCGGGGGGAACTCCTGGAGGAATTGCCGGAGGGGCCGGAGATGTGGCTGGTTTTAGTAAAACCACCCTTTGGATTATCCACCGGCGAGATCTTCGATCATTTATCCCAGGTGGAAATCAGCCGGCGGCCGGATCTGTCCGGAGCACTGAAGGCTCTGGAGGAAGGGAGCTTTGGGGAGCTGTGCGCCGCCATGGGAAATGTTCTGGAAGCTTCTGCCTTTGACCTTCAGCCGAAGCTGGCGGAATGGAAGCGGGATCTGGCGGGGCCGGAGGGCACGGGGCCGGTGGTCATGGCCGGCAGCGGGCCTACCCTGGTGGCCTTTTTCGACAGCGAGGAAAAAGCCAGGCAGTTGGCCGCCCAGTGGGGTCAGCCCCGTTGGGATGTGCTTTTATCCAAGACACTGACCCGGCAGGAACTGGAAAAACGGTTTATTCTGACGGAAGAAACGGAAGGAGAGCGGGGGGAATGACATGCCTTCAGTAGCGGTGATATTGGCGGCGGGTATGGGTACCAGAATGAAATCGGCCTTGCCGAAGGTGCTGCATCCTGTGGCGGGAAAGCCGATGCTGCTTCATGTGGTGGACGCATTAAAGGAAGCGGGAGTCGATGAGATAATCGCTGTTTTGGGACATGGCTCGGATCAGGTGGAAAAGGTTCTGGAAGGACAGGCCGGCTGGGTTTATCAAAAAGAACAGCTGGGTACCGGACATGCGGTATTGCAGGCTTTGCCCAGACTTCTGGAATACGGTGAGGGGGATTGCCTGGTGGTATGCGGCGATACGCCTCTTTTAACCGGTCAGACCCTGGGCCGGCTGCGGCAGATCCACCGGGAAAGCGGCTTTCAGGCTACGATACTTACGGCGCTGATGGCAGATCCCAAAGGATATGGACGGATAATCCGGGGGTCTGATCAGCAGGCGCCCGTATTGGCCATTGTGGAAGAAAAAGACGCCGATCCGGCGGAAAAACAGATCCGGGAGGTAAATACCGGAGCCTATTGCTTTGATATTTCCTGGCTCAGGGAAGCCCTGCAGGATTTGAAGCCAGCCAATGCCCAAGGCGAATATTATCTTACCGATGTGATCTCTTTTCTGAACAAAAAAGGCCAAAAAGTCGGCGCCTGCCAGGCTGCGGACCCTGAAGAGACCATGGGAATCAATGACCGCCTGCAGCTTTCCCGGGCTCAGGAATATATGACCCGGCGGATTCTGGAGCAGCATATGCTGAATGGCGTGACCATCGAGGATCCCTCCTCCACCTTTGTGGAGCCCGGAGTGGTGATCGGGCGGGATGCCGTCCTTTGCCGGGGAACCGTACTGACGGGAAACACCAGGGTAGGAGAAAATTGCCTGATCGGACCCTGGACCAGGATAAACGACAGTGTAATCCAGGAGGGGGCCAAAATCGTCCAGTCTACCCTGGACGGCTGCCGCATCGGCCCCCGCTGCAATATCGGACCTTATACCTATATGCGGCCGGGCTGTGAACTGGCGGAGGAAGTAAAGGTAGGCGGCTTTGTGGAAACCAAAAAGCTGAAGGCGGCTAAAGGCGCCAAGATCCCTCATCTGAGTTATATCGGCGACGCTACCGTGGGACAGCGGGTAAATATCGGCGCCGGCACCATCACCTGCAACTATGACGGAAAAAACAAATATCCCACGTTTTTTGGCGACGATTCCTTTGTGGGCAGCAATACCAACTTGGTTGCCCCTGTAAATATCGGGGAAGGCGCCTATATCGGCGCCGGCTCCACCATTACCAAGGATGTACCCCCCTTTGCCCTGGCCATAGCCAGAGAACGACAGAAGAACATCGAGAACTGGAAGCAGACAAGGAGAGATGAGTAAGAATGGTAAGGTACAAGAATATCAAAGTCTTCACCGGTAACGCCAATCCCGAGTTGGCCGCCGAGATCAGCGATTATCTGGGAATGGAGCTTTCCCATGCTCAGGTGGGAGCCTTCAGTGACGGAGAAATCTGCCTGTCCATCGGTGAAAGCGTCCGGGGCGCGGACTGCTACATCATTCAACCCACCTGTACACCGGTAAATGATAATTTGATGGAACTGCTGATCATGATTGATGCGCTGCGCCGCGCTTCCGCCAAAAGGATCACCGCGGTGCTGCCTTATTACGGCTATGCCCGCCAGGACAGAAAAAGCAAGGCCAGAGATCCTATTACCTCCAAGCTGGTAGCCAATCTGATCACTCAGGCCGGGGCGCGCCGGGTGCTGGCGGTGGACCTGCATGCCGGCCAGATCCAGGGCTTTTTCGACATCCCGGTGGATCATCTTAACGCGGCGCCTCTTTTGGTGAATTATTTCAAGACCCATCTGGACCTCAGCGACGTGGTGGTGGTCAGCCCCGATATCGGCGGTGTGGCCCGGGCCAGAAAGCTGGCGGAGAACCTCCATGTACCTTTGGCGATCATCGACAAACGCCGGCCTAAACCCAATGTAGCGGAAATCATGCA
Source organism: Peptococcaceae bacterium (assembly GCA_034927285.1). GTDB lineage: Bacteria > Bacillota > Peptococcia > DRI-13 > UBA5745 > JAYFQF01. The sequence continues at coordinate 40,510 of JAYFQF010000020.1, forward strand.
CATCATCGGCGAGGTGAAGGGCCGCCGGGCCATTATGATCGACGACATGATCGATACCGGCGGTACCATTACCTTAGGAGCAAAGACTTTATTGGAATTTGGAGCAAGCGAAGTATTCGCCTGCTGCACCCACCCCGTATTATCCGGCCCGGCCATTGAAAGGCTGGAAAATTCCGTGCTGTCCGAGGTGGTGGTTACCAATACGATTCCCCTGTCTCCGGAAAAGCGGATCGACAAAATCAAGTGCCTTTCTATCGCTCCCTTGATCGGCGAGGCCATCATCCGTATTCATGAGGATATATCCGTCAGCAAGCTTTTTGTCTGAGATACATGCCGTTAAGTTTTGGACTTTAAGTTTTGGATTAAGTTTCAGGTACAAGTTTTAAGCATTGATTTTCAGGCATTAAGGTTCAGGTGTTGAGTTTCAGACATTAAGGTTCAGACCATGAGTCACAGGCCTTGAGTCTTCCGATGGGGCAGACTGCCGAAAAGGGATTGACAGTCTGCCCCTTGGCAGACATAATAAGAAAGCGGACTGTCCGGTATAAAGCCGGGCCCCGTTTCATAAGCTGTTCGTATAAGGGACGAACAGCCTTTTACACTTAAACGAATGGCACGAAAAAGCGCCGGCAAAGCAAAAAAAGCACGGCGACATGAAGAATCGGCGGAAAATGCGGAGAGCTTAGCGATAGCGCGGCGGTCATGGCGATCAGGCGCGAAAAAGCGGCGGAAGGCCGGGGCAAAGTATTCTTTGCCTCTTTCGGCATGCCACGAAAAGCCCGACCCTTCGGCGGTATTTCAGGCTTTATAAGTGCTTGGACGGGGTAAGATATTTTTGAATTGGACAGGATGAGAGTTTTTTGAACGGTCTTTGAACGGGACGAGAGATTAGGGAGGTCGGTTTTTTGAAACTGATTGCAGGTTTAGGCAACCCCGGTTCCACCTATGCCCACACCCGCCATAACGTGGGTTTTATGGTACTGGACCGCTTGTCGAAAGAACTGAGTTGCGGCTCAGAAAAAAAACAGGGACAATCCCTGGTCATGCAGGGCAATTTCAAGGGCGAAAGAGTGATTTTAGTCAAGCCCCAGACCTACATGAATCTCAGCGGCAACGCTATCTGGGAAATGATCAATTTTTACAAAGACGGTGTGGAGGACATGATCGTGGTTCACGACGATCTGGATCTGCCCCTGGGCCGGCTGCGCTTTAAAATGGGCGGCGGAGCCGGCGGTCACAACGGACTGAAATCCATTACCCAGCGCCTGGGCTCCGACCAATATGAACGGTTGAAAATCGGTATCGGCCGGCCGCCGGAATTCATGAAAACCGAAGCTTATGTGCTGCAGGGGTTTACCCTGGAGGAAAGACAGACTCTGGACAAGATGCTTGATCTGGCCTGTCAGGGGCTGTTGTACTGGCTGGAGGAAGGCTGCGTGCCGGCCATGAACAAGTTCAACGCCTGCGACCTGGTTCCCGGGCCTGCGGAAGAACCCGGGTCCGCGGAAAAAAATGAAGAAATTTAGAAAGCTGCCGGTTCCGGGGCGGAAAGTCCGGGGTCCAAAGGAGAGCCGATGAAAATCGGAGGCCGGGTTTACGACCGGAGGAAAACTGCAGGACAGAAGGAGGAGGCCGGTGGCGGTCGAAATAAAATCCATTGAAAACTATATGAAAAAGCAGTCGGAGTTCACGTTTTTGGCCCAACAGGTCAGGGAAAAAAATTATAACCTGGTCTATGGGCTTTCCGGAGCCCAGGCTGCTTTTCTGGCGGCGGCCCTTTCCGTAAACCAGGGAAAGGACCTGCTTTTTATTGCCGAAAACGCCCAGAAGGTCAGGGAGTTAATGGAAGACCTGGGCTTTTGGCTGAAGGATTATCAGATTCTGTATTTTCCCGCCCTGGACGTCCTGCCCTTTGAGGTGCTGGCCCAAAGCCGGGAAACCCGCTGGACCAGGCTGGAGGTTTTGCAGTCCCTGCTTTTCCCCAGGGGGCCTGTGGCTGTGGTGACTACCGTCGAGGCCCTGCGGAAAACCCTTTTGTCCCCGGAACTGCTGAAGGAGAACTTCCGCAGCTTGGCCGTGGGGCAAAAGGCGGATACCATGGAGCTGGCGGCCTGGCTGACGGCCCGGGGGTATGAGCGGGTGGAACGGGTGGAGGAAAAAGGGCAGATCGCTTTGCGGGGAGGGATTCTGGATATTTTTTGCCCTACCGCCCCTCAGCCCTGGCGATTTGAGTTTTTCGACGACGAGGTGGACTCCATCCGCAGTTTCAGGCCGGATACTCAGCGCTCAGTGGATAAGCTGGAACAGGTGCTGATTGCGCCGGCCAGCGAATGTATCTTTACCGACGGGCAAAAAGCGGAAATCATCGAGGCCTTGAAAAAAGAAGAAGAGAAAAAGAAGGCGCCCCGCAAGGGCAAAAAAAGGGTTGCCACCCCTTTTTCTGCCGCGGAAATATCCGCCGGCTTAACCGCCCTGAAGGGCCTTTCGGGGGCCGAAGCTCCTTTTGCGGGGGCCGGTCCGGCTGCCGGCGATACCGGAACGGCCGAAGCCGCCGAAACGGGCGAAAACCGCTGCCGGCAGCTGATCGAGCTTTTACAGGAGGGCTGTTTTTTTCCCGGTCATGAACAGCTGCTGCCTTACCTGGACGGCAGCGCCATCACCGTATTGTCCGGCTATTTTAGCCGCCCCATGCTACCGGTTCTGGCCGAACCCTCGAGGCAGAAGGAAACCAGCGGCCTTTGGGAAAAAGAGTACGAGGAGACCTGCCTGACCCTGCTGGAAAAAGGCCGCATCTGTCCGGGACAGATGCAGTCTTATCTGCTTTTTGAAGACCTGCTGCGCAGCGTCGGCCGGGAAGGTATGCTGTATTTGGCCCTTTTGCCTAAACGGCCCGGCTGGCTGGGGGAGGTAAATGTCTTAGGGGTCACCTGCCGGGGCGTGTCGCTGTTTTTGAAAAAGATCCAGCTGCTGGCCGACGAGCTGCGGGAATGGCAGCGTCAGCAAAGCTGCGTGATCATCGCCGTAGGCAGCAAGGAGCGGGGAATACGGCTGCGGGACGGCCTCAGGGATATGGGAGTGGAAAGCAGCTGGGTTGAGGAGCCTCTGACGCCGGGCTACGGCCAGGTACTGATTACGGAAGGCAAGATATCCGGCGGTTTTGATCTGCCGGCTTATAAGCTGGTGCTGATTTCCGAGCATGAGCTGTATTTTCAGCCGAAGAAAAAGGCTACCCGCAAGGTCTTCAAGGAAGGGAAAAAGGTTCTGTACCTGGAGGACCTGAAGGCCGGGGACTATGTGGTCCATGTAAATTACGGCATCGGCCGTTTTGAGGGAATCGAAAATATCGCCGTGGCCGATTCCCAGCGGGATTATCTGGTCATCAGCTACAGCGGCACGGACCGGCTGTACGTACCTACGGATCAGGCGGAGCTTTTGCAAAAGTACACCGGTCAGGAGGGGGCTAAGCCCAGGCTGTCCAAGCTGGGGGGCAGCGAATGGAAGCGGACCAAGGCCAAGGCCCGCAAAGCGGTGGAAGGTATGGCCGAGGATCTTCTGGAGCTGTACGCCGCCCGGGAAGCCATGCCCGGCACGGCTTTCCCCGAAGACTCGCCCTGGCAGAAGGAATTTGAAGAGTCTTTTCCCTTTGAGGAAACCGAGGATCAGCTGCGCTGTATTGAGGAGGTAAAGCGGGATATGGAAAAGCACCGGCCCATGGACCGGCTGCTTTGCGGCGACGTAGGCTACGGAAAAACGGAAGTGGCCATCCGGGCCGCTTTCAAGGCGGCCTCCACCGGTAAGCAGGTGGCGGTGCTGGTGCCCACCACGGTATTGGCCCAGCAGCACTATAATACTTTCCGGGAGCGGCTGGAGGGCTTTGCGGTGGAGGTGGCGGTTTTAAACCGTTTCCGCAGCGTCGCCGAGCAAAAGGAAACCCTGAAGCGGTTAGCTCAGGGCCGGGTGGATATCCTCATCGGCACCCACCGGATCCTTTCCAGGGACGTGGAGTTTAAAAATCTGGGGCTTTTGGTGGTGGATGAGGAGCAGCGCTTTGGCGTCACCCACAAAGAAAAAATAAAAAAACTGAAAGAAACCGTGGACGTGCTGACCCTGACGGCTACGCCGATCCCCCGCACCCTGCATATGGCCATGGCCGGGCTCCGGGATTTAAGCGTCATTGAGACGGCCCCGGAAGAACGCTATCCGGTGCAAACCTATGTGGTGGAACATTCCCTGCCGCTGATCCGGGAGGCCATCCGGCGGGAAATGGGCCGGGGGGGCCAGGTTTATTATGTACACAACCGGATCGAGGATATCGATAAGGTAAGGCAAAGCATCGAGGAATTGGTTCCCGAGGCCCGGGTGACTTCAGCCCACGGCCGCATGACGGAGCTGGCCCTGGAAGAAGCCATGATGGAGTTTATGGAAGGCGATATCGACGTTTTGGTCTGTACGACCATCATCGAATCGGGTCTGGATATTTCCAACGCCAATACGGTAATCATCGACCAGGCCGACCGCCTGGGCTTAGCTCAGCTTTACCAGATCCGGGGCCGGGTAGGCCGTTCCAGCCGGGTGGCCTATGCCTATCTTACCTATAGCCGGGATAAAACCCTGACGGAGGTGGCGGAAAAGCGCCTGTCCGCTATCCGGGAGTTTACGGAGCTGGGGGCCGGCTACAAAATCGCCATGCGGGACCTGGAGATCCGGGGGGCCGGAAACCTCTTAGGCGCCGAGCAGCACGGCCAGATCGCCGCCGTAGGGTTTGACCTGTATTGCCGGATGCTGGACGAGGCCGTGGAGAAAAAGAAGCGTCAGCTTGCGGGCCAGGCGCCTTTGGAAGGCAGAGACGACTCCCTGGCGGGGGAAATCGAGGCCGTCAGCATCGACTTGCAGGTGAAAGCCTATATCCCCCAGGAATATATGGATGATGAAAGCGCGAAAATCGACTTTTATCAGCGGATCAATAATGCCCGGGGCCGGCAGGACATCGACGAGATCTTCGATGAGATGATCGACCGCTTTGGCGATTTGCCTCAGCCGGTGGAAAACCTGCTGGCCATCGGCCTGATCAAGGCCATTGCCAAGGAGGCAAAAATCGCTTCCGTTACCCAGGACGCCAAGTATATCCGCATCCTGATGGCCAGGGATCACAACCTGAAGGGGCCGGAGCTGATGGAGCTGGTAAGGAGCTTCAACCGCCGCATCTCATTTAATGCCGCCGACCGGCTGGAGATTTTGATTCAGCCTGCCCGCCTGGAGCAAAAGGACGTTATCGGCTTTTTAACGAAAGTGACGGAGGCCTTGGCGGCCTTGACCGGGAAAGAATGAACCCCCCGGTATGGGAAAATCGCCGGCCGGATCACGGACCGGATTATGGGGCAAGGTAACGGCAAGTAAAAAAGCGAATGACCCCCAAAAGCCGCTGGGGCGGCGGTGGGAAAAAAACTCTGCACCGAAAAACAGAATATGTGATATAATTATTTTTATTAGGGGCTTTTAGAGGGAAAAGTTCAACCCGGCTACCGCGGCTTGAGAGAGGCTGTCCAGGTGACGGGCAAATTCCCCAGTAAGGAGAGAAACGATGAAAAAAACAACAAAACTGGTTGCTTTGCTGATGACGGCAGCCCTGCTGCTGGGGCTGACAGCCGGTTGCGGCAAGGATGAAGAAGCAGATCCCGGCGTGGAGAAAACCGTAATCGCCCGGGTAAACGGCCAGGAGATTTATCAGGACGTCTACGAGCAATGGTTTATGCAAACGATGGCACTGAGCCTGGGCCTGGATATCAGCGCTCCCTTGGAGGACAGCATCCAGGAGTATGTTGACGGCTATAAGCTGAGCTATCTGAACTCCTATGCCGAACAGCTGGCTTTGATTCAGGACGCGGAGAAAAACGACGTAAAGGTAGAGGACTCCGAAATTCAGGAGTATATCAATCAGTTAAAAACGGTTTACGGCAGCGAGGAAGATTTCCAGAAATTCCTGACCATGGTGGGATTTACCGACGACACCCTCCACAGCTATATTCAGATGCAGATGAAAATCCAGCACCTTTATGATCTGAAGACCGCCGATATTACGGAACCCAGTGAAAATCCCGAGGACTACTACAACAGTAACCCCGACAAATTCCGTAAGGAAGAAAGCCGGACGGTCCGCCACATTCTGGTGGCCGATGAGACAGAAGCCAAGGAGATCATTAAAAACTTAAAAGAAGGCGCGGATTTTAATCAGCTGGTGCAGGAAAAGAGCAGTGATGACGGCTCCAAGGCGAATAACGGCGCCATCGGCCCCTTCACTATGGCCGATAATTATGTCACCGCTTTCAAGGAAGCCGCTTTTGCCCTGGGCAATATCGGCGATGTGACCCAGGAGCCGGTAAAGAGCGAATACGGCTATCATGTCATCATCCTGGACGATATTACGCCGGCTTCCACTCAGACCTTCGACGAGGTAAAAGATTCGCTGACTGCGGAGCTGGTTATGGATGCCAAGGACGCTTCCTTTGAGGAATATGCCGACGGCGTGGTGGAGGCTGCCGAGATCCAGTTTGAAGAAGGCTGGGATCCGTACAAAGCTTACAGTGAACCCCAGGACTCCGCCACCGATGAAAACGGCGAAACCGAGGCTGGGAAAGATACCGCAGAAAATGAAGGTACCGGAGAAAATGGGGAAGGCGCCGCGGGAGAAAACCAGTAAGACGCGCCTTGACTGCCCGGCGGGAGTGATAGGGGATGAAAGTCGTAGTCATTGACGGCCAAGGCGGCCGCATAGGCAAAATGCTGGTGGAGGAAATTAAAAGCCGGTGTCCCGGCCAGATCCTCCATGCTGTCGGCACAAACAGCATAGCTACTTCCAGTATGCTGAAAGCCGGCGCCGACTGCGCCGCCACAGGGGAAAACCCGGTGAGGGTAAACAGCGCCGATGCGGACATCATCGTCGGGCCCATCGGGCTTGTGATTGCCGACAGCCTGCTGGGAGAGGTGACCGCCGCCATGGCTCTGGCCGTAGGCCGGAGCAGGGCGCAAAAGGTGCTGGTACCGGTTAACAAGTGTCAATGTTACGTGGCCGGGGTGGCGGAGCTGCCGCTAAAGCAGTATATCGAGACGGCGGCGGCAAAAGTGGCCGAACTGATCCGCGGCGGCCAGGCAGGCCGGCTTTTCGATTCGTAGCGGACGCCCGGCAGGCCCGGGCAGAGTCCGGCCGCAACCGCCAGGCCTGAGGATATCTTGAGTGAAAATGTTTAAATAGGGATAGACGAAAACAGAGGAACTGCCGTACATTTGCGGCAGTTCCTTTTGTATGGCCGTTTCTTTCAGAAACCGTCTGCAAGGGAGCCTCCCTTGGACAATATTGTTTATTCTAAATTGTTTTATTTAATAGTATAATCCAAATTAAGAAATTGGCAGGGTAAACCATGCTCGTGAGAAGGAAGGCATTTGTCGGACAGCGGCGGCGTTTCCCCGGATGGCCGCGCCAAGCCGCAGGAAAGGGGTCGCAGGTATTGATGAAAATTGAACGTGTAAGCCTTGGAGAAGGCCGGTATGCTTTGGAGGCAGTTGTGGTACGGACCCAGGATGGAGTCAATGTCTGTCTGGGCGGCGGTGAAAAAACTCATATCGGCACCGTTGTCCTTTGTCAGCCCCGCCCCAGCCTTAAAGGGGACGGAAAGACCAGCACCACATCGTCGGTCCTTAACCTGATCGGCCATAAGGACGGCGAGCTTGCCAGAGCTTTTGCGGAAAAGCTGTGCCGGGCATTAAATCAGACCGTCGTCGTTACGGCAGGGATTCATATTGAATCTGCCGCTCCCCAGGAGATCGGGTATTTTCTGAAAGCGGCTGAGGAACTGGGCGAAAAGACGATTGAGGTATTGTTAAATTGAGGTGTTGCCCAAGGGCAGAACAGCGGCGCCAAAGGGCAGAAATTCAGGGACAGAGGCTTTTGGGAGGATTGGTTTACAGCAGAAAAGGGAGGGTGGTCAAGATGATCGAACATTTGGACGTATTGGATCAAAAAATCATGGACCTGTTAAGTGAAGACGGACGTTTAACTTATGCGGAGCTGGGCAGGATGCTGAATCTATCCCGGGTGGCGGTGCGCGACCGGGTCAACCGCCTTGTGGACAGCGGAGTTATTGAACGGTTCAGTATTATCATTAACCCGGCCAAGGTCGGGTATAATATCTCGGCCTTTTTCGAAATCGACATAAACCCCAATAAACTGCATGAAGCGGCCCGCAATCTGGCGGATAATAAATTTGTATTAAGCGTAAACCAGATGACCGGACCCAGCCGGCTGCATGTCCATGCCTCCCTTTGGGATAATCAGCATCTGCAGCAGTTTTTAAAAGACGCGGTATACAGTCTGCCGGGGATCAACTCGGTGAGCAGTTATATTTTGCTGCGGAGCTTCAAAACCAAGCGGGGCGGGATAAAAATCGGGATATAAATAGATTTCTTAATATTCAAGCTTTACATTGTTATGAAAATAGTCTTTATATTCCCAAAGTCCTAACATTGTAAATAGGTTATTATTATCGATTTGTGGAATCTTCATAGACATTCAAACCATGAAGCCCAATGAACGGCGGAGGGAGGGCAATGACTGTCTGTGAGGAAAAAGGGGCTTTGTGGAATATAAGGAGGTTTTGGCATATGGTAAAGGATTTACGGCACTTTCTGGATAAAGTGCAAAAAGAGATGCCGGAAGATTTCATCAGAATCAAAAAAGAAGTTGACCCGAAGTTTGAAATCACCGCCATACAACAAAAATTGGAGGACGAGGGAAGATACCCGGTATTGCTGTTTGAGAATGTAAAAAACCTTTATGGAGAGCCCAGCGGGTTTCAGGTGACCAGCAATTTATTTGCCACCCGGCAAAAATGCGCTTTGGCTTTGGACCTGAACAAGGAACAGTGGAGAAAGGAAACCAGCCTGGAATATGCCCGCAGGGCAAACAGCCTGATCAAGCCGGTGGTCGTGGATAAGTCGGAAGCTCCCTGCAAGGAAGTAATCATGACGGGGGATCAGGTGGACTTATACAAGCTGCCTGTTCTGACCCATCACGAAATGGATGGGATGCCGTATTTCCCCGATGCCGTGGTGGCCGCCGACCCGGATAACGGCGTCTACAATTCTTCCCATCACCGGATGATTATCGCCGGGAAAAATGAATCCAGGATCTGGATGAGCCCCAGGCACCTGTGGAATTATTTTATGAGAGCCCAGGAGAGAGGGGAATCTTTGCCTATTGCCCATGTCCTGGGACATCATCCGGGATTCTTTTTGGGATCCGAATCAATCTTACCCATGAGCACCGATGAATATGAAGTTATCGGCGGCCTTTTGCAGGAACCGCTGAGATTGGTGCCGTCGGAAACCTATGGGGAACGGCTCATGGTGCCTGCGGATGCGGAAGTGATCGTGGAGGGCGAAATTTTACCTAATTGCCGGGAGCCGGAAGGTCCCTTCGGCGAGTTTACCGGGTATTATGGACCCCAGCGCTGGTCCCCGGTGGTGAAAATCACCGCCATCACCCATCGTAAAAACCCGATATACATGAATATTTTATGCGGCCATCCCGATACCTGGCTTTTAGGGGGAATCGCCAAGGAAGCCTGCGTATATGAAGAATTGAAGCGGACCATGCCGGGAATCCAGGCTGTGCATCTGCCGGTTTCCGGGACCTGCCGTTTCCATGCCTATATTTCTATTAAACAACGGTTTAACGGAGAGGCAAAGGTAGCCGCTTTAGCGACGATCCCTCATCATGATATCGTTAAGCATATCGTGGTTGTGGATGAAGATATCGATCCCTACAACGAAAAAGAGATGCTTTGGGCTATTGCCACACGGGTTCAGGCCGACAGGGACGTGACCATTATTCCCCATTGCCGCAGTGGATTGCTGGATCCCTCGGGAGTGGTGGAAGGCGTGGGACCTAAAATGATCATCGACGCCACAAAACCGATGGATCGGCCCTTTGCCGAAAAAATCGCAGTACCGAAAGAGTACCTGGATAAAGTTAACCTTAAGGATTACCTGGGATAGGAACAGGGATCTGAAAAAATAGGATCAAAAGGAAGGGATAATTATGGCAAAAATTTTTTGGGTAGCCTGCCCGAAATGCGGGAAAAAGTTTTATGCGTCCGTGGATGATTTCCGTAATAAAGATCGTAAACTGATGTGCCCCTTTTGTCAGGCAAGGTTTCTGGATAAGGAATCAAAAGAGCCCATCGTTGAAGAAAAGTAGGAGCCTGTTCATTTGACAGGCTTGAGGAGGTAGATCATGTCCGAAAAAGGTTTTTTTTCAACCTATATTATGGGGGAAGGGGAAAAGCGAAAGCTCCCGGCGGGTATCTCCAAATTTGTCAGTTGGACCGCTGTTTTGACCACCCTTTATATGATGTGGTCCGTGTTCGGGTATCCGGAGCTCATGTTTCACCGGGGCCTGAGCGTTGGCATTTTTTTTGGCCTGACCTTCATCATCTATACGCTGCCCGGCAGCAAAGCAAAAGACTATGTCCCCTGGTATGACTGGGTTTTATCCGCTTTATCGGTTGCTGTGGCCGTCTATCTGGCCCTGAACCTGGATCGTTTGATCACCCGCTATCCTTTTGCGGATGTGGTCACCGCCGGGGATATGTTTTTTGGTATTGTTACCATCATCCTGATGCTGGAGGGGTCCCGACGCATTATTGGGCCCTGGCTGCCGATTCTTTCTCTGGTGTTTCTCGCCTATGCCCTTTTTGGGAACTACATTCCCGGGATGTTTGGTCACAATGGATTTACGGCAGAGGCCATCGTGGACGAACTCTTTTTAACAACGGACGGGATTTTTGGTTCGGCTCTGGGCATTGCCTCCACCTATATTATTATGTTTATTATTTTTGGAGCATTTTTAACCAATTCCGGAGCCGGCGACTTTCTTTTTGATTTCGCCTCGTCAATCGCCGGTGGCACCCGGGGAGGTCTGGCAAAAGTGGGGATCATTGCCTCCGGACTGTTCGGGATGATCAACGGCAGCCCCGTGGCCAATGTTTCCAGTATGGGGGTCATCACGATTCCCATGATGAAAAAGGTTGGCTATCAAAATGAATTCGCCGCAGCCGTGGAGTGCGCCGCTTCCACCGGAGGCACCATCATGCCGCCGGTCATGGGCTCCGTGGCTTTTATCATGGCGGAGGTGATCGGCGTATCCTACATCGAGGTGGCCGCGGCGGCGGCTTTGCCGGCGATTTTGTATTACGCCGCCATTCTTTTTGCCATCGACTTCCGGGCCGGCAAGCTGGGGATGAAAGGGCTGCCCAAGGAGGAAATCCCCTCATTAATAAAAACCGTAATTCAAGGAAGTGTATTCTTTATTCCCTTGATTTATCTGGTGGTCCGGCTGCTTAACGGTTTGAGCCCTTCCCGGGTCGGCTTTGAAACCACGCTGATTATTTTGGCGGTGAGTTCGCTGCGCAAGGAAACCCGGATGAACCTTCCGAAGATCTTTAAAGCCTTAAAGGAAGGGACCACCGGCGGGATTTTGGTGGTTGTCACCATGGCCGCTTCCGGGATCATCATCGGCATTATCAATCTCACGGGAATCGGCACCAAATTCAGTTCGTTTTTGATGAGCATGGCGGGGCAAAGTACGATCATCACCTTGATCTTTACGATGTTTTTGGCGATCCTCCTGGGCCTGGCCATGAACATTACCCCCGCTTACCTGCTGACGGCTGTGGTGGCGGGCCCGGTTTTGCAGGGGCTTGGCATCCCGGCCATGGCGGCCCATATGTTTATCCTTTACTATGCCGCCATGGCTACCATGACGCCGCCGGTAGCTTCGGCCGCATTTGCGGCGGCGGGCATTGCCGAGGCGGATCCTATGCGGACGGGGTTTGTGGCGATGCGGGTGGCCGCGGTGGCTTACCTGATGCCCTTTGTCTTTATCTACCAGCAAGGCTTGCTCCTGGCAGCGCCCTTATGGCAGATCATCCTGTCCCTGGCTTCCGGGTTGTTGGCTTCTTCCCTGATCGCCATGGGAGCCGAAGGCTGGTTCAAGAAGGACCTGACCAAATGGCAGCGCCTGGTGCTGCTGGCCGCCGGTTTAATCGCTTTGCCGGGCAATGTTCTGGCCACCGCTTTGGCTCTGGTGATGGCGGTATTCGGCTTAGGCCTCAAAAACTTAAAATTCTGGGATAAAAAGGATCTGGCGGTATAGAAATGTTTATGGCTCAATGAAAAATATTGTTGAAATACAGAGGAGGTTCAATGTGAAAAAGCGCAATAAGCTCATCAGCCTGATTTGTATATGCGTTTCTCTGCTTATGATGGTTCTTTCCGCCTGCGGCCAAAATACGGCAAATCAAACCCCGGCCCCTCAGGGGCAGCCGGATAATGGCGCCGCCGCGGCTGCCGATCCTCTTAAAGTGACCTTTGCCGGCAGTTCCCCGGGCGGCGTATGGTATATGGTCATGGGAGGCGTCACGGAATCCATCAATAAAAGTTATCCCGGTTCCTCTGTTACGGTGATCCCCGGGGACGGCGTTTCCAATATTGTCCGGGTTGCCGGCAATCAGGCGGAAATTGGCCTTTCCCATAGCGCTATTGCGGCATCGGCCATCAGCGGCGACGATCCCTTTGATAAAACCATTGATAATATTGCCACAGCCGCTTCTCTTTACCCCAGCCAGCTGCAGTTTGTCGTGACCGCTAAATCCGGTGTCCAGTCGATTCAGCAGATCATGGACGAAAAAATGAAAATCCGTATTTCTGTGGACGGCCCGGGCTCCACGGGAGAGCTGGCCTTCAGAAGGATGATCAACGAGTACGGCTTCACCTATGACGATATCATCAGCTGGGGCGGCCAGGTAGTTTATAAAAACATGGGGGATTCGTCGGATATGCTTTCCGACGGCTTGCTGGACGGCATGAGCACCATGACGCTGTATCCGGCTTCCCCCATCACCGAGGCCGCGATCAATAACGATATGGTTATGCTGCCGGTGGATCCGAAGATCTGTGAGGCCCTGGCCCAGAAATATGGCTACGGCACCGACGGCGTTCCCGAAGGAACTTATGATTTCCAGACCGGTGAGATCTCGACAATTTCATCCTATACGGTGATCTGTGTTCCCAAGAATGCGCCGGACGAAACGGTTTATGCCATTGCCAAGTCAATTCATGAAAACCTGGATTACCTGAAATCGGTTCATGTGGCCATGAATACGCTGACTCCTGAAAAATTGGTGGAAAACCTGGGAGCACCTTTGCATCCCGGCGCCGAAAAATATTACAAAGAAGTGGGCGTGCTGAAATAAAAGGCCGCGGCCGGAGGAGGGATGGAGGAAGAAGGAATCCATCCCTCCTATTCTGAAATAACAAGGAGTTGATCCAGTGAGGATTGTCGTAGCAATTTCCGGAGCTTCAGGCGCAATTTATGGCATTAAACTTCTGGAGGCCTTGCGTAACGCGGGGGTGGAGACAGACCTGATCTTATCTCATTGGGCAAAAGAAACGATTCGCATTGAAACCGATTACCCTGTGGAAGAGGTCATCGGGATGGCCGATCATTATCATGATATCAATGATTTGGGGGCCGCGGTTTCCAGCGGTTCTTACCGCCATCAGGGCATGGTCGTAGCCCCCTGCAGCATGAAAACGTTAGCCGGTATCGCCGGCGGTATGGAAAACAATCTGATTATCCGCGCGGCGGGGGTTACTTTAAAAGAACAAAGAAAGCTGATTTTGCTGCCCAGGGAGACCCCCCTTACTCCCATCCATCTGGAGAATATGCTGAAGCTGGCGCGAATCGGTGTTGTGATGATGCCCCCGGTACCGGCTTTATACAGTAAGCAAAAGTCCATAGAGGGCATGATCAATCACACTGTCGGGCGGGTACTGGATCAGCTGGGGATTGACAACGATCTGATCGCCCGTTGGGGAGAAGCAAAATAGATGCAGAATAATGAGGGGAAAGGGAGAGGAGAATAGAAAGGACAGAATTTGAACGAGATGGGAAACTCTTGCCGCCGGCGTCACCGGCGGCAATTTTTATTCTGATCTGGTCCTGGGCGGCCGGCCGTTGCCGACAGCCCGCCGCCTTCCGCATTAAAATTCCGGATTGTTAAAACATTGTGACATCTGCGGCGAAGCCTTTTTTCGCCTGGGCAAATGTGATATGCTAGAAATAACGCATAGTGCGGTTAAGAATATGGACCGGGGAGGAAATCCATGCTGAAAGAGCTGATCGCCGCCGGCTTTGGCCAGGCGGAAGACTATAATTGCGCTGAGAAAATTTTTTATGGAGCAAATAAGGCCTATAATCTGGGCCTGGCCGAAGAAGAACTGAAGCTGGCCGCCGGCTTTGGCGGCGGAATGGGGATCGAAAGCACCTGTGGCGCCCTTTGCGGCGGCGTAATGGTCATCAGCCGTCTGTTGGTGGAAACCAACGCGCACGCCGCCGGAGAACTGAAGCCTCAACTGAAGCGCCTTTTTGGAGAGTACGAGGCGGAAATGGGCAGCATTCAGTGCGACCAATTAAAAAAAGACTATCGGACGCCGGAGAAAAAATGCCAGGTTGTCATTGAAAAAGCGGCGGAGATCCTGGACCGCCGCTATCTGGAAATTCAAAGCCTGAAAAAAACGGTTGCCGTAAAGGAGAGCTCCATGTCAAATAATACCCGGAGAGGCGCCCGGCGTTTTTGCCACTCCGAGAGCCCTGAGATGAGGCAAGGCGGAGCAAACAGGCTGAAACAGGCCGCAGCTTTGCTGCTGCTTTTTCTTATTTTCCTTTCCATGGGCCCGGGAGGGGTGTTGGGAGAAGGAAAAAAGCATAATATTATGGAAAGCGCCCGCAAGGACGCTTCTGCCGATATAGCCTTTGAGCAGGAAAACACAAATCTTCAGGCGCCGGAACAGTCCGCAGTTAATGATTACCGGCCCGCAGCGGCCGGCCGGCTGGGCGCCCTGAGCCCGGCCGCCGGCGGGACCTTTTCCATCGCCGGCCCAGGCGGAATGCGGGCCGTCCAGCCGGTTGCCGGGATGATCGGCGGCGGTGAAATTCAGAGGTTGGCGGCCAGTTTAACGGCCGGGAAAAACGCCGGGCAGGCCGGTGCGGGCACTGCCGTTCAGGAAGGTCAGGCCGGCACAGAGCAGGCCGGTACAAATCAGGCCGGTACAAATCAGACCGGCACAGAGCAGACCGGTACAGAGCAGACCGGTACAAACCAGACCGGTACAGAGCAGACCGGCACTGACCAGGCCGGCACTGACCAGGCCGGCACAGAGCAGACCGGAGGAAGTCCAAAAACAGCGGAGCAAAACGGCCAGGGAGAAGCGCTTCTTTTGGGCGGCGCCCAGCAGAAGGATACTCTCTTTGTCATCGACGGCCAGCAGTTGGAGCTGAAAGATCCGATCCGCAGCATCGAAGGCCGCACCTACTATCCTTTCCGGGCTTGCCTGGAGGCCATGGGAGCGGAAGTGACCTGGGACGGCGTTAATCAGACGGCCACCGGTATTTTAGGGACCAAGGAAGTTATCTTTGCCGTAGACTCCCAGACCTTTTCCGTAAACGGTCTGGCTTCCGTAATGCCCGATGCCAAGGTCTTCCTGGAGACTGGGATTAATCGGGTATATATTCCCATCCGCTATGCCGCCGAGGCTTTGGGATTTACGGTGACCTGGCACCGGGGCTCTTTGTATAACCTGGTGGAGCTGATCAGCCCGGGGGACCTGGAAGTAGTTACGGTAACCAATGCGCTTTCCCTTTACGGCAAAGAGATTTATTTAGATCAGAGCCTGACGGAGGTGATCTCCCTTTTAGGCCAGCCGGGCCGTATTGATCCTTCGGCCTATGGACTGAAATGGTATGTGTATAATCGGAGCTATGAGAATTTTATTATGGTAGGGATCCATGAAAATAAAGTAAAAGGTTTCTTCTGTAACAGCGGGAATCTTTTGCTGAAGGAGGGCCTGGGCTACGGTTCCACGAAAGCGGAGGTGGAAAAAGCCTACGGCGGCCAGGAAACCATGGAGTTTTGGTTCGATAAGCACAATGGGGAGAAGCTTTATGCCGTCTGGTGCATGGAACAATTTTTTTCCGACAGTGAAATGCAGCTTTTGTTTGACCAAAACCCCGCCGGTTTGCTCCGGGCTTATGAACAGGAATGCCTGGATATCACCAACGCCTTCCGGGTAGCCCAGGGCAAAAGCCCGGTGCAATACAATTCCCTTAATGCGGAAGTGGCTTTGACTTACGCCAAGGACCTGGCGGAGAGGAATTTCTTTGACCACAAGGATCCCGACGGCAACGGCCCCATGGAACGGATGGTAAACTCCGGCGTAGATGTGCGCAAGGTGACGGAAAACCTGGCCAGAGGCTATAGCGACGCCATCCAGGTCTTCAAAGCCTGGGTGGATTCAGAATCCCACCGCAAGGGCATGCTGGAGGATAATGTTTACCTGGGCGTCGGCGCATACTATAAGAGCGCCAGCAGAGGCAAATATTATTTTGTCCAGGAATTTACCACCCCCTGGTAAAGAGAAGCGGCGGCGGCTTTGCCGGCGGAGGATGAGAGGAAAGAATGATCAGGATAAAATCGGACCAGCTGAAACAGATAATGAAGGAAGTGCTTTTGGCGGCGGGGGTTTCCCCGGAAAACAGCGAGTTGACTGCGGAGATCCTGCTGCAGGCGGATATGCGGGGGATAAATACCCACGGAGCCCTGCGGCTGCCCGTATATCTGAAACGGATAGCCGCTGGATCGGTGGCGGCCAATCCGGAGATGAAGGTCACCCTGGACCGAAAGGCGGTGGCGGTGATCGACGGCGGCCATGGCCTGGGCCAGATCTCCGGACATAAGGCCATGAAGCTGGCTATAGAAAAAGCCGGTAATTGCGGTATCGGTTCCGTTTGGGTTGTAAACGGGCACCATTTCGGCGCCGGCGCGTATTATACGGCCCTGGCGGCGGAAGCGGATATGATCGGTTTTGCCGTATCCAATACCGTGCCGCTGATGGCGCCCTGGGGCGGCCGGGAGGCCCGGGTGGGAAATAATCCGATGGCCGTGTGCATCCCGGCGGGCAAAGAACCGCCGATCCTGTTGGATATGGCTTTCAGCCAGGTGGCGCAGGGAAAGATATCTCTGGCCATGGCCAAAGGAGAAAAAATCCCGCTGGATTGGGCTATTGACAAGGAAGGCAGCCCCACCGACGATCCGACGGCGGCTATGGAAGGACTGCTGCTGCCGGCGGGCGGCTACAAGGGTTATGGGCAGGCCGTTATCGCCGATCTGCTTTCCGGTATTTTGCAGGGAGCCGGCATAGGCGGCCAGGTAAAGGCCATGCGCTGCCTGGACCAGCGGCAGAATTCCGGTCAGATGTATCTGGCTATCGACATCAGTGCATTCCAGGACCCGGCGGAATTTAAGGTAAAGGTGGATGAGTATATCCGCTGGATGAAAAAAACGCCTGGGGCCCAGGGGACGGAAGAGATATTTCTGCCCGGCCAGCAGAGCTGGGCGCGGCTGGAAGAGAGCAGGGTCCGGGGCATCAGGCTGCCGGAAGCGGTGTTTGATGAACTGATTCAGGAAGGGGATCAGCTGGGTATAGATATCCGGCCTTTGATCCCGCCGCCGGAAGCTTCGCTCCAAGGGATGGAATAAACAGCAATATCGCAGATCGGAACCGAACCTTGTTTGCCGGCACAGGCCGGCCGGGGTTCGGTTTATTATATGACAAATCATTGGCTGATAAAACAATAATTTACATTATTTTACATAAAACCACTTGACTGTAAAATTATTCCATATTATAATATGGACAGAGACAAACGAACGGCCGCGTTGTTCTCGGTAATAAAAAATGAAGGAAGGGAGTGTAAATGAGCGTCATATCCTTTGAGATAAAAGAACGCATCGGCGTACTGTCGGAGACTTCCCGGGGCTGGACCAAGGAACTGCGCAGGATAGACTGGAATGGCCGGGGAGAAAAGTACGATATCCGGGAATGGTCGCCGGATCAGCGGAAAATGAGCCGCGGCGTCACCTTATCCGCCGGAGAAATGCTGGCCCTGCGGGAGATGCTGGAGATGCTGAGGCTGGAACTGGAACTGGAAACGGAAGAAGGGGAAGACTCTGCCGGAACTTCCGCCGCAGAAATGGCTGAGCCCGCCTTTTGCCCGGGAACGGCAGAAGAAAGCTGCCTCATCCCCGGAGGCGAAGAGGAGCGGGAAGAGGTTTGCTGCGGCACGGGCTGTGATCCCCGGGAAAGCTGTGATCAGAAAGGGCAGCTGGCGGGCTGAAGGGCCTTGTTTTCAGCCGGCTTGCCCGGTTCGGACAAAAAAACAAAATAAAATACTGTCTGCCCGGCTACAACAAAGGGGCAGCTGCAAATTTGCAGCTGCCCCTGATCTTTGGTTTAAGGCCTTTTCTTAAGCCCGTTCCTCAAGTCCCTGTTAAAGTTATTTATCCTCCCGGCGCCTTTCCGGCAGCGTACATCGGTCGGCTTGGGCACAGCCGGCACAATGGTCACAACCGGAACAGAAACCGCAGGGCGATTTTTTGCGGCGTCTCCGGATATAGGATAAAGCGGCGATCAGAGCGATCAGGATGATGGCGCCCAAAACAATGTCCACGGTGTTTAGACCGCCGAAAACCGGGGCCAGGGCGCTGATCAGCCGGTACATGATAAAAGCCACGACCCAGGCGGTAGCCGTTTGGAAGGCCATCACCCCCAGAGTGGCCGCCAGGGAGCCCATTTCCCGGCGGGTAGCGGCCATGGCCGCCACGCAGGGCATATAAAGCAGGGCGAAGCACAGGAAAGAATAGGCGGAGATCGGGGTAAACATCTGCGTCAGGCTGGCGGTCAGGGTACTGTCGGAAGCGCCGGTCAGGATAGCCAAGGTACTGATCATGGCCTCTTTAGCCGTCAGGCCGATGACCAGCGCAGTGGCCGCCCGCCAGTCGCCGAAGCCCAAAGGAGCAAAGATAGGAGCCGCCAGCCTGCCGATGGCAGCCAAAAGGCTTTGGCTGCTGTCGTCCACCAGATTAAAACGCAGATCGAAGCTGGAAGAAAACCAGATGAAAATGGTAGCCACGAAAATCACCGAAAAGGCCTTGACAATGAAGTCCTTGGCTTTTTCCCACATGTGCAGGGTAACGGATTTCGCGGAAGGAAGACGGTAGACCGGCAGTTCCATAACAAAGGGCACGGAATTGCCCCGGAACAGGGTTTTGCTTAAAATCAGGCCGGCCACGATTGCCACGCCTATCCCCAGACAGTAAAGGGAGACCAGGATCAGGGGGCGGTTGTCGGCAAAAAAGGCGGCGGTGAATACGGCGTAAATCGGCATTTTGGCGCTGCAGGAAATAAAGGGCGTCAGCATAATGGTCATCTTGCGGTCCCGGTCGCTGGCCAGAACCCGGGTAGACATAATGGCGGGCACCGAGCAGCCGAATCCGATCAGCATCGGAACAAACGAACGGCCGGAAAGGCCGATTTTGCGCAGCAGCTTATCCATGACGAAAGCCACCCGGGCCATGTAGCCGCTGTCCTCCAATAAGGAAAGGAAGAAAAACAGCACTACGATATTGGGCAAAAAGGACAGGACGCTTCCTACGCCGGCAAAAACGCCGTCGATTAAAAGGGAGTGCATCCAGGGGGCCACTGCCGCCGCCGTGAGCCAGCGGTCAAAGGCGCCGGTGACAAAGTCGATCCCGATGGCCATCCAGTCGCTTAACCGGGCGCCGATCACATTGAAGGTCAGCCAGAAGATGGTCAGCATAATCCCCAGAAACAAGGGAATGGACCAGAGCTTATGGGTCAAAATACTGTCGATCTTATCACTGCGGATACGCTCCGGGCTGGTGGTGGGTTTTTTTACACATTCTTTCACCAATTCTTCGATAAATTCGTAGCGCATATCCGCTAAAGCGGCTTCCCGGTCGGTGTGCAGTTCCTCTTCCATTTCCGTCACGATATGCTCGGCAATATGCAGGTCGCTTTCCGAAAGTCCCAGGGACTGGCGCATGGGCTCATCGCCTTCCACGATCTTGGTGGCGGCAAAGCGGACGGGGATCTTTCGGGAACGGGCCTGAAACTCCACCAGGTGGGCGATGGAATGGATGCATTTATGCAGGGGGCCTTTGCAGAAGTCCACCCGGCGCTGGGCGGGGCCTTTTTCCACAGCCTTGACGGCCTGTTCCACCAAGGCGTCGACGCCTTCGTTTTTGTTGGCCGCGATGGGCACCACAGTGATCCGCAGTTCACTTTCCATCTTGGCGATGTCGATGGAGCCGCCTCCCCGCCTGACCTCATCCATCATGTTCAGCGCCAGGACCACGGGGATATCCAGCTCCATCAGCTGCAGAGTCAGATAGAGGTTTCGCTCAATGTTAGTGGCGTCGACAATATTAATAATCCCGTCGGGACGGTCTTTAATCAAAAAGTCCCGGGTGACTACTTCCTCGGCCGTATACGGGGAAAGCGAATAGATGCCGGGCAGATCCACGATGGACAAGCCCTTTTGTCTGCGTATCTGGCCCTCCTTGCGTTCAACGGTGACGCCGGGAAAGTTTCCCACATGCTGATTGGCGCCGGTCAGCTGATTAAAAAGGGTGGTCTTACCGCTGTTTTGGTTGCCGATCAGGGCAAAGATCATCGCCGATCACCTCCACCGTGATTTTGGCGCCTTCTTCTTTGCGCAGGGTCAGAGAATAGCCCCGCAGATAAAGCTCTACAGGATCCCCCATCGGAGCGGTTTTGCGCAGGGTAACCTTTGTGTTGGGCGTCAGTCCCATATCCAAAAGGCGGCGGCGCAGCACGCCCTTGCCGCCTACCGTCCGGATGATGGCGGTGCTGCCGATAGGGATTTGATCCAAAGTGATTTCCTCAGCCATAAGTCCCTCCTGGAACAAATTGTCGGAATAATATCCAACATTAACTGAAAATTCATTTAATTATTCATTACTCAACCCAGTTTAACCGATAAGCTTGTCCTTGTAAAGGCGGCTTGCTCTGAAAATGAACCGCGGGAAATAAATTTATTTTTCCCGGCCCTTACTTCGTGTATAATAAAGAGGCAAAGGAGGTATATCATTGCAGGCGATTTTTGACTGGTTTTCTTTTGCGGGCCAGGAAACGGCCCTTTTCATCGTATCCATGATCCCGCTGATCGAACTGAGAGGCTCCGTGATTTTGGGGGCGGCCCTGGGAATGCCCTGGCAGAAGGTGTTTGTGATCTGTGTATTGGGCAATCTTTTGCCGATCCCTTTCGTCATTTTATGCATTAAACGGATTTTTTATCTGTTGCGGCGTTTTCCGTTTTTTACCCG
This sequence comes from Peptococcaceae bacterium, assembly GCA_034927285.1. GTDB lineage: Bacteria > Bacillota > Peptococcia > DRI-13 > UBA5745 > JAYFQF01. The sequence goes on from JAYFQF010000020.1 coordinate 61,830, forward strand.
TTTTGTAAACTGGTACGAAGCGCGGCTGACCAAAAGCGCAAAGGAAGTGGCGGGTTATTCCTTTTTGGGCCTGGCCCTTTTTGTGGCTCTGCCCATTCCCGGAACCGGAGCCTGGACCGGCGCCGGCGTGGCCGCCCTGCTGAACATGCGGCTGCGTTATGCCTTTCCCGCTATTGCCGCCGGCGTAGTGCTCTGCGGAATCATCATGACGATAAGCAGTTACGGCTTATTGAATATCGCCAGGTTCTTTTTTTAGCCGGGGGGAAACCAAACAGAAAAACGGCAGGAAGAAAGAAAACAGGAAAAATCAAAAGCTGCTTTTGGCCGGGGGATCCCCTGGACGAAAAGCAGCTTTTGCATAAAGAAAACAGGACGGGCCCGTTTCAAATCCGGATTTACAGCGTCAAGTCCTTATTTTACCTCATAGGTCCAGTCGAAGGGGTCGGCAACCTTACCCCACTGGATACCGGTGATATTATCGTAAAGCTTTTGGGCCACAGGGCCGATCTTGCCGTCGGCTACCTTGAGATCCTGACCATGGATATTAAACAGGCCGATAGGAGAGATGACCGCGGCGGTGCCGGTACCGAAGGCTTCTTCCAGAAGGCCGGTTTTGGCAGCCTGGAAAAGCTCGTCAATGGCGATTTTCCGCTCGGTGACTTTATAGCCCCAGGACTTCAACAGGGTTAAGGCGCTGTCCCGGGTGATGCCCGGCAGGATGCTGCCGCCCAGCTCGGGGGCCACGATCTCGCCGTTGATCTTAAACATGACGTTCCTCGTGCCGACTTCTTCGATATATTTGTGCTGGGCGCCGTCCAGCCACAGCACCTGGGTATACCCCAGTTCTTTGGCCTTTTTCTGGGCAATGAGGGAAGCCGCGTAATTTCCGCCGCATTTGGTGAAGCCGGTGCCGCCTTTTACCGCTCTGACGTACTCGTCTTCCACGTAGATGCTGACGGGGTTCAGGCCTTCCTTATAATAAGCGCCCACCGGGGAGAGAATGACGATAAATTTGAATACCTCCGGCATACGGACGCCTACGTTGGACTGATCCGAATACATGAAAGGACGGATATAGAGGGAAGTGCCTTCCTCCTTGGGAACCCATTCCCGGTCAATTTTGATCAGCTGACAAATAGCCTGGACAAAATCATCCTCCGGAAATTCGGGCATACAAAAACGGGCGCCGGACTGATTCAGGCGGGCCGCATTGGCAAAGGGCCGGAAAAGGCGGATCTTGCCGTCGGCGCAGGTGTATGCTTTCATGCCTTCAAAAACCTCTACGGCATAGTGCAGCACCATGGCGGAAGGATCCATGGTCAGGGGACCGTAAGGAACGATGCGGGCGTCATACCAGCCTTTATCCTTTTTATAATCCATCATAAACATATGGTCGGTGAAATATTCACCGAAGCCCAGATTATGCTGGTCCGGTTTTGTCTTGAGATTTGGGTTTTTGTTGATTTTGATATCCATGGGGAGACTCCTTTCATCTATAAAAATAAAGATTAATGATTATTCTACAATCCAAAAATATTATTCTAATCATACTGCAAATCCAGAATCCGCGCAACGAAAGGCGCAGGCTTTTTCCAGGGAACTGCATAGAAATACTGTATACTTCCTATGTTCATCCATCTTTATATCTGTTATCATATTAATAAGAAATTTCATATCTATATGTAATGATCCTGCAATGATCCTGCATTTTGGAAGGGAAACAACCGGACAAAGAGGGGGCAGATACGC
>JAYFQF010000033.1:0-9293 GCA_034927285.1 Peptococcaceae bacterium
TCTGCCCTTTCAGCTATATTATTAAGGGTAAGCCTATTGTCAACCTTACCTAAGGGTATCATCCCATCCCCATTGCCAAAGACTACCGTTACGTTAATATAGCTATCTGGAGTTTTGTGGGACTTTGGTAATACCGTTGAAACGGTGCGCGTCGTCTATGACTCAACAATAATCCCTCTGGAGTTTTTGCTGAAGCTATATTATGAATCGATTGACCCTGTTTCCGTTAACCGGCAGGGCGGTGATCAGGGTGCGCAATATCGGACCGGTATCTATTATGTCGACGACGGGGATCTGCAGGTAATCAGGCGCTCTCTTGCCCAGCTGCAAGAGCGATACGGAAAACCTGTCGCGATTGAAGTAGAGCCGCTGCGCAATTTCAGTCCCGCTGAAGAATATCATCAAAACTACCTGGATAAACATCCCGAAGGTTATTGTCATATTTCAAAAGCCAAGCTCGAAAAGGCGGCAAAGTCAGTGGTAAATCCCGCAGCTTACAAAGCGCCCGACCCCGATACGCTGCGCAAAAGGCTGACCGCGACGCAATTCGAGGTTACCCAGAACAGCGCCACCGAGCCTCCCTTTCAGAATGAATTCTGGGACAGCTTTCAACCGGGAATTTATGTGGACGTCACAACCGGCGAGCCGCTCTTTGCCTCAAGTGACAAATTTGAATCAGGCTGCGGCTGGCCCAGCTTTTCAAAGCCCATCGATCCGGATGTAATTCACGAAAAGCAGGATACTTCTTACGGAATGCGCAGGACCGAGGTCCGCAGCCGCACAGGAAACGCCCATTTAGGCCATGTGTTTAACGACGGTCCCAAAAAAACAGGGGGATTGCGCTACTGCATCAACAGCGCGTCTCTGCGGTTTATTCCCAAAGAAGAAATGGCCCGGGAAGGCTACGGCTATCTTTTAGATCTGATCAAATGACGGTTCCGGCATCATCTTATCTTTCTGCCGGTAATTATATGATATATCTTGCCGATATCCTCAAGATTCTCAAGGTCCCAAACGACCTCTTCCAGCCGCCCGGCCTTTATTTCTCCTAAAACAGGAATAACCAAAGCATGGAACTTCTTGAGCAGTTCTTCTCCGGTGCAGGGATTTCTCCGATCTCCTCTGGGAATATACACGGTTTCTTCTATTCTTTCGCCATTATAAAGGCTGATGGCCACCGAAGCGGGGATTTCCGCTTCCTCCCTGAATGCCCGGTCGGCTTCCTGCCAGAGCTCGATTTTCACTTTTTGGGCCAGGGCGGCGACCCGGGGATTTCGCAGCTCTTCTTCACGCAGCCCTTGGTCCGGAGAGTTGCCCAATAACGTAATGGCGATCAAATAAGGCAGGCTGAACTGAGCGCTGATCGAGTTATCCGGCACCGGCTCCGACAAATTCATTACGGCCTCGCCAAAACTCTTTACCAGGATGCCGGAAATCTCCTCCTCCTTAAATTGGTTTGAGGAGATTATCTTTATCGTCGCATCCAGAGCGGCATGAGTCCAGCGGCAGGTAGCATAGGGCTTGAAGGCGATATCCTTTAAGAGATATCTGCTGCCCAGCTCCTGGGTAAAGCTGGGCCAATGGCATTGATCGGAACCGGACATAATCCAAAAGCCCCGATCTCCATCAAAAATATACTGATTTCCAACAAATCCTTTTTCTGCCAGGATCGCGCTCAGCATACCGCCCATGGCCGCCCAGCCATAATTGTTTTTAATCCAGCCTACCGGTCCCTCTCCCGGAGACATCCCTTCCTTACGCAATGCAGGAACAGGAGCGCTGTGTCCGGCAATGCCGAAAGCATAAGAGATCCGTTGTTCATCCAGCTTCAGCAGCTTGCAAACTGCCGCCACAGAGCCAAAAATCTGCTTCCCCGAATAGCCGCAAACCTCTTGATCGCGTTCCGGAGTCGGTAAAACGGCATTGCTGATCCGCAGCATCACTTCATAGGCCGCTACACAGGCCGTCAGCAGCTCTTTTCCTGTAGACCCTGTTTTTTCCGCCATAGCCAAGGCGGGAGGGATCACCGTGGCGCTGGGATGCCCGATCATGGAAGCATAGGTATCATCAAAATCCAATACGTTTGCCAAATAGGAATTTACATAAGCTGCGTGACACACCGGAAGCTTGTCCCCCGTGGCAAAAACCGTTGCTTCCGGCCGGCCGGCCATGGCGGAGAATACCTCTGAGACAAGCCTTGCCGGTTCTAAAGCAATGCCCCCGATCATATTGGCCAAGGAGTCCAGAGTCAGTAATTTTACATATTCCACAACCTCTTTAGGGATGTCCCGAAAGCCTATCCGGTTAATATAACGCACAATCTTCCTGGTGGGCTTTTTCCAATCCAATTCTGTATTTTCCATCCTTTATCTCCTCCTGCCGAATCATGTTTTCCCCTACAGACGCATAAGAACCAATCATCATCTGATTTTCAGAATATCCCGTATAGCGGCTACAGAGTCAAAAGATTTTTATTTGCCGGAAAACTCTCTAAAAACCAAGCCTTTCATTCTGTAAGCAATGTAATAATTTGAATTTTTCATGAGTATTATGAAAATCCATGAAAAAATCTTTGCGAACATCTCTATCGCCACCATAAAGTTGGCGAACCGGCCAGGACATAGCCCGCCGCTTTGGCCCGCGGGATGAAAAAACCGGAACAGCCGTTGTCTGACTGTACCGGTTTTTCATCTTATGAGAATGTTAGTCGTAGAATGTGGTTTTCAGCGGGCCATGATGAACTCTGCGCTGTTACAGTTGCCAGCCGAGGGCTTCGGAACGAAGCTTTAAAAATCTGCGGTAGATCCCCTCCTGCTTCGCAAGCTCGCTGTGTGATCCCTTCTGCACGATTCTGCCCTTGTCGATCACCACGATCTGATCGGCGGTACGCACGGTGGACAGGCGATGGGCGATGGTGATAAGCGTTTTTCCCTTTGTCAACGCCCCGATGGCGGTAAGCAGCGCGTGCTCATTTTCCGGATCCACGCTGGAAGTCGCTTCGTCCAGGATTACAATCGGCGCGTCCTTCAAAATCGCCCTGGCGATGGAAATCCGCTGCTTTTCTCCGCCCGAAAGAGTGGAGCCGCCTTCTCCGACGACTGTATTGTAGCCATCCGGCAGCGCCGTGATGAAGTCATGGCAGCAGGCGCGCTTGGCGGCTTCCAGCACCTGCCCGTGGGTGGCGTTGGGGTTGCCGAACTTGATGTTATTCTCGATGGTGTCATGGAACAGATATACGTTCTGGAACACCATGCTGATCTGGGAGAGCAGACTGTCGGCGGTGCAATCCTTTACATTCTGGCCGCCGATCAGCACCTCGCCTTGCTGTACGTCCCAAAAACGGGCAATCAGGTTGCACAGGGTGGTCTTGCCGCTGCCCGATGGCCCCACGATGGCGCAGGTCGTGCCCTGGGGAATAACGAGGGAAACGTGGTCAATGACCGTGCGGCTGTCATAGGCAAAGGAAACGTCTTTCAGCTCGATATCCGACGAGCCGGGCCGTAGGGCACGGTCGGTATGATCCAGCGACGGGATATCGGAAATCGTTTCCAGCCGGTCCAGCTCGTTGTGGATCTTGCGCGCGAGGAATGCGCCATCGCCCATGGTTTCCAGTTCGGCATAGACCAAAAAGGCCGAAACCAGGAACATCAGGCAGTAGGAAAGCGGAAACGCACCGTACAAATACAGCGCCACTGCCAGAAACAGCAAACCGCAGCTGGTAAGCTTGAACACCAGAGCGTAGAGCTTCATGATACCCGCAGCAGCGTGCTCCTGCTCGTAAGCCGCCTGCCGTCTGCCCTCAAAAGCCTGATACACGGCAGATTGCCCCTCACTGTCCTGGAGGAAAGCCCGGAGAACGGCAATCCCCCGCGTATACTCCAGCACCTCCGTTACCATCTTTTCCTGCGCTGCCTGCACTTTCGGCGCATAAACCGACGCCCGTTTTTGTATAACCCGCAGCACCAGCAGGCCCGCCCCCAGTCCGGCAAGGCTGAGCAGCGCCATGGGGGGGCTGAAAAATGCCAGCATGACGATAATAATGGTTGCCATGGACACGCCGCCGGTGATATCGGTAATGGCCATCATGGAAAACTGCTCCAGCTCCACTACCGTAGAGGTCAGAATTGTCTGGATAGTGCCCAGGCGCTGCTCGGAAAAGTAGCCCATGGGCGCGGCCTTGAGCTTCTCGCCTACCGCCAGGCGGTAATCCCGGAACATATCAAAGCCCTTAGCGCTCATGGCGATATCCGTCAGCCACTGAAACAGGAAGCGGCCGGCCATGCTCCCGAGCAAAATCCACAGAGCCTGCTTTATCACTTCAACTGTCAGCGTCTCCAGATTCTTGAATACCACAAAAACAGCCAGCAGGGTCATGGAAACGGATACACTCTTCAGAAAATTAAGCACGATACCGAGTATGATGCGGTGTTTGCTATGGCCCGCAATCGCCAGGATCCTCTGTATCATTTTAAACATGTTCGACAACCCCCTCTTCCGCGGTATCCGCTGCGTCGATGTACTGACGCCACATAGTTTCGTAAAGCGGGCACTTCTTCCGCAGTTCTTCGTGGGTACCGCGGGCAATCAGCTTTCCATTGTCGATGACCAGAATCTGATCGGCGTTGCGAATCGTGGAGAGCCGATGCGCCACAACGATCAGCGTTTTGTCCTTGACCAGACGGCTGACGGCCTGTTGGATCTGCGCCTCGTTTTCCGGGTCGGCATAGGCTGTTGCTTCGTCAAGAATGATCACAGACGCAGGCTTGAGCATGGCCCGGGCGATGGTGATTCGCTGCCGTTCCCCACCGGAGAGCCGATCCCCCGCGTCGCCGGCCATGGTGTCGTAGCCCTTTTCCAGTTCCAGAATGAAGTCATGGCAATTAGCCGCCTTGGCTGCCGCCTCAACCTCGGCGTCGGATGCGCCGGGATTGCCCATGCGGATGTTTTCCCGGATGGACTGATCGAAGAGAAAATTATCCTGTGCCACATAGCTGATCTCTTCCATGAGTTGTGAAAAAGGAATATCCCGGATGTCGTGCCCGCCGAAGCGCACCGTGCCGGAGGCGGCATCCCAGAAGCCCGCCATCAGCTTGGCGATAGTAGATTTTCCGGAACCCGAGGGACCTGCAATGGCGGTGATCTGACCGGGGCTCGTCGTAAAGGATATCTTATAAAGCACCTGGGTTTTCCCGTCATAGGAGAAACCGGCATTCTCAAAGGCAAAAGTACGTTTCCCAAGCTTAACCCGTGTTTCCGGCCGATGCTGCTCGGGTCTTGCCAAAAACTCCCGGATGGGCTTAAGGTTTGAAGCCATATAGGTCAGTTGCTCCAGTCCGAAGCCCAGCTTCATCAATTGAGGCATAAAGCCGATGGGGATGATGATGCAGGTCAGCAGGACAGGCAGCGCGATGCTTCCGTTCATATACAGCCATGTGCCAACAGGCAGCGTACCCAAAAGCGTTGAGGGCAGCACCGCTTTAAATCCAGCCATCCAAAACCAGCTTTGCCGCCACCATACCATGGTGGAATCGTGGAAAAAATTCACCGATTCAGAAAAGCGCCCAAAGCTCCGTCCCGACTGCCCGAAGGCCTTGATGACCTGAATGCCGCTCACATATTCCACCAGAGCGGCGTTCATCTCATTGCCCGAGCGCAGATAGGTAGCCATTTTCTCCGAGTAGCCCCGCATCATGCCCAGCATCAGAAGCAAGCTGAGGGGGACGGTAATCAGGGAAGCCAGCCCCATTCTCCAGTCCAGAATGAATACCAAGGCGATACTGGCAACGGGCGCGGCCACTCCCGAGGGCATTTCCGGAATCATGTGGGCAATAATGTCCTCCAGGCGCCCCACGTTATCCACCAACAGGGTTTTGAAGGTTCCGGACGGCGTTTCCAGCATCACGCCCATGGGCACCCTGCGCATCTTGTCGGCAATGGCGCGCCGGATATTTTTCAAAATAGTAAAGGATATCCCGTGGCTCCGAAGAGACGATTTCAGCGTCAGGAACGTCCTCAGCGCCATGCATACGGCCGCTGCCCCCGCGATAAGCGCTGCGACCTGGATTGTCGCCGTGCCGGCGTAGACTTGACCGGCCAAAGCTGCCACGGCAAAAAACGGCGCCATGCCGAATAATTCACCGATAACGGCCAGAATGACCGAGAGCGTCATTTTCCCTTTTGCCTCCCCGGCAAAACTGAACAGGACTTTGATGGGGTTTTCTTGTTTGTCTTTCACAATTTTATCCCTCCCACTGGTTAGTTATAGCTAACTCGGGTTTAAAAAGAAAAGCCGTTGGTCACAGTCCCAAAACGGCTCGCCAGCCGGGGTAGAAAAAGGTCTGCAGCGTGGTAAGGTAATGCTGCGCTTCCTCCCGAGTGAAATCGTGGACGACTACCTCAAAGATCGCTGAGGCATAGGCACTGAGAAGCAAATGGAGCTCCTCCGGCCGGATATCCTTGACAGGAACGCCCCGGCGGCGCGCTTCGTCAAGATAGGCCAGCGTTTCTTTTTGCTCTTCCATAACAAAATCGTGGATAAAATACTCGTAGCGGGTACCTTGGGAGCGGCAGATCAACAGCTTTGCCGCGTCAAAATCGCGGTAGATGAGATCAAGGAAAGCGGCCAGATCGGCCCCGTCCTCCCACATAGTATCCAGCAACCCCCGCTCAAGAAGTTCGTAATCCCTTGTCTTGAATACATCGAACAGCCCACGGAATTCCTGGAGCAGCGGCTCTACCAATTCGGCAAACATCGCTTCCTTGTCGGCAAAATGCCGGTAAAGCCCGGCGGAGGTCATCCCTGCCGCCGCCGCGATTGCTCGGATGGACGCCTTTTCAAAGCCCTTTTCCAGAAACTCCTGTCGGGCCGCCGGAATGATCCGCTTGTGGCTGGCGCTTTTGTCCCGTGGTATAGAAACCCTCTCCTTTCCCGATATGTAATCAACGATAGCTATCATTGATTACATATCATAATACGAAGATGTTTCTCTGTCAAGAATGACGCAGTGAAAAAGCTTAATAAATCCATGAAAAAAGCACCACCTTTTCAGATGGTGCTCGGGTCGGGAGCACTCTGTTTGACTTATCTAACCTTTAATTTATAAACGTCTGATTCTGGTTCGTTTCCCGTAATTGTAAAGCCGCCTTGGGCGTTTAGAGGAATAATCTGAAAAACGACATCGTAATATCCATCATCGTCTACGTCCATGTCATAGTCCTTTTCCTAACTATATCACAATGGGGAAATTTATCCAATCTTGCACAAACTTATCACTTAAACAGAGTATCCAGAAAAAAATACGCATGGGTTTCCTTCTTTGCGGGAAAGACGGTCTTCCCGTCCGTCCGGCGTGGTTAAGCACACACCGAAAAATATTCATGCTTTCAACTGATATATATATTCCTCTTTTCATTTTCTTCTGAAAAAGTATAATTATAATAGAGTTATTTATGTTCGGATACAGTGTTTTGCATGAACCACAGCTTGCGTAATTGGCGAATTTATATCACACGCAGATAAACAGAAATTTTGAGGAGGATATAGAATATGGCACATTCTCTTGGAGATGCCCTTTCAGGATTTGGCAGTGAACTGTTGGAACAAATAAGAGAAAATAGTACTGCAAGGCTAGATGAGGCTGCCTTTAAAGAAAAAATCATCGGAATTGAAAAAGCAATTGCGGCTCTGCGTGAAGCCGAAGTTGAAGATGAGAAAATCATTTTCCTTCTTCAAAAGCATTGGGATTTACGTCTTAGTGAGGCTAAGGAACTTTTGCAGCAGGAAAGATAAAAAAATGATCATTAAAGAAACAACGGCCTAACGACATAACTGATAGTTTACTTAAAACCCATTCACCCATATCATATTGTAGGAGATAACCGCATATGGAGAAAAATTTAAGCAGCTATATTTCTGCCTATAAAAAGCATTTAGAAGCCGGAGATATCCAGACTGCTTATGAAGCTCTGGTTAAATATGTTATGTCCTTAAAAGCGCATTGTGAGAAAACGCTTTTCAATCAGTATTCTTTTGGAAATATATCTCCCGGTTATATGGACTTTACCTATTTTGCTTTTTTTGATGACTATTTGCGCCGTAAGAAATTGCGCTTTGGTATTGTCCTAAATCACAGAGAAATGCGGTTTGAGCTTTGGCTCATGGGGCAAAATGCAAAAATTGAAAAGAAATACTGGGAGTTATTAAAAAACAGCGCTTGGAACAAGCATCGAACCACTATGCCGAAATACGCTGTGCTTGAAGCCGTATTGGTTGAGTTTCCTGATTTTGATCGTTTAAACGACTTAACTTCAAAGATTGAGCAGACAGCGTCTTCTGTTTCAAAGGAAATTTCAGGCCACATCAAGGCGTTGGATTCACCTGGTTTCGAATAGTTATTTCTATTACACACAGGAGGATTTTTATATGCTATGCGGACCAGCCCCTAATGCCATATATCCCAATGAGGCTGTCAAAAGCGTGTGTTCATTAAAAATGTCATAATACGACCCAATATCATTATTGGAGATTATCCCTATTGGGCACCGCTTTACAAATATCATTCCCTCCCTGCAGGAACAAAAAAGCGTACCAAAGGTCTTAAACCCTTGGTACGCTTCACTTTTTTTCTGATGGTGCGGACAGTGGGACTCGAACCCACACGTCTTTCGACACGGGAACCTAAATCCCGGGCGTCTGCCAGTTCCGCCATGTCCGCCTGTGTTTCGATTCCTTTTAAGCCGGAGTCCCGATACCCGGCCCTGCCTGGCCTTGAGCATAAAAAAATGGCTGGGGCGGCAGGATTTGAACCTGCGAATGCGGGAGTCAAAGTCCCGTGCCTTACCGCTTGGCGACGCCCCACCAAGACTAATAAAAAAAATGGGGTGAATGAGGGGAATCGAACCCCCGAGTGCCGGAGCCACAATCCGGTGCGTTAACCGCTTCGCCACATCCACCACAATGGCGTGCCAACAGGGATTCGAACCCCGGACCGACGGCTTAGAAGGCCGTTGCTCTATCCAGCTGAGCTATTGGCACAAAACTATTAGTCCATCAAAGGACGCACCATTGATTTTACCAACTAACGCCGTATCTTGTCAAGCTATTCTTGCAATCTTCGGCTACTATTTTTCATTGGCCGACAGGCTTCAGGCAAGAGTACCGGCAAAGATCCGGCGCAGCTCCGGCTCCAGCAGGCGCAGGGCTTTACCCCGGTGGCTGATTTCATTTTTGGCTTCCGGACTGATCTCCGCCATAGTCTGCTCGCTTTCCGGCAAAATAAACAAAGGATCGTAGC
>JAYFQF010000009.1:0-83425 GCA_034927285.1 Peptococcaceae bacterium
AGAGTAATTTCCTCGCATGGTGGCCCAGTGCACCACGCCTGCGGCCACCATGCACCATTCCGCCGGAATAGGAGCACCATTCCGCCGGTGACGATGCACCATCATCTGCGGTCAAGCTGCACTTTTTGAGCGGCGTACGCATTCTGGGCGGGAGCGTCGATGGCCACTTCGGTGGTGACGCTGTTCTTGGTCACTTTGATGGCGGAAGCGCCAACGGTAACTTCTACGGTGATGCCGTCTTTGACCAATTTAGCGGTCTGAGTGGCATTGTTCCAAACGATATTTTCGTCACCGGTGATCCCCATAGACAGCCCCATATCACGGACGCCCAGGTAGGTGCGGCCATTTTCAATGAAGGGTACGGAGGTGGCAGCAACGGGCTTGCCGTCAACTACGTAGCTGGAAGCGCCAATGATGAAGATGATGTTGTTGCCTTTGATGCCGGAACTTTTTCCAAAGTAGATTTCGCTAGAGCCGGTGTAATACACAGTGCCGACTTTAACGATAACCTGAACTTTTACAGTACCTTCCGTGTTGGAATAAATATCAAAGCTGGAGGTACCTTTATTTTTGATATCGGCTGTGAAGTCCGCATCAAAGCTGCTGTCAACAATCGCACCTTCCGGCTTGCTGATAACAACAACAGAGCTGCCATTTGCATCGCCGTTTTCCAAAGCGGATACAACTTTACCATCCATATCCACTAACTGAATAACAACATTATTGTCCTCTCCAACTACCGCAGAAGTAGGCGGAACAATTTTAACGGCAGAAATTGGTTTTACGATTTCAATCGTAGCTGTAGCGACTACCTTTTTATCGGTGTGGATAGCGGTAACAATTACATTGCCGGTCTTGTTATTTTCCAGGACTTTTACAGTACCGTCAGTATTAACAGCAGCAATCGCTGTGTTATCTACAGAGAAGGTAACTTCGCTGGCAGCAATTTTCTTGGCATAGCCTTCAGCGTCAACTAACTTAATGGAAGGTTCAGTACTTACTTTGTCTTTGGTACCGGGCAAGGCAACAGAATCATATTTCAGGGTCATACCCGTGATGGTGCCCTGTTTCTTAACATTGAAGTTATAAGAAACAGATTTACCATTAGCCAAAGTAAATCTAATGGTATAATCGCCATCTTTATCCAGGATGTTTTCCTTGATTTCCAGTTCCAGATTACCATTAGTTTTAGCGGTAACATTAATTTGATCTGAAACCTTGTCGGCATCTAATTTTGCTCCGGAAGGTTTAGTGATAACGGAAAACTCGGCATTTTCCAAAGGACTACCAGTTTTTACTTCCCCTTTATTAAAATTAGGGGCGGAAGTAATGTCAAATTTGTTACTATTAGCATCATAGAAGCTGAATTCAAAAGCAGCTTTTTCTTTCTGGGCAATTTTCTGATTATCATCGCTCTCCGCTTTAATAACATCAATGCTGGGAGATTCGAACTGCAGATCATCGGTATCAGTAGAAATAGAAGTGGCTCCGTCAGCCTTAGCCGTTACTTTATACTTGCCAGGTTTGGTAGCGGAAAGTTTAACTTCAGCCTTACCATTAGCATCGGTAGTAACGGTGGTAGCACTTAATGTAGCGCCGGAAGGCGTAACGGAGAAAGTTACCTCTTTACCGGAAACAGGAGCGTTATTAGTGGCTTTTAAGGTAGCAGTTATGGTGAATCTCTTGGAACCATTAGCCAATAATTTTTGACCATTGCCTCCGGTTACCGCAATGGAGAGACCATTGTCAGCAACAGCAGCGGAGGTAAAGGTACCGGTATAAAGCTGACCTCCGATAGCACCAGCAGTGCTGGCAGAAGATCCTTCTTTGCCCTGAGCGTAGTTAGCAACAGTAGCCGCAGTTACACTAGTGCCCTCTGCATTAGTACCGAAGGCAATCTTGGTAGTGCCGGCTACACCTGCATAGATACGGACTTTTACAGTAGATGCAGTAGCTGTCACAGTGACAGCCTCCGAAACGCCTTGCTGTTCGCTCAGCGTACCACCCTCAGCAATGTAGATTTTATCTACAGTAGGTCTGGAAGTGGCAATAAAGAATGTGCCCTTTGCATCTGCCCAGGCATTGTCACGCAGGGTTACTTCATATTCCAGATAATCATTGCTGTCGGTAGCCGGAGCATCATATCCATCGGCAGCGGCAGACTCTTCCTTTACGGTAACAGATGAATAGTTGTAGTCAGGATTAGCAGCAAATGCAGCCATCGGCAGAATGCTGATCAGCATCGCAGCCAAAACAACTAAGGCTAAAACCTTTTTCTTCAAGAGAAATCCCTCCTTAAATTTTAGGGTTGTGCAATAAATCTTCACGATTCCTACTTTTTCGGGGGCTTCCTGGATTTAACAATTAGGTTTATGCAATCTTTCCTATCAGAAGCTGTGTCCGCCGGCGGGAGGCAGGTATAACAAAAAAGCCCGGCGAATCTTCGCCGGGTCAAGCCTTCCTAATTCAACTGCAACTGCTGATTCAAACCGCTTTAATACACAATCCGGATCCGCCCGTCCTGGGACCACCACAGTACGGTGGCGCCGATTTCCGCAGAGATGTATCGCAGGGGCACCAGCATCCGGCCGTTGATGGTATAAGACTGCATGTCGGTGCCGCTGATGGAGCCGCTTTGACTAAGATAGAGAGTTTTATTCCGGTAGGAGATCCGGGCGGTTTTGGAGATGCTGTTCCACTGGACCGTGGCGCCCATTCGCTCGAATACAGAACGGATAGGGACCATGGTGCTGCCCTGATAAAGCAAGGGAGCGGGATCCACGCCGGCGGTAGTGCCGTCCGACAACGCCATGGTATTGGAATTGAGCCTTAAGTCGATCCAGTTTACCGCCTTTGCCCGGGTGCCCAGGCCGTAACGGCCGGCGCCGTTCAGGAGATAATTAAACCGGTAGGTGGTTTTATCAAAAGTACCCCCCAGGATATCCAGGGAGGAGCCGTTGTCTTTGATGGCGGTGAGATGCTCAAAGTCCCAGGCGGTAAAGTCCTGGCCTCGCAGATAAAGCAGGGCGGTTACCGGCGCCGGCAGGTCCAGGTTCGTTAACCCTTTGCCCGGCACAGAAAGCTGTACCTGGAAGTTATAGTCTTTGTACTGCAGAGAAAAGATCTCTTTTTCGGAAAAACGGCTGGGGCCAAAGCCTACGGGCCGCATATCGTAAGGGTCCAGCGTGATGACGATGGAGGAACTGGCGCTGACGGCGGCCTGATTGGCCAGGGAAATCAGATTGTCCTTTTCCAGGGTCAGGTTGCCGAAATCGTGGGTCAGGACCAGCTTTTTTTCCTGGGCCGCTAGTTGAGAAAGCAGGCCGGGGCTGAAGGAGGCCCTGCCGTCCCGGAAGCGGGTCATATCCACTACGGCGTTATTACTGCGGCCACTGACGGCGATTTCCACGGCGGAGTCCCCGTTATTTGACGAGGTGGCGCCGGGCCGTTCCGAGGCGTCGGCCCAGACCGTCACCGGAATATTCACCTGGTGAAAGGTGAGGTTCATGTTATCGTATTGCTTCAAGGTATAGGAGGTCAGGTTCAGGCTGATCAATAAGGAGTCGGTGCCGGCTTTATTGGCGGTGACCAGGAAACGGTACTCTTCCCGGGTCAGTTGCAGGGGACTGTTGTCGCCGTTGACCAGGCTGGCGACAATCAGGGCAGGCGGCACGGTATTGTTCGGGTTTGTGGAGCTGGTGATGCTGATAAAGGGTATCGCCTGCTGTCCTTTTGGCGAGAGGTTGATGGCGCTGATGTCTTTTACCACCAAAGTGGCGGGGCGGATTTTATTGGCCTCGTAAATAAAATTCCCTTCGTAATTCACGCTGCAGCCCGAGGGGATGATGGTCAGCTTATTGGTCAGAAAATTATTGCTGAGGTTGATGGACTTCAATGCCGCCGGCAGCTTGGTGTAGGACGGAGAGGTCAGGCGGTTGTTGGCCAGATCCAGGGAAGTCATTTTGCCGGGCCAGGCCGCGTCATTAATATTGGTGATAGCATTATGGGCTATGGACAGGGTCCGGATATTTTCGGGGAATTCCACCCAGCTTAATGTCGTCAATTTATTGGAGTCCAGGTTCAGGCCGGTCAGGCTGGTGAAATAGGCAAGCCCTTTTAAGCCGGTGATGCCCTGGCCGCTCAGATCCAGAGAGGTCCGCTTGAAGATAGGATCGTCGGCGCTGAGGGGAAATTCCAGGCGTTCGCCGGTGACACTGCGGATCGCCGCGATCAAAGAAGGGCTGAACGCGGAAGCGGAATAGCTGTCTAATCCCAGGACCGGCATTGACTTCAGGGAGAGCAGAAGAACCAGCAGCAGGGCAGTCAAAAGGAAGCCTTGCAATTTCTGACATTTTTTATTGATTTTTTCTTTACGCCAAAGCAGATTATTCACTCTGCAGCCTCCCCGGCACAAGTCGTATCAATGGATACTCCCATTCTAATACAAGATCTATAGGGAAAAAAGATAGCGCAAAAAAAGAATACAAATTGTTCAAAGCCTGTTAACAGTTTACCTTAGTTGACGCCATTGATTTCCAAATTATTCCATGATAAGATAAAAAGCGAGAGAAGGTGAAAGAAATCGGCCGAGCTTTATCAGGAAAGCTTCAAGGTGATTTATGGCTGGCAGAAGGAGACCGCTCCGCTCCGGCAAAGGTGATCTTCAACTGATGAAAAGAGCCTGCTCCAGAAACATAAAAGTGATCTTCAACTGATGAAAAGAGTCTGCTCCGGCAACATAAAGTTGACCTCCGGCTGATGAAAAGGGAATAAGTCTATATTAATTTGGATGATATGGCATTGGGATTTTCCACTGACGGAAGGGGAATATGGTGGACTGGTTTTATGAGGCCCTGAGCCGCCGGGCGGCAGAGCTGGACAGGCAAAATCAAATTCTGGAGAAAAGAAAAAATGAGCTGTCCAGCGGCAGCGTTTATTTGCGCCGTATTACAGGGAAGGAATATCTGTATTTTGACGGCCGCAAGGGCAGCCAAAAGATATGCACCAGCATATCGCAGGAAGAGGAAGGGGAGCTATGCCGGGAGATGGCTTACCGGGAATATTTGCAGGAAATAATGAAAACTAACGGCTATAACCTGAGGCAGATTCAACGTTGTAAGGAAAAATATAAGCCGAAACCAGTAATGCCGGAAACTGCCGGTAATTTTTTGGCGCGTTTAAAAAAGCCGGACGACTTTTCCTATCTATATACTGACGGGGGAGATTATCGCTCTGATGAGTTGACCCACCGCAGCCTTTGCGGCATTTTTGTTCGGTCTAAATCAGAACTGGCCATTGCGGATTTGCTTTATAGCTATGGCATTCGCTTTCATTATGAAAAAAGGCTAAAGCTGGGACTTAGCTATGTTTTGCCGGATTTTACTATATACCCCGGTATCCGACGGCAGACTATATATTGGGAGCATTGCGGCCTCCTGGATAACGAGCTTTATCAGGAAAGCTTCAGAAAAAAGCTGGTACGCTACTTTTGTAACGGTCTTTGGCCGGGATTGAATCTGATCTGTACCTATGATGAAGCTGGCTGTCTGGATATGCAGAAGGTGGAAAGGTTGATCCGGGTTTTTCAGCTTCAACCTCAAACGGAAGAATAATACTCTAGGGATATAAAGAGGGATATAAAATGGAAGAAGGGCATTGCCGGCCACTGCTACTTCAGGAATATCCGGAAAAGTAATTGTTTACCGGGATTCAGGATTGTTTTTAAACGAAATCCCGGTAAAAATCCTCCGATAGAGCATTTTTCCTCTATTCAACCGATAATGTTGAACGATTTTCCGATCAGGGAACCCAAGAGTCCTTCTGAAAAGGACAAATCGTTAAGCTGTACATAATATAGGGATAGAAAAAATATTTACCGGGATTTCGTTTAAAAACATAGCAAAATCCCGGTAAACATGATTCGATATTGCCTGAAAAACAGGAATGATTCCTGAAAGGTTCCGAAAGGAGCCCAGGGAGCCATTAAGGGAGCGAGCAATTGAACCCTTATTCCGCTAAGCCGTGTCACGGGTCTTGCGGGCTTTTGTCCTGTTACTGCCGCTGATGAATTCAGTTGCTGCTTCATTAATTACCGGGTCCCGCCGTTTCCTGGTTTTTCTTATTATGTAAAAAACGGTATAATAACCATATGGGAACTGTTGCTAGGCGGTTTTTCCTCTCATCTTCAGATTTTGAAATGAGAGGGGGTGATGTCTAATGCTGATATCGTGGATGGAGTTCTTGACCTTCTGCCTTGTTGCGTTGGCATTCGCTTCCTTGTTGAAAAACAAGGATAAATAAATGACCGCCTGTTAAACAGGCGGTCAAACCCTTTACGAGGGACTGCCGCCCGTCCAAAAGCAACAGTTCCTATATCTATATATATCTTAACATATAGCTTTTTATACTTCAAGCCCCAATGATTTTCGTTAGTGCCAGACAAACGCTGGCATTTGTTATTGTCTATGACGCCGTCTTTGCCATATTGCCTAGGACGATAAGCCGACGCGTCCCGGTTTGCGCCGCGCTTTGTTCGGCGGGCCCTATCGCTTCACGCTTGCTCTTAAAGCGCTAGTCGCAGGTGCCCTGCCAGACCTTGCCGCAGGCCCTGCTGGTGGTCTGCCGCGGGCTTTGTTCCGGGCCTCGCCCAGTCCCCGGCGCTGCACCAAAAAATTCAGTTACTGTTCACGAATTACCAGCCGTCGGTATTTGATTACCCTGCCCATCAGTGATACAATAGACTGGTTAAAGACTGCTTATTGGCAGGCCTTACAAGCGAAGAAAAGAGGTGCCGTTCATGGCCTTTGGATTTCTGAAAAGTCTGCTGGATACCAACAGCAAAGAACTGCGCCGCCTGGAAAAACGGGTGGCCGAGGTAAACGTCCTGGAGCCGGAGGTTCAGGCTCTCAGCGACGAAAAGCTGAAAAACAAAACCAACGAATTCCGCCGCCGCCTGCACCAGGGAGAAAGCCTGGACCAGCTGCTGCCGGAAGCCTTCGCCGTTGTGCGGGAGGCCTCCCGCCGGGTGCTGGGCATGCGGCATTTTGATGTGCAGCTTTTGGGCGGGATGGTTCTTCATGAAGGAAATATCGCCGAAATGAAGACCGGCGAAGGCAAAACCCTGGTGGCTACTTTGCCCGCCTATCTAAACGCCCTGGAGGGCAAGGGCGTACACATTGTCACGGTAAACGATTATCTGGCCAGCCGCGATGCCGAATGGATGGGCCAGATTCACCGTTTCCTGGGCCTTGAGGTGGGCGTCATCGTCCACGGGCTGGACAATGTTCAGCGCCGCCAGGCTTATGGCGCCGACATTACCTACGGTACCAACAATGAGTTCGGCTTTGATTATCTGAGAGACAACATGGTCTTCCGCCGGGAGCAAATGGTCCAGCGGCCTCTTAATTACGCCATTGTGGACGAGGTGGACAGTATCCTGATCGACGAGGCCCGGACGCCTCTGATTATTTCCGGTCAGGGCGACGCTCCCAAAGCCATGTACCAGCAGATGGCCTCCATCATTCCCCGGCTGAAAAACGAGCAGGACTACACGCTGGATGAAAAGGCCAAGCGGGCCAGCCTGACCGAGGAAGGCGTGGCTAAGGTGGAGCGGCTTTTGGGCGTTGAAAATCTTTACGATCCCCAAAACACCGAAATCGCCCATCACGTAAACCAGGCCCTCCATGCCCATACGTTGATGAAGCGGGACGTGGATTATGTGGTCAAGGACGGCAAAATCATCATCGTGGACGAGTTCACCGGCCGCCTGATGTTCGGCCGCCGCTATAACGAAGGCCTTCACCAGGCCATCGAGGCCAAGGAAGGGGTCCAGGTGGAAAAGGAAAGCCAGACTTTGGCCTCCATCACCTTCCAGAACTACTTCCGCATGTATAATAAGCTCTCCGGCATGACCGGCACGGCCATGACCGAGGAAGAAGAATTCCGTAAGATCTACAAACTGGACGTGGTGACCATTCCCACCAATCGGCCCATGATCCGTAAGGATATTCCTGACGTGATCTACCGCACCGAGGCGGGAAAATTCCGGGCGGTGGTGGAAGATATCGCCGCCAGCCACGCCACCGGGCAGCCGGTGCTGGTGGGCACGATATCTATTGAAAAATCCGAACTGCTCAGCAGGCTATTGAAGGAAAAGCAGATCCCACATCAGGTGCTGAACGCCAAGTTCCATGAGCTGGAAGCAAATATCGTGGCCCAGGCCGGACGGCTGGGAGCCGTTACTGTCTCCACCAATATGGCCGGCCGCGGCACCGACATCATCCTGGGCGGCAATCCGGAATTTGTGGCGAAAAATCAGATGGCAGCCGAGGGCTTCACGCCGGAGGTCATTGAAATCGCCGCCAGCCACAGCATACTGGATGAAAGCGACGAGGCTTACCAAAGCTATCAGGAGGCCCGACGCCATTTCCAGGAGCTCTTCGCTCAGGCAAAGCAGGAAACCGACGTGGAACACGAGGCGGTTGTAGCCGCCGGCGGCCTGCATATCGTCGGCACCGAGCGGCATGAAAGCCGCCGTATCGATAATCAGCTGCGGGGCCGTTCCGGCCGCCAGGGGGATCCCGGCGTCAGCCAGTTCTATATTTCGTTAGAAGACGATCTGATGCGGCTTTTCGGCAGCGAAAACCTGATGGGCATTATGGATAAGCTGGGGATGGACGACGAGGTGCCCATCGAAAACTCCATGGTTTCCAAGGCTCTGGAAAACGCCCAGCGCCGGGTGGAAGCCCGTAACTTCGATATGCGGAAAAGCGTGCTGGAATACGACGACGTGATGAACGAGCAGCGCCGCATCATCTATGCCCAACGCCGTCAGGTGCTGGAAGGCGAAGATTTGCGGGGCGTGATCCGCAATATGATCGAGCAGGTGGTAAATACTGCCGTAAACCGCTTCGCCGGCGGCCAGCGTTATGTGGAGGAATGGGATCTGGAAGGTATGCTGAGCTATGCCTATACCCATTTCCTGCCCAGCCGTTCCCTGACTAAGGAAGACCTGCTGAAGATGGACAGCGCAGAGGTGGCGCCCCGCCTTCTGGAAGGGGCCTATAAAGACTATGAGATCAAAGAAGCCGCCGTTGGTCCCGACATGACGCGGGAGCTGGAACGGGCCATTACCCTGAAGATCGTGGATGAAAAGTGGATGGATCATCTGGACGCCATGGATCAGATGAGGCAGGGCATCGGCCTCCGGGCCATCGGTCAGCGGGATCCTTTGGTGGAATATAAGCATGAAGCCTTTGAAATGTTTAATGAGATGATCGCCGTCATCCAGGAGGAGATCGTCCGCTTCGTGTATTTCGCCACGATGATGGAACGCCCCAAGGAGCGGAAAAACCTGGTGGAGCACCACAGTGACGCCGCGGCCGGCGATGAGGAGCCGGAAAAGAAGACGCCAGCCGTCAGCCATAAAGTGGGACGCAACGAGCCTTGCCCCTGCGGCAGCGGGAAGAAGTATAAACAATGCTGTGGGAAAAACCAGTAGCGGCAGCCTGGCTGCGGCGCTAAGGCAGCGCCAGGGAAGTCTGACGGCTGGTTCCTCCGCGGAGCCAGCGGATTGAAATACACTCCAAGCACCAATACTTCACTTCGGGAAAGTCCGGCTCCCCCACGGAGCGGGAAACTCCGGCCGGCCCGGGCCGGCCCGAAGCCTGGACAAAATAAAAATGAAATGCTATGAAAATGATGCAACAATGATGCAATTATGATGGTACTCCGATGGTACGGGGAAATAAAATAAGAGAAGTGTTAAGGAGGATTTTATCATGTCAGCGGAAATCAGACGGGATTTGGAAGAAACCAAGCAAAAAATACAAGACCTCAGGAGGTCTCTTTGACATCGCCGGCAAAGAAAAAACAGCGGCGGAATATGAAAAGCAGATGAGTGCGCCGGATTTCTGGAACGATATGGAGAAGGCTCAGAAGTTGTCCCAGAAGCTGGCGCCGATAAAGAAAATTGTTGATGAGATGAAGGAACTGGAGGGGGTCTGGCAGGACGCGGAAACGGCCTATGAGCTTTCGGAAGAGGAGCCGGCCTATCTGGAGGAATGCCAGTCCCTGCTGGATTCTTTGGGTGAAAAGCTGGATCATATGGAGATCCAGGTGCTGTTTTCCGACCAATACTCCGGGGCCGACGCTATTCTTTCCCTTCATCCCGGCGCCGGCGGCACCGAGAGCCAGGACTGGACGGAAATGCTTTTGCGCATGTATATGCGTTGGGGCGAGCGCCAGGGCTATGCCGTGGAGACCCTGGATTATCTGCCGGGCGACGAGGCCGGCGTAAAAAGCGTGACCTTATCCATTAAAGGCGAAAAAGCCTATGGATATTTAAAAGCGGAAAAAGGGATTCACCGTCTGGTGCGTATTTCGCCTTTTGACTCCTCCGGCCGGCGGCATACCTCTTTTGCGGCGGTGGACGTACTGCCGGCAATGGAAGGCGGCGAAGGAGAAATCCAGCTGAAGCCGGAGGATTTAAAAATCGACACCTACCGCAGCGGCGGCGCCGGAGGCCAGCATGTAAACAAGACCGATTCGGCGGTGCGCATTACGCATATTCCTACGGGCATCGTGGTCCAGTGCCAAAGCGAACGCTCCCAGATCTCCAACCGGGCTTCCGCGGAAAAGATCCTGAAGGCAAAACTTTTGGATCTGCGCCGCCAGGAGCAGGAAAAAGAGCTGGCGAACCTGCGGGGCGACCAGCAGGAGATCGCCTGGGGCAGCCAGATCCGTTCCTATGTTTTCCATCCGTATACTATGGTGAAGGATCATCGGACCAAGTACGAGACAGGCAATGTCCAGGCCGTGATGGACGGTGATATTACCGGCTTTATGGAGGCCTGGCTGAAAGCCAGGGCCGCCGGGGCCAATTTGTCTGCCGACGAAGCCGACGATATCTGAGCCGGAGCTTTTGCCGGCGGCTTTTTAGCAGCCGGCGGGTAGTTCGGGACCGTTCTGTACCGGTTTTCCGCCCGATCTTAGGTTCGGGATCAGAACCCATATCAAGACCGGCATCAGATGACAAACAGGAAAAAAGCGACCGCCGAAATTTTCCGGATTCCGGTAAATCCCGGCGGCTGGAAATATTTTAGAGGAGGAATCGGCATTGGAAATAGAGAAAATCCAGTGGCTGGATAAAACGGCGGCCGGCGAACTGCCTTTAATCGCCCGGCAGATCCGACGGGACATAATCAACATGATCTGGCAGGCCAGATCCGGCCATCCCGGCGGCTCGTTGTCGGCGGCGGATATTTTGACCTGCCTGTACTTTTACGAAATGAATATCGACCCCGCCAGGCCCGGCTGGGAAGACCGGGACCGCTTCGTGCTGTCCAAGGGCCACGCCGCGCCGGTGCTGTACAGCGCCCTGGCCCGCCGGGGCTACTTTGACCCGGCGGAGCTGATGACCCTGCGCCGGCTGGGTTCCCGTCTTCAGGGCCATCCTCATTACGGGGCCTTGCCCGGAGTGGAGATGAGTACCGGATCTTTGGGCCAGGGAGGCTCCGCTGCCGTAGGGATGGCTTTGGCCGCCAGGCTCGACAAAAGGGACTGCCGGATTTATACCCTCTGGGGCGACGGCGAACTGGAGGAAGGCCTGGTCTGGGAATCCGCCATGGCGGCGGCCCACTATAAGCTGGACAACCTTTGCGGCATCGTGGACTGGAACGGCCTGCAGATCGACGGCAAAATCACCGAGATCATGAGTCCGGAGCCCATCGACCAGAAATTCGCGGCCTTCGGCTGGGCAGTCCAGAAAGTGGACGGCCACGATTACGCCGCCATCCTGGCTGCCTTAGAAAAGGCCCGGACCGTGAAGGGACAGCCTTCTCTGATCCTTTGCCGCACAGTTAAAGGGAAAGGCGTTTCCTTTATGGAAAACCAGGCCGGCTGGCACGGCAGCGCCCCCAAGGATGAAGAACGGGCCCTGGCCCTGGAAGAGTTGGGAGGGATCCTCTGATGAGCGAAACCATTACCCTGGCTACCCGCCAGGCTTACGGCAAGGCGTTGGCGGAGCTGGCGGAAAAATATCCCCAGCTGGTGGTGCTGGACGCGGATCTGTCCAAATCCACCATGACCGCTGATTTCCGTAAGGCGGCGCCGGAACGTTTTTTCAACGCCGGCATTGCCGAAGCCAACATGACTTGCATGGCCGGAGGTCTGGCAGCCAGCGGCAAAACCGTCTTTATCAGCAGCTTCGCGGTCTTTACCGCGGGCCGGGCCTATGAACAGATCCTGAACACCGTCTGCATTTCCGGCCTGAACGTAAAAATTGCCGCCACCCACGCCGGCCTGACCGTTGGCGAGGACGGCATGTCCCATCAGATGCTGATGGACCTGGCCCTGATGCGCACCCTGCCCGGCATGCGGGTGATGGTGCCGGCCGACGCCGTGGAGACCCGCTTTATGGTGGAGGAAGCCATCAATACCCAGGGGCCGGTATACCTGCGGCTGGGCCGGGCCAAAACTCCCGGCATTTATCCGGCGGACCATAGCTTTACGCCGGGAAAAATCAGCGTGCTCCGGGAGGGCAATGACCTGACCATCGCCGCCTGCGGTATGCTGGTGGCCCCGGCCCTGGCGGCGGCGGCGCGGCTGCAGGAAGAAGGCGTGGCGGCCCGGGTGCTGAACGTTTCCACCATCAAGCCTCTGGATAAGGAAACCCTCCTGAAAGCGGCCCGGGAAACCGGGGCCATCGTCACCTGCGAGGAACACAATATCCTGGGAGGCCTGGGGGGAGCCGTAGCCGAGGCTGTGGCGGAAGCCTGCCCGGTGCCCGTGCTGCCATTAGGCGTGGCGGACCGCTTCGGCCAGTCCGGCAAGCCCGAGGAGCTATTGGAGCTTTACGGCCTCAACCCGGAGAATATCCGGAAAAAAGCGTTACAGGCCCTGGCGCTGAAAGATCAGGCCTAGCTTGCCGCAAGCCTTTCCGAGCCCTGTTTACTTAAGCCGGAGCGGCCTGGAGCCGGAATGTAAGCCCCCATGAGCTCCGGCGCTTGTCCCGAGCCTTTATGGGTTGGGGCGGCTGCCCTGTCCTGAGCCGGTTTTATGCCGGACTTTCCGGGCGCCGAAGCCGGCGGTAAAGTTGGTTTCAAAGCCGGCGGCAAAGTTGGGCCTCAAAGTTGGTTTCAAAGCCTGGCCTCAAAGCCTGGCCTCAAAGCCCGGCCGCAAAATATAGGTAGATTAGCTATTGAAGAATGGCAACGATTGAATGAAGAATACGGAGGGATTTGGTCTGTGCTAAAATTTTACAATGTCAGTAAAATTTATGATGAAGAAGTCAAAGTACCCGCTCTGACCGACATCAATCTGGAAATTGAAAAAGGAGAGTTCCTCTTTTTGGTGGGTCCTTCCGGTGCCGGTAAATCCACATTGACAAAACTGATCATCCGGGAAGAGCTGCCTACCAACGGGCAGATTTTGGCGGAAGGAAGGAACCTGGCCCGGCTGAGGCAGAGGGAGATCCCTTTGTACCGCCGGAATATCGGCTTTGTCTTCCAGGATTTCCGCTTGCTGATGAGTCGTACGGTATATGAAAACGTGGCCTTTGCCGCCGAATCCCTGGAAATGACCAGGTCTCAGGTAAAGCAGCGGGTGCCCATGGTGCTGGAAATGATGAAGCTGGCCGATAAGGCCAAGGTTTTCCCCTACCAGCTCTCCGGCGGCCAGCAGCAGCGGCTGGGCATTGCCCGGGCCATGGTAAATAACCCGGCCATGATTATTGCCGACGAGCCCACAGGTAACCTGGACCCGGAAAATTCCGCGGTGATCATGAGCATTTTTGATGCCATAAACAAAAGGGGCACCACGGTTTTGGTGGCGACCCATGACAAAGAAATGGTGGACCGGATGCGTAAGCGGGTGGTTGCCCTGTCCGAGGGCCGTATCGTCCGGGACGAGCAGAACGGAGGGTACGTAAATGAAGATTAGCAGTATCGGCTACGTGGTCCGTGACGGCTTCCGGAATGTACGCCGCAATAAGATCATGAGCCTTGCTTCTATTTCCACTGTGGCCATCAGCTTGTTTTTGCTGGGCTGCGTCTGGCTGTTTATCACCAATGTAAATAATTTGGTCAGCACAGTGGAGTCGGAGCTGGAGATCAACGCTTATATCGAGGAAACCGTCAGCCGGGAGGACGCCCAGGCCCTGGCCGATAATATCGGCGCTTTTCCCGGCGTGGAAAAGGTCACCTTTATCCCCCGGGAGGAAGGGATCCTACTGCTGGAAGGCCGCTTTGGCAACGACGCGGACCTGGCCGGCACCGTAGGGGATAACAATCCTCTGCCGGATATGATCCAGGTGCGGGCCAGCGATCCCGAGCTGGTGCCGGCCCTGGCGCAGAAGCTGGAGAACACTTCCGGCGTGGAGACGGTCCGTTACGGGCAGGGAACGGTGGAGCGGCTTTTGCAGACCGCCGACTGGGTGGAGCAAGCCGGCGTTATCGGCCTGGTAGGCATCAGTATCGCCGCGGTTTTCCTGATTTCCACCTCTATCCGCATTACGGTATTTTCCCGCCGGGATGAAATCGATATTATGCGCCTGGTGGGCGCCACCAACTGGTATATCCGCTGGCCCTTTTTAATCGAGGGGGTCTTTATCGGACTGATCGGCGCCTTGCTGGCCTGCGTGCTGCTGTATTTCGGCTACCGGGGGATCGTGGGCTATGTCAGTGAGCATCTGGCCTTTGTTCCTTTGCTTACGGACAACCTGGCCCTCTTAGGCATGGCCCGGGGGATTCTGATCTTCGGCGCCAGTCTGGGGCTTCTGGGCAGTTTCCTCAGCGTAATCCGCTACCTGCGGGTTTAAAGCGTAATCCGCTATCTGCGGGTTTAAATAAAAGATCACGGCAGTTCCCGGCAGAGAATCATGGAGGACCAAGAATGAAGATATCGCAAAGAATGACAATATCAAAGAAAATAAAAAGTCTGGCCTGCGGAACGCTGGCGGCCCTGCTTTTGACCTCCCTGTTTTTAACCGCTCTTCCCGTAACCCTTCTGGCCGGAGGCGACGCCTCCGTAAACGAAATGTCCGAGGAAGACAAACAGAAGATCCTGCAAAAGCAGCAGGAGATGGAGGATATTAATAAAGAGGTAAAAAAACTGCAGAGCGAGCAGAACAGGAAGAGCAGCCAGCAGAAAGACTTAAACGGCCAGATCAAAAATAAGCAAAACGATGTGGTGGCTCTGGAAGACGAAATCAGCGTCCTTGACCAGCAGATCGAGACCGCCAACCAAAACATCGAGACCCTCAGCGGCGAAATCCAGCAGAAGGAGACCGCCCTGAATCAGCGGGCCGATTACCTGAACAGCCGCCTCTACCAGGTGTATGTGGAAGGGGAAATCTCTATCTGGGACGTGCTGTTTTCTTCCAGCAGCCTGACGGATTTCCTGACCCGTTACGACCTGATGTCCAAGGTGGTGGATCAGGATGTGGAGCTGTTGACCGGCCTGAAGGTGGACCGGGTGCTGCTGGACGAGGATAAATACGCCCTGGAGGAAGCCAAAACCAATCTGGAGGCGGATAAAAAGGTCCGGGAAGAAAAAGCCCAGGTGCTGAAAAAAGAACAGGAGGAGCTGGAAAGCAAATCCGCTCAGCTGACCACGGACTTAAAGGCTTTGGACGCCGCCCTGGACGAGCAGGAAGCCCTGACCAAGGAACTGGAGAAATTCGTTAAGGCGATTCAGGATAAATATAAGGCTAAATACAAGGGCAGCGGCACCATGGGCTGGCCCCTGGCCAGCTATACCCGGATCACCTCTCCCTACGGCTACCGTATCCATCCGATTTTGAAGACCAAAAAATTTCACTCCGGCGTGGATATTGCCGCTCCCAAAGAAACTTCTATCCTGGCGGCGGATAACGGCACGATCATCATGGCTACTACTTACGGCAGCTTCGGCAAAACGGTGATCATCGACCACGGCGGCGGGATATCCACCCAGTACGCCCACATGAATTCCATCGCGGTATCCGTAGGCGATGTGGTGACCAAAGGCCAGCGCATCGGCGGCGTGGGCACCACGGGCTTAAGCACCGGCAATCATCTGCATTTTATGATCATGGTAGACGGCAAAACCATCGATCCCATGGGCAGCGGCAAATATTATATCCGGGAGCCTTAGAAAAGGGGCCCGTTGAGCTGAGCTTGCTCTGGCCTGGACAGATTAAAGGAGGCGGAAGATGACAAAGACGACAAAGAACGGACGGAAGAGAAGGCAGCGGCTGTTTTGCTTGCTTTTATCGGCGGCGCTTTTTTGCAGCCTGACGCCTCTTCCCCGGCTTCTGGCTGACCCCACGGATATTATCATCACCGACGAAAATGATCAGAAGGCCTTTGATCAGGGCATGAAGCAGCTGGAGGAATACAGCAAGAAGACCGAGCAGATCAAAAAGGAGCAGAATGAAAAGACCGCCCAGCAAAAGGGCCTGAACGGCCAGATCAAGCAAAAACAAAATCAGGTGGTGGACCTGGAGGAGGAACTCACCGTTTTGGACGGAGAAATCCAGGTGGCGGAAAAGGCGATTCAGACCCTGGAGGTGGAAATCACCGAAAAAACCGGCCAGGTGGATCAGCGTTCCGACTATCTCAACCAGCGCCTGGTTCAGGTTTACGTGGACGGGGAGATGTCCTTTCTGGACGTGCTCTTTGATTCCGTCAGCCTGACGGATTTTTTGACCCGCTACGATCTGATGGGCAGGATTGTGGATCAGGACGTGGAATTATTAACGGATCTGCAGCGGGAAAAGGCGGAACTGGACGAGGATAAGCAGCTTTTGGAGGAAACCAAGGCGGGGCTTGAAGCGGACAAGGGTTCCCGGGAGGAGAAGGTCAAGGCTCTGGAATCCCAGCAGATGGAGCTGGAACGTAAATCCGTCCAACTGGGCAGCGACCTGAAAGAACTGGAGGCCGCCGAGGACGAACTGAACGAGCTGTCTCAACAGATCATGAAGATGGTGGCGGAGATCCAGGCAAAACATTCCTCGGTCTATTTGGGCAAAGGCACCATGGGCTGGCCGGTGGCCAGTTATACCCGGATCAGCTCTTATTACGGCTACCGGCTGCATCCCATCCTGAAGGTGCAGCGTTTCCATTCCGGGATCGATATTGCCGCGCCGAAAGAAACGCCGGCTCTGGCCTCGGAGACCGGCAAGGTCATCGTGGCCACCAACATGGGCGGCTTTGGCAATACGGTGATTATCGACCACGGCGGCGGGGTATCCAGCCAATACTCCCACCTGAATTCCTTTGCCGTAAGCGTAGGGGAGTTTGTGGCCAAGGGCCAGAAGGTTGGGGGCGTAGGCACCACGGGCTTAAGCACCGGCAATCATCTGCATTTTCAGATCATGGTGAATGGGGAAACCGTGGACCCGTTGGGCAGCGGCAAATACTACGTGAGGGAACCTTAGACTCCCGGCGCATAGGACAAGGACATATACGCATAGGATAAACAACAGGACCGGCGGCCGGAACGGCAGCGCCGCGGCGGCGCCCGGTCGATATCCTGCCGCCGGCGGATCCGTTTTGCGGATCTGCGCGGCGGCTTTGGAATTTTGAAGTTAAGGTCGGTGAATCCCTTTGAAAAAATTACTGAGAGGACTGGGCGTCTTCTTTTTGACCGTCTGCGTGATCGTCACCGGCGTGGTGGGAGTGGTGGCGGTCATGTATCCCCGTCAGATTACAGACATGGTAACCGTGGCCTATCTGGTGAACCGGGATTATCTGGAGGAACTGGATCTGGGGACCTTGCTGGACGGAGCAACCGCCGGCGTGGCTCAGGCTACCGGGGATATCCGCACCTTCTTTTTAACGCCGGAGGAAAACCTGGCGGTGTCCATGTCCAATCAGGGGATCACCGGTGTGGTGGGCATCACCGTGGACGGGGTCAAAGCGCAGGAAGACCGGCTGATCATCCGGGAGATCACCCCCGGCAGCGGGGCGGCGGAAGCCGGGCTGCAGGTGGGGGACGCGATTTTGCAGATCGGCCAGCACCTGGTGAAGGACCTGACGGTGGATCAGGCGGTGGAGCTGGTACGGGGGCCTTTAAATACCGCCGTGGAACTGCTGATCCTGCGGGAAGGGGAAGAAGCCAAAACCTATCAGGTCACCAGAAAAGGGACGGCCACGGTGGAGTCGGTTACCTCCGGCATTCTCAAGGAGGAATATCTGCCGGGCCATAAAATCGGCTATATTTCCATCGACTATTTTGCCCGCAATACCTACGTGCTGTTTGACGAGGCCCTGGACGGCATCCTGGACGCCGGGGCCCAGGCGCTGATTATCGACTTGCGGTACAACGGCGGCGGCGATGTGGAGGCCACCCGGCAGATCGCCCGGCGGCTTTTGCCCGACGGCCTTTTAATGCGGCTGGATATGCGAAAGACCTCTCAGGAATTCCGGATCGAAAATGCCGAACCCCTGGAGATCCCCTATGTTATCTTGGTTAACGGCGGCTCCGCTTCCGCTTCCGAGATTTTAAGCGGGGCGGTGAAGGATTACGGCGCCGGGATTTTGGTAGGGACCCGGACCTACGGCAAAGGTTCGGTGCAGAGCGTTTATGACCTGTTTACCGGCAGCGGCCTGCGGGTCACGGAAGGAAAATATTATCTGCCCGGCGGCGTCTGTATCGACGGTGAGGGCATCACCCCGGATTATGTGGTGGCCGGCGATCCCAGCGGCGAAAGCGATCCCCAGCTGTCAAAGGCCCTGGAACTGATTCAGGAACTGGTCAGCGGGAAAAATACCCTGGAAGGGATCCTGGAACGGGCCAAAACCGAAGGACAGCCGGCAGGGGAAGGCGAGGAGGCCGGCCAGGACAAAGCCCCGGCGGCCGGAGAAGAGGGGACCCCGGACGCCGGCGGGGAGCGGACCCCGGAGACCGGCAAAGAGGGCGCCGGTGAGGCCGGCGGCGAGCAAGCTCCGGAAGCAGGCAAAGAGGAAACCGGCGGCGCCGGCCGGGAGCAAACCCCGGAGTAAAGCCGGAGCAATCCCCGGCGGAAGGTACCGCCTCCTAACGGTCCGGCAGGAAAAGCCCTCGGTAAAGGGGCAGAAAAGGAGCGCGGTGTGGCAGGGTTTGTGCAAAATTTTTTATCGGCTTACGGCCAGGCCCTTTTGGGCACGCCCTTCTTATTATTGATCCTGTTGGTGGGAATTTCTTATTGTTACCTTTATGGGGACCCGGTACAAGCCGGGTCCTTTGCTTTACGCCAAGCTCTGCGGGCCCTGCCGGCGGGCCTGGCCGGCAGCCTGCTTCTGGTGCTGGCCGGCATACGGGCCGAGGCGGTGACCACGGCCTGGCTGGTACCGGTAACCGTACTCCTGGCTCTTTGGCGGCCCCGCTTTATCTGCCTGGCTTATTCCGGCAGCGTGATTTGTTTTTGCCGTCTGGCTTTTGGAGCGCCGGCGGTGGATGTGCCCCAACTGATGGCGCTGACGGCCCTGCTGCATGTGATGGAAGGTCTGCTGGTGCTGACCGACGGGGGCCGGGGGATGCGGCCCCGGTTAATCCCGGCGCCGGCCGGTAATTTGCCGGGGGGCCCGGCCTTTGGCAGAAGGCCGGCGGCTCCGGCATTCCGCCGGCCAGGCTCCGGCGCTGACTCTTTGCCGCCGCTTTATCGCAAACGATACGATTTACAGCGGTTTTGGCCGTTGCCTTTGGTGCTGGTGACCGCCGTAAGGCTGCCTGCCGCCGGTCTGCCTCAGGCCTGGGCGGCGGTGTCGGAAATGCCCGGCTGGTGGCCCCTTTTGGGCCGGGAATTCCTGGATACCGCCGCCGGCCTCCAGGGACTGGGCGGCGGTTTGCTCCTGTCCCTGGCGCCTATGGCTACGGCCCTGGGCTTTTGCCAGAGTTTTCCCGCCGGCAGAGAAAAAGCCGGGCTGCGCCGCTGCGGCCTCGGGCTTTTGCTTTACAGCGCCGTGCTTTTTGGCCTTTGCTGGCTGGCGGACCGCTTTGCCGCCGCCGCTCTTTTGCAATGGTGGCCCCCTGTCTTTGCCATTTTGGGCCACGAAGGGATCTGCCGCCTGCAGACCCCGGCCGTTGCCGGAACCGGAAAGAAGGGGTAAACGATTAGCAGGGCCGCGCCGGGAGGATTTTCCCCTGCGCTTCCGCATCCTGACAGTATCACTTGTGAATTACACGGGAGGATTTTCCTTGTTGCATTTTTTTTTGCCCCGGGTTATAATAACCGTACCGGAACGAATGTTCCGGAAAATCATTACAAAAAAACCCTCTTGACAAGGATGATAAAATGTAGTTGGTATCAGGAATAATAATTAGTAAGATATGGTGATTAAGGAGATTTCATGGCCATCGAAAGCGTTCCATTTAAAGTCATATCCGATTACCGGCTCAGGGGCGATCAGCCCCAGGCGGTGGAAAAGCTGTCGGCAGGTATCCGGAGGGGCCTGCGGAACCAGATCCTTCTGGGAGCTACCGGTACCGGCAAGACCTTTACCATGGCCAAGGTCATCGAGCAGATCCAGAAGCCTACCCTGGTGCTGGCGCCCAATAAAACTTTGGCGGCCCAGCTTTATGGGGAGTTTAAGGAGTTTTTCCCGGAAAACGCCGTGGAATATTTCGTGTCTTACTACGACTACTATCAGCCGGAAGCTTATGTTCCCGCCAGCGATACCTATATTGAGAAGGATTCTTCGATAAATGATGAGATCGAAAAGCTGCGCCACTCCGCTACCGCGGCCTTGCTGGAGCGCCGGGACGTGATCGTGGTGGCTTCCGTATCCTGTATTTACGGCCTGGGCTCACCCCAGGAGTATAAGGATCAGATGCTTTCCCTGCGGCCCGGCATGGAGATGGACCGGGACCGGATGCTGCGCCGTCTCATCGACATGCAGTACGACCGAAACGATATGAACTTTATCCGCAGTACCTTCCGGGTACGGGGGGACGTGGTGGAGGTTTTTCCCGCTTCCTCCTCGGAGGCCGCCGTCAGGGTGGAGTTCTTTGGCGACGAGATCGAGCGGATCACGGAAGTGGATACCCTTACCGGCGAGGTGCTGAACCAGCGCCGGCACGTCAGTATCTTTCCCGCCAGCCATTATGTCACTTCCCGGGAGACCATGGAGCGGGCTTTGCGGGATATCGGCGAGGAGTTGCAGCAGCGGCTGAAGGAGCTGGAGGGCCAGGGACGGCTTTTGGAAGCCCAGCGCCTGGCTCAGCGGACGAATTATGATATGGAGATGCTGCAGGAGGTAGGCTTTTGCACCGGCATCGAAAACTATTCCCGCCACCTGATCGGAAAGAAGGCCGGGGAGCCCCCCTATACCCTGCTGGACTTTTTTCCCGAGGATTTCCTGATGATTATCGACGAGTCCCACGTGTCTGTGCCCCAGGTGGGCGGCATGTATGAGGGGGACCGCTCCCGGAAGACTACTTTGGTGGAGTATGGTTTTCGCCTGCCCTCGGCCCTGGATAACCGGCCGTTGAAGTTTACCGAATTTGAAGAGCGGGTCCATCAGGTGGTCTATGTCAGCGCCACCCCGGGCCCCTATGAGATGAAGCATAACGACGGGCCGGTTGTGGAGCAGATTAACCGCCCCACAGGCCTTTTGGACCCCCAGATCATCGTGCGGCCGGTGAAGCATCAGCTGGACGACCTGCTGGGGGAGATCCGCATCCGGACTCAAAGGCAGGAGCGGGTGCTGGTGACTACACTGACGAAAAAGATGGCGGAGGATTTGACGGATTACATGCGGGAAATGGGCATCAAGGTCCGCTACCTGCATTCGGAGGTAAAGACCCTGGAGCGGATGGAGATCATCCGGGATCTGCGGCTGGGGGTTTTCGACGTCCTGGTGGGCATTAACCTTTTGCGGGAAGGCCTGGACCTGCCGGAAGTTTCTTTGGTGGCGATTCTGGACGCCGACAAAGAGGGCTTCCTGCGTTCCGAACGCTCCCTGATCCAGACCTCCGGCCGGGCCGCCCGGAATGTAAACGGCCTGGTCATTATGTACGGCGACAGCATCACCGATTCTATGGCCAGGGCCATGCGGGAGACCGACCGCCGCCGGCAGATCCAGAAAGAGTTTAATGAAAAGCACGGCATTGTGCCGCAGACCGTAAAAAAGGCGGTGCGGGACGTGGTGGAGATCACCCGGCCGGTGGAAAAGGAAGAGGGGGCCGGACAGGTTTCCCAGATGAGCAAAAAAGAATTGAAGGATTGGGTGGGCCGTCTGGAAAAAGAGATGCGCCAGGCAGCCAAGGAGCTGGATTTCGAGCGGGCCGCTCAGTTGCGGGACCTGATGCTGGAAATGAGAGCCCAGCTGAATTAGCGGCCGGGCTGCCGCCGCCTCACCCGGCGCTGCCCAAAGCCCGGACCGGGGGAGTTTTCCTGCCGGAGACCGGCTGACAGAAGAAGGAGTAAACAGCAGTATGGCAAAAGACAAAATCATGATCAAGGGAGCCCGCTCCCATAACCTGAAAAATATCGACGTGGAGATCCCCCGGGATAAGCTGGTGGTTATTACCGGCCTTTCCGGCAGCGGAAAAAGCTCCCTGGCCTTTGATACGATTTACGCCGAAGGCCAGAGGCGCTATGTGGAGTCTCTGTCCTCCTATGCCCGGATGTTTCTGGGGCAGATGGACAAGCCGGACGTGGACTATATCGAAGGTTTGTCCCCGGCCATTTCCATCGACCAGAAGACTACCAGCCGAAATCCCCGTTCCACTGTGGGGACGGTAACGGAGATTTATGACTATCTCCGGCTTTTATACGCCCGTATCGGCCAGGTCCGCTGCTGGAAATGCGGTAAGCCTGTGGAGCGGCAGACCGTCGATCAGATGGTGGACCAGATCCTGTCCTGGGGGGAAGGCTGCCGGCTGCAGATTCTGGCTCCTTTGGTCCGGGGCAAAAAAGGCGAGCATGCCAAGATCTTTGAGGATATTCGCCGGGAGGGCTATGTCCGGGTCCGGGTTGACGGAGAAATCCGGGAGGCTTCCGAAGAGATCCGGTTAGAAAAGAATAAAAAGCACATCATCGAAGCGGTGGTGGACCGTATCGTCCTGAAGCCGGATTCCGGCAAGCGGCTGGCCAGCTCCCTGGAGACGGCCATGAATCTTTCCGGCGGCCTGGCTGCCGTAGTCTGGACCGATCCCCGGGAAGGCAGATCGGACCAGGCCCGCCAGCAGGAGGAAGCTTTGGCGGGCCTGGACGAACGGGCATCCGCAGAGGACCGGCAGGCATTGGCAAAGGCCGCGGAACCCGTAAGCCACGAGCGGATTTTTTCCCAGCAGTTCGCCTGCGTGGACTGCGGCATCAGCTTTGAGGAACCGGCTCCCCGGATGTTCTCGTTCAACAGCCCCTTCGGCGCCTGCCCCACCTGCGACGGACTGGGATATAAACTGGAGGTGGACCCTGATCTGGTGATCCCGGACCAGAGCCGGAGCCTGGATGAGAATGCCATCGACCCCTGGATCAAGGGCATTTCCAACTGGTACCTGGGCATTATGGCCGGCACCTGCCGTCATTTCGGTATTCCTACGGACATACCCTTCCGGGATCTCAGCGAGGAGCATAAAAAGATCCTGCTTTACGGCGCCGGAAATACCAATATTACCTTCGAGTATACCAATTCTCAGGGTCAGCGCCGCAGTTACCAGGCTCACTACGAGGGCGTGATCAATATGCTGCAGCGGCGTTTCCGGGAATCCCAGTCGGATTATTCCCGCAGCGAGCTGGAGCAGTATATGACCAGCATGCCCTGCCCGGACTGCCGGGGCAAGCGGCTGAAGCCGGAAGCCTTGTCCGTTTATGTGGGCGGAAAAAACATTTACGAAGTGACCAGCCTGTCCGTAGGGGCGGCGCTGAAATTTTTTGAAAACCTGGAGCTGACCCAGCGCCAGCAGCTGATCGCCGCCCAGATCTTAAAAGAGATCAGGGCCCGGCTGGGTTTTTTGCGGAATGTGGGTCTGGACTATGTGACCCTGCACCGGGCCGCCGGCACCCTTTCCGGCGGCGAGGCCCAGCGCATCCGGCTGGCCACCCAGATCGGCTCCAGCCTGATGGGCGTGCTGTATATCCTGGACGAGCCTTCCATCGGCTTGCATCAGCGGGATAACGCCCGGCTGATCGATACCCTGCTTTCTCTCAGGGACATTGGAAATACCGTTTTGGTGGTGGAGCATGACGAGGATACCATGCGGGCCGCCGATTATATCCTGGATATCGGGCCCGGGGCCGGTGTCCACGGCGGCGAAGTGGTCTGCGCCGGCACCCTGGAGGATATCGAAGCCTGTGAACGTTCCGTCACCGGCCAATATCTGCGGGGAGTCAAACGGATTCCCGTGCCGCTTTTCCGCCGCCCTCTCAACGGCAAATGGCTGACGGTGGTGGGGGCCCGGGAAAACAACCTGAAAAATATCGAAGTAAAAATCCCGCTGGGGGTCTTTACCTGCGTCACCGGTGTTTCCGGCAGCGGAAAAAGCTCCCTGGTAAACGAAATCGTCTACAAGCGCCTGGCGGCGGAACTGAACCGGGCCCACACCAAGGCCGGCGATCACGACCGGATTCTGGGGCTGGAGCATCTGGATAAAGTCATCAATATCGACCAATCCCCCATCGGCCGTACGCCCCGCTCCAATCCAGCCACTTATACCGGGGTTTTTGATTTGATCCGCCAGGTCTTTGCCTCGGTGCCGGAAGCCAAGCTGCGGGGTTATCAGCAGGGCCGCTTCAGCTTCAATATCAAGGGAGGCCGCTGTGAGGCCTGCGCCGGCGACGGCATTTTGAAAATCGAGATGCATTTTCTGCCGGATATCTATGTGCCCTGCGAGGTCTGCAAGGGCAAACGCTATAACCGGGAAACCCTGGAGGTCCATTACAAAGGGAAATCCATTGCCGACGTGCTGGACATGACCGTAGACGAGGCGGTAGAGTTTTTTGCCAATCACCCCAAGATCCACCGCAAGCTGAAGACTTTGCAGGACGTGGGTCTGGGCTATATCCGCCTGGGCCAGCCGGCCACCACTCTCTCCGGAGGCGAGGCTCAGCGGGTAAAGCTGGCCACGGAGCTTTCCCGGCGTTCCACCGGTAAGACCATGTATATTCTGGACGAGCCTACGACGGGCCTGCATACCGACGATATCGCCAAGCTTTTGTCGGTACTGCACCGCCTGGTGGAGCAGGGGGACAGCGTCCTGGTGATCGAGCATAACCTGGATGTGATTAAGACCGCCGACTACTGCATCGACATGGGGCCGGAAGGAGGCTTCCGGGGCGGCACCGTGGTAGCTCAGGGCACCCCCGAAGAACTGGTGGCGGCCAAGGCCGTCAGTTATACCGGCGAGTTTTTGGAGCCGGTGCTGGAGCGGGAAAAAAGCTTTGCCGCCGCCAGCCGGCCCTTTGGACCGCTGCCTTGCGGCGGCGGGGCTGGGGAAGCCGCCAGCCGGTCGGAAGAAGAGGCGGCAGACGCCGGGACAGAGGACGGAGATGAGGCTCCGGAGGAAGCTGTCGCGGGACCCGGGGCAGGAGGCAAAGCCTCTGAAGCTGCCGCCGGAAATGAGGCCGAAACCGCCGCCGG
Organism: Peptococcaceae bacterium; assembly: GCA_034927285.1. Classification (GTDB taxonomy): domain Bacteria; phylum Bacillota; class Peptococcia; order DRI-13; family UBA5745; genus JAYFQF01. The sequence goes on from JAYFQF010000009.1 coordinate 25,542, forward strand.
AAATGATGCTGCAAGTGCTGGCGGAAATGACGCCGCAGGCCGGGGAAAGGCCGCTTTTAAGAACGGCTCCCGGCCCGGCGCCAAAGCAGCGGCGAAAGCCATCGCTTCCGGCGGCGCCAAAGAAGCGGTAAAGGCCGGCGGCCCGGGGAAAAGGAAAAAGGCGGCCCGGTAGCCGGAGCGGTAAAAAAATTAAGCCAGATCAGGAAAGGCCATGAACCAGACTGTTGAAGAAAAACTAAAGAATTTGCCTGCCGGGCCGGGGGTGTACCTGATGAAGGACACCGCCGGCAAGGTCATTTATGTCGGTAAGGCGGTTAATCTGAAAAACCGGGTCCGCTCTTATTTTAAGGAGAATGTGCCAAACGGCAAGACCAGGGCTTTGGTAAGCCATATCCGGGACCTGGAATGGATCCTCACCGATTCGGAGATGGAGGCCCTGATCCTGGAGTGCAATCTGATCAAAAAATATAAGCCCAAGTACAATATCCGGCTGATGGACGATAAGAACTATCCCTATGTCCGGGTAACTGTGCAGGAGGATTTTCCCCGGGTGGAATACGTCCACAAGATGGAACAGGACAAAGCCCGCTACTTCGGGCCTTATACTTCCAGCACCGCTATCAAGGATACCTTAAGGCTGTTAAAGCGGATCTTCCCTTTACGTTCCTGCAAGACCACCGCCGGCTGGGGCCGCCAGCAGCGTCCTTGCCTGAATCAATATATCGGCCGCTGTCTGGCTCCCTGTATGGGGCAGGTCTCCAAAGAAGAATACGGCAAGATGATCGCTCAGGTTATCCTCTTTTTAGAGGGCAAGCAGGAAAGCCTTTGCAAGCTGATCCAGGAGCGAATGGATCAAGCCGCGGAAAACCTGGATTTTGAGGAGGCGGGGCAGCTGCGTGATCAGCTTTTCGCCCTGGAACGGGTGATTGAGCGACAAAAGGTAATTTCCGACAAACGGGAAGATTATGACGTAATTAATTATGCCCGGGGAAAAAGCCGGGTCTGTGTCCAGGTCTTTTATATCCGGGAAGGCAAGCTTTTGGGCCGGGAAACCTTTTTCCTGGAGGGTCAGGACAGCGGCGACGAGGATGTACTGCTGCCCTTTTTGGGGCAGTACTACAGCCGGGTGCCGGTGATCCCGGGAGAAATCTATATTCCCGAGCCTAAGGCCGGAGCCGGGATATCCGAAGACATGTCCGGGGAAGCCCTTGAGGAAATTATTGAAGGAGCCGGCGCCAAATCCTGTGCTGAAGCCGGCTTGGAGAATGGCGCGGAGGCTCGTGCCCGAACCGCTGCCGAAGCCAGCCAAGAATCCGGCGCTGAGTCTGATACTGAATCGGGCATTGAATCCGATGCTGAGCCAGACGCCGATGCTGAGCCAGACGCTGATGCCAGGGATTCCGACGGCGCCACTACCATTGCCGCGGATTTAGCCATGACTCAGGACTGGCTTTCCTCTCTGCGCGGCCGGCGGGTACAGATCCGTATACCCAAGCGGGGGGAAAAAAAGGCCCTTCTGGATATGGTGGGAAAAAACGCCCGGGATCTGCTGCTGCAAAAAGAGCAGCAGGAAGAAGCTCAGGGCGACCGCCTGACCCAAGGCCTGGAAGAACTGCGGCAGGTCCTGGGGATGGAAAACCTGCCCCATCGCATGGAATGCTACGATATTTCCCACATCTCCGGTACGGAGACCGTGGCCTCCATGGTGGTGGCCATCGACGGCAAGCCCAGGCCGGAGCTGTATCGCCGCTTTAAAATCCGGATGGTGGAGGGAAATAACGACTTCGCTTCCATGGCCGAAGTCATCCTGCGCCGTTTTTCCAAAGAGCGGCAGCAGGATACCCGTTTCGGTGAATTGCCGGATTTGGTGGTGATCGACGGCGGCAAGGGCCAGCTGTCCTCGGCACGCTCCATTATGGAGCTTCTAGGCGTGGGCCATATCGCTACCGTGGGCCTGGCCAAGCAATTCGAGTGGATCTATAAACCGGGGCAATCCGACCCTATCGTATTGAGCGCGAAATCCCCGGCCATCCTGATCATTACCCACCTGCGGGACGAGGCCCACCGCTTTGCCATTACCTATCACCGGCTGCTGCGGGGAAAACGGAACCTGACCTCGGCCCTGGACGAGATCCCGGGACTGGGGCCGAAAGGGAAAAAGGCTCTGCTGCAGAAATTCGAGCTTTCCTTAAAGAACATCATGGCCGCCGGCCTGGAGGAATTAGAAGAGACCCCGGGTTTGCCGAAAAAAAGCGCCCGGGCGGTTTATGATTGGTTCCACCCCGAAGAATAGGCGGCCTGACCGGTGATCCGGCCTTTGTCCTTCCTGGTGATCCCACCGGCAAATGGCCGATCCTCGTCCCGGCTTCTTAAATGGACAGCGGTTGATCTATGGAGAAATCAGATGAAAAATCCAATGCGCCTTTCCGGGACCCGCCGGTTACGGAGGCGCACTTTTTGCGTTAAAGTATTGGGAATGGACCCTGGAAAATATGGATGAAGGCTTTACCATGCCCTGAAACTTTTGTGCCGAAGTTTTACAGACCCGACGTTGCTTGGCGGCTTGGCCCAAAGTATAATATAAGGAAAAGGGAAGGTTCTGAAGCAATAACAAATTTCATCAAAATTTTCATCCTATTAGAGGAAAGAGCGATAGAGGAAAGACCAAGGTCACTGGTAAATCTGTGGGTAAAGCAGAATTCAACTGAAGAAGGTGAGAGTAGTCCAACCATGTTTACCGGGATTTTCCCATGTTTTTTCTTCAAATCCCGGTAAATTTACTCAGACATCCACGCAGAGAGGACACTCCTTTATTTTGTCCTTGATCAGAGGATGAATTTACAAAATTCCCGCCAAAACTCTTACCTCAACGCCATGATCAAAGCAAAATCGGACCGTTGAGAAGATTTTACCGGGATTTGCTTTAAAAACAAAGCGTTTTCCCGGTAAACATAGGTCGTCAGTATTGAGGAGTCCTCTGGCTTTTCCATTAATCGTGGCAGATCAATGCGGGCGGTTTAATTGTGGCAGGTCAATGCGGACGGTTTAATCGTGGCAGGTCAATGCGGACAGTTTAATCGTGGCAGGTCAATGCGGACAGTTCCTGAAATGTTTAAGTCGGCGTCGTTAAGATAAGGATTCATAATTTATCCTCGCGGCGGGCTGCAAGAGAATCAGGAATACAAGGAGCCGGCCGTGTGAAAATCAAAATTCATGATATAATAATCACCATAAAGGAGGGATGAACCATGTTGGTAACATGGCTGATCAATTCAATCACCGTATTGCTGGTTTCTTACCTGCTGAAGGGGTTCCATGTGGAAAATTTCGCCACGGCCCTGATTTTTGCCCTGCTTTTAGGTGTGATTAACTCGGTGGTCCGGCCGGTGGCCCTGTTTTTTGGCCTGCCCATCACCATTTTGACCCTGGGGCTTTTTGTTTTTGTGATCAATGCGGCAATGCTGAAGCTGGCCGGCGCACTGGTCAGCGGAGTCCGCATTAACGGCTGGGGCACGGCGATTTTGGCTTCTCTGCTGATTTCTATTATCGCCAGCCTCTTAAACAGCCTGCGCTGAAAGGACGCGGACTTCTGCGGGAGCAAAGCGGGCTCCTGCTAAAATTCATCAGGACAGGAAAGAGAGAATGAGTGAAAAACAAATTATCCTAAGGGAAGATACCCCACTAAGTCCAAAACCGGACATCCGGCTTTTGGCTATTGATTTGGACGAAACCATGCTGACCACGGAAAAGACGATTTCTCCCCGGACCAAGGCGGCTATTATCGAAGCCAGAAGCCAGGGCGTCGTGGTGACCATTGCCACCGGCCGGATGTATATTTCCGCGTTGCCTTATGCCCAGGAACTGGAGATTAATGTGCCGCTGATTACCTACCAGGGAGCCCTGATTATCACCACTGAAGGGCAGGTTTTGACCCATAAGACCCTGAGCCCTTCCCTCAGCCAGGAACTGGTGGACTTTCTGAAGCCTTACGGCCACCACGTCAATCTGTATATGGGTCATGAAATGTATATTGAAAAGGATTCTCCTGAGGTCCGGAAGTACCAGAAGCAGACCCGGGTTTACCTGAACATCATTCCGGAGTTTAAGTCCTTTTTAGCGGCCCAGGGGGTAGGGGCCACCAAGTTTTCCCTGATTTCCACCCCGGAAGAGGTGCGGCGGATCATGGCCGAAGGTAAAGAGCGCTTCGGCGATCAGGTCCAGTTTATGCCCAGCATGCCCTACTTCCTGGAGTTTGGCCGGCCGGATATCGGCAAGGGCCGGGCTCTGGCGGAGATGGCGGCGGATCTGGGCCTGGCCCGGGAACAGGTGATGGCCATTGGCGACAGCCCCAATGACCTGGATATGATCGAGTATGCCGGCTGCGGCGTGGTCATGGCAAACGGGCTGGATTTTGTCCGGGAAAAAGCGGATTATATCACCGCCGACAATAATCACGACGGCGTGGCCCTGGCCATCGAGAAGCTGGCGCTGAAATAATACCGCAGGCCCTAAAGGCAGGCGGGAACGGCGGCCGGAGAAAGAGAGGCAGGTTATGAAGGAAAAATGCAAATCGCCGGAATTTTGGATTGTTACCGGCCAGTCCGGAGCGGGCAAAACCAATGCCTTGCGGATTTTGGAGGACTGGGGTTACTTTTGTATTGATAACCTGCCCCCCACCCTTTTAGGCAAGACGGCGGAAATGGTCGTCGGCGACGGCGGCATCGAGCGGGTAGCCCTGGGTATCGACGTGCGCAGCCGCCGTTTTTTCGATAATATGGAAGCGGCCCTGTCGGAGATGAAAGAACTGGGCCATAAGACCAATATCCTTTTTTTGGACGCCGATACCCCTACCCTGGTAAAAAGGTTCAAGGAAACCCGCCGCCGCCACCCTATGGCCTCCGAGGGAGAGCTGATGGAAGATATCCGTCTGGAACGGAAGCTTTTAGAAGATCTGCGGGAGCGGGCCGACGTGGTGGTGGATACCAGCAACCTGAAGGTAAAAGAGCTGAAGGAAGTGATGGAGGCCCGGATCGGCAAGGGAGGCTGTCAGGATCAGTTTCACGTCTACGTGGTCTCTTTTGGCTTTAAATACGGGCTGCCTCTGGATGCCGACCTGGTGATGGACGTCCGTTTCCTGCCCAATCCTTTTTATGATACGGAATTGCGGAAGCTGACGGGACTTGATCAGGCGGTGCGGGACTATGTAATGAGCCATGAGGTCTCCCGGGTTTTCTTCGAGAAGTACTCGGAGCTGCTGATTTATCTGGTGCCCAAGTATATTGCCGAGGGGAAAAGCAACCTGGTGGTGGCCATCGGCTGCACCGGCGGCCAGCACCGCTCGGTGACCCTGGCGGAGATGCTGCAGCGGTCCCTGACCCAGGCCGGTATCCTTTCCAGCGTCAAGCACAGAGACGTATTCCGCACAAAAGAGGAGGCGTAGACCCATGGCAGAAAAGGCATCCTTTTCCGTGCGGACCAAAGACGAGATCTCCCGCGTCTATCCGGAAAAGGAATGCTGCCGGCTGGCAGAGCTGGCGGCCATCACCCGGATGGACGGTACCGTGACCATCGGCGTGGGGGGCAAAACCGGCCTGTACATTTCCACAGAGTATTCGGCGGCCGCCCGCAAGGTCTACCGTCTGCTGAAGGATTGCTTCGGGGTGGAAGGGGAGCTGACCGTCAAGCGCCAGAACCGCCTGAAGAAGAACACCCTGTATAATATCCGGGTGCCGGCGGGCCGGGAGACCCTGGAAATCCTGCGGCGGCTGGGTATCGTAGGGGAAGGCTGGAATATTCATCCCGAGATCAAAAAAGATCTGATCCGCACTCAATGCTGCCGCAAAAGTTATCTGCGGGGCGCTTTTTTAGGAGGCGGCTCCGTCAGCAGCCCCGACGGAAATTATCATCTGGAGATCATCACCAATCATCCCAGGCAGGCCCGGAGCCTGGCGGCCCTGATCAACCGTTTCCCCGGCATGCAGGCCAAAGTGTCCAGCCGCAAGCAGTGGTATGTGGTATATCTCAAGGACAGCGATCAGATCGCCGGTTTTCTGGCCCTGATCGGCGCCCATGCCAGCCTGCTGGAATTTGAGAACGTACGGGTGATGAAAGGCCTGAAAAATCAGGTGAACCGGCTGGTGAACTGTGAGACGGCCAACCTGACAAAAACCGTGGACGCGGCTTTGCGCCAGGTAGAAAACATCCGTTTTCTCCAGGAGGAAATCGGCCTGGAAAGCCTGGAGCCGCCGCTGCAGGAGCTGGCCAGGCTGCGGCTGGAAAACCCCGAAATCAATTTAAAAGAGCTGGGACAGATGCTGTCGCCTCCGGTAGGAAAGTCCGGGGTAAACCATCGTATGCGCAAGCTGGAGGAAATAGCCCGGGAGCTGCGGAAAAGCAAAGGCCAAGAGAAATAGTCTGCAAAGAACGCCGCGTCCTGCGGGAGTATCCCCGCGGCACGGCCACCGGCAAAAAAAGAAGGATATCCGGCTGGCGGATATCCTTCCATGACTTGTCCACTTTAATCAATTTATTCTGAGGATTACTCAGCTTGAGGTGCACCTACGGGACAGACGTCTGCGCAGGCACCGCAGTCGATGCACTTTTCTGCGTCGATTACGTATTTGCTATCGCCTTCGGAGATCGCTTCAACGGGACAGCCTGCTGCGCAAGCGCCACAACTGATGCATTCGTCATTAATTTTGTATGCCATGATTTTCACCTCCATTTCGTCAGCTAAATTATAACTTGGCTCCTATTATTTCGCAAGGCTTTTTTGAAAAGTCCTGTGGAATAATGCCGGAGGAATATCTGGGAATTCGGGGCCGCAAATTTTATAAAATTTCTGCTGAATCGGTATTGCCAAGACTACGGCACTTCAGTGTATAATGGACAAGGCAAAGTTGGCGGTCCGATGCTTTCACGGTCCGGTTCCCGGCTCAGGCCTGACCCGGCCGGCAGGCTCTTGCGCGGGAAAGCTCTTGCGCGACAGGGCTCTTGCAAAGAAAGCTCTTGGGCAACGGGGCTCTTGCAAAGAAAGCTCTTGCGCGGGAAAACTCCTGCGGGAGAAGGGGACGGCCGGCGCCGAGGCAAGCGGTGAATATTTCCGGGAGTAGATGGGTGCTGGTGTGCCTTGCGGTCTTCAAAACCGTTTCGGGGAGTTAGGAGCTTCCTGGGTGAGTTCGATTCTCACATACTCCCGCCACAGGCTTTCCCTATGCCCGGCGGCTTTCGCTGCGGGCATTTTTTCTGCGGAGCAGGATTTGTCTATTTGTGTTATACTATATTTCTTTTTTTGAAAAATAGGTTATGTTATTTGAAGTGATGGGTATTATGTGTTAGAATGAAATGGTTGGCAGAGCCGTCTATTTGAGCCGGGGTGATTGTGATGGAAATCGGCTTGCATCTGGAACAGACTCAGAAATTGATCATAACCCCTGAACTGCGGCAGGCCTTGGAAATTCTGCAGCTTTCCTCCATGGATCTGGTGGATTTCACCGATCAGGCCCTGATGGAAAACCCCTTATTGGAGGCCAAAGAGGGCGGAGAAAGAAACGGTGAGCAGCAGGATGAGCCCAATCGCATCGACTGGCAGAGCTTTATCAGCAAAAGCCGGGACTATTACGAGGAAAAAGGGCTGCCCAGAGAGGTGCGGGAAGAGGGACCCCACGAATCCATGGTCTCTCACCAGTTGACGTTGGAGGAATATCTGACGGCACAGTGGAAGTTTGCTGCCTCAGATCCGGAAATCGGCGCTATCGGCGAATACCTGATCGGCAACATGAACCCCAGCGGCTACCTGGCGATTACCGTAGAACAGGCGGCAGCGGACCTGGCAAAAAGCCAGGAAAAGGTTGAACAGGCCCTGAAGCTTTTACAGACTATGGATCCGCCGGGAGTCTGTGCCCGGAGCCTGCGGGAATGTCTGATCCTGCAGGTGGTACGCCAGCCCTTGGAGAAGAGGACCAAGGCGGCGATGGAGACGCTGATCAACCACTATCTTCAGGAGGTGGGCCGGGGAAACCTGGTGAAGGTCGCCAAAGAGATGGAATTAACGCCGGCCCAGGTTCAAAAACTGGTGGACCGGCTGCGCCGCCTGAATCCCAAGCCCGGGGTGGGATTTGCCGACAGTGAGGAAACTGTTTATGTAATTCCCGACGTCCAGGTGGAGCGGGACGGCGAAGGCTTTCGAATTATCCTGAACGAGGGGCACGTGCCCCAATTGACCATAAACGATACTTACGCCAAGGTGCTGTTGCAGCATTCCGACGCGGAAAAAGATCAGGCGGCAAAAAGCTTTGTCGAGGCCAAATTAAACCAGGCCGCCTGGCTTTTGCGATGTCTTGAGCAGCGTCGCTCTACGATCTATAAAGTGACGGAAGCGCTGCTGAAATATCAGGTGGAGTTTTTCCGCAAAGGCGTTTCGGCCCTGCGGCCTTTGACCATGCGGCAAATCGCCGACGAGGTGGGAGTCCATGAATCCACCGTCAGCCGGACGGCGGCCAATAAATATATCCAGACTCCCCACGGCGTGTTTGAATTCAAGTTTTTCTTTACGCCGGGCCTGGAAAGCGTTACCCAGGGAACCGTATCGACGGAGAGTATCCGGGAAATTATAAAAGGGATTATTAAAAACGAAGAGCCGGAAAAACCCTTCACCGACCAGCAGATTGCCGATCAGCTGGGACAAAGGGGGATCAAGGTGGCCCGGCGCACCGTGGCAAAATACAGAGAAGAATTAGGAATCCGCAGCACGGCCCTGCGCCGGCGCTATTAGGGTGAAACCGGGACCGGACAGGCCCGGACTTTTTAGGAAAAACTCAAGGATCGTCAGATAACTTAGGAGGAATGGACAATGGCAGTAAAAGCAGGAATTAATGGCTTTGGCCGGATCGGCAGACTGACCCTTAGAGCCGCCATGAAAAACCCGGATGTACAGATCGTGGCCATCAACGGGACCTCAGAGCCCAGCGTACTGGCGCATTTATTTAAATATGACTCGGTTCACGGCATTTATCAGGGCAGCGTGGAAGCCACGGAAAATACCCTGATTATCGACGGCAGGGAGATCAAGGTGGTTTCCGACCGGGATCCCGCCAATATCCGCTGGGACGAGTTGGGGGTGGATGTGGTCATCGAGTCCACCGGCAAGTTCAACGACGGGGAAAAGGCCGGCGTCCATCTGCAGCAGGGGGCGAAAAAAGTCGTGATCACCGCTCCTGCCAAAAATGAGGATATCACCATTGTATTAGGCGTAAATGAAGAGAACTATGATCCCCAAAAGCATCATATCATTTCCAACGCTTCCTGCACCACCAACTGCCTGGCTCCCGTAGCCAAGGTGCTGCAGCGGGAATTCGGCATCAGGCGGGGAATGATGACCACGGTGCATTCTTACACCAGCGATCAGAAGATCCTGGACAACCGGCATAAGGACCTTCGCCGGGCCCGGGCCGGCGCCGTGTCCATCGTTCCTACCACTACCGGAGCTGCCAAGGCCATGGCTTTGGTCATGCCGGAGCTGAAGGGAAAAATGGTGGGCATGGCTATGCGGGTGCCCACTCCCGACGTTTCCCTGGTGGACCTGGTGGTGGAGCTGGACAAAAACGTTACGGCGGAGGAAGTGAACGCCGCCATGAGAAAATACAGCGAAACCACCATGAAGGGCATTTTAGACTATACCGATCTGCCGTTGGTCTCCATCGACTTCCGGGGCAACGATAATTCCTCCATCATCGATGGCTTAAGCACTATGGTGGTAGGGGAAAACCTGGTAAAAGTCATTGCCTGGTACGACAACGAGTGGGGTTACAGCATGCGGGTGGCGGATTTAGTGGCTTACGTGGGAAAAGAACTGTAGAATCCGGATAAAAAGAAAGGGGAGCTTTACGGATGGCGCGGAAAGGCCTTCGGGAATTGGACTTGAAGGGAAAGCGGGTGCTTTTGCGGGCGGAGTTCAACGTGCCCATGAAGGACGGTAAAATTATCAACGACGTTCGGATCAGGGCGGAGTTGTCTACGATTCGGTATATATTGGACCAGGGGGCCGGCATAATCATCATGACCCATCTGGGCCGGCCCAAAGGAAAGCCGGTGCCGGAGATGTCCGTGGAACCGGTGGCCGGATATCTGGCCGGGCTTTTGGGACAGCCGGTGGAATTTATTCCTTACGGCACGGAAGAAAGCATCCGGGCGGCAGCGGCCCGGGTGGAACCCGGCCAGGTGGCCCTTTTGGAGAATATCCGCTTTTGGCCCCAGGAAGAAGAAAACGACCGGGATTTCAGCCGTTTCCTGGCCTCTCTGGGTCAAATCTATATAAATGACGCTTTCGGCACGGCCCACCGGGCCCATTGCTCCACCGAAGGTATAGGCCATTTTCTGCCGGCTCATCCCGGCTTTCTGATGGAAAAAGAAATCACCGCCTTGGAAGGCGCCATTAACGATCCCAGGCGGCCCCTGGTAGTAGTGATGGGCGGCTCCAAGGTTTCCGACAAAATCCGCCTTATCGAAAATCTGGCGGACAAAGCCGATTATATGCTTTTCGGCGGCGCTATGGCCAATACCTTGCTGGCGGCGTCCGGGGTGGACATGGGGTCGTCCAGAGTCGAGACCGATAAGCTGGATATGGCCAAGGAAATGATGAAGCTGGTATCGGAAAAGGACTGCGTCCTGCTTTATCCCCAGGATCTGGTGGTGGCCGACCGCTTTGCCGAAGACGCCCAGACTAAGATCGTGCCGGCGGATCAGGTGCCGGCGGGTTGGATGGCCCTGGATATCGGCCCCGCCACCGTGGCTGCCTGGCAGGGAATTTTTCAGAAGGCTGGCACCATCATCTGGAACGGCCCCTTGGGAGTCTATGAAATGCCTGCTTTCTCCCAGGGCTCCTTTGGCGTGGCCCGGTCCATGGCCGCTTCCGGCGCCGTTACCGTGGTAGGCGGCGGCGACGCAGTGGCTGCGGTAAAACAGGCCGGCTGCGGAGACAAGATGAGTCATTTGTCCACCGGCGGCGGCGCTTCCCTGGAACTTCTGGAAGGCAAGAAGCTGCCGGGCATCGAGATTATGCAATAGGGCAGATAAGGCGGCGGACTTGCGGCGCAGGCGTGTATAATGTGATCAGGCAAATCAAGTGCGATCAGGCAGGTACAGATCAAGTACAATCAAACAGATCAAGTGCGATCAGCAGATGAAGTGTGAGCGGGCAGGTAAACGGTGCGGAAAAAAGGAGGAATCCCTTTGCGGCGGCGAATTTTAGCGGCAAACTGGAAAATGTATAAGACCACGGAAGAAACCCAGGACTTCGCGTCGGAGCTTTTACCGCTTCTGGCCGGGCTTTTGCCCCGGCCGGCAAAGGGATTATGGCGCTCGGCGGAGCCGGAGGACAGCCAAAAGGAAGCCGGCGATTCTCCCGGCAGTGTCCGGGCTTTGTTTCCGGAAGCCGTGGTTTGCCCGCCTTTTACCGCTTTGGCTGCTGCTGCGGAGGCCTTTGCCAAAAGCCCTGTCCGGCTGGGGGCCCAAAACCTTTATCCCGCGGCGGAGGGCGCCTATACCGGCGAGATATCCCCGGGGATGCTGCGGGAATTGGGCTGCACTTACGTAATTTTAGGGCATTCCGAACGACGGCAATATTTCGGCGAAGGGAATCAGTTCATTAACGCCAAGCTGAAAGCGGCCTGGGAGGCCGGCCTTTTGCCGATCCTGTGTCTGGGGGAGACCTTGGGAGAGCGGCAGGCCGGACGGTCGGAGGAAGTCTGCTTAAGTCAGCTGGGTGAAGGACTCAGGGATATCGGGCCGGAAAGAGCGGCGGAGCTGGTGGTGGCTTACGAGCCGGTTTGGGCCATCGGCACAGGGTTAAGCGCCCGGCCGGAAGACGCCCAGCAAATCATCGGCTCCCTGCGGCGCCGGCTGAAAGAGCTTTACGGCGAAGCCGTGGCCGAAAAGGTCCGCATCCAGTACGGCGGCAGCGTGAAGCCGGAAAACATCGCCGCTTATCTGGCTATGCCGGATATCGACGGGGCTTTGATCGGCGGCGCCGGACTTGAGGCCGTCTCTTTTGCCGCTATCCTGAAAAACGCCCAATTTTAGCGGTTTCTTCACGGCATAACTTAAAAATAAATATTGTAACGCCTTAGGCCTTATGATAAAATGAATCCGTTACTCAAACGGAGGAAGGAGAAGCAGCATGAAGACGTTTATCCTGGTTTTGCAGGTGATTTCCTGCATCGGCCTGATTGCCACCGTTTTATTGCAGACCGGACATAACGCCGGGATGGGCAGCATCGCCGGCGGCGCCGAAGCAATCTTCGGCGGAACAAAAAAAGGTCTTGACGAGCTGATGAGCAAGCTGTCCACCGGCTGTGCCGTCGCTTTTATGATTTTGACGATCATTTTGTGTATTTTATAATTTTTCACGGGCGGCGGGAAATGGCTCCGCTGCCCTAAAGAATTAAGGAGGAATCATACATCATGGCCACACAACACTTAATCATTGGTGGTTGTGCAGGTGTGCTGGCGCTTTTGTTCGCCTTCTACCTGACAAACAAAATCACCAAGCAGGAGATCGGTACCGAGAAAATGAAGGAGATTTCCGAAGCGATTCACGAGGGCGCTATGGCCTTCCTGTTCCGGGAGTATAAAACCCTGGTCATCTTCGTGATTGCGGTGGCGGCGATCATCACCATCGTCGGCTACATGACTCCCGGCGCGGAAAGCCTGCAGCCTTCCACCGCCATCGCTTTTGTCCTGGGGGCTATCTGCTCCGTAGGCGCAGGCTACATCGGGATGAACGTGGCGACCAAAGCCAACGTCCGTACCGCCAATGCCGCCCGCAAGGATGCCAATTCCGCTCTGAACATCGCTTTTTCCGGCGGCGCCGTCATGGGAATGTCCGTGGTGGGCCTGGGCCTCATCGGCCTGTCTGTGGTCTGCCTGCTTTTTGATAATCCCAGCGTAATTAACGGTTTTGCTCTGGGCGCCAGTTCCATCGCCCTGTTTGCCCGGGTGGGCGGCGGCATCTATACCAAGGCTGCCGACGTCGGCGCCGACCTGGTAGGCAAAGTCGAAGCCGGTATCCCCGAAGACGACCCCCGGAACCCTGCGGTTATCGCGGATAACGTCGGTGACAACGTCGGCGACGTGGCCGGTATGGGCGCCGACCTTTTCGAGTCTTACTGCGGTTCTATTATCGCCACCATGGCTCTGGCCTCGTCTTTGAACCTGGGCACCGGCGCGCTGATCCTGCCTTTTATGATCGCCGCCGCCGGCATCATCGCCTGCATCATCGGTTCCTTTTTTGTCAAGTCCCATGACAGCGCCAAAGCCGCCAGGGCGTTAAATACCGGAGAAATGGTTTCCGCAGTCATCACTTTTGTGGCGATCTTCTTCCTCTGCAAGTATTTCTTAGCCGGCAGCCAGGTGGATTCCTTCGGCGCCTTCATCGCCTGCGTAGTCGGCCTGGTGGCCGGCGTGCTGATCGGCAAAATCACCGAGTACTATACCTCCTCGGACTACAAGCCCGTACAGGAGATCGCCCGGTCTTCCCAGACCGGCACCGCCACCAACATCATCTCCGGTCTGGCACAAGGGATGATGTCCACTGCTTTACCGGTGATCTGCGTGGTCGTCGCTATTATTCTTGCTTATAAATTTTCCGGTCTGTATGGTATCGCCATTTCCGCCGTGGGCATGCTGTCCACCACCGGTATGGTAGTGGCTGTGGACGCTTATGGTCCCGTGGCCGACAATGCCGGCGGTATCGCCGAAATGGCCGGTCTGGATGAAAGCGTCCGGGAAATCACCGATACCCTGGATGCCGTTGGAAATACTACCGCTGCCGTAGGTAAAGGTTTTGCCATCGGTTCTGCGGCGTTAACGGCTTTGGCTTTGTTTTCCGCCTATACCACTGCCGTAGGCATTGATTTTGCCGGCTTGTCTCTGATGTCTCCCATGGTGGTGGCCGGTCTCTTCATCGGCGCTATGCTGCCTTTCCTCTTCTCCGCTATGACCATGTCCGCCGTCAGCCGGGCCGCCGGTCAGATGATCGAAGAAGTCCGCCGGCAGTTCAAGACCATCCCCGGCATCATGGAAGGCACAGGAAAGCCTGACTACGCCAACTGCGTCAGCATCAGCACCGCCGCCGCCATCAAAGAAATGATCGTTCCCGGCCTTATGGCCGTAGTGGTTCCCGTAGTCATCGGTCTGACCCTGGGCAAAGAAGCTCTGGGCGGCCTTTTGGCCGGCGCCACCGCTTCCGGTTTTATCCTGGCCGTCATGATGAGTAACGCCGGCGGCGCCTGGGACAACGCCAAGAAATACATTGAGCCGGGAAATTACGGCGGCAAAGGCTCCGAAGCTCATGCTGCCGCAGTAAACGGCGACACCGTCGGCGATCCCTTTAAGGATACCTCCGGTCCCTCCATTAATATCCTGATCAAGCTGATGACCATCGTGGCTTTGGTCTTTGCGCCTCTGTTCTTATAGAATCCGGGCTTTCCAAGGGCCCGGCGGCCTGGCGTGACCGCACCGCTGCGATATGCTTCCGGGCAAATATGCCCGGACAGGACAGATCTTTCTCTGGACTCCGTGTTTAACGGAGTCCAGTTTTTTTATGAAAATAATGCCAAAGGCATATCTATGCAACTTTTTGAGGATCCTATAACGTCTAACCAGTGTTCTTAAGAATGAGGCAATCCATAGAAGGGGGCACAGGGGTGGAAAGCGATGATCAGATTTTCCGGAGAATCATTGACCAGCGCAACCGATTTTATCGGATCGCATACAGCTACATGAGAGACGAACAGGATGCAATGGATGTTGTACAGGAGGTGGCGCTGAAGGCGGTGATCTCGAAATTCCCCTGACCCCGGCAGATATTTTTACTTCATCGAAAAATATCTGCCGGGGTTGGCTGTCTGAAAATCTCTTGACATTTCCTGACCTTCTTTGCTATAATAAATAAACATCAGAAAAGGTCAGGTGATTACCATGGTGAGAAGCTTAGCCGGCCAGATCGAGCAGTATCTGAAGGAACTGTTGCTGAGCCAGAGCTTCATCGAATTGCAGCGCAGCCAGCTGGCCGATATCTTCAGTTGCGTACCCTCGCAGATCAATTATGTGCTGAGTACCCGCTTTACTCCCGCCCAGGGCTATATTGTGGAAAGCCGGCGGGGCGGCGGCGGTTATCTGAAGATCGTGAAGCTGGACTGGAATAAGCTGCCGGAAATTGAGGTCACGGCGCTGCCGGCTCTCCGGCAGCAGGAGGGGCTGAGCCAGGGCGAAGCGGAAGGCATCCTGGAGCGGCTGTGGGAAGAAGACTTGATTACCGCCCGGGAGCAGCAGCTTTTGCGGGCGATCATGGACCGTCAGGTGCTGAAGGGATCGGCGGCTGAACAGGCGGAGCTGCGGGCACGTTTGCTGAGCGCGGCCATAAGCGCCTTATTTCGTCAGGATATTTAACAGAAGTTTACTGCAGGCTAACGATTAGGGAGGATATTTTATGTTTCAAGGATATACGGAAAAAGCCCGCTGGCTGGTGACTCAGCGGGCCGCCGACGAGGCGCGGCTCATGGGGCACAGCGACGTGGGCACAGCTCATTTGCTGCTGGCTATGGTCCGGGAAAAGGATACGATTGCCTATCACGTGCTGTCGGAGTGCAAGGTGGAATACCATCCTTTGCGCAAGGCCATTATGGAGATGCTGCCCCAGGGCCGGGGCGGTTCCATGTTTTTATACATGACGCCGCGGCTGAAGCTTTTGCTGGAGCGGGCCCGCATGGAGGCCCAACGCTTTCATATGCCCTATGTAGGCACGGAGCACCTGCTCTTGGCCCTGGCTCAGGAGGAGGAGGGCGTAGCTCTCCAGGCCCTGGCGGATTTGGGCGTCAACGCGGAAACCCTGCGTAAAAACGTGATCCAGTCCATGGGCGGGTCCAGCGGCTTTGAGACTCTTTCCGCTATGGGCAAAGGGGCAAAGGACGGCGAGACCAATACCCCGACTCTGGACGAGTACGGCCGGGATCTGACCGACGTGGCCCGGCAGGGCAAGATCGACCCGGTGATCGGCAGGGAAAAGGAAATCCAGCGGGTGATTCAGATCACCTGCCGCCGGACGAAAAACAATCCGGTGCTGCTGGGGGAGCCCGGCGTAGGCAAGACCGCTATTGTGGAGGGCCTGGCCGCAGCCATTATCAGCGGCAATGTGCCTGAGGCCATCAAGAAAAAACGGCTGGTGGCCCTGGATATGGCTTCTCTGGTGGCCGGCTCCAAGTACCGGGGGGACTTTGAGGAGCGGTTGAAAAAGGTGATGGATGAGATCCGCTCCGCCGGAAACGTCATTTTGTTTATCGATGAAATGCATACTCTCATCGGCGCCGGAGCCGCCGAGGGCGCTATAGACGCCGCCAATATATTAAAGCCGGCTCTGGCCAGAGGCGAGCTGCAGGCCATCGGCGCCACCACCTTAGACGAATTCCGCAAGCATGTGGAAAAAGATCCGGCTCTGGAACGCCGCTTCCAGCCGGTCATGGTGGAGGAGCCTTCCAAGGAAGATACCCTGAAGGTACTGCAGGGACTCAGGCCCTTATATGAGACCTTCCATCAGGTGACGATCCGGGACGATGCCCTGGAGGCTGCGCTGTCCATGTCGGACCGCTATATCACCGACCGCTTTTTGCCGGATAAAGCCATCGACTTAATCGACGAGGCCGCCTCCAAGGTGCGCCTGCGCCTGAACACCATGCCGCCGGAGATCAGGGACCGCGAAGTAACCCTGGAAAAGCTGAAGGCCGCCAAGGAGGAGGCGATCCTCCGGCAGGACTATGAGACTGCGGCAGAACTGCGGCAGAAGGAATTGAAGGCGTCCAAGGAAGTGGAAAACTGGCAGGCAAACTGGGACGTCTTTAAAAAAGAGCAGGGCAGCCAGGTGACCCGGGAAGATGTGGCCGGCGTGGTGGCCCTCTGGACCGGCATACCGGTGAACCAGATCGCTCAGGAAGAGTCCCAGCGGCTTTTGCGCCTGGAGGAAGTGCTGCATCAGCGGGTCATCGGCCAGGAGGAAGCGGTTACCGCCATTGCCAAGGCGGTGCGCCGGTCCGGCGCCGGGCTCAGAGATCCCAAGCGTCCTATCGGCTCCTTCATCTTTGCCGGACCTACCGGCGTAGGGAAGACGGAACTGGCCAAAGCCATCGCCCAGGCGATGTTTGGCGACGAAAACGCCATGATCCGGCTGGATATGTCGGAGTACATGGAAAAGCATACCGTATCCCGGATGCTGGGAGCGCCTCCCGGCTATATCGGCCACGACGAGGGGGGGCAGCTGACGGAAGCGCTGCGGCGGCGCCCTTACAGTGTGATTTTGCTGGATGAGATCGAAAAAGCCCATCCCGATGTATTTAATACGCTGCTCCAGGTACTGGAGGACGGCCGGCTTACCGACTCCAAGGGACGGACGGTAAACTGCCGCAACGCTATCCTGATTATGACCTCCAATGTGGGCGCCTCTACCTTACAGCGGGAAAAGAGCATGGGTTTTGTCACGGAGCGGGACAGCGCAGGAGAACATAAGCGGATGAAGGCTCAGGTGATGAGCGAGATCAAGAAGACCTTCAAGCCGGAGTTCTTGAACCGGCTGGATGAAATCATCGTCTTCCACAGCCTGGAGGATAAGGAACTGGAAGCCATCGTCGGACTGATGCTGAATCAGGTGGCGGAGCGGCTGAAAGAGCAGCAGATCAGCGTTGCCTTCGGTCAGGAGCTGAAGAAGCAGCTGATCAAGGAAGGCAAGGACCCGGCCTATGGGGCCCGGCCTTTGCGGCGGGCTATCCAGCGGATGGTGGAGGACGAATTGTCCGAAAAACGTCTGCTGGGACAATTGGAGCCCGGAGTGAAATATTTCTGCGACTGGAAGCCGGAGGCCGGGGACCAGCCCGGAGAGCTGACGTTAGTGGCGGAAAGCCGCCGGCTGCCGGAGGCAAAGCTGATTACCGAGACAGGTTCTGAAGAGGACCCGCCGGCGGCAGGCCGCCCGGAAGCGACCGGCGGCGGCTTTGCCGGTCAGGGCTTTACCGGCCAGGGCTTCACCGGCCAGGGCTTCACCGGCCAGGGCTTTGCCGGCCAGGGCTTTGCCGGTCAGGGCTTTGCCGGCCAGGGCTTTGCCGGTCAGAGCTTTGCCGGCCAGGGCTTTGCCGGCCAGGCAAGCGGCGGCAGCGCCCAGGATTGGAATCCTGCCGGGCCCGACGAAGAGAAGGCGCCCCGGAATTCCGCCGGTTCGACGGAGGAGCCGGACCCAACCCCCCAAAAAGCCGTTGGAGACCCGGGGGTAAAGGCAAATAAGGCGGCGGGGGATAAACCGGCTAAAACGGTTAAGGCCGCCAAGGCTGCGGGGGGTAAACCGGCCAGAGCGGTTAAGGCCGCCAAGCCCGGGCAATCCGGCAAACCCGTCAAGACCAAGGCTGCGGAAGCACCCGAGGTTAAAACTGAAGTAAGCCCCAAAGACGAAAAACTCGAGATCGGGCCGGAAGAAAAAGTGAACAAAAGCCGGACCAAAAAAGTCCGGGAACAGCAGGAAGAAGAGAAATAAAATTAAAACGGAGCCGTGGGCAGCTATTAAAGCTTACCCACGGCTCCGTTTTTTGCCGGCCCGGCGTTTATTCCACTTTCAGGATCAGGCTGTCGATATCTACCCGGTTTTCAATCATGCCGTTGTCTTTCATGAATTGCTCGGTTTTTTTCATGGAAGCCAGATCGGCTTCGGTGATCTCCGTGCTGAAGTCGTACATGGGGAACATCTCCTTTACGGCGTCAATGCTCAGCTCGGTTTCTTTGGCGGTGATCTCCAGGATCTCCTGGGGGTTTTCCTCCATATACTGCTGAATCCGGTCCTGGGCTTCCAGGAATCTCTTGACCAAAAGAGGGTTCTTTTCATAGAAATCCTGGCTGGTGGCCACCACAATGGTGGCGTCCACAAGACCTTGGCCCGTAGTAACGATAGGGTAGCCGTCCTTTGCCATGTTGTACGCCACAGGTCCTGCCAGCAGAGCGCAGTCGACGGTGCCGCCGGCCAGAGCCGCCTGGGCGTCAGGGATGCCCATGGAAAGGAACTCCACGTCATTTTCAGTCAGGCCTGCCGTTGCCAGATAGGCAATCAGCAGTTCATGGAGGATGGTGCCTTTGGGTCCGGCGATCTTCTTGCCTGCCAGGTCGGCTGCCGTCTGAATGGAGCCTTCCTTTCCGGTAAAGAGGCGGAAGGCCTCGGGCGAGCGGCTGTAAGTACTGATGATTTTAATATCGGCGCCATTGGAAGCCGACAGGATCACCGAGGTGGCGCCCACCGCATAGAGAAACTGGATGTCGCCGGAGGACAGGGCCTGGGTCTGTTCGGGGCCGGTGGTCAGATTGGAATACTCCACGGGGATTCCGTATTCGGAAAAGGCTTCGGTAAAGATGCCCTTTTCCTTTTCCACGATAGAGGGCACGTTCAGGGGGGACTTGACGTAAGTCACGCCGATTTTGCTTACCGTAAACTGGGGAGCGGACTGAGCGTCTCCGGAGGATCCCTCCGAAACGGCGGCTCCGTCCTGAGGCTCGCCGGCCGGCGGGGTGCCGGCGCCGCAGCCTGCCAACGAGGCGGTGAAAATGAGAATGGTCATCAGGAAAGATAGAATGCGTTTCATATGCTGCTCCTTTGCATTTTTATGGTTGTCAGTATACTCTTCTTAACCCCGATCAGCTCGGGAGAAAGAACATCTCTGGGATAGGGGAAGGCGGACAGCGAGAACTCCTTCTCCGCCCTTCCCTGATCGAGAACGATCAGCTTTTGCCCGATCAAAAGGGCCTCGTCGATGCTGTGGGTTACAAAAACAATACTCTTCTTTTGCAGGGAATAGATCCGGATCAGCTCATTTTGCATGACCTCCCTGGTAAAATGGTCCAGAGCCGCAAAAGGTTCGTCCATCAAAATAAGTTCCGGATCGTAGGCCAGGACCCGGGCCAGGGAGGCCCTTTGCTGCATGCCTCCCGACAGCTGAGCAGGGTATGCCTTTTCAAAGCCCGCCAGCCCTACCGTGTCGATCAGTTTTTGCACGTCCTGGAGCGTCATCCGGCCCCTGGGGACCCCGAAGGTGATATTTTTCCAGACCGTCAGCCAGGGCATCAGCCGGGGTTCCTGAAAGACCATGCCGATTTTATGGTGAGGCGGGCCGGAAAGCGTCCCCCGGTCGTAAGCTTCGAAACCGCCCAGTATCCTTAGCAGGGTGGTTTTGCCGCAGCCGCTCCTGCCCAAAACCACGGTAATGCTTTGCCGGGGAAATTCCGCCGTCAGGCCGTTCAGGACCATCAGGCGCTTATCGGCCATAGGATAACTCTTATACAAATTTTCGATTTTAACTCCAGCTATTGTCCACACCTCCATGGAGGGCTTTTTGAATGGCAAAGGAAAACAGGCGGTCACAGAGGTAGCCCACAAGCCCGATGACGAAGATTCCGACAATTACCTTGTCGGAGCGGGACATCTGCTGCGCGTCCAGGATCAGATAGCCCAGGCCGCTGGCGGCGGCAATCATTTCCGCGCCGATAATGGCCCGCCAGCTGTAGCCCAGGCCCACCCGCATGCCGACCAAAATATCGGGAAGGGCGTAGGGCAGCATAATCCGAAAGAATTTTTGCGCTTTGGTAAAGCCCAGGGAATGCCCTACCTCCAGAAGCCTGACATCGCAGGAGGACAGGCCCTTTTTAATATTCAGGAACATGGGAAAAAACGAAGCCAGTACAATAATGATTACCTTGGAGGTTTCGCCGATGCCGAACCATAAGATCAGCAATGCGATGAGGCTCAGGGGCGGCACATTGCGCATAAACTCCACGATATGCTTATAGTAGGCGAAGGATGCCGGACGCAGCGCCGCCAGAAGCCCCAGCAAAAAAGCCAGGGCAAAGGCAATCCCGAATCCGGTGAGCACCCTGCCGAGACTGACCAGGATATGCCGGAGCAGGACGCCGCTTTGCACCATGCTCCAAAACGAGCCCAAAACCCGCAGGGGGCTGGGCAAAACGTAGGAGCTCCAGATGCCCATGGCTGCCGCCGTCTGCCAAAGCAAGACAAGCAGGGCCACGGGAAGCGCTCCTTTCCAGAAATTTTTCATGGCTCCCCCCTATACTCCATCCCCGTGATGACAACCGCAGGAGCAATAGAGCAGCTCCAGCACTTTTTTCTCCTGTTTTAACGGCCGGGAGAAGAAACGGTCAATTTTTTCCCTGCCGTCCAGAACCTCCGCCCAGCGTCCGTATTCCGCAAAGAAGCCGGGAGGGATGGGGCTTTCGGCCAGGTTCCTTTCCGGCAGCGAAAGTTTTTCCTGCCGGGCAAACTCCGCCCAGGTACAAAAGCTGACTTGCGGCAGCCCAAGGCTGTCTCCCAGTTCTCCCAGAGCCCTGCAGGGCGTAGTGATGTACAAAAAGCCCCGGCCCGAAAGCTCCTGCTGCAGTTCCCGGGCACAGTGCAGCAAAATAGGCTCGATATCCGGGTACTCCAGAAAATCAGGAGCATATTTTTCTTTGATGTACCTCACGGCCTTGGGGCAGCGCATATCCGCCACGCAGGCGCCGGTTTTGGCGATGGCGGTATGGTATTTCTCTTTGACGGCTCCGATGTGGTCCTGCCGGAAATCCACAAGCTCAAAGCCCTTTTCCGCCAGCTGTTTCTCCAGTTGGGGTCCCCGGTACAGAGCTGAGGAAACGGGATTCATCCATAAAAATTTGCGCACGGCAACTCCTGTCATTCCGATGG
Source organism: Peptococcaceae bacterium (assembly GCA_034927285.1). GTDB lineage: Bacteria > Bacillota > Peptococcia > DRI-13 > UBA5745 > JAYFQF01. The sequence continues at coordinate 47,311 of JAYFQF010000009.1, forward strand.
TTAGCTTAAGCTAACCATAAGTATACTAAAATAAGGTGTTTTGTCAAGGAAAATTCAGCTATACTGTAGATAGCCGGATCATAGCCGGCGGCTATCTTTCTTAACGCGAAACGCTGATCGCGCTTTGCGTGAGGACGGCAAACGAAAGCGGAAGTTCCCCGGAAAGGATGAGGGCATGAAAACGAAAACCAGTTATGTCTGCAGTAATTGCGGTTATGAAAGCCCCAAGTGGCTGGGGCGCTGCAGCCAGTGCGGCGAATGGGACACCATGGAGGAAAAGACGGTGGCGCCGCCGGCTAAGGCGGCAGCGGTACACCAGCGCCGCCGGCCCTTTCTGGATTTAGAACAGGACAGACCCCGGCTGGTGAGCGGGATTGACGCCCAGGCGGTAAACCGGCTGGACCTGGGAATGGAGGAACTGAACCGGGTATTGGGCGGCGGCCTGGTGCCGGGCACTTTGGTGCTTTTGGCAGGCGATCCGGGCATCGGCAAATCCACCCTGCTTTTACAGGCGGCGGCCAAGGCTACGGAACACCTGGAGAAGGTCTGGTATATCACCGGTGAGGAATCGGCACAGCAGGTGAAGCTGCGGGCCCAGCGCATGGTGGAGGAGACCGGGGACCTTTGGCTTTGGGCCCAGACGGATATGGACAAGATCGTCAGCCAGATCGAAGGAGAGCAGCCTTCCCTGGTGATTATCGACTCCATTCAGACGATGTTTTTAGCGGAATTGGAAAGCGTGCCCGGCAGCCTGGTACAGCTCCGGGAATGCGCTTCCCGGCTGGGGGCCGTGGCTAAGACCATGCATATTCCGGTGATTATGGTGGGCCATGTGACCAAGGAGGGGGCCATCGCCGGCCCCAGGGTTTTGGAGCATATGGTGGATACGGTGCTGCAGTTTGAAGGGGAACGGCATTATCCCTACCGGATTTTACGCTCGCTGAAAAACCGTTTCGGTTCCACCTTTGAGATCGGTGTGTTTGAGATGAGCGACCGGGGCCTGATGGAGGTGCCTAATCCTTCCCTGGCTTTTCTGGCGGAACGGCCCCTGGCGGCGCCCGGTTCCGCCGTGGCTGCCTGCATGGAGGGCAGCAGGCCCCTTCTGACGGAGATCCAGGGCCTGGTCTGCGCTTCCAGCCTGGCCCAGCCCCGGCGGGTGGTAACCGGCGCCGATTATAACCGGGTAAACATGATCCTGGCGGTGCTGGAAAAACGGGCCGGACTCAAACTGGCCAATCAGGATACGTATGTGAACATCACCGGCGGCGTCCGTCTCCAGGAGCCCGCCATGGATCTGGCCATTGCCGCGGCCATTGCCTCCAGCCTGAAAAACCGTCCCTTGCAGGAAAAAATGGCGGTCATGGGCGAGATCGGCCTGGCCGGCGAGGTGCGGCCGGTGAGCTTTCCGGAAAAACGGGCCCAGGAGGCGGAAAAGCTGGGCCTGACCAAGCTTTTGGCCCCCAGAGGCACCAAGGCGAAGGTAAAGGGCAGCAAAATCCAGATCCTGGAGGCCGCCACTTTAATCGAACTTCTGGATCTGGCTTTGGCCCCCGCTCAAAAATAACAGTGGGGCGGCTGCCCCGGTCCAATGGGCTTAAGAGGGTGCGGCAGGAGGAAAACGCGCCGCCGCACCGCCGGACAAAATGGGCGCAGCTTAAGACGGCAAAATAAAGGGGAGACATCATAAAAGGAAAATAAAATAAAAGAGCATAATCGTCTGTTGGGCACAGACCTTATGCTCTCACAAGAGTCGTAGAATGCTTGCCATATTCTTTGAGCTTTTGAAAAGGGCTTCGTGAAGCGTGCGTTTTATGCAAAACCGCCAGGAGACGACCCGCGGTTTGCCGCCGGTTTTGGACCGCCGCCGGTTCCCGCGCCGGGACCGCCAAAAGCCGCCGCTTCAGGCCAGGCTGAATTTCCCCAAGGTTTCCAGGGCTTCCGTCTCGTTTTGCAATACGTCCTGCAGGGAAATATCGAACACATTGCAAAGGGCGGTCAGGTAAAACAGGTTCCGGCCGATTTCCCGCATGAGAGCGTCCCGGCAGTTGTCGCAGAGTTGGCCTTCCACATGGGAGGACAAAAGCTCACGCAGGTCGTCCAGGCTGGCGTCCTGGGGCAGTTGGGGCTTGGAAGCGTGAACCTCTATACAGCCGCAGGAGGTGACCGCTTTAACGACAGCCCGGTTTACCCTGGCGCTGGTATCCTGACACTTGCCCATCAGATCTAAAATACTCTGGTTACGCAAAAGGAAACGGGATACGGCGCTTTGAAAATCGGAGCATTGGATTTCATTCATGGTGTACACCTCGTCTAGGTTTAGTCTACTGCCGTTGAGATATAATCTAATACTATTATAGAAAGCGGTACTTGGACTGTCAATGAAAACAAAATAGCCAAAAAATATTTTGCTTAGCATATTGACGAACAGCCGATCAATCTATATAATAATCCTTTACACTTTTCATACCTTCTGCTAAAATAGTAATTAGAGTAACACAATTGGAGGTGGAAACGTGTTTTTGGTTGGCGACAAGATTGTCTATCCTATGCATGGCGCCGGCGTTATTGAAGCCATCGAAAGGCGAAACATTTTAGGCAAAAGCCGCGAATACTACGTATTGCGCATGCCCATCGGCGAAATGCGGGTGTTGGTCCCCGTGGGGGCGGTACCGGAAGCCGGCCTCCGTCCCATTGTAAGCAAGGAAGTCGTGGCGGAAGTATTCAGCCTGCTGTCGGAGGAACCCAGCGAGGAACAGGAGAACTGGAACCGCAGATACAGAACCAATATGGAAAAGATGAAAAGCGGCGATATTTTTGATCTGGCGGAAGTGGTGCGGAACATGACGCGGCGGGATCAGCTGCGGGGGCTTTCCACCACCGAAAAGAAATTGCTGGACAATGCCCGGCAGCTTTTGGTCAGCGAGTTGGTTTTGGTGGAGGACCTGGATCCGGAAAGCGTAATCCATAAGGTCAGCGATTGTTTATCGGCTTAGGGCCTGCAGCCTGTAAATGCTGCAGGCCTTTTTTTGCCGGGAAAGTCTTAAAAAAACATTAAAATTGGCGGATTCACCCAATAATCATCCGCCATGCCTTGCTATTCCGCCGGAGGAACATTATAATTAGTACATTAAGCATATTTTGGATGTGCGGCGGAAAGGAGGTGTGACCGTGAGAGAAAAATTGACGAAAACCAAGAAGATTATCGTAGGCTTTATCGCGGTATTTTTTGGTTCTTTGGGATGCGGCTTGGGCTTGCTTTTGGTGTTTTCGGACTACTATCAGATAAATTTGAAGCCGGAAAGCATCTGGCCCACCTTACTTTTAATCGGCGGCGTCACCATCGTGTTTTTGGTGATGGGTGCCCTTTTGGGACCCTACATCATCAGGGCTACGGAAAGATTGATCCGTTTCGGAGAAAATCGCCTTTCCAGGATACCCACAGCGGATCTGATGGGCGGCGTCTTTGGATTAATTATCGGACTTATCATTGCTTCATTGATCGGGCCGTCCTTGTCCAACATCCCTTTTATCGGGCGTTATCTGCCGCTGCTGACCAGCGTTCTGCTGGGTTACCTGGGCCTTTCCCTGGGCATAAAGAAGCGGGAAGAAATGTTCAATTTCAACCTGGGACGTTTTCGGAGCGCCCTGTCGGCGGGCAAGGAGAAGAAGAAGGAAGCCAAAACCGGAGAAAGCCAGGCGACGGAAGGCGGACCCGCCCCGGCGGAAAAGCCGGCGGACGTATATTCCAGCGTGATCTGCCCGCCGAAGATCCTGGATACCAGCGTCATTATCGACGGCCGGGTTTCGGATATCTACCGCACCGGTTTTCTGGACGGCGTGATCGTAATCCCCAAGTTTGTGCTGACGGAGCTTCAGCATATCGCCGACTCCTCCGATACGCTGAAGCGTAACCGGGGCCGCCGGGGTCTGGATATCTTAAATTCCATGCGCAAGGATATGCAGGGGATCATCCAGGTGCCGGACACGGACTTCCCGGAAGTACAGGAGGTGGACGCCAAGCTGGTGCGTTTGGCCCAGCAGACCGGCGGCGACATCCTGACCAACGACTATAATCTAAACAAAGTGGCGGAGCTGCAGGGAGTCAGAGTATTGAACATCAACGATCTGATCAATGCCCTGAAGCCGGTTTTTCTGCCGGGTGAAGAAATGGTGGTTCAGGTCATTAAGGAAGGCAAGGAGCAGCGGCAGGGCATCGGTTATCTGGACGACGGCACCATGATTGTCGTGGATACCGGCCGGAAGTATATCAACCGGAAAATCTACACCGTGGTGACCAGCGTTTTGCAGACCTCCGCCGGAAGAATGATTTTTGTAAAACCAAAGTACAGCGACAACCGGGTGTTTGTGGAGGAAGAAGATTGATGAAAGCCGCGGTGATCGTGGCCTGCGGCGGCCAGGGCCGGCGCCTTGGCGGGACTGTGCAGAAGCAGTATCTGTCTTTGGCCGGAAAAACGGTGCTGGAGCATACTCTGGACGTATTTGAAGCCCACCCCCTGGTAGGACCCATCGTGGTGGTGCTGCCGGCGGCGGGGCGGCCCCAGGCAGTCCTGGAAGCCATCGTTAAAAGGTACGCAAAAGTGGCGGAGATCGTTGCCGGCGGAGATCAGCGCCAGGCTTCGGTAAGCCGGGGCCTGGCGGCTTTGCTTGCTTTGGCGGAAACAGAAGCCGGGGCGGCGGTCTCGCCTTCCGCCTTTGGCTGCGGTCCGGCGGCGGAAGCTGCGGCCGGACTTATTTCCGGCCTGCCCTGGCGGGGGCCGGTGCTGGTGCAGGACGGCGTCCGCCCCTGCACTCCGGCGGCGGTCATTGACCGGGTGATCCAGGGGACCCTGAAATGGGGGGCCTGCGTACCGGCCATCCGGGTAAGGGACACCCTGAAAGAAGCCGATGAGGCCGGCAGGGTGACAAAGACCGTGGACAGAAGAGGCCTTTGGCAGATCCAGACGCCTCAGGGCTTTGATGGGGAGCTGCTTTGGCAGGCTTACCGTCTGGCCCGGGAGCAGGGTCTTACGGCCACCGACGACGCGGGACTGGTGGAGGCTCTGGGACATCCGGTTCATCTGGTGGAAGGCTCCCCGGTTAATATGAAACTGACCTATGGGGAAGATCTGCCTCTTTTTGAGGCGTTGCTGGGAGGAAAACAGGCTTGAGGATCGGCTTTGGTTACGACGTACATCCACTGACGTCCGGCCGTCCCCTGGTGCTGGGCGGCGTGACGCTGCCCTGGGACCGGGGGCTTATGGGCCATTCCGATGCGGATGTGCTTTTGCACGCCCTGATGGACGCGCTTTTGGGAGCGGCTGCCCTGGGCGATATCGGCTGCTGCTTTCCGGACCGGGACCCCCGCTACAAAGATATCTCCAGCCTGAAGCTTTTGCATCAGGTGGCGGAACTCATCGGGAACGCCGGTTATGAAGTGAATAATGTTGATTGCACCCTGGTGGCGGAAGAGCCGAAGATCCGGCCTTACGTGCCGGCTATGACCGCCAATATTTCCGCCGTGCTGGGCATAGCCGGGGACAGGATCAGCATCAAGGCCACCACCAATGAAAAAATGGGCTTTGTCGGCCGGGAGGAAGGCATGGCCTGCTTTGCCGTCTGTACGTTGAAAGGAGAGAGAGCATGAGCGAGATCAACGTCTATAATACGATGACGGGAACCAAGGAACCATTGATTACCCGCGAACCGGGCAAAGTGGGCATGTACTGCTGCGGTCCTACCACTTATAATCTGATTCACCTGGGCAACGCCCGGCCGCTGGTGGTGTTCGATACCATCCGCCGCTACCTGACTTATAAAGGCTACCAGGTGACCTTTATCCAGAACTTTACCGATGTGGACGACAAGATCATCAACCGGGCCCGGGAAGAAGGCCAGGAACCTCAGGCCCTGGCCCGGCACTATATTGAGGAATACTTCAAAGACGCCGACGCGCTGAATGTACAGCGGGCCACGGTCCATCCCAAGGTCAGCGACCATATGCAGGATATCATCGACTTTGTTAAATCCCTGGAGGACAAGGGGCTGGCCTACCAGCTGGAGGGCGACGTCTATTATTCCGTATCAAAATTCAAGGATTATGGCAAATTATCCAAGAGAAACCGGGAAGACCTGCTGGACGGCGCCCGGGTGGGAGTAGACAGCCGCAAGCGGGATGCCGCCGACTTTGCTTTGTGGACAAAGGCAAAACCCGGCGAGCCCTCCTGGGAAAGCCCCTGGGGCAAGGGCCGTCCCGGCTGGCATATCGAATGCTCCGCCATGTCCAATAAATATCTGGGAGAAAGCTTCGATATCCACGGCGGCGGCTTTGACCTGATTTTTCCCCACCATGAAAACGAAATCGCTCAAAGCGAGGGCCGTTTTGGCAAGACCATGGCCAGGTACTGGGTGCATAACGGCTTTATTACCATCAATCATGAAAAAATGTCCAAGTCCCTGGGCAACTTCTTCCTGCTGAGGGAAATCCTCGAAAAGTTTTCCGGACAGGTCATCCGGTTTTACCTTTTGTCGGTACATTACCGCAGCCCTCTGGATTTTGACGACGAGAAGCTGTCTGTGGCGGAAAAGGGTCTGGAGCGGCTGAAAAACGCTGCCCGGCTTTCCCGGGAGGCCCTGGCGGCGGGCCAGGGCGAGGCCGGCGCGGCTAAGGCTGCTGAAGGCGCCGGGGCCGGAGAAAGCGCCGCCGGCGGGGAAGCCGGGAGCACAAAAGCCACCGGAAACGGGGAAGCTGCCGGCCCCCGGGATACCGCGGAAAAAAACGCGGCGTTTCAGCGGGAAATAGCCGGGGCTAAGGCCCGGTTTGAGGAAGCCATGGACGACGACTTTAATACGGCCCTGGCCATCGCCGCCCTTTTTGATATGGCCCGCAGCTTAAACAGCTACGGCGGCGGCGCTCCGGTCCAAAAGGACGCCCTGGCCACGGGTCTGGAGACCTTCCTGAAGCTGGCGGCGGTCCTGGGCCTTTGCCTGGAAGAGGAAGGGGCCGAGGATCAGCAGCTAAACGGCGCGCTGGCCGCTTTGCTGACCTCCCTGGGCAGTTCCGCAGAAGGCGAAGAAGGCATGGAGGCGCTGATGGAAAAGCTGCTGGCTCTGCGGCAGCAAAGCCGCCAGGCCAGGGATTTTGCCAAGGCCGATAAAATCCGGGACGGCTTAAAGGCGCTGGGAATATTAGTGGAGGACTCGGCTCAGGGTTCCAGATGGCGCAGGGGGTAAAGACGATGTGGAATTATCCCGATACGCCGCCGGAACGGCAGGCCCCTTTAGCCCTGGCCTATGTGGGGGACGCCGTATTTGAGCTTTATATCCGCACCCTTTTGCTGAAAAAAAACAGCAGGGTAGACCGGCTGCATAAAGAAGCGGTGGGCCTGGTGAAGGCTCAGGCCCAGGCCGGCTACTATAAAAAGCTGGAGGAGCATTTGACCGGCGAGGAACGGGAAATCCTGCACCGGGGCAGAAACGCCAAATCCCGCCACCCCAAGAGCGCGGCGGTGCAGGAATACCATATGAGCACAGGCTTTGAATGCCTGCTGGGCTATCTGTTTTTGAAAAATGATGAAGACCGGCTGGTTCAGCTTCTGGAGCTGGCCCTCCGGGAGGAAGAGGAAAACCATGGATGAGACCAAAAAAAACCGCGAAACTCCCCCTGTCTCCCCGGCGCCGCCGGAGGATCTGATTTATGGCCGGAATCCGGTGCTGGAGGCCCTGCGCAAGGGCCGGCCCATCACCCGGGTCTGGCTGGCCCGGGACAACCAGGACCGGGTGGCGGCGGAAGCCGCGGCTCTTTGCCATCAGGCCAACATACCGTTCAAATACGTTGACCGGCTTTTTTTGGACCGGCTGTGCCAAAGAGGCATGCATCAGGGCATAGCGGCCCAGGCGGCGCCTAAGGAATACGGAGAATGGGAATCCATGCTGGAGCTGGCTGCTTCCCAGGGGCAGCAGCCTTTGCTGGTTTTGCTGGACGAGGTGGAGGATCCCCGGAATCTGGGAGCGGTGCTGCGTTCAGTGGACGCTTTAGGAGCCCATGGCGTGGTGATCCCCAAGCACCGGGCGGTGCCCCTGACGGCAGGGGTTTCCCGGGCCTCGGCAGGCGCTTTGGAATATGTGACGGTGGCCCGGGTGACGAACCTGAATCAGACTATCGCCCGGCTGAAAGAGGCGGGCCTGTGGGTCATGGGAGCCTCGGCGGCAGCCCGGGATACGATCTACGACGTAGACTGGCGGGTGCCGACGGCCTTGGTGCTGGGCGGTGAGGACAAGGGCCTTTCCCGGTTGGTGGAGGCCAACTGCGACAGGCTGGTACGGATCCCCATGGCAGGCCATGTGAATTCCCTGAACGTATCCGTTTCCACAGCCATCATCCTGTCGGAGATCCAGCGGCAGCGTCTGGATAAGGATAAGTAATCGGAAGAAAACCCGCAGGCCGGAGAATCACCGCCATAGACTGGCGGCAGCTGGAGGAGTTAAATCATGGAGCAGGATTATATCCCCGTCGAAGCTTTGGAGGAAGAAGAAGCCGAAGCCGTCGTAGAGAGCGGCCTCTATGAGGACGTGGAAGACGAAAGGGTTGTGGAAATGGCGGTGGCCGGTGATAAGAACGCCGAGGAATACCTGGTCCACAAATATAAAAATTTTGTGCGGGCCAGGGCCAGGTCCTATTTTCTCATCGGCGCGGACAAGGAAGATATTATCCAGGAGGGGATGATCGGCCTGTTTAAGGCCATCCGGGACTTCCGGCCGGACAAGCAGGCCTCGTTCCGGGCCTTTGCGGAGCTGTGCATTACCCGTCAGATCATTACCGCCATCAAAACCGCTACCCGCCAAAAGCATATCCCCTTAAATTCCTATGTATCGCTGAACAAGCCGATTTACGATGAGGAATCAGACCGTACCCTGCTGGACGTCATCACCGGTTCCCGGATCACCGACCCGGAAGAATTGGTGATCAGCCGGGAAGAATTCGACGATATCGAGGACAAAATGGGAGAAATCCTCAGCCCCCTGGAGTGGCAGGTGCTGATGTATTATCTGGACGGCAAGACCTACCAGGAGATTGCCGTGGACCTGAAGCGCCATGTAAAATCCATCGACAACGCACTGCAGAGGGTGAAGCGTAAGCTGGAACGCTATCTGACCAAACGGGACCAGCAGAATACAGATAAATAATCCAAAAGTCTGGAGGGGGTTACATTGACCAGAGCAGACGAAATTTTTCAGGCAAATTGCCGGGCCATTTTAGAAGAGGGAGTTTGGGATAAAGATCAGGATGTCCGTCCCCGCTGGGCCGACGGCAGCCCTGCCCATACCATAAAAAAATTCGGCATAATCAACCGTTATGACCTGCGGCAGGAATTCCCTGTTTTGACCTTGCGCAAAACCAACATAAAGGGCGCCGTTGACGAAATGCTGTGGATCTGGCAAAAGAAGTCCAATAATATCCGGGACCTCAACAGCCATATCTGGGACACCTGGGCCGATGAAAACGGCTCCATCGGCAAGGCTTACGGCTATCAGCTGGGGATAAAGCACCAGTATAAGGAAGGGCTCTTCGACCAGGTGGACCGAGTCCTTTACGATCTGCGCCATAACCCCGCCAGCCGGCGCATGATGACCAATATTTACAATCATGCCGACCTGCATGAAATGAATCTGTATCCCTGCGCCTACAGCATGACCTTCAACGTGTCGGGGAAGACGCTGAACGGGATTTTGAACCAGCGTTCCCAGGATATGCTGGTGGCCAACAACTGGAATGTGGTCCAGTACAGCGTGCTTTTGCTGATGCTGGCCCAGGTCAGCGGCCTGGAAGCCGGGGAGCTGGTCCACGTGATCGCCGACGCCCATATCTATGACCGGCATGTGCCTTTGGTGGAAGAACTGCTGAATCGGCAGCCTCTGCCGGCTCCTCAGCTGTCGGTGAACCCGGAGGTAAAGGATTTCTATGATTTCAAGGTGGAAGACGTTGAGCTGAAGGATTATCAATGGCACCCGTTCCCGGTTAAAATTCCGGTGGCGGAATAGGAGGAAGGCCGTGAATCTGATTGTAGCCGCAGATGAAAATTGGGGCATCGGCCGGGAGGGCCGGCTGCTTTTCCAGCTCTCTCCGGATTTAAAAAAGTTCAAAGCCAGGACTCTGTACGGCACCGTGATCATGGGCCGGAAGACCCTGGAGTCCCTGCCCGGCGGCCGGCCGCTGAAAAACCGGATCAATATCGTGCTGAGCCGTACCCTGACACAGCCTCAGGCAGCCCCGGCAGAAGAACGGGTGCTGATCTGCCGGGACCTAAGTGAGCTGAAAAGCCGGCTGGCGGCCCTGGAGCAGTATCCTGCCGACGAGGATGTCTGGATCATCGGCGGCGCCGAAGTATACCGGGAAATGCTGCCTTACTGCAAGCTGGCCTATGTTACCCGGGTACAGGCCGCGGCGGCGGCGGATAAGTTCTTTCCGGATCTGGCACAGGAGCCGGGCTGGCAGTTGAAGGAATCCGGTGTTCCTCAGCAAGGGGAAGGCGTAACTTTTCGTTTCGATATTTATGAGAACAGCCGGGTGAAGGAACTGTAAGAACGGGACGGGAAAGACAAAAAAATCCCACTTGCCTATTGACATAAACGCCAGCTTTTGATAATATAATTCATGCTTGCTGCATTTACTGTAGCAATAATGAAATATCGCGGGATGGAGCAGCTGGCAGCTCGTCGGGCTCATAACCCGAAGGTCGGAGGTTCAAATCCTCCTCCCGCAACCAATGCTGATGTAGCTCAGTCGGTAGAGCGTATCCTTGGTAAGGATAAGGTCACCAGTTCAATCCTGGTCATCAGCTCCATTTTTTTCTGGCGGCGTAGCTCAGTTGGCTAGAGCATGCGGTTCATACCCGCAGTGTCCGGGGTTCAAATCCCTGCGCCGCCACCATATTTTTTAAATCCGCTCAGGCTTCGGGCCTGTTTTTTTATGTCCGGATCACCTTGCGTGTGAGCAGGATTTCATCGCCCATGGAAATTTTCTTAAAAATAAAACTAACCGGCAGGAGAAAAAGAAATCCTATAGAATATTACAAATGCAAAAGGGCAGGGTGAAAAATATAAAATCGTCATACTGATATAAAGGAATATTTGGATAACTATTTTCGAAAAGTTGGTAAGCAAGCGCCTTCAAGCTACTTAATGAAGGATATTGTTTGCCGGTTTAAACTGAGGCAGACCAGCAGAACTGTTCAGAGCTGCTTATCGCCGATCGGTTGCGAAGAGTTTCTTTCTTCGTGCTTGATCGGCGATTTTTTTTATGGTCAGGAGCGTCCCTGAGCTGAAATCCACCGTTTTTAAAGCCGTTTCATTATAACCGCTCCATCTGATTAAAGGTGTCGGAAAAACGGAGAAAGGAGGAAAGCAGGAGAACAATAAATTCAGAAAGGAGGACAGCCGCGGTTGGCACACTCAATGATTGAATGAAGAAAACCTATGTAAGTGAGGAGGATGACCTATGTACAGGATCCCGGTATTGATTTTGTGCGCTCTGTATTTTGCCATGCTGATCGGCGTCAGCGCTTATTCCGGCAAGACGGCCAACAAATCCTTCACCGCCTTTGCCATCGGCGGCGGCGCTTTGCCAGTGATCTATGTGATCTTTACCTCCATCGCCTCTCAGTTCGGTTCCGGCAACTTTATCGGACACGGGGACTCCGGCTATCTTTTGGGCTTGCCCTGGATCCCTTTCGTCATCGGCGAACAGTTTGCTTTGGCTGTATTTGCCTTTTTGTTTGCACGCTTTCATCAATATAACTACAATACCTTGTCTGAGTTCTGTGACCGGAGGATCACCCGCGATAAAGTTACCAGAGCCATTATCGGGGTGCTTATCGCCCTGCCCTGCCTGGCCTGGGTAGGCGGGCAGGCTATGGGCCTGGGGTTTTTGTTCAATCATCTGACCGGGATTGACGCCAATGTGATTGTGGTCATCGCCGGCATCGTGTTTATTATCTACGGCTCCCTGGGGGGGATTTTAGGGATCGCCCGGGTGGACCTGGTTCAGGGCATCCTGATTATTATTCTGGGCGTCTTCTTCTACATTAAAGCCTTCGGCGTTGTGGACTTCAGTCTGGCTGTGCTGGGTGAACGGATCAAGGCCATTGACCCGGGGATGTGGACCTTCAGTTCCGTGACTCCCGTGGCGCTGCTTACCAGCTTTATCACAGGCGCTTTCGGCACCCTGAGCTTTCAGCCCTTCTGGCAAAGGCTTTTCGCCGCCAAGACCGGCAAGGACATTAAACTGGCTTATTATATCGGCGCTTTCTGCGGGTGTACCTTCGTTCCCTGTACCGTGCTGGTCGGCATAATCGCCCGGACCGTCAACGGAAATATCACCGGCGGTGCTACCATGTGGCTGGTGGCCAACATGATGCCGGCTTTTGCCACAATCCTGGTTTTCGTTTTACTCCTGGCCGCCACCATGAGCACCGGCGTAGCCTTGCTGAATTCCGCGGCCATCGCGATTACCAATGACTGTATCCGGCCCTTTGGCCAGCAGGACGACAAAAAGCTGATCAAAACCGCCAAGATTTTAACCGCGGTCTGCGGCGTGTTCTGCATTCTTGCCGCGCTGAAATTCGATTATATCCTGGATTTGGCCAGCCTGGGTTATACGGCCTGCGGCGGCGCGGTGGTTCCTTATCTGCTGATCGGCTGGCTGTGGCGGGACAACAGAGAGAATCTGTCCATCAAAGACAGCCGGATTTCTCCGCTGGCGGCGAGATTCTCGTTGATTATCGGCTCCGTGGTGTCGATTCTTTTTGATACCGTAGGCTTCCTTAAAGCCATCTGCGGCGGCGGCGTAATCCCCGGCGCCGTGGTTACCGGGATTTTGGTTTTGGTTCTTTCCAGGATCTTCCCCGCCGATTACTCCGACGTTGAGGATATCACGGTCAAGGCGGTCACGGATGTCTGAGCCTGACGCGCTGTTTTCCGGAAACCTGAAAGACGGTTTAAAAAGGAGGAAAAAAGAGGTGTTTGAATTAAAGGAATCAAAAGAAAGTTTTCAGGCGGTAGACGCAGTGGCGATCAATTATCTGCGCTTTGAACCCGCCGGCGGCTCCGAGAAGGTGCCGGGGGTGCTTTTTGAGCCGGGCAATCGGTGCACCGCCGACGACTATCGCTGGATCGCCGAGGCCATAGCCAAAGAGGGCTATGTGGTGTACGATATCTATCAAAGAGGCTATGGCTCCGGCACCCCCGGCGTCAACGACCGGGGCGGCCTGATTCAGCAGGGCGATTTCCGGGAAGCGCTGCGGATTTTAAAGCAAGACCCCCGGGTGGACCCGGAACGTATCGCTGTCGGCGGCCATTCCAACGGCTCGCACATTTCGTTGAGAACGGCGGCCCAGTTCCCGGTAAACTGCTGCTTTGCCATGTCCCAGGTATGCGACTGGAGTATCTTCGTGAAAGGCGCCGAGGGTTATTATCCGGATTACTATAAGGAGATAGTTGCCGAATATGGCGGCACCCCGGAGGAAAACCCCGGTCCCTATCAGGAGAGATCCAACCTATATCTGGCCGGGCGGATCACCTGCCCGGTGTTGAATCTGGTAGGCGGCGACGATACTGTCTGCCCACCCCATCTCAGCAGGATGATGCATGAGGCTTTACTGGCGTCGGGCAATACGGCCTCAGAGCTGCGCGTCATTGAAGGGGTAGGACATTTTTTTGAACGATATGCCTTTGACGGGTACAAACTGGAAGAGACGGCGGCGGCGGTCTGTGGTTTCCTGCGGCGAAATCTCTGAACTCAGCGGGCCTGCCATGGCCTTTGGCGGGCCTTTACAAAAAATTGACAACTTTTCTCTTGATTTGCTGCGGCGGGTCCCCTATGATAGAAATTAGCTGTTTTAAGCCATTCCCAAGAAAACTGCGTAGGCAGCCGAGGGCCCCACGCAGTTTTTTTAACGGAATATTTCCGAAAAGAATTTTTTATGTTTCATCTTTTATATTTCACAAAAGAATACTTTTATAAAAGGAGATCGGTATCGATATGTTGAAAATCCGGAAAAAGCGGCTCCACCTGAAAGGCAAGCTGGTGCTGAGTTCTTTATTGCTGATTGCCGCCATGGTGCTTGTCCTGACCACCTTGTCCTACTTCAGCCTTTCAAAGGCCTACGACGAAGCGGTGGCCGTGGCCAGGCAAGGGTTCGATTCCGTGATCCAGGCCGAGGTTCAGTCCCTAATCAGTAATTTGAACGATAACTATCAGCAGTATCAGGAGCATAAAATTTCAGAGCAAGAGGCTATGGACCGGAACATGAGACTGATCCGCTATACCCGGTATAACGGAGACGCCGGTTATTTTGAGGCAGACTTGGCCGACGGCCTCTGCGTGGCTCACATGAACCCCAAATTCGAGGGCCTGCAGAGATTGGATTATACGGACCCGGTAGGGAATTATTACATTAAGAATATCATCGCTGCCGGGGATCAGTCCCAGGGCGGTTTTTCCGAGTATTATTTTGAAAAGCCCGGAGTAGAGGGACTGGTTTATAAAAGGGCCTTTACCCAGAAATTCGAACCCTATGGCTGGTACATTACCACCGGGGTTTATGAAGACGACGTGGATGCCAAGATCCAGGCCTATGCCCTGGAGAAGAAGAACTCCGTCTTCCGCCTGATCTTAGGCAGCGTGGGGGCTGCCGCTGTAATGATCCTGTTTATGGTGCTGCTGGCCAATTCCATCTCCGCCAACCTGCGCAAAGTCACCCGGCGGATTCAGCTTCTGGCGGAAGGGGACCTTCATACGCCGGTTCCGGATATCCGGGCGGGAGACGAAACGGGGATCCTGGCAGAGGCGGCGGAACAAACAATCCTCAGCCTGCAGGAAATTATCGGCGATATTACGGAAAATCTCACTAAGATGGCGGAGGGCGACCTGAGCAGCCAGAAAGTCCGGCAGTACCCGGGAGATCTGACGCCGATTCAGGAATCCCTTCATCGGATTCTGGATTCAATGAACCGGATCTTTCTGCAGTTTCGTGAGTCCGCCCAGCAGGTGGCCACCGGCGCCGAACAGGTCGCCGGCGCTTCCCAGCTGCTGTCCCAGGGAGCCGCGGAGCAGGCCGGTTCCCTGGAGGCTCTGTCCGTCAACATCGCGGAAATATCCGGCGGGGTCGGCAAAAACGCCAAAAAAGCCGCCGATGTAAGGGGGCTGGCTGAAGCGGCTGAAGAAGAAGTGAAAAACGGCGGCCGTCAGATGGCAGATATGGTGAAAGCCATGGAGCAGATCAACAACTCCACGAAAGAAATCTCTAACATCATTCGGGTGATTGAAGATATCGCTTTCCAAACCAACATTCTTGCCCTGAACGCGGCTGTGGAGGCCGCCAGGGCGGGCAGCGCCGGCAAAGGCTTTGCGGTGGTGGCCGACGAGGTGCGGAGCCTGGCGGTAAAAAGCGCCGGCGCCGCAAAGGAAACCACGGCATTAATTGAAGCCTCGGCCAAAAAGGCCGAGGAGGGAACGAAAATCGTCGATTCCACGGACCGTTCCTTACAGAAGATCGTTTCCGGCGTAATGGAAATATCGACATTGATTCAGGACATCGACGAGGCCTCGGCCCGGCAGGCGGATTCTCTGGAAAAGGTTACGGCAGGCGTGGAGCAGATATCTTCCGTTGTGCAAACCAACTCCGCCACGGCTCAGGAAAGCGCCGCCCTCAGCCAGGAGCTCTCCTCTCAGTCCGGGGTGCTTCAGCAGGAAATCGGCAGGCTCAGGCTGGCGAAATCGTGAAAAAGTAGCAATATTCCCAGGGCGCCGGGTTTTAATCTTTTTTTAATCTTGTCTAAATCAGGATTTAAAAAAGGCCTGTTATACTCAAAATAAACAAGGAATGCTGCAAGGTCTGCCGGCGAAAAATGGCCGGGAACCGGAAAACCTCCGGTAAGGTTCGGTAAGAACCGGTAAGGCCCGGCAGCGCCGGCAGCTTAACAGGCCCGAAAGATACGGATAAAGAAGGAGAGCGCCCTTGAAAAACCTGCTGACAAAAATCATAGCCTTACTGCTGAACTTCTGGGCTGCCATCGGCATATTAACTGCGGCGGTGGTAAATATCTGGGGCTTTGGCCAGGGCCTGGAGCAAAGAGGCGTGCATGTGGCCACAGCCACCCTGCTGCTTTATAGCTGGTCTTATGCCCTATATTATCTGGCCCGGCGGCTGGCGGCCAGACCGAAGACCAACCCGGCCCTGGCCTGTCTGCCTTATCTTTGGTGCGGCCTGGTGATGCTGCCGGCTACCGCCGGTTTTGGACGGCTGCTGCTTCTGATCTGCCTGGCCCTGGGCTCGGCGGCACTGACCTTTTGGTATGGGCGGCAAAAGAGAAATCAGAAGCCGGAAAAAGGGAAACAGGGCAAAGCGGTCCCTAAAGCCGATCCCCAGCCGTATACCCCCGGCGGCGTGACCATAAAGCCTGCGTCCACGGAAGCGGAGCTGAAGGCTTTTATTACCAAGCTGCGCTATGCCCGGACCAGGATCAGCGATCAGGACTTGATCCGCAATGTTGTGGAAATCGAAGCCATCGTGGCGGATATGGATAAAAATAAAGACCTGCATAAGGCTAATCGCAAGGACCTCCAGAAGGTGAGCGGCTATTATCTGCCCACGGCCCTGAAGCTGCTGAAAACCTACGGGGATATTGAATCCAATCTGCTCCCCACGGAAAAAAGCGAAAGCATTAAAGCCGATATCCGTCTGGGCATCTCGGATCTTACCCAGGGTTTCCGGGAGTTATATAATCACATGTTTGAGACGGCGGCCCTGGACACCGGAGCCGAGTTGTCGGTGCTGAAAAACCGGCTGAGCCTGGACGGCATGGTGAACGATTTTCACTTTGCCCCGCCGGCTTCCGCTGCCGGTCAGGCGGCTATGGATCACGGCGCCCCCCGCGGCCCGGACTCCGGGATAAAGAGCGGCGCCCGGACTTCGCAGCCGGAAGTTTTGCCGGCGGCAGACTTTGACGATTCCTCCCGGCAGGACAGGCCCGGCAGCCTGCCTTAAGAGACCGGCCTCGTATCCAGATAAGGGGCATTTCCGGCGGAATCCGAAAAGGCTTTTCCCGGTAAATTGGCGTCCGGATGGCCCTTATTCCGGCTGAGGCATTTTTTTATCTGCGGGAAAGTCAGGAAAGAGGGGGCGCGGAATCGCCTTTTCTGCTATACTGATTTTAAGCAGAGGGAATCATCCTGATCAGAGGTGTCTCAGATAAAGCGCGTACCTAATATCCTTACGTCGGTCCGGATTGTCTGTTCATTGTGTCTTTTACTGACGGAACCGCTTTCTTTTTGGTTCTATGCTCTTTTTCTTCTGGGGGGCGTCAGCGATATCCTCGACGGGTATATCGCCAGAAAAACCAAAAGCAGCAGTCCATTTGGCGCGGCTTTCGACAGTGTTGCCGACGTCGTCTTCATCGGTGTATTGCTTATTCTTTTTATTCCGGCATTCCCCTGGCCTTTTTGGCTGTTATGCTGGATAGGAATAATTACTGTCCTGCGCCTGCTTTCTTTGGCCGCAGGGTTTGTAAAATATCGGGCTCTGGCGTTTTTGCATACCCGCCTGAACAAGCTGACGGGACTTTTGTTGTTTGTATTTCCCTTCTTGCACAGCTTGTGGGGATTGAACATAACGGCTTTGGTTTTATGTACCGCCGCAACCGTATCCGCCCTTGAGGAGCTGGCGATCAATATAACGTCGGAAGAGCTGCGGCGGGATAGAAAAAGCATATTCCAAAAATGAGCAACCCGGAAAATAGAATTGGCCCATGACAAGATACCCCCGGCAGGCGTTCAGCGACTGCCGGGGGTTTTTGCTTGAGCGGCGTCAGGCCCGTGCTTTCAAAAGCCCTTAGGCCCCTGTTTTATTCTCAGGCGTTTTTTCCCCTTGACAAGGACAATTTCAAAACATATAATTCATATAAGATTAATATAAAAGGAGGAAGGCCGGTTATGGTAGGTTTTGGAAAAAAGCAAGGATCCGTCTTTGGCCCGGGCATGCAAAAGGATTGTATGCTCTGTTCTTTACTGCGCATTCCCCTATGATGACGCCCGGGATTCTGTTTAAATTACGGAAGAAAAACAGCTGGGCTGACGGCGCCGGCTGTTTTATTTTTGGGAAGAAAGGAGAAAAGGCTGAAAAAGATTTTGGCCGGCCGCCTCTGCCTGAAGGGTTCAGCTGGAAAAGACGAAACAGTTCAAATCGTTGAGGAAGGAAAAGAGGAAAGAGAATTGGTGGGGAAAATGATTGAGCTTGCTGGGATAACAAAAACATACCGGGCTTCCGGCAAGGAAGTTGAGGCTTTAAAGGGGGTTTCCCTCAAAGTGGAACGGGGGGATATCTTCGGGGTTATCGGCTACAGCGGCGCCGGAAAGAGCACGCTGATCCGCTGCATTAATCTGCTGGAGCATCCCGACCAGGGAAGGGTGATCATCAACGGAGAAGACATTACCGACCAAACCGAAGGTCAGCTGGAGAAAACCCGTCAGAAAACCGGAATGATTTTTCAGCATTTCAATTTGCTTAAATCCAAGACTGTTTACGATAATATTGCCCTGCCGCTGAAGTATCTGAAAAAGGGCCGGCGGGAAATCGACCAAAAGGTGGATGAGCTTCTGGCTCTGGTGAGTCTTGAAGAGAAAAGAAACAGCTATCCTTCGCAGCTTAGCGGCGGCCAGAAGCAACGGGTGGCCATCGCCCGGGCCCTGGCTAATGATCCACAGATTCTGCTTAGCGATGAAGCCACTTCCGCCCTGGATCCCCAGACCACCGATTCGATTCTGGAGCTGCTGCGGCAGCTGAACCAAAAGCTGGGCCTTACCATCGTGATCATTACCCATGAGATGCACGTAATCAAGGAAATCTGCAATAAAGTCGCCATTATGGAAAAGGGGGGCATCGTGGAACAGGGGGGCTTGTTCGATGTGTTTACCAACCCCCAATCTCAGGCTGCCAAAAGGTTCACCGCCGGTCTGTTTAAGCTGGACGGCCTGGAAAAATTGCTTAAGCAGATTGATATCCGGGAGCTTACCGGAGAGGAAGGAAAACTGCTTCATCTGGTTTTCCTCGGGGAAAGGGCCAACGACGCCTACATAGCGCGGCTGGTCAGAAACTTTCAGGTGGACGTCAGCATTATCTACGGCGGTATCGAAGTGGTTCAGCAGCAGACCATCGGCAGTCTGTTCGTGATTATCCGGGGCTCCCCCTCCCAGATAACCCGGGCGGTGGACGATCTGAAGTCAAAGGGTGTTGCGGTTTCGGTGCTTGCCGAAGGAGCGGAAGGGAGGTCATCCGGATGAAAGAGCTTTTGATCGGGCTTTTTCCCAATGTATATGAGCTGTTTGGGGATCTGCTGATGTCCATAGTCCAAACTCTGGTGATGGTCAGCATATCCGGCGTTTTCGGCATGCTGCTGGGCACGTTTTTGGGAATTGTCCTGGTAGTTACCAGAGAGGGCAGTCTGTACGATTACCGGATTTTTAACATGGTTCTGGACAAAGTGATCAACACCCTGCGCTCTATTCCCTTTGTGATTCTGATTGCCCTGATGGTATCGTTTACCCGTTTTCTGGTGGGAACCTCCATCGGGGTGCGGGGAGCTATCGTCCCTATGGTGGCGGGGATCATTCCCTTGGTGTCCAGGACGACGGAACAGGCCCTTTTAGAGATCGATAACGGCGTGATCGAAGCGGCCAGGGCCATGGGCCTTTCGCGCTTTTACATTATTGCCCATGTCCTCCTGCCGGAGGCCCTGCCGGGGCTTATGCGTTCTTTGATCACCAGCTTTATCAGCCTGATCGGCTTGTCGGCCATGGCCGGCACGGTGGGGGGCGGCGGTATCGGCAACTTCGCCGTCCGGTATGGTTATTCCCGATACATGAACGATATCACTGTAGTGACCGTTTTGCTTCTGCTGCTGATTGTAAATATCGTTCAGAATGCAGGAAGCAAAATCGCGCGAAAACTGACGCATTAATGATCCCCGGGCATAAAGCAGAGTATTAATTCGGTTGGCCGCTTACCAAAACAAGCGGCGGGCGCGCCGGAGAGGAGAAAAGACAAGGAAGAAAACCTCACGGGCTGCGCCGGAGAGGAGACAGGATTAATCATGAAAAAAACATTACGCAAAATCGCCGCCTTATTGAGCCTTTTGATTCTGGTGCCGGGCTTTGCGGCCTGCGGCAGCGAAGCTGCCGGCGGGACGACAGTGGTTAAGATCGGCACTACTTCCGACGAACCCCGGGTCTGGGACGCGGTGCAAAAAGAGCTGGACCGACGGGGAGAAAAAATCAAAATAGAGCGGATCAATCTGACCAATGGCGAGCCCAACAAGGCCCTGGCCGAAGGGGAAATCGACCTGAACGCCTTTCAGCATTATGCATATTTCAATAAAAACAAAGAGGAGCTGGAGCTGGATCTGACCGCCATCGGGGATACGGTGATCGTACCGCTGAACCTGTTTTCCAAAAAGCACACTTCCCTGGAGGCCCTGCCCCAGGGCGCTACAATCGCCATCCCCGATGACCCCACCAACCAGGGCCGGGCATTGATTGTGCTGAAAAACGCCGGCCTGATCACCTTGGCGCCGGAAGCCGGAAACAACGGCCTGATTAAGGACATTGCGGAGAATTACAAAGAGATCAAGTTTGTGGAGCTGGCGGGCGCACAGCTGCCCCGGTCTCTGGAGGATGTGGACGCCGCCATCATTAACTGCGGCTATGCGGTGGATTACGGTCTGGATCCCATAAACGACCCTATCTACAGAGACGAAATTGATCTCAGCAACCCTGAACAGCAGCCGTTTTTTAATATCATCGCGGCAAGAACAGAGGATAAAGAGAATCCGGTGTATTTGAAAATCGTCGACGCTTATCATACGAAAGGCGTTGTCGACGCCATCAACGAGGTCTATTCTTTCGCCGCCCTGCCGGCTTTTGACTATGAAGGGAAATAATTCCCGAGAAAGGCGGCAAACGCGATGAGAGATTTTTATCGGGAAGCGGCGGCCCATGCCGGGGAATTAGTGGCCCTGCGCCGGTGGTTCCATCAAAACCCCGAATCCAGCTTAAAGGAATTCCAAACCAGCCGGCGGATAAGGGAGGAACTGTCCCAGATGGGGATTCCCTACGTGACGGCCGGGGATACGGGGACTATCGGGATCATTAAAGGGAAAGAGGATCAGCCGGTACTGGCCCTCAGGGCGGATATCGACGCTTTGGAAATCACAGAGCGGACGGGAGCGGATTACAGCTCCCGCCATGAAGGACTGATGCATGCCTGCGGCCATGACGCCCATGCCAGCGCCTTGCTGGTGGCCGCAAAGATTTTGTCTGCCCATAAAGATGAACTTGAGGGCACCGTTAAACTGATTTTTCAGCCGGCGGAAGAGGTCGGCAGGGGGGCCCTGCTGATGATCGCCGCAAATCAGCTTCAGGACGTGGACGCCTTTTTTGGAATCCATGTGAGGGCCCAGCTCCCTGTGGGAAAAATCGCCCTGCGCTCCGGCGGCGTAATGGCCGGCGCCAATTCTCTGAAGATCACGGTTACCGGAGAAAGCGCCCATGGGGGATATCCCCACTTAGGTATCGACGCTATTGCCGCCGGAGCGGCAATAGTAGAGGCGTTGCAGCATGTCGTATCCCGGGAAATCCCGCCTACCCAGCCTGCGGTGCTCTCAGTCTGCCAGTTTCACGCCGGTACCCGGGATAATATCATTGCCAGGGAAGCAAAGATCTCCGGCACGGTCCGGTTCACCAGCGAAGAAACGAGAAACCAGTCGGCGGCGGCGGTAAAACGGATCGTCAGCCATCTGGCAGCCGCCCACCGGGTCAAGGCGGAAGTGGAATGCGAATACGCCACGCCGATCCTGGATAATTCCCGGGAGCTTTACCGGGTAGCGGCCGCAGCGGCAAAACAGATCCTGCCGGATGGAGTGGTTGATTTTATTCCCCAGCTGGGGACTGAGGATTTTGGCTACTACGGCAAAATCGCCCCGACTTTTTTTGCTTTTGTGGGTTCCGGCGGCAGCTATCCCCACCACCACGAGAAATTCGATATCGATGAGGAGGCGCTGACGGTTTCCGCCGCCCTGCATCTGGCCTTTGTCTCGGCGTATTTTTCCGCGAACGCCGGCACTGCCGGCCGGTAAGGGAATTTCCGTATCAATGACCCGGTCAAAGGCAGCGATATCGGCGGCATCCTGACGGCCTTTATCATCATTTTGTCCATGACCATTTCTCTGGCCGGTCTGACCAATATCATTAAATATGGTTACGGGTATTGCGGTTATCTGGGGATTGCCACGGTAATCGTGCCGGTGCTGACCGTAGGAGTTTACAAGAATCGCCAATTCATTAAAAAACATCCTGAATACAAGGGTGAATAGAGGAAGGAAGGAACGAAGATGAATCATACATTGATGCCGGGCTACAGCGTTGGGCCCGACGCTTATGACAGCATTGGCGGGGTCTGCAGCTGACCGGCGGAATCATGGAGCTGGAGGAATATAATAAAACCGTAGAATGAAGCTTAGCCGCTCCTCCTGGGGCTGGACCCGCTCATCGGGAAAAGACGCTTTCACCACGGACGTCAAAGGACCTGGAAACCGGAGTTTACAGGTCCTTTGATTTAAACTCTTTTGCCTGGCCCCCTTTTCCCGGCTCTTTGCGGGTCAACGGCAAGGTGATTTGGGCAGGCGCGGCGGATTGTCAATAAATCCTTGCTTTCTTATCGGAATTATTGATAAGAACAGGCCGGAATTGACCCGCGGCCTGCCTGACATCAGCCGATAAAAATGGTATGATGATGACAGAATCAAGCCCGATAGAAAAAGAGGTATTTATGACGATCAAAACAGATCTGCCTGAAATCTTTCAGGAATTCGGCGAAGCCCGGAGAAACGGTTTTGTACGGATGCACGAGCTGAAAAAAAAGGGCGTTCCCGTCGTCGGCGTATACTGCACCTTCATGCCGGAGGAACTGATCATGGCCGCGGGAGCGGTGAAGGTGGGCTTGTGCTCTACCTCCGACGAAACGATTCCCCTGGCGGAAAAGGACCTGCCCCGCAATCTTTGTCCTCTGATCAAATCCAGCTATGGCTTCGGCAAATCCGATAAATGTCCGTACTTCTATTTTTCCGATCTGGTGGTCGGTGAAACCACCTGTGACGGCAAAAAGAAAATGTTCGAGTATATGAAAGAATTCAAGGATGTTTATGTGATGCAGATGCCCAACAGCCTGGATTCTCCCGCGGGGAGGCAGCTCTGGCATAAGGAGATCCTGCGGCTGGCGGAAAAGCTGGAAGACTTTTTTCAGGTTAAAATCCAGGAAGACGCCTTGCGGGCCGCCATCCATTTAAAGAACCGGGAAAGAACCGCCCTCAAAGATTTCTATTCCCTTGGCAAGCTGAACCCTCCGGCGGTGATGGGCTATGATATTTATCAAACCGTTTACGGCGCCGGCTTCAAATTCGAAAAGGAGCAGAATATCCGGGAATTGAACGCTCTGACCTCCCGGATCGAAGAGGAGTACCGGAAAGGGAAAAGGCTCGACCCCAGGCCACGTATCCTGATCACCGGCTCGCCCATCGGCGGGGCTACAGAAAAGGTGATCCGGGCAATCGAAGAAAACGGCGGCGTCGTGGTCGCCTTTGAAAACTGCACCGGCGCAAAACCCAATGAAGAATTAGTGGACGAACAGAGCGAACCCATGGAAGCCCTTTGCGATAAATACATCCGGATCGGCTGCTCCTGTATTTCTCCCAATCACAACCGGTTTTTCCTGCTGCGGCGGATGATTGAAGAATATCAGGCCGACGGCGTGGTGGATATGGTTTTACAGGCCTGCCATCCCTACGCCATGGAATCCAAAAAGGTGCGGGAGTCGGTAAATATCCCCTATCTCTATCTGGAAACGGATTTTTCCCAGGCCGACGTGGAACAGCTGAATACCCGGGCGGCGGCTTTTGTGGAAATGCTGGCGGAATCCTCTTCCCTCCGTTAGTTCCGGATATCTCCGCTTAGCCGCACTGCCTGATAAACAGGAATAAATATCGTTTGGTGACTTTGTTACAGAGTCTCTTGGTTTTTTTCTTTATAATGGTCTCATCGAAAGCAGTTGACCATGCTCTACTGAGAAAATGAACAAAGGAGGCTTTTAATATGGAACAAATACAAGCGACCGGAATGCCGTTGATCGGCGATACCGCCCCCAGCTTTCAGGCGGTGACCACTCAAGGGGAAATTCATTTTCCTGAGGATTATAAAGGAAAGTGGGTTATCCTGTTTTCCCATCCCGCCGACTTTACTCCCGTTTGCACCACCGAATTTATGACCTTTGCCTCTATGGCGGAAGAATTCAGGGCCCTCAATACGGAACTGGTGGGGCTGTCGGTGGATTCCCTCTATGCCCATATTGCCTGGCTGCGCAAGATCCAGGAACTGGAATGGAACGGCAAAAAAAATGTCGAGGTGAAGTTCCCGCTGATCGAGGACATTCGGATGGAAGTAGCCAATAAATATGGCATGATCCAGCCGGGGCAGTCCAATACCCAGGCGGTGCGGGCGGTATTCGTTATTGATCCCCAAGGGAAGATCCGGACAATCCTGTACTATCCTCTTTCCACGGGACGGAATTTTGACGAGATCAAGCGGATTATTCTGGCCCTGCAAAAGGCGGACAGCGACGGTGTGGCCACTCCCGCCGACTGGCGCCCCGGCGACGATGTGATCGTACCCACTGCCGGTTCCTGCGGTACCGCCAAAGAACGCATGGAAAATCAAAACGACGACCAGTATTGCCTGGATTGGTTCATGTGCTTCCGCAGAGAAAAAAAGTAAGCTCCCCGAAGCTCTTTCATCCGGGCTAATGGCCCGGCGCAAGTTGAACCCAAACCGATTATGGGGACGGCACAAAGTTTGAGCTGAACCGGATTATGGGGCAGCACAAAAAGGGACGTTCTGGGCAGTACAAAAGAGTTAAGGAAAAAAGCCGATGCCGCATTCAAACGGCCCCGGCTTTTTTCCTATGTTTATTCTTCCCCGGCGGCGGGGTAAGGCCATAGCTCCCTGACTACGGAGTTTTCCGGCATTATGGCGGCTAGTTGTTTTTCATAAGCCTCTTTTGACCCGGGGGGAACCAAAAGGGTCAGGGGATGAGAGATCCCGTCGAATATCCCGATATTCCACGCGGGGGGCGCCGGGCTTTGAAAGGTCACCTGGCTGAGCTTACGGCAATCCTTTAAGGCAAAAGGGGCCATTTTCTTAAGCGAAGCGGGGAAGCATACCTGCTTGAGACTTTGACTGGGAGAAAACGCCCCGTCGCCTATTTCCGTCACGGAAGCCGGAACGCTGAAAGCAGCGGCCTGTTTGCCGGCGGGATATTGGATCAGGACGGTCTTTTTCTGATTATACAGCACTCCCTGGCCGTCGGAGGAATAGACAGGATTTTTTGCATCTACCGTGATGGCGGTCAGGTTCTGGCAATGGAGAAAGGCCAGATACTGGATCTGCGTCACGGAAGCCGGGATGCTGAAGGCGGCGGCTTTTTTGCCGGCGGGGTACTGGAGCAGGGCGCTCTTTGCCTTATCGTACAATACGCCTTCGTCGGAGGAATAAGCGGCATTTTCCGGAGCCGCCATGATGGCGGCCAGGTTCTGGCAATGGTAAAAACCAAGATACCGGATCTGGATCACCGAGGCGGGGATGGTGAAAACCGCGGCCTTTTTTCCCGGCGGATACTGGAGCAGGGCGCTTTTTTCCTTATCATACAATACACCGCCCCCGTCGGAAGAATAGGCGGGATTTTCCGGAGCCACGGTGATGGCCTCAAGGCCCTGGCAATTCAAAAAGGCATGACAGCCTATGGATTCCACCGCCGGGGGAACGGATATGCTTTCCAGGCCGTGGCAGTCGGAAAACGCATAATTGCTGATTTTTGTCACCGAGGCGGGAATGCTGAAGACAGCGGCTTTTTTGCCCGGCGGATACTGGAGCAGGGTTGTTTTTTTCTTATCATAAAGCACGCCCTCTCCATCCGAGGAGTAAGCGGGGTTTTCCGGATGCACCGTAATGGAGCCCAGGTTTGCGCAGCCGGAAAAGGCGTTGATCCCGATGGAGGTTACCCGGCAGGGGATTTCGACGCTTCCCAGGCTGCCGCAATGGTAAAAGGCGTTGCTGCCCAGGCTCTTCAGGGAAGAAGGAAGGGAAATGCCGATCAGGCCGGCGCAATTAAAGAAGGCGCCGTCTTCTATTTTTTCCAGGGAGGCGCCGGCCTCAAAAGCCACGTCTTTTAGTCCGTGGCAATGGTAAAAGGCGTTATTGCCCAGGCCCTTCAGGGAAGAGGGAAGGGAAATGCTGATCAGGCCGGCGCAATTGCGAAAAGCGCTGTCTCCGATCTTTTCCAGTGAAGAAGGACCGTCAATGGTTACGCTAAAAAGACCGGCGCAATTTGCGAAGGCCTCCATGGCGATGCTTTTTACCCCGGGGGGAATGACGATGCCTTCCAGGCGGCGGCATGACCGGAAAGCCGCCCTGCCGATCTCCGTAACGCCGGAAGGAATGATGATATTTTTCAGGTTTTCGGCGCTTTCAAAAGCTCCGGGGCCGATTTTTGTCACCGTATCCGGGATTACGTAGCTTTCCCGGCTTTTTGCGGGCATATAACGGAGCAGGGCCGTTTTTTCTTTATCAAACAGCTGGCCCTCCGGGTCGGAAGAAAAGAGCGGGTTTTGCGGATCCACCCGAATGGCCCCCAGACTTTTGCAGCCGTCGAATACCCGGTCCCCTAAGGCTTTCAGGGAAGCGGGAAGGTTAAGGCCGGCCAGGTTCTGGCAGTCATAGAACACCCAGCCCCCCAGAGTTTCCAGGGAAGGGGGCAGATTCATCCTTGTCAGGCGGGGACAATTCCTGAAGGCGTCGTCGCCGATGGCGGTCAGGGCGGAGGGCAGGGCGACGCTTGTCAGCACATTGCAATGACAAAACGCTCCGCTGCCTATGCTTTTCAGGGAAGGAGGCAGGCTGATGTCCGCCAGATTAGTGCAGTGAGAAAAGGCGGATTTGCCGATGGCTGTAACGCCGGCCCTGATTTTTACGCTTTTTACCAGGTTGCCGTAGAGGGCCTTGCCTTTTTGGATCCAGTGGCTCATCCCGGAGTCGTTGGAAATGATCAGCTTGCCGCCGGCCGTATCCAGTTTCCAGAAGGAACCCCTGGCGGTTAAATCCGGCATCGGCGTCAATTCCGGAAGGACCGGCGCGGCTGCCGGCTGCCTTGAAAAAAACTGTTTTTGCTCATCGGAGCTTCCTCCTTTGGTTTCCCTGAATCTTTGCTGCCCGGGAATCGTTGTTTGGGGATACCGCCATAGCCTTGGTGCGGTCCTCTTTGGCGGCTCAATTTTATCGTAAGAGGGAAAAAAACGGGAAACAATCCTACGGTATTGGGTTTTTAAAAACATTTTTCCGGATGGAGAAGGGCCGGGGAATCGGAGTATTGGGTTTTTGCGGAAAAAGACCTCCTCTGCCTAGGCGAAGAAATTTTCTGAGCAGAGTTTCTAGCCGCTGTCATCCCGTTTACTCAAGACCGGACAGGCAGAAAGATCCGCCGGGCAAAAGGAAAAAATAGCGCCGAAATCAAAAACAGACGGCCTTGCCATTTTTGAGCAAGACCGTCTGCTTTTCAGAAACGTTATCCGGGAAGTCCTTGGATGCTTTTGCGATCCTTGAAAACCGGCTGTGCCGGGGCCTTTAGTTCAGCTGCAGCAGGCTAAGACCGTAATCGCTGAGCAGTGGCTGGTAAATGGCCGAAGGAATTTCGAAAATCTGGTCGCCGGCGGCATAAGAGGCCAGGGTATAAGGGGAGAAGGTCAAGGTCAGACCTTCTCCATGGATAAAGGAGGCATTGGCCCCCGACTGCCCGGCCCAGCCGGCCGCGATATCCTGATACTCCGGCCAGAGCCCTTCGGCCAGCTCTTTCTGTTGGATCTGAGCCAGGATTTCCTCAGTTATCGCGGTTTCCATAGCCTCCGGGTCGGCGGCCAGGTCCAGGGGGGTAATAAATTGGGCATTTTCCACATCAAAAAGCCAGGACAGGCTGGCGTGGTTGGGGTGAGCGCCGCCGTAGTAGCTCCCGAAATTCACCTGGACGCTGATCAGGTTTGGGGTCTGATAAAGCTGATAACCGGCTTCATCACTGTAGGGCTGATGGGGGCCCAGGGGTTCCTGCTGCTCAAAATCCGCGGCCTCTTTCATGGCGGCCAGGCTCTTTTGGAGATAGTCGTTTACCTTGGCGTTAAAAACCTCGGCAGCTTTGACGACGCCGGCCCCGGCTTCGTCGGCAGGCACCATCCGGGGCAGCCGGTAATCGTATTCCCCAAAGAGATATTGCGTTTCTTCGCCGCTTTCGGGAGCGGTGTAAGTGATGGTAAAGCTGCCGGTTTCCAGCCGGTCCTCAATGGAGAAGGACTGGCCTTCAGGAGCTGGGGGCTGGCTTTGTCCGGCGGCGGGGGCCGTTCCGGCAGCGGCGTTTTGTCCGCAGCCGGCCAGCAAGCTAAAGCAGCATAATGCCGCAAGCGCCATCGGTTTGTTTCTTTTCATGGGGTTCTTCCTTTCCTGGGTTATTTCTTCCAAAATAAATGATAATGAAATTCGCACAGTTCATTATATCATGAATTCCCGATTGCAACGCGGCCGGCCCCTCGCTTCGCCATTATCGCGCGGCCCGCCGCGGGCGGAGAATTATGATAAAATTCATTCTTGATTATATCATGGGGAGCCTGCAACTGCCGTGTCAATTAATTCTATTGACAGGAGGCTCCCGAGAGAATAATATGAATATGATATCATTTAGATATCAGAAGAATAAGATGAAATGAATGTAATTCGTTCCTTTTTAACGGAGGAATGGAAAGAAGGAGAAGCTATGACAAACGAAATCAAGAAAGAAAATCCGGCGGCGGTGGAAAAGGTGATTAAAGGCAAGAGCGGCGGACTGATGCTGCTTTTTTCCCTGGCGCTGGAAATCGGCTCCCTGCTGTTTTTTATCCTCAGCACTTCGTTTAACTATTTCCTGAGGGCTTATTTAGGGCAGGTGGCGACTTATTTTTTCCTGATTCCCGCTTTGGCCGTCACCGCCTTCATCATCGCCCCTATCCTTTTTTGCGGCCTGCGGGTCATCAATCCCAATGAAGCTCTGGTTCTGACCCTCTTTGGAAAATATTACGGCACCCTCAAGACTCCGGGTTTTTACTGGGTGAACCCCTTTTGCAGCGGCATAAACCCCGTGGCAAAGTCCTCATTCCAGGTTAAGCCCGCCGGGACCGCGGCGGCGGGCCAGGGGGCGGCGATTGTGGAGGACAGCCCTGCCGGCAGAGGCAAGAAGCTGTCCCTGAAAGCCTTGACCTTAAATAACGGCAAGCAGAAAATCAATGACGAGCTGGGCAACCCCATCGAAATCGGCGTCAATGTGATCTGGCGGATCACCGATACCGCCAAAGCGGTTTTTAATGTGGATAATTTCAAGGAATACCTTTCCATCCAGTGCGACAGCGCCCTGCGGAACATCGCCAGAAGCTATCCTTATGACGTGTCTTCCGGCGGGGATGAAAAATCTTTGCGGGGCTCCAGTCAGGAAGTGGCCCTGCGGCTGAAAGAGGAACTGCAGGAAAAGGTGGATGTGGCCGGCATAGAGATCCTGGAAGCCCGTATAACCCACCTGGCCTACGCTCCGGAAATTGCCGCCGCCATGTTGCAGCGGCAGCAGGCCTCTGCTATTATTGAAGCCAGGCAGATGATCGTGGAGGGAGCCGTGGGTATGGTGGAAATGGCTCTCCATAAACTCAGCCAGCAGGAAATTGTTTCCTTGGACGACGAGCGTAAGGCCGCCATGGTCAGTAACCTCCTGGTGGTCCTTTGCGGCAACCGGGACGCTCAGCCCATTGTAAACAGCGGCTCTATTTATTAAGATGAGCAGGGCGGATAAAGGGGCCTTGGCTCCGGAGAGCCAGGATGCCGGAAAGGAAAAAAAGCAAATATTGCTTCGGTTATCGCCCTCCCTGTGGCAGGACCTGGCGGCCTGGGCCGAGGACGATTTCCGCTCGATCAACGGGCAAATCGAGTATCTGCTGACCCAGGCGGTAAGGAAACGTAAAAATCAATAGCCCTCCGGCAGACTCTCGGCTGTTCCTGAAGGTCCGGCTAAGGCTTGTCCTGTTTTGGAGGCGAAGGAGCGAAAGAGGATGGAAAAACCGGCAAGGCGGGTAAAGGATTCCTTGACAGAGCAGGTTCAGATCGTACAGCAGACCCATATGAACGGCTATCATCGGTTATTTGGCGGACAACTGATCGCCTGGATGGATGTTGTGGCCGGCGTGGTGGGCCGGCGTCACAGCGGTATGATGGTGACCACCGCAGCCATCGACAATCTGCAGTTTCTGGCGCCTGCCTATGTGGACGACATGATCGTGATTACCGGGCGGGTAACTTATGTGGGGCACACTTCCATGGAAGTGCGTCTGGACGCCGAGATCGAGGCAAGAGACGGCAGCAGAACACCCCTGAACCGGGCTTATTTTGTGATGGTGGCCCTGGATGAACTGGAGCGGCCGGCGGAGGCGCCGAAATTGATCCTGGAAACGGAAGAAGAAAAGCGGGAGTGGGAAGCGGCCAGGGCCCGGGTGGAGGCCCGGAAGGCCCGGCGCTAGGCTATTAATAAGACCGTCGGTTCTTGGCGTTCCGGCATTGTTTTTGATCTCGGAGAAAGGGAGTTTTCCTCGGAGCATTTTGACTGATTCTCGACGATAATATTCCAGGCAGTTTTACGTTGAGCTTCGCTATTGCATTTTCGAATCATAAAACTTATAATAAAAAAAATGTTGTTGCCCACGAAGGGCGCAGTTGCTGTCAGAAGATGGCTTATGTGGTGATAATCCCGCTTATATTTTTGAAATAATTATCGTGAAGGTAATTTTGTTTCCTGAAAGAAACAAGTTGCCTTCACTTTTTTTGTTTCAAGGAGATGTTTTTGGGATAAGTAAGGAACCGGATAAAGAAAGAGAGGAATATAAAAATGAAGAAATATTTTATGTCCTTGCTCGCAGCGCTGATGATTTTGTCATTGGCAGCCTGCGGGGATTCCAATTCGCCATCTTCAGTACCGAATGAGAGCCAAACTTCAGGACCAAAAACACCGAATGCGGAAGGAACCAGAGACATCACGGACAGTGCCGGCCGGCAAGTGACAATTCCTAATACTGTAAAAAGCATTGTTTGTGTCAATGTCGGAGCTTTGCGTTATACTTGCTATATGAAGGCCCAAGACCTGGTTGTGGGTGTGGAGGATGGCGAGCAGAAAGCCACTTTAGCCCGTCTCTATAACTACGTAAATTTTGACGAATTCTCAAAACTGCCTGTGATTGGAACTAATGGAGAACACTACCCGGAGACGATTATTCAAGCCAATCCCGACGTGATCATTATGACGGCTTCATCCAATGACGACGCCGATGCGCTGCAGCAAAAAACAAACATACCCGTTGTTGTCGTTCCCGGCAGCGATACCACCATGGATAACGGCGCTTATAAAACCATTCAAATTATGGGGGAGGTATACGGAAAAGAAGATCGTGCCAATGAGCTGATTGCCTACATGGACAGCGTCAAGGCGGAACTGGATTCCCGTACGGCAAATATTTCGGAAGCGGATAAGCCGACCGTTTATGTAGGCGGCGTGTCGTACAAAGGCGCTCACGGGTTCGAGGGAACTGAAGCCAATTATGGTCCCTTGGCCATTATTCACGCAAGGAATCTGGCCGATGAAACCGGACAGACCGGAGCTTTTAATATTGATCCTGAAAAGGTTTTGGCCTGGGATCCGGATTATATTTTTGTCGACTTTAACGGAATGGATTTAATTAAAGAGGATTATGCGAAAAATCCGGACTATTACAGCAGCCTGGCTGCCGTCAAAGAAGGGAG
Organism: Peptococcaceae bacterium; assembly: GCA_034927285.1. GTDB lineage: Bacteria > Bacillota > Peptococcia > DRI-13 > UBA5745 > JAYFQF01. The sequence continues at coordinate 79,310 of JAYFQF010000009.1, forward strand.
AGTCTATTCCCAGATTTCCTTCCGCTCCAGCGCCGCAAACCTGGAAACCGCGCTGGCTGACGCCTATTATGCCGCCGCGGTTATTTACCCGGAACAGTTTAAAGATATTGATCCCGTTGAAAAAGCGGGAGAAATTTTTGAAACTTTTCTCGGGACCAATCCCTATAACGATCTGAAGGAGGCCGGCTATGAGTTCAGGGCCGTCACCATTGGAGAATAAACAGTTGGATTCGGACTATCGCCGCAACCAAGAGCGCAGCATCCTCTTTTTAACGGCCCTGCTGCTTTTCCTGATATTAACGGTTCTGTTGTCCCTGTGTGCGGGATCCTATGACACACCGATCGCGGAATTGATCCGTGGAATTGCGGGAAAAGCAACCGACGACAAGATCAATATCATCGTGCGCAATAACCGGATGCCGCGCATTCTGACCGCAATTATCGCTGGCGCAGGCCTGGGCGTTTCCGGGTGCGTACTGCAGGCAATTCTCCGAAATCCGCTGGCATCGGCATCAACTCTCGGCGTTTCCCAGGGCGCCAGCTTTGGCGCTGCTTTCGCTATTATTGTGTTAAATGTCGGCGCAATGGGCGGTCTTGGTAATGTGGCGATTTCTCTTTGCGCGTTTGTCGGGAGTATGGCTGTCGCCTTCATTATTTTGGGCCTGTCCAAGATCAGACAGATTTCTCCCGAGGGAGTTGTGCTTGCCGGTGTGGCAATCAGCGCTATGTTCACGGGCGCAACCACATTGATCCAGTATTTTGCCAATGAGATTCAGCTTGCAACTATGGTTTTCTGGACTTTTGGAGACTTAGGGAGCACCAACTGGACGGACATTTCCCTGATGGGCTGTGTTGTGCTTGTCGTCAGTGTCTATTATTTCCTACATCGCTGGGACTATAACGCCCTGCTGAACGGATCGGAAACGGCCGCAAGCCTTGGAATCAACGTCAGGAGGCTGACGCTGATCAACATGATCCTCTGCTGTTTTACGGCTTCCACAATTGTATCTTACATCGGCCTGATCAGTTTCATTGGTTTGGTTGCCCCTCATATCGTCCGTTTAGTCTTGGGGAATAACCACGTTTATCTCGTTCCGGGCTCCATTCTTGCCGGCGCCGCCCTCCTGCTGCTGGGCGATTTGTTTTCGCGGACAGTTATCAGCCCGGTCATTCTTCCGATTGGCGCCATTACCTCTTTCCTGGGCGGGCCTTTGTTTCTCTATTTACTGTTTGAAGGGGGGAAAAAAGAATGCTGATCGTCGAGGATCTGAAATTTAGTTACCGGAATGGACCGGAAATCCTCAGAAATATTTCGTTTTCCCTGGAGGAAGGACAGTTCATGGCGATTCTCGGCAATAACGGAGCGGGAAAAAGCACCATGCTGAAATGCTTCAATCGGATTTTGCTTGCGAAAAAGGGGCATGTCCGCATGGGAGATCAGAACCTGCTTCAGATGCCAAACCGGGAAATTGCCAAACGAGTGGCTTTTGTGGCTCAAACTGTCCCGGATCCCCAGATGACCGTCCGCGATGTGGTGATGCTGGGGCGCCGGCCATATATGCGCTGGGGTTTTACGAAAGAGGACCATCGCATCGTGCATGAGTGTATGGATCAGTTGGGGCTTACACCTTTGCGGGGCCGATTTCTGAATCAACTCAGCGGCGGAGAACGCCAAAAGGTTATGCTGGCCCGCGCCTTGGCGCAACAGCCTGAAATTCTGCTGCTGGACGAGCCTACCAGCAGCCTGGATCTGCAAAATCAATACCAGGTCTTAGAAATCGTACGGAATATTTGCCACAACATTGGAATTTCCGCCATCATCGTCATACATGATTTAAATTTGGCCCTGCGGTTTTGCGATCGTTTTTTATTGCTTAAGGACGGACAGATCTACCGATACGGGGATACGTTCATCCTTGACCGAACGGCAATCCTGGATGTCTACGGCGTCCATGCAGAGATCGTTTCCGTAAAAGGAAACCGTATGGTTCTGGTTGATTAGAAGGGCCTTTTATGAACCTAGGACACTTAACAAAAAGAAGGGGATCAATTTGAATAAAAGGAGATTTGTATCATGGAAAAAATAATTTGGGAAAAATGTGTGGCATTTCACGGACATGAATGCGGGGGCCTGACTATTGGCTACAAGGCGGCGCTGTACGCTATTGATCTGCTGAATTTAGCTCCGGGGGATAATAAGCATGACATCTGTATTTCCGACGATGAGCAGATCGTCTGCATCGCGGAAAACGATGCTTGCGGAGTTGATGCCATTCAGGTCATTCTTGGCTGCAGCATTGGTAAGGGAAATCTGCTGTTCCATTTGCGTGGCAAACAGGCGTTCTCATTTTATAGCCGCAGCACAGGAGAATCTGTCCGGCTGGTTTTGAAGAAGAAACCGGACGGCATGACCAGAGAAAGATCTTTTGCCTACTATCAGTCCTGCCAACCTAAGGATATGTTTGATGTCAAGAAAACCAGAATCCAGTTACCGGAACCGGCGCGGATTTTTGATTCTTATGTGTGTGATTGTTGTGGAGAAACCACCGGTGCAAACTGGATCAGGCTTCAGGAAGACAAAAAACTATGCCTGGATTGCTACAGTTCCTATTCCAGGTTTGATGTGTAAAAGATACGCTTATTCTAAATTGGAAAAAACGGCAAAATCTTCTTTGGGAACAAAGCGCCGGCATAAAACGTCTAAAATCTCAATTATAGCCGTGCGAGGCACGGCTGGAAGCGAGGTTATCGATTCCTATACCGATGAAGGCGAAAAGCAGATCGGGGGGCAGACGGCCCTATGGTTTCATGCCAAGCCGGAAGCCGGCGCCCGGTGGGACAGTCCGACGGGGGATATTTATCTGATCGGCGGAGAGGACGGATTCTTTACGATCACCGTATCGTGTTATCTTGAGGCGTCGGAAGGCTGGGGCGCCCGGATGTCGGCCATGATAGACACTTTTTTACCGGCTTGAGGGGCCGGCTCTCTTCGATAAAGCCGTCCCGGGCGAAGAGATCGACGTTTTCATATAGGCGGTCCCGGCTGTCGCAGCTTACCAGGGCCTTAATGTTCTTAATCAGCAGTGTCGTCATAGAGCGCTCCCTTCGATGCGGAAAGGTTTTGTTTACGGTGCTCCCGCTTCTGCCGCCTTCTTCCGCCGGCGGTAGACGGCCAGGGGGATCAGGGTGGAAGCCAGGATGGCCAAAAGGGTCAGCAGGATACCCAGGGGTTCCAGATCCCGGATATTGTTTCCCAGCAAGGTGGCAAAAAACATCACCGGGAACAGGCCGCCGAAGCTGCCTACCAGGTAGGCTTTGAAATCCACGGCCATGGCTCCCAGAGCCATGCTGACGATATCGCCCGGCAGCATATGGATCGCCCTTAGAATATATGAGGCCAACCAGGGATTATCCGCGTTAAAGCCGCTGATCCTCCGGAGCCTGGGGTATTTGCTTTCCAGCAGATCCACCAGCCCCCGGCCCGCCAGCCGGCCCAGTCCATAAGGGATCGAAAAGGTGACCAAAAGCCCCAGGCTGTTTACCGCCAGAGCGATCAGAGGGGGCAGCAGGCTGCCGCAGGCTATGTAAAGGGCCATCAGGGGAATGGCCACCGACAGCGATTTCACCGCGTACAGAGCCAGGAAAATCGCCAGCATTTCTCCGGGATTGGCGGCAGCGTAAACAATGATTGCATCAAGATCGAAGCGGTTGAAAAAACCGGCGGCCAGAGTTAAAGCCGCCAGAATCAGGAAGATGGGAAAGACGGTAAGGAAGGCCATATAGATTTTCGAGAAGCTATTGTCAGGCGCCATGGTTCCTCCGAAGTTTCTGGTGAGCAAGGTATCTTTATTCTAAAGGCTTATGACCGGTTTTTCAATCTTATTCTTGGCCCTGTCAGGTATTGACATTAGGGGCTTTTCCACGTATTATTTTTATCTGAAAGCAAGTATCTTTCGGTCAAATGACCATGGAAGTTAAGGAGGAAAGAAACCAATGGCAAAAGCGAAATACGAAAGAACAAAGCCCCATGTAAACATTGGGACCATCGGTCACGTTGACCACGGCAAAACGACCTTGACGGCGGCCATCACGATGGTACTGGGGGAAAGAGGACTG
>JAYFQF010000043.1:0-44963 GCA_034927285.1 Peptococcaceae bacterium
CCGTCACCACGACCCCGAGCGCGGTGACCACATAATAGGAGGCGGCGCCGGCAGCGTTGGTCAGTTCGATGATATTGCGGCCTTCCTTAAGATGCACCGTATAGCTGCCGTCCTTTGCCGGCTCATAGGAGGTCCAGCCCTGTCCCCAGGCGGTATTGTGGAGGGGACCGTGGACCCGTACCTTCAGGGGAGAGGTAGAAGCCGGGGTAAAGGTATATTCCGCGAAACCCGGCCCCGGGGTCTCCGTGCCTTCCGGCTCAAGGAGCTTTTCCAGAAAATAAAGGGTATCGAATTCGGTCTGGCCGATGTTGGGCCGGATGTCTCCTGCATCGCCGCCTACATTTACCACGATGACGCGGGTATTCTCCGGGTCTATGCCGGGATAATAGATGGGAATACCATTGCTATTTTGAAATATCAGGGAATCATAGGTCACCTTCACCAGGCTCAGGCCGGGCTTAAGGGCCCGAAGGGCGGCGTATTCCCGGCCCACCGCGCCGGCCTTCTCAACGGCTACCGAATCGCCGATGATCTCATAGTGGAAATCCGGCTCAAAGAAGGTATTTCCCGTGGCGTCTTCCACGGTCTGCCAGACCCGGAAGGCCTCCAGCCGTTTGGATTCCCCTACGTCCAGCAGCAGGTAGCCGCTGTCGTCCACGTTGAGATAGAGGTTGTTTTCCATGAACTTCCCGGCGCTGGCGGCGCCGTCGCCTTCCCCGGGGCCCCGGAGGTTGACGTCCATGGTGGCGTTCAGGCCGTTTTGGTCGCTTACAAAATAGTCCCGGCCGGTTTTGATATAACCGGTGCCCTCTCCTCCCGTCAGCATCAGGAAGCTCGCCTGCAGGGGGAAGGTCAGGCGGTAAATATCATAATCGGGGCTGGAGTCTCGGTCCACACTGAAATCCTGGCCTTCGAAATATTCCTGGAAGGGATAATAGGCGGCGTTGCCCTGGGTAAACACCCGGGCCGCCACCCCTTTGGTGACCTTGACGGAAAGATCGCTCTGAAGGGGGAGCGATGGGAAGCTGTCGTTCTCTAACTTCGGAACTTCGCTGCCGCCCCACAGGGTCAATTTTCCGCTGTAGGCGTTCAGTCGGTTGTCCGCAGGCGTATATTTGTAAGTGAAGGTATTATAACCCGGCGAAACAGGAACGGCATATTTCCACTCCCTATAGCCCACCCAGGGCTCCTGGCCGTCGGTCACTAGGGTCTTCTTTCCCGGCTCACAGGAGCGGCCGCTTTCGTCGTAAAGGACCGTTTCCCCGCCCTTCTGATACTCCGGCGGCTGAGTCTGAAGCTTTAACGTTATATAGGAAAAAAAGATGGATTGGGGATCCTGGCCCGGCTCCACAGTAAAGGAGCCCTGGCCCTGCAGCAGATCCTTTTTCTTATCCTTATAAATCTTATAGGTATATTCTCCCGGCGCTACGTTCATCCTGTGCGGGGTTTTTATCTTGGTACTCAGGGTAACCTCTGCCTGGTTTCCCGCGGAATCAAACACTTCGATATAGGTATAGAGCATTATTTGATATGAATATAAGTATACGTCGCGCTTGGCCGGTTCGGCAAGCAAGGCATTAACCGGTTGTTTCTCATCTGCCGGCTGGCCTTCTCCGGGCTGCTCATCTGCCGGCTGAACGTCGCCTGGCTGCCCTTCTCCCGGCTGGACGTCTCCTGGCTGCCCTTCTCCCGGCTGGACTTCGCCTGGCTGCTCCTCTCCCGGCTGGGCCTGGGCTGCCGTCACGTCGCTGTCCAACCCCTGGGCGGAGAGGGCCGCCGGCCCCGGCAAAGCTCCCAGGCACAGCAGCAGCGCCAGAACCAGGGCCAGTAATTTTCTTACGTTTCCGTGTCTTTGCGTCATAGTCTATCCTCCATTAAGAGGGGGCACTTTTTCAAAGTGCCCCCTTATTTCCTCTTTCCCTGCAGATTTCTTAAATCGCCGGCAATGTGCCGGGGAATGTAATCGCGCCGTAAGCGCCGTACTTCCACATCACCACGTCATTGGACTGAAGGGAGAATTCGTCAGGCCCGAAAAGGGAGGACAGCTCCACCAGCTGATTATTGCGATACACCCGGTACTGCCAGCCGGTATAGGTGTCATCGTCGGCATAATACCAAACACCATCGACCTTCATGTTTCTGACTACGTAGGTGCCGTATTGCTGCTGATAGGTATACTGGTCAATGGCGCCAGTGTAAAGCATACGGACGATGCTGTCCATCACGCTGGGATAGCTGGTATTGCCGTAGAAGTCATTGCCGGATACCGTTGAGGCCGTCCCATCGGTTTTAAGCGTAACATTATCGGTATAGACCCGGAACGAAACATTGCTGACGTCGGGGCTTACGCCGTCCACCACAACGGAAAAATTGGTCGTGGCGCCGGTGGCGTTATTTTCAACCTCGATGCTGGCGATACCGGGGTCCGCCGTCTCTTCTACGTAGATGGCGCCTGTGGCGGCCCACTTGTCGCCGATTTGCTGGGCATAATAGTCCGCCACGTATACGCCGGAGGTACTGCCGCTCACCACGGACCAGGTCACGTTCTCCGCCCCTGTCTCGTCCGTAAAGCCCGTGGGCATCCAGTCGCTGTCGGCAGGGCAGGCGGTAAAGGTAAAGAGATCCTCTGTGCCCGCAGCGGTTGTATGCGAATAATCCGATTGCCAGGCCACCAGATTGGGGTCGCTATCGGCCGCAAAGAGGCCGCTGGCCGAGCAGGACAACAGGAACATGACCGCCAAAAGCAGGGAGAAAAGCTTACGGGAATTTATCAGCTTTTTCATTTTCAATTTCTCCTTTTCTCATTTTTCCCCTTTGCCGGGGTTTTCCCGCGCCGGGGATTACCGGCCGCGAGCCCATGGATATCGTGGTCCTTTAATAAAACAGGCCCATAGGCATCATCTCCTTTTCGCCGGTGATTTTCCGCTTTAGCATCGGCGGGGATTTTCTGAAAATAAAAAAGCATCAATTTCTGTCTTTTCCAGACGAGAAATTGATGCAACCGTATTTTTGCATTCAATCCCGCGGGGGATACACCGCCGCGAAAATAAGCAAAGGAATCGTGTAAGTCTTCTGACTCGCGTTATGGAAGCCAATGCTTCCTGCGTCCGTATCCTACCTTCCCCAGGGGCAACAAGATGCCCCAAAGTGGCTGACTTTCGTCCACATACCGGTTTACCGGTATTTCGGTACGGCCTCACGCTCACAGCGCCGGTTACGCGGGGCTTTTCACCCCATTCCATCTGACGCCGCGGCCTGACCCTCCGGTCTTTACGGCAGCGACGACACCATCCCCTTATATCTTTTTCTAAGAACAAGGAAAAAGCTTGTCCTGAACCACAACATCTGCATTCAAGTGCATGTTAACACCTGTGGAGAATTTTGTCAATCTATATCGCATATATTTTTTGCTAATTTCATATATTATATAAAATTAAAAACAAATAGACAAAATTTTTGATTTTTAATCTTAGAGTATACCCATCAACGCCCCAGCTCCCGCAGCAAAGACACGATCACTTCATTGTTCACCAGCATGCCTTCCAGCGTGGGTTTCAGCCGTTCCCCTTCGATATACAGCGTCCCCAGACGAAGCTGGGTTTCCAGGGAACGCCGGCATTTTTCCTTAAGATCAACGCCGAATTCCCGGCTGAAGGCAGCCAGATCCAGACCTTCCGCCAGCCGGAGCCCCAAAAGCAGGGCTTCCTCCTGTTTTTCCAGGGAGGTCAGGCTTTCCTGAGCTTCCCGGGGCAAAGAGCCGGACTTCACCGCTTTTTGGTAGCGGGACAGGGAACAGACATTGGTGTAGCGCTGATCGTTCAGATAGCCGGCAGCCCCGGCTCCCAGGCCCAGATAACACCCCCGCCGCCAGTATAGCAGATTATGCCGGCTTTCCCGGCCCGGCAGCGCATAGTTGCTGATCTCATAATGCAGGTAGCCCGCCCTGGTTAATATCCGGTGGGCCGCCAGGAACTGCCTCCGTCCCAGTTCTTCGCCGGCGGCATATCCGGCTCCTTCTCCCAGTTCCCGGGCCAGGGGCGTTCCTTCCTCCACGTTCAGCTGGTAAAGGGAGATATGCTCCGGCCGGTAAGACAAAGCCTGCCCCAGGGTCTTTTCCCAGTGCTCCAGGCTTTGATCTTTCAGGCCGTACATCAAATCCAGGTTCAGATTGGTAAAGCCGGCCAGCCGGGCCAGGCCCCAGGCGCGGTCGAAATCCCCGGCGTTATGGCTGCGGCCCAGCCAGAGGAGATAGCGGTCGTCAAAGCTTTGGGCTCCTAAAGAAAGCCTGGTGACGCCGTGAGCTTTCAGCAAGGTCAGCTTTTTTTCCTCCAGGACGCCGGGGTTTGCTTCCACAGTAAATTCCTGGCCCGAAAAGCCTCCGGGCCAAAACAGCTCCTCCAGGCCCGTTAAAAGCCGGGCCAATATTCCCGCCGTCAGGTAAGCCGGGGTGCCGCCGCCTAAATAAACGGTACGAAAGCCCACTCCGGCTTTATCTTCCGCCCACAGCCCGCTTTTTTGCTGCCGCCGGTACAAAGCCCCTTCCCCCAAAAGAGCCGCCACATAGGCGGCCTGCTCTTTTTCCCCAAGGCCGCCGCTGGAAAAAAAGCTGCAATACCGGCAGCGGCGCAGGCAAAAAGGGATATGGACATATAAGCCGGCCATGACTATTCCTCATCCAGGGAAAGCACCGCCATGAAGGCCTCCTGGGGAATCTCCACGCTGCCTACCTGTTTCATGCGTTTCTTTCCTTCCTTTTGCTTTTCCAGGAGCTTTCTTTTCCGGGAGATGTCGCCGCCATAACACTTGTCGATAACGTTTTTGCGGTAGGCCTTAACGGATTCCCGGGCGATGACCTTTGAGCCGATGGCGGCCTGCACCGGCACCTCAAACATCTGCCGGGGGATCAGGCTTCTCAGCCGGACCACCAGCTTTCTGCCTCTGGCCTGGGCCTTATCCTTATGCACAATGATGGACAGGGCGTCCACCGATTCGCCGTTGATCATGATATCCAGCTTCACCAGGTTGCTGGTCACATAATCCTTCATTTCGTAATCCAGGGAAGCATAACCCCTGGTACGGGATTTCAGTTCGTCAAAAAAGTCGAAAATAATCTCCGCCAGGGGCAGCTCATAATGCAGATGCACCCTGGTGGCGGTCATATACTCCATATTAATAAAGGCACCCCGCTTGTCTCTGCACAGCTCCATCACTGCTCCTACATACTCGGAAGGGACCATGATGGAAGCCGTTACAAAGGGCTCCAGGATTTCCTGGATTTTCTGAGTCGGCGGCATTTTGGTGGGATTGTCGATGAATATCCTCTCACCGTTGGTCTGAAGGATCTCATAGACCACGCTGGGAGCCGTGGTAATCAGATCCAGGTCGTATTCTCTTTCCAGCCTTTCATGGATAATATCCATGTGCAAAAGCCCTAAAAAGCCGCAGCGATAGCCAAAACCCAAAGCCACGGAAGTTTCCGGCTCGAATAAAAGAGAAGCGTCGTTCAGCTGCAGTTTTTCGAGAGCGTCTCTTAAGCGGTCATAATCGTTGGCCTCCACAGGATAAAGGCCGCAGTATACCATAGGCGTGGCGTGCCGGTAGCCCGGCAGGACCTGGGAGGCCGGGTTTTCTCCGCCGGTGATGGTATCTCCCACCCGGGTATCCTTAACATTTTTTATGCTGGCGGCCAGATAGCCTACCATCCCGGCTTCCAGGGAATCCACCAGCTTCATGGCCGGCACGAAGGCCCCGGTTTCGATGACCTCAAATTTTTTGCCGCTGGACATCATCTGAATGGTATCGCCCTTTTTTACCTGGCCGTCCACTACCCGGATATAGGACAGGGCGCCCCGGTAGGCGTCAAAGTTGGAATCGAAGATCAGCGCCTTCAGCGGGCCTGCGGGGTTTCCCCGGGGGCAGGGCACCTTGGCCACGATAGCTTCCAGGATCTCCGGGATACCGGTGCCGTCCTTGGCCGAAGCCAGAATGGCTTCGCTGCAGTCCAGGCCGATGACGTCCTCGATCTCTTTTTTTACGCCTTCCGGGTCGGCGCTGGGCAGGTCGATCTTGTTAATGACGGGGATGATCTCCAGATTATGCTCCAGGGCCAGATATACATTAGCCAGGGTCTGGGCCTCGATGCCCTGGGTGGCGTCCACCACCAGCAGGGCGCCTTCACAGGCCGCCAGGCTGCGGGAAACTTCATAGGAAAAGTCCACGTGACCCGGGGTATCGATCAGATTCAGCAGATATTCTTCACCGTCCGGGGCGGTATAGGTCATCCTGACCGGCGTCAGCTTGATGGTGATGCCTCTTTCCTTTTCCAGATCCATCTGGTCCAGGATCTGCTTTGACGTCATTTCCCGGGGAGTCAGCGTACCGGTATATTCCAATATGCGGTCCGCCAGGGTAGATTTACCGTGGTCGATATGAGCGATGATACAAAAATTGCGGATCTTTTCCTGATTCATCTGTTTCCTCCGAATAAATTCTTCCTTATCCAAATCACTTTATCACTAAAGGGCGATTTTGTCTGCTATTTTTGTTTGAAGCGGCGTTTTAAAACGCTTTTTACAAAATTGATTTCCTCCATCCCCAAAAGCAGGCTTAGCGCCACGTAGAGCAGACCTCCCAGGCCTACGGCGCCGATCACCTGGATCATCTGTCCGGTTTTTGTGGCCACGTCCACCACATAGGTTTCCAGCGCCCAACTGACGGTAAGGGCGCCGGCCCCCATAATCAGCGAAACGCCCAGGATTTTGAAAAAAGAGCTGAGAATATGGCGCAGGTCCACCCTGCCGATTTTCCGGCGCAAAAGCCACAGCAGCAAAAGAAAGTTAACGATCCCGGCCAGAGAATAGGACAGCGCCAGTCCCCCGGTGCCCAGGCTTTCGATCAGGACATAATTCAGCGCGATGTTCAGCCCCATGGTGCCGGCTCCGGTAATGACCGGGGTCCAGGTATTCTGCAGGGCATAAAACATCCGGTTCATCAACTGCACCCCGCCGTAAGCGCAGAGGCCCAGACAGAAATAGCTTAAGGTATAAGCGGTCAGCGACGTACTGTCGCTGGAAAAGCTGCCCTGCTGGTAAAGCAGACGGACCACCGGCTCGCTTAAGACAGCCAGTCCCACCGCCGCCGGGATCGTTATATAAAAAATCGTCCGCAGCCCCAGGGAAAAGGAGCTCTTGAACAAGTCCATCTCCCGCCGGGCTACTTGTCCGGTCAGCGTAGGAAAAACCGCCATGGCAATAGTGGTTGCGAAAATACCGATAGGAAGCTGCATCAGTCTTTGAGACCAGCGAATCGCGGTCAGGGAACCGCTGGCCATGGAAGAAGACAGGTTCTGCTGAACAAAAAGTCCCAGCTGATTCATGGAAAAGCTTAAAACCACGGGCACCATCAAAAAGAATATCCGGCGGACTCCGGGATGGCCCAGGTCGATCTTCGGCTCGTAGCGGAGACCGCTGCGGCAAACCGCGGTAAACTGGATAAGGAACTGCGTCACGGCGCCGATCACCACGCCGACAGAAAAGCCCACAATGCCAAAGCGTTTTTGCAACAGCAGGCCGCCCAGGATAATCATCACGTTGTACATGACGGAAGCCAGCGAAGTGGAGAAAAAGCGCTGATAGGAATTCAGTATCCCCATGCAGATCCCGTTCAGGGCCATGAAGAAGGCCTGGATCAGCATGATCCGGGTCATAGTTACCGTCAGCGCCATATATTCCGGATCAAAGCCGGGCACCAGCAGCTTTTCCACGATCAACGGGGCCAGTATCGCCGCAATGCCGATCCCCAAAAGGAATACCGGTACCACGATATTAAAAATACTGCTGGCCACCTTCCAGCCTTCATCCTCCCGGTCCGTGGCGATGTAACTGGAAAAAACCGGGATAAAGGCCGCGCTGACGGCGCCCCCCACCAAAAGTGAGTACAGGAAATCAGGTATGGAAAAGGCCGCCAGATAAGCGTCCGTCATCTTTCCCTGCCCGTAGGTGGAAGAGATGATGATGTCCCGGACATAGCCCAGCACCCTGGATAAGATTGTTGAAGCCATTAACAGCCCCGCCGCCTGAACGACGCCGGCACCTCTGGATTTATTCATCACAAGCCTCCCACCAGGCATTTCCCCCGGCACTTTTACATTTTATCGAAATCCCGGGGTCTTGTCCATCATTTGAAAACAATCTGCCAAAAAAGTGGGAAGGTATTCCCGGAAATCAGGAAATCTCCGGGAGAAGTAGCCGGTGCTTTCCTCGATGCGATAGGTTACCATGCCGATGGCCCCCACCAGGAAAAGCAAAAAAAGCAGAACCAGGGTCAGAACGCCGAGAAACCGGCGCCTGGCCTTTCGCTCCGCCCTTTTTTTCTCCAGGGTTCTTTCCAGCCGGCTGGGCCGGCGAAAAGCTTCTTCAGTCAAGCAAGCCCTCCTCCTTCAGAACCAGATTCAATACTTCCGCAAACATGGCCGCCGAATTTCTGGCGTCTTCCGCCGTGTTCAGATTGCTGCCCACCTCTAAGAGGATGGCCCGGGGATGCAGATGCTGATTATAGCGCCGGTCATTGGCCACCCTGACCGGTTTCATCAGGCCCGGGTACATCTCCTGGGTTTTGGCATAGATTTTATCGGCAAAAGCTTTGTTTTTCTCATGGCCTTCATAAGCGTCGCCCATAACCAACAGGAGCCTTGCGCATTCCTTGCCGCCGATCGTAACCAGAGTATCGGATCGGGACTTCATGCCGGCGTCCCGGTGCAGGTCGATTACCGTAACCAGGCTATTATATTTTTCCACATATTGTTTCAGGAGATACTGAGAATTAATATAGGAACGGGTGTAGTCCGGCCTGTCGTTTACCACTTCCGAATGGGAGGTTTTAATACCGTAAGTGCCTTCCAGCGTCTGGGTCATGGCCCGGCCTGCAGACAGTACGCCGCCCACCTTGCCGTCTTTATCGTCGATATAATCCTCACTGGCATGGGTGTGGTAAATCAGGATCTTCGGCTCACCTCCGGGAATCAGCAATACGTCGTCCCGGGAAAACTCCGGCCACTTTTCCGCGTAAGGGTCTTCCCAAAGGGTATAATCCTCTTCCAGATCCTGGGCCGCCTCCCGGGCAATGATTTCCTCATTTTTTTCTGCCGGCCCGGGGTTCACCCCGGAACCGCCGGCTGCGGAGTCTGTCAGAGCCGCGGCGGCCTGTTCTTCCCTGTCCAGCCTGGCTCCGGCCAAATCCAGCCCCGGCAGTGCCATGGCCAGCACCGCCCGCTGCAACAACCCCGCCGGCCCTTCTTCTCCCACCCAGGCCAACTCTTGCTTAAGCCAAAATAAACCCGCGCCCCCGGCCCTTTCCCCGGAATCATCGCTGCCCAGGAGCGGGCCGCGGCTCCATAGCAAAAGACCTGTCCAAGCCAGAAAAATCAGGAATATGAAAAGAAAAACCGCCCAGCTTTTTTTCTGCCCGGCGCGGCCGCGATTTAGGCGATAATACTTTTTGTTCAGCATCCGGCTCCTCCTCCCTGATTTTTATATCATACGCATGGGAAAGCCGCCTTAGAACAATTGGGTCTGCCGCTGCATCGGCGGACGACGGGCACAACGCTGCATAGCATTGCATATTGCCGGATGCTGCCGTATATCGTTGCATATTTCTGTATACTCCTGTATAATGACGTATACTCCTGCATACCGCCGCATATTGCCTATGGGCTGCCCTATCGCAACCGACGGGTCAGATATGATATATCTATTGATTATTGCCGTTTAAACGCCGCGATATAATAAATTTGCAGAATTAGTTTTCCGGCTTTGCCGCCTTTTATCCCGGCCGGGAAGAAAAACCCGCGGTTATGAAAAAAAACCTTGCCATTCTCTCATAATAGTGATAGTATATTTTTGTTAGTCTGTCCAAAAGAAACGAAGGAGGTGAGTTAAGCATGGCCAATATTAAATCCGCTATGAAAAGAACGCAGATTATCCGTATTCGCACTAAGCGGAATGCTGCCTATAAATCCATGATGAAGACTGCCGTCCGCCGTTTCGAGGTTGCCCTCAAAGCCGGTGATATGGAAAAGGCCCGGGAAGAACTGGTCAAGGCTGTCCGTACCATTGATAAAATCGAAACCAAAGGCGTTATTCATAAGAACACGGCCAGCCGTAAAAAGGCTCGTCTGTCCAAGGCTTTAAGCAAAGCCAGCTGACACTGACCGTTATGTAAGGGACTGCCGCAAATATGCGGCAGTCCCTTTTTTCGGCCCGTTTCCCGGCGCAATGGAGCAAGGAAACCGGTTTCGATTCAAAAAAGAGCCTGGGCCAATTCCTGAGAATATGGCGCCAGGCTCTTTCCTTTTCTCATTTTCTTTTCCCCGGACCGCTTATTCGGCCAGCAGGTCCTTGGCGAAGCTTTCCCCAAAGGCTTCCAGTTTCTCGATATCTTCCTCATAAGGCAGATGAACGCACTTAAACGGCCCGCCGGCAATCGCTACGCCCGCTTCTTCCAGATGCTTCTGCAGGATGGCCGGACCTTCTCCGCTCCAGCCGTAAGAACCGAAGGCGGCGCCTTTTTTTCCCTGGAGCTTCAGGTGCTTCAGCCCTTCCATCACGGCGGCCATAGCATGGGAGATCCCATTATTAATGGTAGGGGAGCCCACCAGGATGCCGGCGGCCCGGAAAGCGTCGGTCAGCACATGGGTTTCATCGGTTTTGGCGGCGTTGATCACTTTGGCGGCCATCCCGGCTTTCACGATGCCCCGGCCCAGCGCTTCGGCCATGGCCTTGGTTTCCTGCCACATCGTATCATAAATCACCACAACGGTATTTTCCTTATACGCCCCGGCCCACTCATAATATTTATCCACGATCTGCAAAGGATCCTTCCGCCAGATCACGCCATGGCTGGGGCAAATCATCTCCACCTTCAGGCCCATGCCCCTGATCTGGTCGATTTTCGGCCGGACCATCTTGGCATAGGGGGAGACGATATTCGCATAATACTTGATGGCTTCCTGCCAAAGGATGCACTGATCCACCTCGTCGGCAAAAAATTTGCCGGTGACATAGTGCTCACCGAAAGCGTCGTTGGGTAAAAGGACTTCCATCCCCTTTATATACGTAAACATGGAATCGGGCCAATGCATCATAGGGGCTTCGATAAAAAGCAGCTCATAACCGCCGAGATCCAGCGTATCTCCGGTTTTAACCGTAACGAAATTCCAGTCCCTATGGTACTGGCTGATTAAAAAGCTTTTGCATTTATTGTTGCAATAGACCGGCAGCCGGGGCAGCTTGTCCAAAAGGGCCGCCATGGCGCCGCTGTGGTCCGTCTCGGAATGCTGGCAGACCAAGGCGTCGATATTTTCCAGTCCCACCTCCCGTTCCAGCCGGGCGATGTATTCTTCTTTAAATGGGCCCCAGCAGGTGTCCACCAAAATCGTTTTTTCAGAGCCCTTAATCAAATAGGAGTTATAGGATGAGCCCTGCTCCGTGGTAAATTCATCGCCATGGAACTTTTTCAGTTCCCAGTCTTTAATGCCTACCCAATACAAGTCTTTTTTAATTTCAAACATTATGATTACCTCCTGAAAAAACGTATTCTTTACTTTGCCGGGAGCCGACTGTATTTGTTAGTAATTTTTATTACTTATCACGCACACTGATAGTATATCGTCCGCCAAAACCTTAGTCAAGGTTAAGTGAAATAAAATACAAGCGCCAGCTTATGTATACAGACTAATTTCCCCCTTGCCCGGGACAAAGGATTTGGCTTATCCCAGACGGGCCAGCTCAAGGATCAGATCTTCCAGCACCTGCCGGGGTTCTCCGCCGCTTTTCATGGCCAGGTCCTTGGTCTGCAGGACCTCCATAGCGCGGATCAGAGCCGAATCGGAAAAGGTCCGGCACTGGCCGGCGGCCTTATCAATGACAAAGGGCCGCTGCTTCATCAGCTGGGCAATCTGCTGCCGGCTATAATTTTCCGCCAGATAAGCCTTTGTCCGGATCAGCAGGCGAAACTGCCTGAGCATCATGGCAAAAATCCCATAAGGCGACTGGCCTTGATCCAAAAGGCTGCGCAGCTCCCGGATCGCCGTCTCAGCCCTTTTTTGTCCCAAAGCGTCCACCATCCTGAAAATATTGGCTTCCAGGGTAGGCGTCAGGACTTCCTGAGCCATCTGGGGCGTCAAGAGCTTTTCGCCGCCGGAGTAGCTGATCAGCTTATCCATCTCCGTAACCGCCTGGGAAAGTCCCAGGGGACTGCCGGATATTATCTGCTCCAGCAGAGCTACGGTACAGCTTTTTCCTGCCTTTTCCGCCATAGCCTTTAAAAAGGCCATGGCTTCCCCCGGCCTGGCCTGATCTAAAATGACCAGCCCACCGGCCTCGCCGACGGCTTTTACATATTTATCTCTTTTATCCGGGACAGCCTGCCTGCACCAAAAAATCAGGCAGGTGGCCGGCGAAGGGTTCTGCAAATATTCCATCAGCTGCTTACTATCCCCCTGATCCCGGGATGCCTTTCCGGCGTCCTGGGGCTTTTCTACGGTCTTATCGGCCTTAGCGGACTCTTCCCCTTGATCTTCCGCCCCCGCGCTCTCTTTCCTGTAAGTGATAAATCCGGGATTTTCAATAAGCAACAGCTTTTTTGCTGAAAAGAACGATACCTGATTAGCCGAATCGGCCGCCTGCCCGGCCGTTAGTTTTGCGCCGTCCTCCCTGACAAAATTAAAATCGCTGATTTCTTCCTCCAGCCAGGCTCCGGCGACAGCGGAAATCAGGCGCTCCTGAAGATAGGTTTCCTGCCCGCAAAGCAGGTAAACGGGCCTGGGTCCTTCCGCTTTCAACCGGGCGATCAGATTGCTGTAGTCCGTGGCCTCTTCTATGGTTTTTCTTGCCGGTCTGGCCATAGGAATTATCCCCCTTGGTTTTTCTGAGATGATTCATTATAATTCGCAGGCTCATTATACCATAATGGTTGGAGCTGGACCAATTCAGTACAGAAAATTTCAGAATCATAATCCCGGAATAATAATCGATGTATTTTTTTGATCTTTTAGTTGTTATTCCGAATCAAATGCGGAGATAAAGCTTTTGATTTTCAGGTGCTTCCCTCTGGTGGTCAGGGTGATGGCGCCGCCGGAGCGGGTCTGATATATTTTGACGCCGGCCTTGCGCAAGTCTTCCAGCACCCGGGGATGAGGATGCCCGTAAAGATTATTCTCCGCGCAGGAAATAACGGCAAGCTCGGGCGCCAGGCCGTTCAGAAAATCTGCGGAGCTGGAGGAACCGGAACCGTGATGGGCTACTTTCAGCAGCGTGACCGGCTCTCCTATCCCTCCGGCAAGGAGAGAATATTCCACCTCCTGAGGAATATCCCCGGTAAACAGGGCGGAAAACTTCCGGTAGTTCAAACGTACCACCAGAGAATCGGCGTTGGAATCCCCGGTGTAATGACCTTCCGGAGGATTCAGGCAGATCAGCTCCACACCGCCCTGGCGGATGCGATCCCCTTGGTTCAGTAAAAAAATTTTCGTACCAAAGGCTGCGGCTTTCTCCGCCAGGTTTCGGCCGGCTTCTTCCGCATAGGCTGCCGGAGAAAGGAAAAGGCATTTTACCGGCAAAAGTGGCAATAACTCCGCTACGCCTGAAATATGATCCCCGTCGGGATGGCTGATCAGCACATAATCCAGGGAATCCACCCCCTGGCTCTGCAAAAAAGGCAAAAGCCGGTATTCCGCCAGGGACGGAATATTGCCGCTGCCGGCGTCGATCAGCCAGGCCGAGCCTTGTGGCGTACGCAGAAAGCAACCGTCGCCCTGGCCTACATCCAAAAAGCACAGCGTCAAAGGGCCAGGCAGCAGAGCCTTCGCGGCCAGGCTCGCCGCCAAAAAAACCGCAGCCGCTGCCCTGCGGCGGCGCCACAGCCGCTGAAAAAGCCGTCGGGAAAACCCGGAGCCGGGAGCGGGAGAAAAAAGGCGGCCATCCGGCCTTCCTGCCGCCGCGGCTTGCTTCTTTTGCCGGTAAAAACTGCGCCAGGCCTGCCAGGAAGGTTCAAGCTCCTTTTTCCGCCAGCCAGCCTCTAAGCGCCGGTCCAAAGCAAGCTCAAGGCTTTTTATCTCCGGCAAAAGCCAAACCCCTATTCCCCACAGAAAATAGAAGGGCCAGGCCTGCCCCGCTATGGTCAGCGAACTGAAGGGCAGACGGCTCCAGCCTTTGGCTGCCCCGTCCATCACCAATGCCGTAAATCCCGCCGCCTGCCACAGCAGAGAACCCGGTCCGGGCAAAGGTATGCCCACCAATACGGCGGCCAGAGACAAAACCAGCAAAGCCGGCATCAATGCCACAGCGAAAAGATTAATAAAAAAACCGAAGGGCTGGATCTGATAAAACCAATATGCCTGAATGGGCATAGCCGCCAGCTGGGCGCTCAAGGCCGCGGCCGGTCCGGCAGGCAGCTTTTTTTCCAGCCAGGGAGATAAGCGGACGATCCCCCAGGTCACGCCGAAAGAAAGCTGAAAGCCGCAATTCAGCAGATACTGGGGCCGTTTCAGTAAAAGCAGCAGCGCGGCTCCGGCCAGAACCGATCCCTGATCCTTCTTTCTGCCCATGGCCCCGGCAGCCTGAGCGGCCAAAGCCATCAGAAAGGTCCTTTGCATAGATAAAGGAAAACCTGTCAGGGCCAAATAAACAAAAAGCATTCCCAAAGGAAAAAGCAGGGCCGGGCCCTGGCGGCGGCTGGCGGCGGCGCGGCTTTTTCTTCCGGACAAGGTAAGCCGGGACAGGGCAAGAATGATGCCGCCATGAGTGCCGGAGACGGCGAACAGGTGGGCGATTCCGGCTTTGCGATATGCCCGCAGGTCTTCTTCCGTCATTCCTGCCGTTTCGCCCAAAAGGCAGGCGGCCGTTACGGCGCCTTCTCCGCCGGGAATCTCCTTTTCGATTTTCGCCAGGATCCCGGCCCTGGCTCCGGCGATAAGCCTTCGCCAAAGAGGGGCTTGCCGGATCAGGCGGACATCAACGGATCCGGCTTTTCCCTGGCAATAAATCCCCTGGGAAGCCAGGCCTTTAATCTGGTCATATTCCCCAGGGTTTCGGGGCCCCCTGAGCTCTTGGATTTCTGCGGCAAAGGAAAGACGGCTGCCGGCCTGCAGTCCCTTATCTTTGCAGTATTCCGAAGGGTCGCAGCCTGAAGGCAGGGAAACCCGCAGTAGAAACCGGCGCTGCCGGCTCCAGGCCGCCGCCCCTTCTTTTTGTTTAGCCGGGCCGGCGCCGGCAATCCCCATGTCCGCATACGTCCGGCTGCTTTTTTCTTGGCGGCGGTCCAGGGATAAAACCAACCTCAGCCGGGGGCCGGCATAATCTCCGGCTTCCTGGATCACCAGCTCTTCGATGAAGCCATAACCGGAAACCCTGGTGCCCGCCGCCAGTTCTTCTGCCGCCGGGGCCGGCCAGGATACCGCGCCCTGACGAAGAAAGCCGCCAAGAAACCAGAAAAATAAAAAAGCCAGCGTTAAAAAGCATTCCGGCTGCCGGCCTGTCCCAGGCAGGAACCCCTTGACCAGCCGAAAGACCAGCATCAGGGAAAGCAAAACTAAAACCCAGGCCAGACAAGGGGGAAAAGCTGCATTCCCAAGCCTGGCCGCGGCGATTCCGGCGGCAAAGGATATGGCTTTAAGCTCCAGGTTCAGGCCCGGCCAGATCTGTAAAAGGCGCAGCCTGTCCTTAACGTTCAGCCGCAGCAAACCAAGTCCCTCAATTCAAGGAATTTTGCATCGCCGATGCCCTTGATGTTTTTCAATTCGTCAATGTTCTTAAAGCCGCCGTTTTTTTCCCGGTACCGGATGATCCTTTCGGCATATACCTGTCCGATACCCGGCAGGGAAATCAACTCCGCCGCCGTGGCCCTGTTTAGATTTAACAGGCCTCTTTCCACCTGTTCGGCGGTTTCCCCGGCAGGTCCGGCGCCCTCTTTGCCGGAGCCTGTATCCAAATTCTCCTCCCCGGGTCTGAGAAGCAGACCGCCTCCTTCCCATTCCCCTTTAACACCGATTGATGGCACCCGGATCTGCATGCCGTCCTCTGCCGTCAACGCCAGATTAAGCCTGGCCAGGTCTGCGTTTTCTTCGGGTTCCGCCAGATTTACCGCGTCATAGATCCGGCTGCCCGCAGGCAGATAATAAAGTCCCGGAACTTTTACCCTGCCGATTACGTGGACGGCAATTTCATCTTTTGACCGGCTCTCCCCAGGATCGGAAGCCAGGCCGGGCTGCTCCGGCGGCAGGAACCGCTCTCCCGCTTCTGCCGCCGGGTTCTTTTCCTTATCTGCTACGGGTTCCTGCTCGCCCGCCTCCGGTATTGTTGTCTCTTTTTCGGTCTGCTCCGCCGCCCCGGTCGCCTGCCGGATTTCCTCTCCCTTCGTTTTGCCCTCCAGGATCAGAGTGGCGGCTTCTTTGTGACCCTGATACCACAAGCCGGCCCAGAAGCTTGCCAGCAGGACAACGGTCAGTCCCAGCAGGCCAAATCGCTGCAACTTATCCATATCTGCCTCCCCATTCCATTTTTTTACATTATTCGTCAGCAAAATGTAAATTCCTTCCAAACGAGGACCGAAGAGAGTTTTTTTATTTTTTATCGCCGAGATTCCGTATTTCATTCTAATAAACCTTAAAATAATTTATTTTATTTTATCATCCGAAACAATTCAAGTTGTTTTTCCTGGAATTACAAGTTAAAATATAGTTACACTTAATTTGTAAAAAAGGGAAATCAATCTATGAAAAAACACCAAAAGCACCCTTTTCAGAGGAACTTTTTTATAACATCCTTAATCTGCCTGGCTTTTTTTGTTTTCAGTTTTTTTATCGCTATCCATCTGCTGCAGGAAAATGAGCAGAAAAATTACCAATATTTACATATGGTTTTTGACGGGAACAGGGCTTCGCTTTCCCGCCAGATTCGCAGTAATTTCCAGACTCTGGAGGGATTGGCTGCTTTTATCTCCCGTGAACAGATTCATGACTCTCAGCGGATTCAGGAAATCCTGAGCGCTATTAATGACGGTAATTCCTTTATCCGAATAGGCCTGGCAGATAAAGACGGCCTGGTCACTTTCCCTGATGCAGACGGCAGATCCTATCCGCCGGTGAATTTATCTCAGCGGGAATTTTTTCAGCGGGCCCTGAAGGGGGAAAAGTGCCTTTCCGCCACGGAAAGGGACCCTCTTTCCTCAGCCAACATCAACTATTATGCGGTTCCTGTGATCCGGCAGGAAAAGCTATTGGGCATCCTTTGCGCGGCAAATCCCTCTGCTTTTTTTCTGGATGCCATTGACGTTTCCGCCCTGACTGAAGCCGGTTATTCGAGGATCATTGATTCCACGGGAAAAATCGTTATCTATCCCGAAAGAAACGCGCCTGACTCCGATTTGTCCGCCTTGGATCAGCTGGGCTTGTCCGGGGAAGACCAGCGGAAAGAGTTCTACGGCGCCTTATCCTCGGGCCAAAGCGCCAGTTTTCATTATTACGCAGACCAGAAACAGAAGGGCCGTCTGGCGGTTTTGGCCCCCCTTGACGTAAACGATTGGTTTATATTAAGCGTCATCCCTGATTCCGCTCTGAAAAGTGGTTCCCGGCGGATGGTAATGATAGCCCTGACGGCCCTTGCCGCCGTCTGTCTGTATTTTCCCTTTTTGCTGAACCGTCAAAATCAGATAGTGAACAAAAGCCGGCAGGATCTCCTGGAAACCGCTTACCGGGATCCCCTTGCCGGCTGTGCCAATTACGCCAAATTCCTTCTGGAGGCGGAATCAAAGATCAGCGCCCTTGGCGGCCGCCCCTACGCTCTTTGGTATTGCGATTTCAAGCAATTTAAGTATTTCAACTATCTTTTCGGGTATGAGACAGGCGATCGGCTATTAATCGGCATGGCCCGGATTCTGGAGAGGAGCTGCGTTGATAAAGGACCTTTCGGCCGGATATCCGCAGACAACTTTGTCGGTTTATGCACTTATGAGCATAAAGAGGAATTGTCCCTTTGGTTTACCGCCCTCTTGGCAAGCCTGGAAGCTCTGGATCTGGATCCGGCCTGTAAGCCTTATCTGGAACTCTGCGTGGGCTTTTATTGTCCTGAGGATGAAGAAACGGAGACGCTGCCGCTCAAGGACATGGTGAACCGGGCAAACATGGCCCGTAAATCCATAAAAAATAAAAGCGGCAGTCAACTGGCCTTTTTCAGTAACGAAAACCAGCAGCAAATTCTTTGGGAATCGGAAATTTCGGCTCTGGGAAAGAGCGCTCTGAAAAACCATGAATTTCTGCTCTATTTTCAGCCAAAAGTGAATATCCAGTATGGGGGCATCATCACCGGCGTCGAGGTGCTGGCCCGCTGGCACAATCCCCGGCACGGCATAATTTCTCCCGGCAAATTCATCCCATATTTTGAAAACAGCGGTCTTATCGTAGAATTGGACCGCTATATGTTTGAAAAAAGCTGCCAGTGGCTCAGCGCTTACCTGAACAGCGGCAAGCCCCGCTTAAGCCTGGCCATCAACGTTTCCCGCCTGGGACTTTTACAGGACGACTTTGTCGAGTACTATTCTTCTGTCAAAGAAAAATACGGCATCCCCGACTGTCTTCTGGAATTGGAATTCACGGAAAGCGTGATCTTAAATGACGACGGGATGTTCCACGATACGGTGATCCGCCTTCAGAAAAACGGTTTTATCTGTGCCCTGGACGATTTCGGCGCCGGCTACTCTTCCTTGAACATGCTGAAAAAGCTGCCCATCGACGTCCTGAAGCTGGATATTCTTTTCTTTAAAAAGGATGTGGAAATCACCAGGGAGAGAATTGTCATCTCCCATATCCTGGCCATGGCCAAGGAGTTGAATATCCGAACCATCGCCGAAGGAGTGGAAACGGTTGAGCAAGTCCATTTCCTGCGAAGCGCCGGCTGCGATGTAGTCCAGGGTTATGTTTTTTCCCGGCCCATTCCCCAGGAATACTTCGATCAGCTGATCAGCACCTTAAACGGCGCAGCCCTGCTGCCTCAGGACCTGTGATGTCCTGCCGCCCCTCTGGCTGAAATAAGCGGCTGCCTGAATAAACAGTTGCGCAAATAAGCGGGCTGCTTGAAATAAACAATTGCCTCAAATAAGCGTCTAACTAAATAAGCAGCTGCCTAAAATATAAAAACTGCCCTTTAAAGAAAGAGAATCTCTTCTTAAAAAGGCAGTTTTATTTTTTATTAATTTTTTATTTCTATTGCAGTTCTTTTTCCGCCTCACCTGCCGGCGGCAAAGGGATTTCTGGCATTAATTCCCGGGAAATAATTTCCAGCATGTTTTCCAGCTTCCGGATATCCTCCGGAGCAAAGCGTTCTTTAATCCGCTTCATCACCGTTTCCAGATAGCTATAGCTGATATTATAGTAATCGTAATACTTGGGCTCAACCTCCAGGTAATACTCCCGGCGGTCCGTATCCGAACGAACTTTCTTTATATAGCCTTTTTGAATCAGGTTATTGATTTTATAAGCGGCATTAGGCGGCGATATCTGGGCAAAGGAAGCAAATTCATTTACGGTGGGCTTACCCAAAGCATGGATAATCTCCACGCAGAAGGTTTCCACCGTGGTAAGGCTGGCTTCCCGGTGGTCCAGCCGGGCAAATACCTTCTGATAAAAATGCAGTTTGAATTTGGAATACACCTGGTCGAACACCTGTTCCAGCACGCCTTTTCCCCCTTTTTCCGTCAACCGTCCTTAGCCTGGCTCATTATATCACGAATTCCCGATTCAAACGCGGCCGGCTCTTTTATTCCTGCCAATCACACGGCCCGCCACGGAAGGTAAATTATGACGTAATTCGCTGCGCTCATTATATCATGGTTGGCCTGCCTGCGCCACCGCAAAGGACAGCTCCGCCCGGCAGACCAGCCGGCCCTCTACCCGGGCCTCCGCCTGGCCAAATCCTACGGCTCCCCGGCGGGCGGTCAGGCGGCATTCCAGCTCCAATACCTGGCCGGGGATCACCCGTTCTTTAAATCGGGCGTTTTTTATGCCGCCGAAAAATACGATTTTTCCCTGGTTCTCCTTTTCCGTAAGGATCGCCACCGCCCCCACCTGAGCCAGGGCTTCCAGGATCAATACGCCGGGCATTACGGGATGACCGGGAAAATGGCCGCAGAAATGGGGCTCGCCAAAAGAAACGCATTTGATCCCTTTGGCCCATTGTCCGGGAATATAGTCTGTGATCCGGTCCACCATTAAAAAGGGGTACCGGTGGGGCAGGATTTTCTGGATCTCCTCCGCTTTCAGTTCCATGGCCTATTCCTCCTCCCAGCGTTTGATCAGGATGCTGGCATTATGGCCGCCAAAGCCCAAAGAGTTGGACATGGCGTAGCGGATTTCCGCTTTTCGTCCGATATTCGGTACGATATCCAGATCGCAGGCCGGATCCGGTATCCGATAATGAATGGTGGGCGGCAAAAAGCCCTCCCCCAGGGCCAGCACGGTAAAGATGGCTTCTACGGCGCCGCTGGCCCCCAAAAGGTGGCCGGTCATGGATTTTGTGGAGCTGACGGCCAGCCTGAAGGCATGATCGCCAAAAGCCGTTTTTATGGCCGCGGTTTCGCAGGCGTCGTTCATCGGGGTGGAGGTGCCGTGGGCATTGATGTAATCTATTTCCTCCGGCCGGAGGCCGGCGTCGGCCAGAGCCAGCCTCATGCAGGCGGCGGCTCCGTGGCCGCCGGGGGCGGGGGCCGTAATATGATAAGCGTCGCAATTGGCGCCATAGCCGGAAACTTCAGCATAGATCCTGGCATCCCGGGCCTTGGCATGCTCCAGTTCCTCGAGTACCAGGATTCCCGCCCCTTCTCCCATCACAAAACCGCTGCGCTCCAGATCAAAAGGAATAGAGGCTCTGGCGGGATCCTGGCTGTCGGCCAGGGCTTTCATGGAAGTAAACCCGCCTAAGCCCAGGGGGGTAATGCTGGCCTCGGCGCCGCCGCAGACCATGACCTCGGCGTAGCCGTCCCGAATCTGGCGGAAGCCGTCGCCGATGGCGTTGGTACTGCCGGCGCAGGCCGTCACCACCGCGCTGCACATTCCTCTCAAGCCAAAGCGGATAGCGATGTGGCCGGCGGCCATATTGGAAATCGCCATGGGAATAAAAAAAGGCGAAACCCGGTCAAAGCCTTTTTCCTCCCCTTTTTGATGTTCCGTCTCGATGGTGCCCAGGCCGCCGATACCGCTGGATACCATGACGCCCATCCGGGCCGGCTCTTCCTTTTCCATGGTCAGCCCGCTGTCCTGAAAAGCCTCCTGGGCGGCAATCAGGGCTAATTGAGTATAGCGGTCCATTTTCCTGGACTCCCGCTTGTCGATGTAATCCTCTAACGTCAGGTTTTTCACCTCTCCAGCAAGCTTGACCTTCTGCCCGGAAGTATCGTAATGGGTAATGGGAGCGATACCGCAGATCCCCTCCTTTGCCGCGGTCCAGGCGGCGGCGGTATCATTACCAAGAGGATTAACCGTTCCCATGCCGGTGATCACTACCCGTCTGATCTTTTTTCTCATGCTTTTCCTCCTACATTGCCATCCCGCCGTCTACGGCCAGAACCTGCCCGGTCAGATAACCGTTTTCTTCCTGCAAAAAAAAGACTGCCGCCCGGGCCGCTTCCTCAGCCCTCCCCAGCCGTCCCAAAGGTATGCCCGCCAATATCGCTGTTCGTACATTTTCCGGCAAAACCGCAGTCATGTCCGTTTCAATAAAACCCGGGGCCACGGCGTTTACCGTAATGTTCCGCCCCGCCAGTTCCCTGGCCAGGGCCTTGGTCAGACCGATTATGCCGGCTTTGCTGGCGGCATAATTAGCCTGTCCGGCGTTGCCCCGGAGCCCCACCACGCTGCTCATATTGACGATACGTCCGAAGCGCTGCTTCATCATCAGCCGGGCTGCCTCTCTGGCGCAAAGGAAGGCGCCCTTCAGATTGGTATCCAGCACCTGATCATAATCCTCTTCGCTCATCCGGATCAGCAGGCCGTCCCGGGTGATGCCGGCGTTGTTTACCAACAGATCCACTCTGCCGGAAAAAGCTACCGCCTGATCAAAAAGGGTCTTGCAATCCTTTGCTTTGGCCACATCCGCCTGAAGAATCAGAGCCTTCGCTCCCAGAGCCCGGCAGGCCGCCGCCGTATCCTCCGCCGCCTGCCGGTTCCCTGAGTAGTTGATGATGACCTCCGCCCCCTGGCCCGCCAGTTCCAGGCAGATGGCCCGGCCAATGCCCCGGCTGCCGCCGGTAACCAGGGCGACCTTTCCTTTAACGCTCATGTCGGACTCCTTTTTTATACGTTTTCTCTTTTTATCTTATTTTGTGTTTGTTTTTACCCGTATTTCCTTTGTTTTCTGTGTTTCTTTTGCTTTTTCTCTGTCTTACCTTTGTAACCCGTGTTTCCTGTTTTTCTTTATTTTTACCCTTTGATTCCTTTGTTTCTTTTATTTTGCTCTCCGATTCTTTTACTTCTTTTGTTTTACCCTGCGCCCTTTTTCTTTTCCTCGATTATCGGTCTGCTTTGCGCTTATTTTCCGGCCAGGCCCCTCCGGGCTCCGTTGCCGGCTTATCCCCGGACTTCCGCCGCCGCCGGCTTATTCCGGCTTTCCTTCGGGCCGGCTGGTCCGGGCCTTCAGCTCCGCTATAGTTTGTTCCAGGGAAGGGCAATCTTCAATACAGCAAACCTTCATTTCCCTCACGGTTTTCCGGATGAAGCCGGAAATCACCCTGCCCGGTCCGATTTCCACCGCCGTATCCACGCCTGCCGCCGCCATATAGCGGATGCTGTCCTCCAGGTAAACCGGGGACTGTACCTGGCGCACCAAAAGCTCCTGAATTGTTTCCCCC
Source organism: Peptococcaceae bacterium (assembly GCA_034927285.1). Taxonomy (GTDB): domain Bacteria; phylum Bacillota; class Peptococcia; order DRI-13; family UBA5745; genus JAYFQF01. Next base: position 22,891 of record JAYFQF010000043.1, read on the forward strand.
TTTTCCAAAGGCCTGGCGGTGGCATTAAATACCACCGGGAATCTGGGGCTGTTAAAGGAAACCTTACGGAACTCTTCCGCCAGGGCGGCGCCGGCCGGTTTCATCAGGGCCGTATGGAAGGGTCCCGAAACCTTCAGGGAGATCACCTTCTTTGCTCCCGCAGCCTCTGCCAGCTCCGCGGCTTTTTCCACCGCCGCTTTCTCTCCGGAAATCACCAGCTGCCCCGGGCAGTTATAATTGACGATGGCCGCCAGGCCCCCGGCAGCCTTTGCCGCCTCTGCGCAGGCCTTCTCCAGTTCTTCCCGCGGAAGGCCCAGCACCGCCGTCATGGCGCTGTCCAGGCCTTTTGCCGCCTCTTCCATAGCCAGTCCCCGGAAGACCGCCAGACTGATGACGGCAGAAAAAGAAAATACGCCGGCAGCGTAAAGAGCCGAATATTCTCCCAGGCTTAATCCCGCGGCCATATCGGGAAGGATCCCCGCCTCCGCCAGCAGGGCGCTGATCCCTGCGGCAAAAGCCACCAGGCAGGGCTGGGTATAGCGAGTCCGGTTCAAGACTTCCGCCGGGCCCTCAAGGCATAGGGCTTTCAAATCAAAAGCTGTGTCTGCGGTATCGTACGCCCGGCGAAATGTCGGATATTTTTCATAGAGGTCCTTTCCCATGCCCGCGTATTGGCTGCCTTGGCCGGCATAAAAAAACGCCAGCTTCACTGCTCCTCCCTCCATTCCTCCATAATCGAAGCCAAGAGCTCCGCAACCGGCCGGATCCGATCCGCTCTGTCCACGTCGGCGCCGCAAAAAAAGAGCCCCTTCTGCCAATTTCCACGTACCGCCTCGACCAACGCCGCAGTAATGCAATACGGCGTAGTTTGGGGATCGCAGGGCGTCAGGCAGCGGGTGCAGCGCCTGGGCGGTATCCGACGTCCCCGGCAGATCTCCCGGATCAGGGGGCTTGCCAAAGCCCGGCCCGGCATACCCACCGGGCTTTCAATAATCACCGCCTGGGATTGATCTGCCTTTACCATGATTTCTTTATAAGCCGGGGAGGCGTCGCATTCCTCGGTGGCAATAAACCGGGTGGCCATCTGGGCCCCTGCGGCGCCAAGCCTCATGAAACGTGCCAGGTCATGGCCGTCCCGGACGCCGCCGGCCACAAAAACCGGGATTTCCCTGCCGGCCTTTTCGGCAAAGGGCGCCACCTCGGCCAGGATCTCGGGCAGGAGCTGTTCCAGGGGCTTTGCCCGGCCCTCTTTCAGTTCCTGCTGACTAAAGCCCAGGTGCCCGCCGGCCCGGCTGCCCTCGATTACCAGAAAGTCCGGCTGCCGGCCAAAACGTTTATCCCATAACTTCAAAAGCGCCGCGGCTGCTCTGGCGCTTGAAACCACCGGCGCCAGAGCCGTTTTCTCCGCTCCCGCAAATCCCGGCAGATTTATGGGCAATCCCGCCCCGGAAATCACCGCGTCGGCGCCGGCGCTGATGGCCTTTTCCACAGACTCCCGGTATGAGCGGGTCGCTACCATGGCGTTTACCGCGATCATACCGCATCCGCCGGCGATTTCCCTGGCCTTGCGGATTTCCTTTTCGATGGCCCGGAAGTTAGCTGCTTCGGGATCATCCCAAAAATCCCTCTCCGCGTAGCCGGGGTTGGCGATGCTGATCACTCCCATCCCCCCTTCCCTGGCCACATAGCCCGCCAGGTTTCCCAGGGACACACCGATTCCCATGCCGCCCTGGATTACCGGCAGCTCAAGCTTTTTGCCTCTGATCACTGCCATTGGAGCCTCCTTTATGCCTGTGAAGCCGACGCCGGCTTGCCGTTTTTTTCCGTCAGGCTCCCCAGGCAGGCCTCATAGCCCTGGATCATGCTTTCAAAAATCTCCGCCAGGGGTCGGACGGCCTTCAGCTGTCCCGCCACCTGTCCCGCCATCAGAGAGCCGTTTTGGACGTCGCCGTCAAACACTGCCCGGCGCAGGGAACCCAAAGTGAATTTTTCCAGTTCCATTTTATCCGCTCCGGCTTTTTCCTGTTTTGCGTATTCCCGGGCCATGCGGTTTTTCAGTATCCGCACCGGCACGCCGATGGAACGGCCGGTGACGATGGTATCGTTATCGCCGGCTTTCAGCACGGCCTCTTTATAGTTTTCGTGGATAGGACATTCCTGGCTGACCAAAAGGCTGGTGCCCAGCTGCACGCCCACTGCCCCCAAGGCAAAGGCCGCAGCCAGCTGCCTGCCGTCGGCGATGCCCCCGGCGGCGATTACCGGCACCTTTACTGCGTCCACTACCTGAGGGACCAAGGCCATGGTGGTTAATTCCCCGATATGGCCCCCGCTTTCCGTCCCTTCGGCGATCAGGGCGTCGGCGCCGGCGGCTTCCAGACGCCGGGCCAGGGCCACGCCGGGTACTACGGGAATGACGAGAATCCCCGCCGATTTCCAGAGATCCATATACTTTCCCGGATTTCCGGCGCCGGTGGTGATTACTTTCACGCCGGCTTTGGCGGCGAGCCGGGCCAGGGCGTCGCAGTCCGGATTCATCAGCATGATATTTATGCCAAAGGGTTTGTCCGTAAGGCTGCGGCAAATTTCGATCTGTTCTTCAAGCTGCCGGTGATCCATAGCGCCGGCGCCGATCAGCCCCAAAGCGCCGGCATTGGATACCGCGGCGGCAAAACGGCCGGTAGCGATATTGGCCATCCCCCCCTGGATAAAGGGATAGCGTATTCCCAGTAGTTCATTTAAACGCATAATTTGCTCCTTTTCACCATTCCAATAATGTGGCTCCCCAGGTCAGACCGGCCCCAAAGCCCACGCAAAGTAAAACCATGCCGGGCCTCAGCAGCCCTTTTTCCGCCATTTCGTCCAGGGCTATGGGAATACTGGCCGCCGAGGTATTGCCGTATTCCGCCACGTTGCAATAAAATTTCTCCGGCGGCGCCGCCAGCTTTTTTACCACATGGTCGATAATCCGCCGGTTCGCCTGATGACAAACCACATAGTCGATTTCCGCCAGGGTTAAACCGCAGGCCTCCAGAATTTGCCGGATGCAGCGGGGCACCACGTCCACGGCAAAACGGAAAACTTCTTTGCCCTGCATCTGGAGTTTGGGCTTTTCCTTTCCCACCCCGGGACAGGACAAAATCCCTTCGGTCCCCCTGCTGCCCAACAGGCAGCGGTATAAGCGTCCGGCGTCAAGGCTTACCACCGCCGCCGCCGCCCCGTCGCCGAAAAGGACGCAGGTGCCGCGATCGGTAAAATCCAAAAACCGGGAAATCTCCTCGCTGGCAATCACCAGGGCGAAAGGCCTGGGGACCGCCCCGGCGGCAATCAGCAAAGACCTGGCGGTTTCCAGTGCGTATAGAAATCCGGTGCAGGCGGCGTTTAAGTCAAACGCCGGGATATCTTCCGGCAGCCCCAAAGCCTCCTGGACCAAACAGGCAGTGGAAGGAGTAGCGTATTCCGGCGTAAAGGTAGCCGCAAGGCAAAGGCCGATTTCTTCCGGATCCAGGCCCGAGCGGGCCAGGGCCTGCCGGCCGGCAGCTACGGCCAGACTCAGGCAGCTTTCTCCTTCACCGCAAAAATATCGGCTGCCGATGCCTGTTCGCTCTCTGATCCACTGATCGCTGGTATCCACCTTACTGCTGAGTTGTTCGTTAGTAACGCTGTGCAGAGGCAGAGCCCGGCCGGTAGCCAGTATCCGTAAGCCCGGGCTTTGGATCCCGCCGCCGGCGGAAGTCTGCCCTTTGGCTCCTTCCCTCATCTTGCCGCCTCCTTAGGGGGCAGAGACCTGCGGTCTCCCATGGCCCGAAACTTTTCATAACGCTGCCGGGCCAAAACCCCGCCGCTCAGTTTTTCCAGTTCCTCTAAGCTGCCGGCCAGAAGGGCCTCCAAAGCGGCGAAAACCGGAGCGGGATTGGCCTGGGCTCCGGCCTCCGGTTCCGGGACAATCCCGTCGATAACGCCCAGCGCCAGCAGGTCCTGGGCGGTAAGCCCCATCAGCTCCGCGGCCTCGGCGCTTTTTCCCGCGTCTTTCCAGAGGATGGCGGCAAAGCCTTCCGGCGACAAAATGGAATACACGGCGTTTTCCAGCATATAGACCCGGTTGGCTACGCCGATGGCCAAAGCGCCGCCGCTGCTGCCTTCCCCGGTAACGATGGTGATCACCGGCACTTCCAGCCGGCTCATGGCCGCCAGGTTGGCGGCAATAGCCTGGCTTTGGCCGTGGGCCTCGGCCTCAAGGCCCGGATAGGCCCCCGGCGTATCGATGAACGTGATCACCGGCCGATGGAATTTTTCCGCCTGCTTCATCAGGCGCAGGGTTTTCCGGTAGCCCTCGGGTCCCGGCATGCCAAAGTTAAAACGGAGGTTTTCTTCCAGATTCCGGCCCTTGCAGTGACCGATCAATGTTACGGGACGGCCGTGAAAAAAAGCCAGGCCACCCAAAATGCTGGCGTCCTCCCGGCAAAGCCGGTCTCCTTTCAACTCCAAAAAGTCTTCAAACAACGCCGCCATATATTCTCTTATCCCCGGCCGCTGGGGATGACGGGCCAGAGCGACCTTTTCCGCTGCCGTCAGCATAGCCCTACCTCCTTTTTTCATGCAGCCGCAGGATCAGGGACAGCGTCCTGCGCATCTCTCCTCTTGGTACGATCCGGTCCACAAAGCCGTGTCCTTCCAGATATTCGGCCCGTTGAAAGCCTTCCGGCAATTCCTGGCCGATGGTCTGGCGGATCACCCGGGGACCGGCAAAGCCGATCAGGGCTCCCGGCTCCGCCAGGGTAATGTCGCCCAAGCTGGCAAAGCTGGCGCTGACGCCGCCGGTGGTGGGGTCGGTCAGATAAGAAATGAACAAACCCCCGCTTTCGGAAAAACGGGCCAGCGCCGCGCTGGTCTTCGCCATCTGCATCAGGGAACAGATCCCTTCCTGCATCCGGGCGCCGCCGCTGGCGCTGAAGATAATCAGGGGAAGCTTTTTTCTCTGGGCATATTCCACGGCCCGGGTGATCTTCTCTCCCACTGCCGCGCCCATGCTGCCCATCATAAAGCGGCCGTCCAGTACCGCCGCTGCCACCCTGCGTTTATCAATGGTCCCAAGGGCAGTCACCGCCGCTTCGGTCAACCCCGTCTTTTGGCGCTGAGCCTCAAGCTTTTCCGGATAGCCAGGAAAATTCAAAGGATTTCTGCCCTTTAAGCCCGCGTCCAGTTCCCGCCGGCTGCCGGGATCAAAAATCATTTCCAGCCGCCTGCCGGCCCATACCGGATGATGATAGCCGCAGGCAGGGCAGACCAACAGGTTCCGGTCAAGCTCCGCCACAGGGACTTGTTTGCCGCAGCCCGGGCATTCCGCCGCCGGGGGGGCAGGAGCCGGAAAAACCCCGTTTTTGCCAAAGCCGGCCTTTCTGAGCATTTGCAAAGAAAAAAGCTTTTCCCTGCGCTCAGTGAAAAAATCCTTCATGCCGTGGATTCACCTGCCTTTTTGGTTTCCTTCTCCCAGTGCAGCAGCTCTTCCAGGTGCCTTTCTATAAACGACGTGGTATATGTGCCTTTTAAAAACTCCGGGTGATACAAAATCAGGTGAGACAGATCCCCGTTGGTCCGGATTCCTTCAATCAAAAGCTCTTCCAAAGCCCGCCGCATCCGCCGGATCGCCTCCAGCCGGCCCGGCGCCCAGGCGATAACCTTGGCCACCAGGGAATCGTAGTAGGTACTGGTTTCATACCCCGAATATAAAGCGGTGTCCACCCGCAGACCACAGCCTCCCGGCAGATGCATAAAGCCGATTTTCCCCGGTGAGGGCCGGAAGCCGGCGCCGGGATCTTCCGCATTGATCCGACACTCGATGGCATGGCCCCGGCACCGGACCTCTTCCTGGGCCAGGGAAAGGGGCAGGCCCGCCGCGATACGGATCTGCTCCCGCACCAGGTCCACGCCGGTCAGCATTTCTGTCACTCCGTGCTCCACCTGTATCCGGGTATTCATTTCAATGAAATAAAACTTGCTCTCCTCATCCAACACAAATTCCACGGTGCCGGCATTGACGTATCCGCAAGACCGGGCCGCGGCCACCGCCGCCTGCCCCATCCTTTGCCGGAGACTGTCGTCCAGGGCTTTGGAAGGCGATTCTTCCAGCATTTTTTGATTCCTGCGCTGGATGGAGCAGTCCCGTTCACCCAGTTGGATGACCCTGCCCTGTTGATCCGCCAGGATCTGAAACTCAATATGCTTGGGGTTTTCGATCAGCTTTTCCAGATACACTTCATCATTGCCGAAGCAGGCGGCGGCTTCGGCTTTGGCGGCCCTGAAAGCCGGGATCAGCTCCTCCGGGCCAAAGACTCTCCGCATGCCCCGGCCGCCGCCGCCGGCAGAAGCTTTGATTAAAAGAGGAAAGCCGATACCGCCGGCGATTTCCGCCGCTTCTTCCGGAGTAGCCACAGGCCCCCGGGAGCCTGGGACCACCGGTACGCCGGCTTGCTGCATCAGCTTTCTGGCCGCCGCTTTATTGCCCATCTTTTCGATTACCTCCGGCGGCGGCCCGATGAAGGTGACGCCGAACTTGCCGCACATGCCTGCAAATTCGCTGTTTTCCGCCAGAAAACCGAAGCCGGGGTGAATGGCGTCGCAGCCGGCGGCCAAGGCCGCGGCAAGGATATTTCGCATATTGAGATAGCTTTCTCCCGCTTTGGCCGGCCCGACACAGACGGCCCGGGTAGCCAGCTGGACATGCAGAGCTTCCGCGTCGGCGGTGGAATAAACCGCTACGGTTTCGATTTCCATTTCCCGGCAGCAACGGATGACCCGCAGGGCGATCTCTCCCCGGTTGGCGATCAGGATACGCTTAAACATCGGTATTTCTCCTCAATCCAAACAGAGGCTGGTCAAAGCTTACCAAACTCCCGTCGACAGCCAGGACTTCGGTAATCACGCCCTCTGCCGGCGCCGGGATCTCGTTGATGATTTTCATGGCTTCGATCAGGCAGAGAATCTGCCCTTTCTTCACCGCTTGGCCGGCCCGGACAAAAGGCTGGGCCTCCGGCGTCGCAGCCTGATAGTAGGTGCCCACAAGGGGCGATTTTACCAAAAGCTCCGCCGGGTCCCGGAAGCTTTCTTTTGCCGGCTGGTTTTCTTTCCCGATATTTTCCTCCGCCGGACGGTTTTTTTTCCCGGCGCCTTCCCCTGCCGTCTGCTTTTTTTTGCCGGCAATTTCCTCTGCACGGACCGGTTCTGCCGCCAACCCCGGCCTGGAATTTTCCGCTGCCGCCGTCCGGCTGATGAACTCGCCAGGTCCTTTATCCAGTTTAAGGCTGCCGCCCTGCCACTCCAGTTCCAGGCGGTTTATCCTGCTTTCCGATAATTTATCCATCAATTTAAAAATATCCTGAATATCCATGCTTCACCTCCCGAAAGGAAAAAGAGCCGGTTCTGCCGTCAAGACCGGCCCGGGATTTTTTTACTGACGCCAGCCCGAGCCGGCTACCTGGGTTTTTTACTGCCGTAGCCCCCGAGCCGGCTACCTGCTGTTTGTCTCCAGATAGGCGACGATATCGCCTACAGTAGTCATTTTGGCCAGTTCTTCATCAGGGATCGCTACTTCAAAAGCTTCCTCCAAAGCCATGTTCAGTTCCACCGCGTCCAGGGAATCGGCCCCCAGATCCTCGGTAAGACTGGCTTCCCTGGTGATGGAGGCGGCGTCGCAGCTTAATGTGTCCAGGATAATGGATTTCACTTTTTCAAAAATCATGTTTTTCTCTCCTTCAGCTTTTTATTTTGCCGCGCTTTATCCGCCGGCAAATATTTTGTTCAACCTATTTAGTTAAATTAATTTAATTAAATTATTCGAAACAAATTATAATAGCCGAGCAAATTAATGTCAAGAAAAAAACTCGCCGATTTTGGTTAGTCTGTGATAATGTCGCCCTGTAGAGCAACCGGAGAAAATGTCCTCGATATTGCTTGCACCTACAGAAATAACAAAAGGGCGTCCCTTTTCATGGAACGTCCTTAAAAAATGTCATCATTTTAATGGGTTTGCCGCTATTAAAGGATAATGATCATCTTGTCATCCCAAAAGTATATCACCGGAAAAAAGATATTGACGATGCCCTTGCGGTTTTTCTTGTCATTGACCTTGCACTTTTTAGCGATATTATTTCAAATAAATAAAGGGATTCAGAAAAAGCGAACCGGTATCTGCTTTTCCGTTTGCAGATACCGGTCTGTTTTGCAAAGACTGGCGGGTATGTGAAGCTTCGCGCCCCTGATTGCCCGTATTAGATCAGCCCTGATTTTTGCAGTAACCGCTGAACCATAACTGCGACCTCGGCTCGGGTGATGTAATCCTTCGGTGATATCATCGCATTACCTGTGCCGGAGGTAATTCCGGTTTTGAGGCAGGCCGCGATGCAATCTTTCGCATAATCCGAGACGAATGCCCCGTCTGTGTAAGCTCCAAGCAGCGCACTGATATCGTTGCCGGTCAAACTGATTGTGAGGCCGGTTATTTTCATCGCTCTGGCTATCATCACCATGGCCTGCTGGCGGGTGATCGTGTCGTTCGGGCCAAAGTTTCCGTTGTTGTATCCGTTTATGATTTCGTAGACGGAAGCCGTTTCAATGTATCCGCAGTACCAGTCCGACGACTTCACATCGCCAAATGGATTTTCTCCCATTCCGGATTCAAGTCCCAGCGCCCTTACAATGATAGCTGCAAACTCGGCGCGGGTGATATTCCTGTCCGATGCGTAGTTTTTCTCATCGACGCCGTTTACAACCATTCTCGATCCCATATCGTTAATGGCATCTTTTGCCCAGTGGTTTGTCACGTCGACAAATTCAACGGGGTGCCAGACGACTGCGTAGGTGCTGTTGGTTAGGCTATTGATCACCGCATAGTATTTTCCGTCGATGACCGTGACACGGGTCGGTACATGATGCGTGGTGCCATCCGGTTTAACCACCACTCCGGTGGTAATTTTCGAGGGATCGACGCCCTCGGGGATGGCTATCGTTCTTTCAACATAAGAGTTGAAGTTGCTTACATCAACCGTTGTTCCGTTATACGAGCAGCTTATCGTGAAGTCTACCGCGGGTACGACAAGCGTAAATCCACCGTCCTCAGCCGCGTTTTCAACCACCGTCACCGTATCTTCGGACGGTTCGGCTATGCTTACAGTTACTTCGATGTCGGCCAGAGTAACATTTTCTCCAAACCGCTCCGATACGGCATTGATGTTGATTTCAGCCGCAGGCAGTGTGTAAGTCGCGATTTCAGTCTGGATAACGAAGGTCGCGCCGTTTTCCTCCATGGAATCCACCATATCGCCGGTGAGCACGCCCGCCGCGATGTCCGAACCCGTTGTCACGGGGATGGTAACCGTCGCGCCGGTACCCTTGGATTTAAGGATAGTATTGAGCTTGTCGGTATCGACCGTTACTGTCGTCACGGTCTGTCCGCTGGTTTTTGTGCTGCTTGCCGAGGTTCCGGCCGACTGAGGCTCTCCGTTCACTTCGACCACTGCAGTGCTTTGGGGCGTTGTCGGAGTGGACGGTCCGTCGTCGCTTGAGGCAGCATACGGTGTTATTGCAGCTGATGCTGCAGAAGCTGCACCCGTGCCTGCGCTGTTAGTTGCGCTTACTGTAAAGGTATAAGCTGTCCCGTTGGTCAGCCCCGTTACCGTGATTGGGCTTGCGGTACCTGTTGCGGTTATCCCTCCCGGGCTTGAGGTAACTGTATATCCAGTTATCTTAGCTCCACCGTTTGACGTCGGCGGCGTAAAGCTAACGGTTGCCTGCTCGTTTGCTGCCGTCGCCGTAACGCTTGCCGGTGCACCGGGAGCAGCAGGCATTGCAATCGTATAATTGGCTGAAACAGCAGTGCCAGTGCCGTTATTTCCTGCCGTGTCGATTGCCCCTGTTAAGTCCACAGCAATTGAATTGGTATCGTCATCTATATTATTTGCAGTGAACGTAGCCGTAAATGTTATGCCTCCGTCTGATGAATTGACGGCGGATAAAGAACCGTTAGAGGCGGTAAGGTCAGCGTTGGTAAAATTCGTTACTGCCTTTGAAAATGTAATGGTTACCGAGGCTTCATCACCAGCCATTAAGTCGGTATCAGCCATCACAATCGTAGCTGTCGGTCGAGTTGCATCAATGGTAATCGACAGGCCGGTCGAAGCGGCGCTTGTATTACCTGCAATATCTGTTGTCTTTGCCGTAATGGTATGGGTTCCGTCGGCCAGCGCGGATGCCGTGATGCTCCAGTCGCCGCCGGTGGCTGTGGCGGTGCCGAGCACTGTGATACCGTCGGTGTCGTACAGCGTTACCGTGCTGTTCGCTTCCGCCGTGCCGGTGAGGGTCGGGGTGGTATCATTTGTGATATTGTCCGTACCGGACGTACCCATATCCGAGGCCGTAGCCAGGTCCGGCACCGAAGGAACCGGGGGAACAACACCGTCCACATAAACGAAGGCGGTGCTTCCGACGCTGTTAAGTGTCAGGGAAGCTGCATTGCCCGCGGCGTCGTTTATCGTACCGCCGTTCAGGCTCAGGGCGTCTACCGTGATACCGTCTTTATCGTTTTGGCCTGTGCCAACTGTATAGACAAACTTTAGGTCTGCTCTGCCGCTGCCCTCCGAATAAACTGCATAAAGTGTGGTGCTGCCGACGACGAGCGCGATACGCGGCGTGCCGTTCACCGTTACATTATCGTCAAAGTTAACGCTGAATTCAAGATTTTCTCCGGCTATATATGTGCGGTTACCCGGAACTGCAACGGAGGATACTGTAGGGCACCTTGTGTCAATCGCGTAAGTATTCGAGTCAACGGTGCCAGCGCCGGTGTTTCCCGCTGCGTCTGTTACCCTTGTATTATCCAGAGCAATCACATTTGTGGCGGCTTCGATATCAGCCGTGGGCGTGAATGTCGCCGTATAAGTTGAGCCACCGTCCGCTGAACTGACCGCACTCAAAAAACCGTTGGCGACGGTCAGTTCGGCATTGGTAAAGCCGATTACCGCCTCCGAGAAAGTAATGGTTACCAGGGACGTTTCCCCGGCTTTCAAAGCGGTATCCGCCACCACGATACTTGCGGTCGGCACCGTCGTATCAACCACAATTGCTTTGTTGCCCGCCAGCGAGCTGCCGGAGCCCGGAGCGGGAAGGACAAGGCTCGCATCAAGTCCGCCGTTTGTGACAGTGCCTCCGTTCAGAGTAAGGGAATCCGTGCCCACATAATCCAGATCGCCGCTCGTATCACCCGGCAGAACAGTATAATTAAAAGTTAAAGTCGTTGTTCCCGAACCGGATGCATAATTAATAGTCCGGTCTGTTGTGCCGGTTTCGAGAAGCAGCTGGGGCGTATCTGTAACCGTAACGGCATGAGAAAATGTTACCGTAACGGCAATAACATCCCCCGCCTTATAAGTGCCGTTAGCCGTGGAGCTTGAAACATTGGTGACCGCTGGGATATCATCATCCAAAATGGTAATCGTCTGCTGTTGTACTCCGTTTTCAAAGCCTTTTGAAACGCCGGAAATATCAACGACAATTGTTTCGTTTCCTTCCGTGTCTGCATCCTGGATCGCCGTAATACCGGTAGCGGCATTGGCAGACAGGCTTTCCGCGGGAATCGTGATGGTCGTGCTTGCCGTGTTGTTGTAATCGGTTCCGCTTGTAGCCGTTCCCGAATAGGACAGGGTAACAGTTACGTCCTGACTTGAAGTCTGAGACAGCGCCGCGGTGACGATTGAGGTTTCGGCAGCTTCCGCAATGCTTGCAGAGCCTACGCTCAAGCTGACTGTGGGGAAAGCTGCAATTACAATCGCCTTGCTGGCAGAGAGGGAGTTTGCCGCCCCCGGAGAAGGCAGGGTCAAAACAGCATTTGTTTCGCCGCGTTTGATCGCTCCTCCATTCAATGCGAGTGCGTTCGTGGCTATGTAGTCAAGATCGGCCGACTCGTCGCCCGCTTGCGTCGTATATAAAAACGTCAGCGTATTGCTTCCAGAGCCGCCGATATAGGTGGCGGTTCTGGAAACCGGACCTGTTTCCAAAGCCAGATGAGGCGTTCCCGTGACCGTAACGGTATTGGAGAAAGTGACCGTAATCTCAATTGCTTCGCCGATGCCGTAAGTGCCGTCTGTTTTTACTGAGGTTACACCCGTTATAGTCGGAGCAATTGCCGTGATGTCAATATTTACAGTGCCCAGAGTGACATCTGTGCCCCCTCCCGAACCTGTAAAGCCTGCGTCATTGGCGGTTAGGGTCAGAGTTGTAACGTTATTGCCATAAGCATTTATTGCTCCTGTATATTTAATATTGGAGGCAGCATTGAGGTAAGTATCAATACTTTCAGCTGTCCCGGTTAAGGTTAAAGCAGCGCTTCCCGAACCCGTAACAGTAACGCCGCCTCCGGCTGCAGCCGAAAGAGTCCCTGCCCCCGCGGTTAAGGTTAACGTGATGGAATTCGCTGCCGCGTCAACATCGGCAAAGCTTGCTGCCGAAAGGTCAATATTGCTTGCCGTATTTTCCGTGACCGAGATATCTGTTGGTAATCCGGTTATGCCGGGATTGTCATTGACTGCTGAAATGTTGATGTTGACAGTTCCAAGCAGCGGGTTAACCGTACCGTCGCTGGCATAGACGGTAATGGTCGCCGCATTATCTCCGTTTGCATCAGCGGCTCCCGTATATTTGATGTTCGTTGCGGTATCTAAAAAAGCATTGATATTGGCGGCGGTTCCCGACAAGGTCAGAGTCCCGGTGCCGCTTCCTTCGACTGTAACAGATCCTGCCGCAGATGAAGTAAACGTACCTGCCGAAGCCGCCAAAGTAACGGTAAGCGCGTCGTTGTCATCATCGCTGAATGTTGCAGCCGACAGGTCGACATTACCAAGCGTATCTTCCGTGAGCGATATGTCTGTCGGCAAGCCGGGAACGGCAGGCGCGGTGTTTGTTCCTGTTCCCTGAATGGAAAAAGTATACGGATTCTTGTCGCCGTCATTATTTGCGATAGATACCGAAGCGGTGCGCAAACCCGTTGCCGACGGGTCAAAGGTTATCTGAAATGCTGTTGAACCTCCTGCGGCTATGGAAGAAGAGGGAGGCGAAGTAATACTGAAATCAGCGGCGTTTGTTCCGCTTAGGGTAACATAGGGAGAAGAACCGGTCAGCGACAACGCGGCGGCGCCGGTGTTTTGAATGATAAAAGTACGTACCACTGTACCGGAGGCCACCGTGACAGAGTCGAAGTCGGTGTGATCCGATGTGGATGGCGTTGCATCGCCGTCGGCGATTGAGGTGGCGTTGCCCTGAATATTGATTTCGGGGGCTGCTATATATGTAAACTGATCCGCCTCACTCGTCGCGCTCGTTCCGCCCGCCGTGGTGACCGTGATGTCTACTGTTCCCGTTCCGCCCGCAGGGGAAACGGCGGTGATCTGCGTTGCGGAATCAACTGTATAGGAAGCGGCGTCAGCGCTGCCGAATTTCACGGCGGTGGCGCCTGTGAAATTTGTACCCGTAATGGTAACGCTTGTACCGACTGCTGTTGGACCGCTATTCGGAAATATAGAGGTGATCACCGGCTCTGCTGCGTCCGTTGTAAAGGTCATATCCTCACCGGTAGCCGTGCCCCCGGTATTTGTGCCCTTCACGCGGTAGTGGTAGATCGTATTAGGATCAAGGCCGGCCACGGATGCGTTTACCTCTGTGTTCGACGAACCGGTCAGGGGACTCTGGGCCGCGGTGACGGTCGAGCCATAGCTTGCCGTCGTGCCGTATTCAAAGGTCACGGCGGTGCTTGCGCCGCCCGCGTTTACCGTACCGTTCAGCGTCGCGCCAGTCGAGGTTACACCGGTGGGCGCGGCCGTTGTCACAGTGGGTGCGGATGTAGTGCCGGTATAGGTAATCTCAACAGATTTATCAATAGGGAGATTGCCAAAACCTTCATCATAATAATACACATAAAAGGAATAAACGCCCGGCGCAGAAAAAGTAAATGTCAGCTGGCTATCGTTTGAATAGGCTTTCAAATTCGAATAGCTTCTTCCATTTCCGGCATCTGTGTTGCTATAAGGTCCAATATCCCCCTCCATATCAGTGACTGTCGCATAAATGGAGCCGCACACAGGTTGCGTAAGCCCGCCATTTCCAAGATAATTACCGAGATCAATTGAACCAAAAATCTGAAACGCTGTAAAATATGCAGTACTGGTCGTACAAGAAAGTGGCACATCCGCCGCCATCGCTGGCGTCACCGGCAGAAGGCTCAGAAGCATGGCCAAGGTCAAAGCGAAGGATGCGAATTTCTTCCAAACATTTCGTTTCATTTGTTATCCCCCTCATTATCAGACGAAATCGCCGCCTGTTTTTTCTCTAATCTTACCTGACGAAAGTTTCTATCTGTATCTTCTTCGGCCAGTAGCATACGCCCACATCCAGCGCACGGGGTTTATCCAGATGGAAGTCGGCGTAGACGCAGTACCAACAGGTCTGCTCCGCCGCACCGCCCCGTGGCGTAAAAGCGGGACAGTTCTGTTTTGGCCAGACGTTGCCGCCGGAATTAGGGGCGGACAGCGCCTGATCTTCTCTCCGTCTAGCAGTTTCGCTCATAAGAAAACGCTCCCTTCTCTTCGTTGCTTTCCTGCAAGAGGATAGCATCAAAAAGAAGAAAGCGTCTATTTCTTACTTAAATGGCGCGATTCTCTGCTTAATGTTGTCGAATTTCGAAAAAATAACGCTTGACAAGCATATTTACATCTGTTCTCATACCATCAGCCGAACCTTGAATATACCGTCCGAAATCTCATAAGCCAGCTCGCCTTCGCACTCCTTCACAAAGCCGGCCACGCTTTGGGTGCCCTTGCCGCGACCCTCCTCGCGAGATATGGGAAAGCCGTTTTCGCCCAACGCCACGGCGGTAAAGCGCAATGTGCGCTGTTTTACAGGCAGGGCGGAGACGGCGGTAATGGCGTTTTCCATAAGGTTTGATACTGTCATCGCCAGCGAAAGCTCATCTATGTCGAGCTTTTCCGGAATGTTCAGCCGCAGCTCGCAGCGAACGCCCCGCTGCCGCGCAAGCTCGGCATAATAGGATACGGCTGCGTTCACCGACACGTTCTGGCAGTAGCTCTGCGGCTTTTGCGGCAATGCCTCGCTCTGCTGCCGGATGAGGTCGGCGGCCTTGTCCGCTTCGCCCTGCCGCAGCAGGGGAAGCAGCGTGTTGTTGAAGTGGCGGCGGTCATGCTGCACGATACTCATCTGTCGCACGGTCTCGTCCATCAGCGAAAGACGCTGGCAAGCGCGTACGAAAAAAAGTTACAACAAGCCTAAAACGGTGAAATCGCTACCGGCAAACCTGCAAATGGGCTTCAAGCCCTAAACCGCGAAAAAGCAATCTGTCTTTCCTTTACCTTTCTGCACAAGCAATTTTATATCGCACATTTGCCGCAACAGTCTCCCCGCTGTGCTTTGCCCACAGCTTAAAAGCGTCTCAACTTCTCCGCCAGTGATGAAGCCTAGGTAACACTCGTCGATGGTAAAAGAGGCCTTTTCGGTGTGTTCATAGGTCTGACTCCTGTTTTCTGGATTTCGGCAGATACAGAAAAAGAGCGGGCATCTCCGAAAGAACCTCGGGACATTCATTCTCGATTTCCCGTGTTTTGATGTCGAAAAATCGAAAAGACGTTTTGAATGAGGTATTTTCGGAAATGCCCGCGCAGCAAGGCTTTCCGGGTTTCAAGGTCCGAAAAACGCTGTATTGCAAGGGTTTTGCGGTTGCCTGGATAAGCCTTGTCTCACCACAGCTCGCCTCAGGTTGCCAAAGCAGTCAGTTGCTCGAAATCAGTTTGCACGTAAGCGCACGCTGGTTCGAAACTCACTCCCTCTGCCAAAACTAAAGGAGATGTCGCAAATTGGTTGAGAAATCAAAGAGCGACAGCCCTTTTAATGAGGATATAGCAACAGCCCCTTTCTATGTTATACTGAATAAAGTAAATGGCATTAAATATAACGCTGGTACGATAAATTCTATGGAGGATATAGTATGGAAAAGTTTGAATATAAAACACTGCTTACGGATGCAAAAGGCTTTTGGGGCGGTGAGGTTGATTCAATGGCATTTCAAAACCAATTAAATGAATTGGGTGCCCAGGGATGGGAATTAGTAAACAGCATTGCGACGGCCCAAGGCCAAGGAACTACAAGATGGATCATTTCAACTTTAAAACGAAAAATATAGTTTGATGAACTGCCAGCGGGAGATACCTGCATCTATTTTTTACTGATAATACACAAGCCCCTGAAAGCACTATGTTTTCAGGGGCTTTATCTATCTCTCGGTGATGCCGCAATTTTGACCTCGCGGCTCTGTGATGCCCAATGATGCCCGCCCGCCAGGACGGCGGGCAAGTATCTTATCCAAACCTCAGACCCTGGGTGGTGCCCGGCCTCAATACCTCCGTATTTTTTACGCCAAAGCCTTTCCCAAGGCTTCGCAGGCTGCTTCCGCCTCGGCGTCGGGTGCTTCCTGGGCAATTACAGGCTCGCAGCAGAGCTTAACCCCCGCTTTGGACGCCCTCTCTTCCCAGTCCCTCATCCATTGGCCGTCGCCCCAGCCGTAAGAGCCGAAAAAGGCTGCTTTTTTTCCTGCAAGCTTACTTTCCACCGCATCATACATCGGTTCAAATTCACCGGACTCTAATTCTTCGGCGCCCATGGAGGGGCAGCCAAAAGCCAGGGCATCATAGTTTTCTGCCTGCTCGGGATTAAAATCACCGGCGGAAAATAAATCCACGGTCCCTCCGGCGGCTGCGGCTCCTTTTTCCACCGCTTTTGCCATAGCCTCGGTATTTCCCGTACCACTCCAATAAACAACGGCTATTTTCGACATTGTATTCATCCTTTCTATCTTAGATATCCTATTTATCGTCAGACAGCCACAGTCAATTGTGCCAAAGACCGTCCGCCGTCGAACAACCTGCGGTAAACCTCGCTGCAGCGCTTAAACCGCGCAAAGGTTTTTTCTGCCTCCTGCTCCCGGCAATATACCTTCCAGCAGCCGCTCAGGCGGCAATTTTGTCCTTTATTCTCAATAAACCCCAGCACGTCATGAAGGGGATATCCCAAAAAAAGCCCGATCTCATGGGGAAAGCCCTGGGAATCCGCGATACGTCCTATCAGGCAGGCCAGCCATTCCTCCGGCTCCGTGCCTATGGGATAACCACAGTGCCTAAGCAGGCGGCGGGCCTCTTCGGTGCTTAAGTCTGCCGCCAGTTTATTGGGACGGTAAACATAGAACAAAGCGGTCCGCTGATTCTTGCGCAGAATCACTGCCCGGGGTGCGGCAGGGCCCCGGTCCTTGCCGTAAGCCTCCAGTATCTGCATAAGCTCTCCCTCGCTGCCGAAAGCATAGTTAAACATACTGCCGGTTTTCAGTCCCGCCAGGGTGGGCGCACAGTATTCCACCAAATGGGTTTCAAAGGCTTGCAGCCGCATAGGCCGTCCCCCTTGCGTATTTTTCCATGATATTCTTCAAGGCCGAGGCGCTGCTGCTATGACAGCGTTCCACTGCGGTTTTCTTACGGCGGGCTTCGGTAACGGCCAGATTGACCATAGCGTGAGATACTGTATTGGTAAATAAAATGATCAGATCCGGGTCGCCGATTTGGCTTTTCATATTATTCCTGATCTGAGTAAAAACTTTCGCCCGATACCCATAATTACTGCATATTTCTTTATACTGCCCATGCATACAATCGTTTCCTCCGATAATCACTACGCTCATTCCGACCTTCCTTTCCTGTTGAGTATTTTTTCTGTCCTCGATAGTTAGTTATAGCTAACCATTTGACTTAAAAAAAACAGCCCTTTGACTGTCCTGGAACATTCTTTTTATCCTGCCAATCTTTAATGTCCCTCTCAGTTAGCCTAAGCTAACTTTAACTTGAGTTTACCTTACTCTTTTCCCCCTGTCAATAATAATTTCAGTAAACTTGAAAAAAACCTGATATTCTGTTATGATAAATAACGAATACATAAAGAATATGATTGGGGGAGGCAAGGGTTAAATGATGATGTCGGAATCGGCGGAAGACTATTTGGAGGCAATTTTGATCCTGCAAAACAAAAAAGGCCAGGTTCGCTCCATTGATATCGTTTCATACCTGGAATTTTCCAAACCCAGCGTCAGCACGGCCATGAAGCGCCTGCGGCAAAACGGTTATATTTTGATGGATAAGGAAGGGTATATTACCCTTACTGCCTCCGGCAGAAAAATTGCGGAAAAGATTTATGAGCGGCATCAAACCATTGCGGAAATCCTCCATCAACTGGGCGTAGCCAAGGAAACCGCTTTGAAGGACGCCTGCAAGATCGAACACGATATCAGCGAAGAAAGCTTCCAGTGTATGAAAGCACACTATTTAAACCATAAGCAGATTAACGCTTTGCCTTTTTAAGGGTAAATTTCCGAACGTATCGGATGTATAGATATATCCTTGGAAAAATCATTGTTCCCCGCATTGGCCTGGGGACGGAGTGAAGTGCCGCCGTCAAAGTTAAGGGATGCCGCAAAAGGATTTGTTTTGCGGCATCCCTGATTTATTTTCTTTTTCCGGTACGATAAAACGCCCTACTTTCGCAGCTTCCCGCGGAAGCCTTTCCGCACAACACCTATCCGGCGATATCTGAATCGCCTTCCGCTTTGGGTATTTTCTTTCCGGTGGCTTCTTTCCAAAACCTCTTTAGTAGGCCCTTCTCCGTTTTTCTTTTCAGTGCTTTAAAAAGTCCCCGGCGGCCCACAGGCATTCCGCTACCGGATAGCCTTTATGCTTCAGAAATTTCAGCTTGAAGTCCAAAAGCTCCGGCGGCACCTGGAGAGCTGCGGCGGCCTGAAAGATATTTCTGCCTTCTTCTATCTGTTCCAGGGTGCTGTCATCCGGCAGCAAAAACTCTGCGGCAAAAAGGTTGGCCTCATATTCTTTCTGGCAATTCCCTAAAAAAAGGGAGGTCTCGCCGAAAGTACTGGCAGCGCCTTTTTTTCGGTGGTAAAGATAATGGCCGATTTCATGACAGACCACCACGGGACGCAATTCATCCGCCAGGTCCCGGTTCAGGCAGATCACGGCCATCCGGGACTGAAAAAAGATATATCCCTTCAAATTACCAAGCCGGTCTTCCCGGATCTCAATATCAAAATGACCGGCCAGGTCAAAAGGGCTCCTGCCGCCCAGCTGCTGGGTCAGCTTTTCCGTATCCTTAATGATCCTGGCAAGCAATGTCTATCCCCCTATTTATGCCCATATTTCTTACGGGCATTATTTTTTGCGGCAAAATAAGCCTGGGTGATGGATTGGAAAAAAGCGTCCTTGTCCTCCTGACTCAAGGCGCCCCCGGCAAACATGGCCCCCGTCTCCTCCAGCAGCCTGGCCGCTTCCCGCCGGCCCTTCCGTCCGAAGGCTTCCCCTGCGGCATCCACAAAAAAGCGTTCTTCCTTCCCCTGCTCTTCCCGGGAGACGGCATCATTCACCAGGTAATCCGTAGTCACGCCGAAGGTCTCGGCGATACCCCGCAGCACTTCCTGTCCCTTAGGATAGCGGGCGTCGGCTTCATAATTATGGATGGATCTTTCCGTCACCCCCAGGCGTCCGGCCAGCTGGGCCTGGCTCATCCCGGCTTCCGTCCGCAGGGCTTTCAGCTTTTCCCCGAAGGTCATATCCCGTCCTCCTTTAGTTTCCAGAATGAAGTTTCCGGTTTTCCTTGACTTTTCGTTCCGGTTTGTTAGAATTAAGCTGAAACTAATTTCCGGTTTTATTATATAAAAGAACTTTTCTCCAGTCAATAGTTTCTGCGATTCTTTCCGGAGGCGATGCATTTGGAGCGCACTATACTGCACTGCGACCTGAATAACTTCTATGCCGGCGTTGCCTGTAAGAAAGACCCCGGGCTGCGCGGAAAGCCTGTGGCTGTCTGCGGAAACCCCGCCCACCGGCACGGCATCGTCCTGTCCAAAAGCCAGGAGGCAAAAAAATACGGCGTAAAAACCGGCGATGTCCTTTGGGAAGCACAGCAAAAATGTCCCGGCCTGATTCCGGTGCTGCCGGATTTCCCCGCATATCTCAAATTTTCCCGGGAAGTTCAAAATATTTACCGTCAGTATACCGACCAGGTGGAGCCCTTCGGAATCGACGAATGCTGGCTGGACGTTACCGGCAGCCGGCGGCTGTTCGGGGACGGCGCTCACATCGCCGAGGAGCTGCGCCATCGGCTGGTAAGGGAAATGGATCTGACCATCTCCGTAGGCGTCAGCTTTAATAAAATTTTTGCCAAACTGGGCAGCGATATGAAAAAACCCGACCAGACCACTTTGATCAGCCGGGAAAACTACCAAAAGTCAGTCTGGCCCCTGCCCGTGGAGGCGCTTTTGATGGTGGGCCGTTCCACCAAGAAAAAGCTGAACCAATACGGCATCTATACCATCGGCGATCTGGCCCGGGGCTCCGTTTCCGCTCTGGAGAAGCTTCTGGGGATAAACGGCCCGAAGCTCCGGCGTTACGCCCGGGGTGAAGACGACAGCCCCGTGCTGCGGGAAAGCGAGCTTCCAGAAGCAAAGAGCGTAGGCCAGGGCATCACCTGCACCCGGGATCTGCGCACGCCGGAAGAAGCCCTGCAAATCATTCACTTTCTGGCCCAGCGTGTCTCCCGCCGCCTGCGGGAAAACCGGGTCATGGCTGGATCTCTGTCCCTCTACCTTCGCCGGAGCGATTTATCCGGATTGTGCCACCAGCTGCACTTTGTCCAGCCTTGCCGTTCCTCCCAGGAACTGGCCCAGGCCGCCTGGGAGCTTTTGGAACAGCACTATGACTGGGAGCTGCCCATTCGTGCCGTCAGCATCCAGGCCGGCAGCCTGAGAACCGAGGATGGCCCATGCCAGCAGGCTCTCTGGGATCTGCAGCTGCCTTTGGAGCAGCAAGAGCGGCTTGAGGCGGTGGCCGATCAGCTGCGCCGCCGCTTCGGCCCCGACAGTATCTGCCGGGCCAGCCTGCTGAGCCGGCCGGCAGTTCCGGAGATTTACCAGGGAGACTTCTCCGTGCTGCCCGGTTCCAGGGTCTGACGCCCGGATTCAGATACAATACTCCCAAAGTCCGGCATTTCGGATTCAGGCTTTGATTTCACCGCCGGCTTCACTCCCTTGCCAAATCCTCCCGAAGCGGGTATGATGAGAGAAAATTTCTTTTCCCTTCGGAAAAAGCAAAACGTCACGAGGTATGTATAATGAATCTTGAAGAAGTCAGAGCGTATTTTGCCGCCGACCGGTTCGCCGCTGAGGTCTGCGGGATCACTATCGAGGAAGTAAGCCCGGGAGAAGCTTTCTGCCGCATGGAGATCGCCGATCTTCATAAAAACGCCTTAGGCGGCGTCCAGGGCGGTGCGATTTTTACCCTGGCCGATTTTGCCTTTGCCGTGGCCTCCAATCAAAACGAAGCCCCCACCGTATCATTGTCAAATCATATCACTTATCTTCGGGGCAGCGGCGGCACCGTGCTTTTTGCCCGGGCCCGCCAGGTATCCTCCGGCAGGCGGATCGCCGCTTACCAGGTGACGGTCACCGACGATCTGGAACAAATCATTGCGGTGATGTCCGTCACCGGGTATATTCGGAATAAAGAACCCCAGAGCCCAAGGGCTTCGGAAGGATTAAAAAGGCACGCGTAATTTTGTGATGCGGGCTGGATGATCCAGGTTCGAGTCCCGCCGCCTTGGCCATGAAAAGGTATAGCTTTCCGCTAAGGGGAAGCTATACCTTTCAGACTGTAGACAAAAAGGTGTCTCATGCAAAGCGTGGGGCACTTTTTTTAGAGGAAGCAGGGAAACTTATTCAACACCCGTGCGTAAAGCCCGTCGAACATTACACTGTCATGAAGATTACCAGGGGCCACGGCAAAATCCAGCACGAAATTGTGCCGGTTCAAAATTCATACGGGATCCGTCACTTATTCGTAGAGTAATCCCACCGGGGAGGGGCCTGGCCACAGAGGAGCTGAGGGCGGCGGCCTCCGGCGATGTTTACCGGGATTTCATCA
>JAYFQF010000048.1:0-1586 GCA_034927285.1 Peptococcaceae bacterium
TGGCTATTGCCTTTGCTGCCCCTGCTAACCCCTAGGGCCTCGGTATACGTCTGCGCCGACTGGCGTACCAGCTGCAGCATTTATCCGGTGCTGGAGCGGCATCTTATCGTGCGCAACCGGATTACCTGGGAGCGGGAAAAAGGCCGGGGGGCCCAAAAAAACTGGAAAAATTCCGCGGAAGATATCTGGTTTTGCACCCTGGGCCGGGAATATGATTTCCAGGTGGAGGCGGTGAAGCTGAAACGGCGGGTACTGGCCCCTTACCGGACGGCGGAGGGCAGCCCCAAGGATTGGGAAGAGACCGGCCAGGGACAGTTCAGGCTGACCCATCCTTCCAATCTCTGGACGGATATCACCGTGCCCTTTTGGTCCATGCCGGAAAACACCGGCCATCCTACCCAGAAGCCGGAAAAGCTTCTGGCCAAGCTGATCTTAGCCTCCAGCCGGCCCGGTGATCTGGTGCTGGATCCTTTCTGCGGCTCCGGCACCACGGCGGTGACGGCTCAAAAGCTGGGCCGCCGTTTTATCGGCGTGGAGCGGCAGGAGGAGTATTGTTGCCTGGCCTTAAAAAGGCTGGACCGGGCTTTGCGGGACCCGGCGATCCAGGGCTACCGGGAGGGCGTGTTCTGGGAGCGGAACGCCATTCAGGGTAAAGCGGCTCCGGCGAAAAAAGAAAATCAAAAGATTAAAAATGGGGATTAAAAGCGAACGGCCCGGCAGCTTCAGGAAGCGGGGGTTTTGCTAAGGAGTGAAAAAAAGAGGAAATGGTGCTGACCATCATTAAATGGCTGATCAAGGATTACGAAGACCGGGAAAACCCAAAGGTCAGGGAAAGGTACGGCAAGCTGGCCGGCGCCGTGGGGATTTTCTCCAACACCCTGCTTTTTTTGATGAAGATCACCGCAGGGCTTTTGTTTCACAGCATTTCCGTTACTGCCGACGCGATAAATAACCTGTCCGACGCCGGGTCCTCGGTGGTTACTTTGGTGGGGTTCAAGCTGGCCGGCCGGCCGGCGGACAAAGAACATCCTTACGGTCACGGCCGTTATGAATATCTGGCCGGCCTGTTGGTATCCTTTGCGATTTTGCTTATCGGCCTGCAGCTGGTAAAGACCTCCTTCGATAAGATCCGCAATCCGGTGCCGGTGGAGTTCAGTTATCTGACGGTGGGCGTTCTGGCGGTTTCTATTTTCATCAAGCTGTGGCAAAGCAAGTTTAATTTAAAAGTAGGAAAAATGATCCGGTCTAAAGCCCTGGAGGCTACCGCCGCCGACAGCCGTAACGATGTATTGTCCACCGCCGCCGTTTTGCTCAGCGCGGTAATCAGCAAGATCAGCGGATTTCAGCTGGACGGCTATATGGGCGGCCTGGTGGCGGCCTTTATCATCTATTCCGGCATAAACCTGATCCGGGATACCCTGGACCCCTTGCTGGGCAGCCGCCCGGACCCGGAGCTTGTGGAAGAGATCCAGAAAAACCTGGCGGGCTATGAAGGGATCCTGGGTTATCATGACCTGATCATCCACAATTATGGGCCGGGGCGCTGCTTTATCACGGTTCACGCCGAGGTGTCGGCCCATGAGGAT
>JAYFQF010000055.1:0-4610 GCA_034927285.1 Peptococcaceae bacterium
ATGGCAAGCCCCATGCCGTGACCGGGGGTCTCGCGGTTTCTGGACGGATCGACGCGGTAAAACCGCTCGAATATGAAGGGCAATTCCTCCTCCGGAATACCGATGCCGTCATCTTCCACCGTTAAAAGGCTTGCATCGGCCAGGTCCTTCACCGATATTTCTATTCTGCCCCCTTCCGGCGTATATTTTATCGCGTTGGACATCAAATTGGAAATGACCCCGCCGATTCTGTCCTTATCAATATAAATGAAGGAAGGCTCTCCCTTTATCTCAAATTTAAGATTTTTGCCGGCAAGCCGGCTTTCAAAGCTGGCGCAAACGGAACGGGCCAGACGGAGCAGGTCGGTTTCGGTCTTCTGAATATCCGGATCGCCGCTTTCCGCACGCTGAAGCCGTTCCAAATCCGTTACAATTTTTCCAAGCCGGAGTATTTCCTCATAGCAGCTTTTCAGCCGCTGGGGAGTGGGCTCCCAGACCTTCTCAAGCATGGCTTCCAGGTGAGAGCCGATGGAGGCCAGAGGCGTCCGCAGTTCGTGAGCCACATCGGCGGTAAGCCGCTTGCGCAGGCTCTCCTGTTTTTCCAGGGACTCCGCCAGATGATTAATGGAGGATACCAGGTTGTCCAGCTCCCGGGTTTTGGTTTTCCCTTCAAACTGAATGGCATAGTCTCCGCCGGCGATCTGTTTTGCGATGTCCGCGGTTTTTATGATTGGCCGCGCGATACGCCGGGCCAAAAACCAGCCGGACGCCAAAGCGAACAGCAGCGAAAATGTGCCGATGGCGGCCAATAACACATTAAGGGAGTCCAAAAAGAAAAATTCGTTTTCGCTGAGAAAATAAGGATCGTAGTACCGGATGCTGACCGAACCGACTTTTTGTCCCTTTTCGATCAGATCGTATTGGTGGGAAGCAAAATCCCCCTCCACCTCCGGACGTTCCTTTTCCATCCGCCGGGTTATATCGGCCATGATCTGCCTGCATAAGGTCATGTCATGGTTCTCCGCATCCCAAACGGTCTTCCCGTTTTGATCGGCCACTTTCACGATATAGCCGTCTGCCAGAGCATACATGCCCACGCCATGAACATACCCGGTATCCCAGGCTCCGGTCAGACCGTTATATTGCCCCTGGAGGCTTGCGGCAATATCGGCCGCCCTGGCTTTTTGCCGTTCCGCTACGTATGCTTCAAACTGTTTGTTGATCATGGTATTGGCCAGAAAGCTGATCAGGGAAACCGTAACCAGGACCGCGAAGGCAATGGAGAGAGTAATCTGCGTCCTCAAGCTTCGCATCTACTCACCTCCGAATTTATAGCCAAGGCCATGGGCCGTTAAGATGTAGGCAGGGTTTTTCGGATCGTCTTCAATTTTCTGCCGCAGATTTTTAATATGATTGTCAACGGCCCGGTCATAGCCGTCAAAGTCGCAGCCAAGGGCCAGCTCGATAAGCTCCGAGCGGGAAAAGACTTTGCCGGGGTATTTAATAAGAGCCGCCAGGATTTTCAGTTCGCTGGGCGTCAGGCTGACTTCTTTTTGTTTTTTCTTGATCACGTCTTTTTCAAAGTCAACAATCAGATCGCCCTGGCCAAAAGAGGTTTTTGCAACCAGAGGAACCAGATCCCCCTCTGTCCGCCGCAGCACCGCTTCGGCCCGGGCATGCAGCTCTTTCAGGCTGAAGGGCTTGGTGATGTAATCATCCGCTCCGATTCCCAGGCCCTCCAATAAGTCCTTTTCCTCCACCTTCGCCGTCAACATGATCACCGGCACCCGGGATTTTTTGCGGATAATCCGGCAGACTTCCTCCCCGGATAGATCGGGCAGCATCAGATCCAGAATCACCAGAGAAATGTTTTCTCTGTCAAAAATTTCAAGGGCCTGCCGCCCGTTGGCAGCCTCAAAGAGCTGAAAACCATGATACTTCAGAAAGGACGACACAGCCTCCAGAATTTTAGGCTCGTCGTCGACGGCCAGGATATTTTTACTTTTTGCGGCCATGTTCATCACTCCTTTCCTCCGCCACGCGAAGTGAATTATGACGTAATTCGCTTGGCTCATTATATCATGAATTCTGATCCTAACGCAGCCGGCTCTTGATTTCCCACCAGCCGCGCGGCCCGCCACGACAATTACTCCTGCTGATTGGCCAGATTATAGGGCTTTAATATTTTATCCACTTCCGCAGGTTTCCCATCCACATCCACCGTAACCTTGGTAAAAATCCAGCCTTCGATTTTTTCCGGATCAACGCCGGCGCTGATAAACGGCTCGGGATTCAGCACAAACACAATGTCCTTGTCGTTGGCGCCCAGATCCTTTGCCCATTCGAATAGATTGCCGCCGCCAAGGTCCACGCCATAGTGGTCCATGGCCGTGTGATAGCCCAGGGCTTCCCGCTTCAGGCTTACGATCTGCTCATAAGCGGCTAAAGGCGTAGCTTCACCGGAGTATTGGAGTTCATCATCCCCAAGCTTTCTGCCTGCCATAAGCATGTCGTCATAAAACAGGATATCCTCTGGCAGCTGATCGACCTTCAGCCCCGCGTCGAGAAAAGGCCGGGCCTCAAATTCCAGCATTACGTCGTGGAGCGGACTTTTGCTCCAATCTTTACTCCAGATAAACCTGGCCGTCCCGTCCGGCGCCTTCAGTGTCCAGCCGCCATTGGCCGCATCGGCTTCGACTTGTTCCGGGATAACGTTTAAAACCGTCTCAAAGGAGGTCACGAAGCCCTTTCCCACCACATCAAGTCTGTCATTGATTTGCGCGCATGCTGCCGCCGGCAGCAGCAGCATCGTCAGCATGCCCAGAAGAACAGCTTTTTTCCTTATTTTTTTCATGGTTATGCAATCTTCCCTTCCTGAAAGCCGGGCTTAAATTTCTTCAGCCGCAGAGCGTTGGTCAATACGGACACGGAACTCAGACTCATGGCGGCAGCGGCAAAAATCGGGTTCAGCAGCGGTCCGCCGAAGAGGTATAAAACTCCCGCCGCGATGGGAATCCCCACCGTATTATAGCCAAAGGCCCAAAACAGATTTTGTTTGATATTGCGGATAGTCTTTTTACTCAGCTCGATGGCTGTGGGCACATCCATCAGATCGCTGCGCATCAGCACCACGTCCGCCGATTCCATGGCCACGTCGGTGCCGGAACCGATGGCAATGCCGATGTCGGCCTGGGCCAGGGCGGGCGCGTCGTTGATGCCGTCGCCCACCATAGCCACCTTGCGGCCTTCCTTTTGCAGTTTCTTTACTTCATTGGATTTATCCTGGGGCAGCACCTCCGCCAGCACTTTGTCGATGCCTACCTGCCTGGCGATGGCGGCGGCGGTCTTTTTGTTGTCTCCGGTAATCATGGCCACTTCAATGCCCATTTTATGCAGGCTTTCAATAGCTTTGCGGCTGGATTGCTTCACCACGTCGGCTACGGCGATGATCCCTGCCGGCAGGCCGTCCAAAGCGATGTACATGGGTGTTTTCCCTTCCTCGGCCAGCCTGTCGGACACCGCCGCCAACCCCGCCAGGGAGATTCCCTTTTCCTCCATCAGTTTGCGGTTTCCCGCCAGCACCTGCCGCCCGTTTATCCCGGCTTCGATCCCCCGTCCGGGGACGGCTTCAAAGGCTTCCACATTCAAAAGAACCAGCCCCCTCGCCTCAGCGCCTTGCACAATCGCTTGTCCCAGGGGATGCTCGGAATTTTTTTCAGCGGAAGCGGCAATCTGCAAAAGCTGATCGGGTTCCAGCCCTTCCGCAGTCAGCACGTCGGTTACGGTGGGTTTACCCTCGGTAATGGTGCCGGTCTTATCAAACACGATGGTATTGATTTTATGGGCCGTTTCCAGGGCCTGGCCGCCTTTGATGAGAATACCGTTTTCGGCCCCCTTGCCGGTTCCCACCATGATGGCGGTAGGCGTGGCCAGCCCCAGAGCGCAGGGGCAGGCGATCACCAGCACCGAAATAAAGATCGTCAGGGCAAACTCCAAATCCCCTGTGCCGGCATACCAGGCGATCCCCGCCGCCACAGCGATGAGGCAGACAATCGGAACAAAGTACCCGGAAACCACGTCGGCCAGCTGGGCAATAGGGGCCTTGGAGCCCTGGGCGTCTTCCACCAATTTGATAATCTGAGCCAGGGCCGTATCACTGCCGATTTTATCGGCCCGGAACCGGATGCTGCCGTTGGTATTCAGGGAAGCGGCGTAAACCGGATCCCCGGCTTTTTTATCTACCGGCATGCTCTCTCCGGTGAGCATGGATTCGTCGATGGCGGTATGGCCTTCCAAAACCGTACCGTCCACCGGGATTTTCGCTCCGGGTTTTACTATGATAATATCGCCGATCTCCACTTCGTCGATGGGAATTTCTTTTTCCTGGCCGCTTTCCAGGATGATCGCCGTTTTGGGAGCAAGCCCCATCAGCTTTTTAATAGCTTCGCTGGTTCTGCCTTTGGAAACTGCCTCCAGGGATTTCCCCAGCAGGATCAGGGTGATGATGACGCCCGCCGTTTCATAGTATAATGATTCCGACAAAGCGAAGTTTCCCCTGGCGATCTGCCAGGTATTATAGAGACTGAAGGCGACGGCTGCCGAAGTGCCGATGGCGATCAGCGAATCCATAT
>JAYFQF010000052.1:0-50394 GCA_034927285.1 Peptococcaceae bacterium
AGAGTAATTTCCTCGCATGGTGGCCCAGTGCACCACGCCTGCGGCCACCATGCACCATTCCGCCGGAATAGGAGCACCATTCCGCCGGTGACGATGCACCATCATCTGCGGTCAAGCTGCACTTTTTGAGCGGCGTACGCACCATTTTATGCGGAATATTTTGGCCCATGTTCCCCACCTTTGCGGCTCGGCTCAAAGAAATCTGGCTTGCTCCTACGGGGGAACTGGCCCGGCAACGAGCGCAAGCCCTTATCCAAGAGTACGAAAACCGCTTTCCCCAGGCTATTGAAATCCTGGAGGAAGGGCTGGAGGATTCTCTGGCGTTTTATGCTTTTCCTAAGCTGGATGCCTGCAAAATTTCCTCCACCAACATGCTGGAACGGCTCAACCGGGAAATTCGGCGCCGTACCAAAGTCGTGGGGATATTTCCCAACCCAGATTCTTATCTGCGGTTGACCACCACCTACCTCATGGAGTATGCCGAAGATTGGTCTGTCTCCAAAGCCTACCTTAATCCCCAATCCATTCAGACTCTCCTGCATAAGGCAGCTTGATTCCTTTTACCGAGTCCCCATAAATTGTGAACTTCCCTTGACACTACCGAAGCAGAGGGCTGCCAACCGCAAAAGCTACACCAAGAGAACACAGAAAAAACAGAATGAGCAGAAAACGGTATAACCCCAACCAGGGCGGCTTACGGGAAAAATCGTAAGCCGCCCTTTCTGATTTTTAAGGGTGGGCGGATTCTAATTCCGCTCACCCTTTTTACAAATCAGCAGGAATATATTATAGCAACTATTTTTTGTATTTTCGCTCAATCAAATCAATTGAACGCTGTGTTGGCTCATATTGATATTCATAACATTCCTTATAAATCCTCGGGAGCTTTTTTAAGCGGAATTTGATATCGTCAATATCAAAGGCTGTCAAATCCAAGTCGTCCATACCGAGCCATTCCCGGTATTCCTCATATTGCCGTCCTTTTTTCTTTTTGAATGCCTTTGCCAGCTCCTCCAGACCGCCGGTTCCTCCGCAGTCCTCAACAATGCCAAAGCCTTCGCCTTCCATAACCCTTGGCAGATCTCCAGCATAGATTTCAACCTTTTCGCAGCTTTCCAATATGAGATTTACCCGCCAGTTATCCCCGTAATCATATTCAAAAGCAAGCCTTGATGGAGCCTTATTCAGCGTGTCCTTTAACCGGCATTTTCCGGCATCGCACAGCTTTTCCTCTTCATTGTCAAAGGCTTCCTCGGAGGGCAATTCAAAGCGCCAGGTTTTTGACAAGTCCGCATAAGCGCTTTCGCTCAATATCTTACGCAAATCCTCTTCCGAATAACGCTTCCGCATGCCCTCTAGAAGCTCCGCGCCGCAATCATAAGTGAAGCAGAAAAGATGGGAGGCTTGCATCTCAAACATCGTCATTAAGATATAGCCAAGCTCCGCAAAGGTTTTGCTGCCGTTTACCTCAAACCGTCTCCAGATTTTAGGGGTGTAGTCCTCAAGCTCGGAATAAAATCTGTATACCGTATGCATCGCCATTTATTGTCCCTCCAAATTGTCACGGCTGTTGTATGGAATATGATTTTCTTCGCACCATTCTTTGGCGATCCCGCAGAATGCCAAGAAGCGAAACGCATAATATCCGTCATTCAGTCCGGTAAAATTCAAGGCATCCTTAAAATGGCGGAACGGTTTTCTTCCATTCAACGCACGGAATAATTGTTCGCGCTTACGGGCATCCGAGGTTGCCTCTGCAAAACGATTCATGATATTGTACTCATGAATATCGTACTGATTCGGCAGCCTGACATAATCACAGGAGTTTTCAATTTCCTCTGCCAGCTCCTCATCTGTTTCAATATAAGCCCCATCAGAAAGAGCAACAAATTCTCGGGTTTTTTTATTGAAATATTGCTCCCAGTGTTCCATTGTTTCTTCAAGCTTATCTGCAATTTCCTCCAAAAGCAGAGCCGATTTTTCGGGCATGTATGCTCACCTCCGGCAACTGTATGCGGATACTTATATGCAACGATGATATAGCCATTTTATTTTAATATACCACAACATTCCCTGAAATTCCGCCAGATGCTGTGCGGCCTTTTCCCGCAGATAAGCAAGATGAAAAGTCTCCGGCACTCAGAATTTAATGATTGGGGAGTTGCAAAGATACAACTTCGTTTGTGGTCTCTGAATATTTGAGAAAATGAGCAAAACCCGTTCACGGACATCCTCATTAAGGGTGGTTTTTTGTTCTGCTGAGCTTCTGATTTTTGACAGGCGATTAAGGGAGATACAGATTTCGCTACGCTCTGGCAGAGGAGTAGCTTTATGAAAATATATTTTGCTCATTCTTCCGCGAGGTGGAAATAAAGACAGCACGTACATACTATTTCCCATTCATACAATTTTATATCCAGCTTGTAAAAAAGGGGGTGCCCCTCCTCAGCTCTTTTCTGCACTGTTTTGAGACACCCCCAAGGGAAAATGCGAGCCACGTCAATTCCGGATATCATCCTATGTTCAGATGGGGATTTGAACTGTTATGACTTGAGATCATACTCACAATGAGAAGTGTATAATTTATGCATTAATGTGCTAGTCTACTCTTTGGTGATTATTTTGTCGGATTTTGAAAAAACTCCCCACAACGAAAATGAAACACCTGTTATCAGCAAAATGCCACCTATAATTATGGCCGGAAACAAGCCTAAATCCGATACCGTCTGCCAATATCTCCCTAATTGTGTGTTCCATTCCGTTGTGTTATCCAAGCTCATGCTTGCTATTAGAGATGAAAACAAAAACATCAACGCACCCGTAATCTCAAAGCCTAGTCCTGCTATAATTTTTTTCATAATGATTACTCCCCATTACGCAATTAATCTTTGTTTCAGTTTATCACGGCAAAAGCAAAAAGTCATGTGCGAGTTCAAATCCTCATACATGACTTTCATTTGTGTCATTAGGTCAAAATAGATGCAGGCCGTCGTCGCGGGCGCAAAACAAAACGCACCCACAAATGTGAGTGCGCGATTTGGGTGCAGCGTCACGCTGCTGGAAACACCGTGGAAAAAAGATTTTTTTATTCCATCGAAAATAGAGTTTTCATAATATAATACATCATTCGGCTGTTTCAATGAGGTTCATCACTGATATTAAATCTCAAATATCTGAGAGAAGTCATAAACTATTTCTGAGTCAAATTTTTTATTTGTTCTCTATAATATTTATTATACAATTTATTCTTGCGCTCTTCTGAACCAAGATATTTCCACACAGAGCTGAAGTATCCAGAAGCAACTGTGGTTATTGCAGTGAACGTCCATGTAACTCCACTCCAAATTAGGGCCGAGGGGGTTGCTGGGTTTGTAAATCCAGTTAGTAAACCATATAATGGTGGAAGCTTAAAAATAAATGACGCAACAATGATAACTGCGGTTACTATAAGTACTCCTTTAAGCAAGAGATGTATCCATTCATTTTTGGTATACTTGTCCACTTTTTTCTGCGATTTATTCCGAGCATACTTTTGCGCATATTCTTCCTCGGTTTTTCTTTCTTTGAGCTGCATTTCAAATTCTGCAAGCTCTTTTTTATAGATTTGGGATTGTACATCAACCGCTTTCTCAAGTTCCTCTTTGTGTTGGATTTTTTCGTCAGCTAAAACTTGATCAAAAGCTTTTTCCACTGAGTCTTCGTATTCAGTCTCGTTTTCAAAAGTATATCTTGCTCTGTTTGTTAAAATTTCATTGATTACTTTTTCTTTTATTCCGCTATCAATAGTTTTTTGAGCAAGTTTTGTGAGTAAAGAGACTGGATTTATATGTATTTCGTCTTCGGGTGTGCGGTGTTGTCTGAGCGTCATAAACATACAATATGACTTATAGTCATCACTTGA
The DNA here is from genome assembly GCA_034927285.1 of Peptococcaceae bacterium. Lineage (GTDB taxonomy): Bacteria > Bacillota > Peptococcia > DRI-13 > UBA5745 > JAYFQF01. Next base: position 3,902 of record JAYFQF010000052.1, read on the forward strand.
TGTTCTTCCAGCTACCTTCAAAATAATCGATAGCCATACACTGGGTATCATTACGGTAGGAATCCCAGCAAATTCACTCCGTGCCCAATTTATCAAAATTTGATCCGCAGAAACCAAGTAATCATTGATTTGCCATAAACTTGTTGCGTTTTCCGTTCGTAAAGATTCTACATAAAGTATGCTATATACTCTTTGAGACGATCTGTCGCTGTAATATTTGAAGATAGTTGGTTACTTACTTTAGGCTCAAGCCGATATTTTTGATTTGCAAGAATTATGCGACCTTTGCCTTTGTTTTTTATTGCATTTTCAATTTCCAGAATGTCAAACTGAAGTTGAAATCTTGAGTTTATATTTTGACAAATTTCTGGTGAAGATAATTCTTGACTTGCCGAATCAAATAAAACAAATTCTGCCAATTTGCATAGGTATTTTTCAAGGGTAGTTTGCCCCCGATTTTCCAATATCATTGCCAGTCTCAGGAGATCGCTTTCTGCTATTTTTGACATCCTTATCGTCCTCCGAAGTTACGTTGTATCCGTTGAAGTCTATCAATTCATCAATATCCGAATAGAGCCAAGTCAAAAGCATTGTTTCGTTCACAGTAATCACCTCAATATAAATGTATGCACACTTATTATTGACTAACACTGCGAAAGATAATCAACATTTGCAGAAGAACTATACTTACATCTCGGTATCCAAATTGAGCCAACGTATTTTAAATATTATAATTATATCACACTGTTCGACAGATTTACAGGCTAAGTGCCTGATATTCTTTGGACAAACTCCGGAGCCAACGTCCCATCTGACAGGACTTGCACACACTCTAAATTCTCCTTAACAGCTTCAGGATCAAATTCCGAGATCTCCAACATTTCGCAAACAGCCTGCTTCAGTTCACTTTCAGGGAGAGAGGGGGAGTGTTGGCAAATGTCTTTTCCATGCTTTACTCGATTGGAACAGCGCCAAACAATCTCACCGGAGGGCCTGATGCGCCAGTACACGCCGCCGCATTCGGCACAAACAAAAAGGCCACTCAGTACATCTTTCGAATAATACTGGGTGGCCTTTCGCTTGTGGGTATCCTCGTCTATGCTGCTGCGCTTGCTCTTCTCGTTCTGAACCGCAAAGTACTCTTCAAAACTGATAACGGTATTTATATACTTTGTGTTGCTCAGCATCTTGTCAAGCACCGACTTGCTCCAGCGCTCTTTGCCGGAGGGGGATGGAACGTTCTCTTCAAAAAGGAAATCGGCGATACCTCCCAGACTTTTTCCAAAGAGATATTGCCGATAGATTTCTTGTACAATGGCTGCCTGTTTAGGAATAACCTCGAGCATGCCATTATTGGCTGATTCAAATCCATATGCTTTTTTCATTTTCAACCGTCCTTTCAGTAAATTAAAAGTCAACTATACTTGCCTTTTAACGGCGAGGCAGATTAGTCCAACACTTTAAAGCCAAGTATATGCGTGTTTTATATGGCCATCTTCAGGCTTCATCTGCTTATTTGACCGCTATTTTCATGGATTTTGGGGCGAAAAGCAAACGGGATTGCCTTTTACTTTCGTAAAAAACAATCCTGTTCTCTCTGGTCGGAGCGACAGTATTCAAACCTACGGCATCCTGCTCCCAAACCAGGCACGCTACCAACTGCGCCACACCCCGTTATTCAATTTTATGTTATTTTCGCACCTTTTCCCAACCTAATTTCGAGCCATTTTATATTATATTCCATATCTTTATAAAGTCAGATTTTAATCACTTCACGCCGGCCGGCGGCCGGGAGACTTTCAATTAATGGTTCCGCCGATCAGCTCGATGGTATCGACGTTAAAAACCAGACGGATGGTTCCCTGTCCGCTGTCTTCTGCGGTCTCAAACTCCTCGTTCAGCACCCGGTAATCCTTAGCCGCAGTCTGGGCCAATTCCTCATAAGCCAATTCCCGGCAGCGCTCCGCCGCTTCTTCCAAAGACCGGCGGATATAGCCGGCTGCCTGCTCTTTATGGCTGGTGGTCACCAGCTTGAGCCGCTTATCGCCGTCCTGATTCTGCCAGATCACCCGGACGTTTGTCACCTGCCGGTAAAGGGAAAAAGGCTGCTGATTCAATCCGTTCAAGCGCCAGCTGCTGCTGAGTCCGGTTTTATCGTCCTCCACCACCAGTCTGTACCAGGTCACCTGATTTCCCGTATCCTGATGCACTTCCTCCAAAAGTGGGCAGCTGGCGGCGATCCGGCGGCTTATCTTTGCACGCACCATACCCTTGGCCATTTTTTGATATCTGGCCCGCTCCTGGGCGGCTGAACTTTCGGCGCCGGTTCCGCCGGGCTGGGCCGCCGGAGCAGAACCGGCGATCAGCACCTGGCCTTTTTGCACCATATCGCCGGGTTTTACCCTGGCCTGGCCTTGAAGCACCAGGATTTCCGTCACTTCTCCCGCCTCTTTGGCCACCAGGTCCGCTCCGCCGGCCATGGAAGGATCGCTTTGCTCCTTTCGCTCCACCACCTCCAGTAAAAGGCGGCTGCCCTGAAATTCCACTCCCACCCAGGAGACGTCGGGATTGGTTTTCAAAAGCAGCCGGATATAATCCGGCCCAATGGCGGATTTCAGGCTGCCCGGCATCACGCCGCCGGCGCTGAGCTGGTTCTTCACCGTCAGGGCCAGACGGGGGTTTTCGCACTGTATATCTACAAACCAAATGAACCTGGTAGCAATAAACAACGCCAGGAGAAAGAAGCCGACGGCAAAAACCAGGGATTTGCGGCGGCGCATCCGGCCCAGCAGAAAGCCCGGCCCCTTTTTATCAATAATTTTCGTGCCGCAGCCGTTTTTTTGCGCCAGACGTAAAAGCGGGCGGGTCTGGGCCGCGCCGACGGACAGCCTCCAGCGGCCTTCCTTTTCCTCCTGAAGTTCCCAGATCGAAATGCCCCGTTCCACCGCCAGATTGATCACCTGATCAGGCCGGCTTTGGGCCGATTTGGACCAGATCCTGATTGTCACTATATTTTGTATGCCGCGTTTTTCTTTCATCTCCGGCCCCTATCCTGTCTTATTCCGGTAAAAATTCCACCTGGCGGATCACTCCCTCCAGGCATATCACATCCCGGTCGATCCGGGAAATCGTCAATCCCTCTCCCCGGACCGCCAGACGTCCTCTCCTTAGAGCAATCACCGTTTCCTGGAGAGCATAGGCCAATATTCCTTTATGGTTTTCCAGCTCAAGAAAGCCCTGGCCCAGCATCCGGATCTGGGGCGTCTCCCCCAGGGCTTCCCGGGGAACGATCTCCCGCACCCGGTCTTTTATCTCCAGGCCCCTTTCCTCCTCCACATCTATCACGCCCTTTTCTGCCGCTTCACTCATACTTATGAGGCCCGGGCACAAGGTATGCCAGGATGAAAAGCCGGGCGCCGCGACAAGGGTATCCGCATTGTAATTTTAAAATACAGAAGGGGCTGCCGCGCCTTGGTTTTTTGCCAATTCGCGACAACCCCTTTACTCGGTCTTTCCATTGACTGTTCTTTTGATTGATTGCCCTTTCCTTTGACTGCCCTTTTGATTGACTGTTCTTTCGATTGATTGCCCTTTTGAGCTTTTCGTATCCCTATTCGCTTTTATGCCTCCCGGGCAGCATTTCCCTGATCTCAATCATTCATTTTCTTCTTGTCTGCGGCTTGAGGCATTTGTTTCCGGCTATCCCCTGCGCAGTGTGATCAGGTTCAATTCCGGAGTATTGAACACCCGGAAATTTAATATCCGGATCCCAAAGCCGGCGCCCAGGCCGGCGCTGATATATTGGGGAATCCCATTGACCTGGCTTAGCCCCATCACGTCTTTTTGATCGGGAAACCAGACGCCCTGGCCGCCGTTGGCGCCGGGAAGGTAAAGGGCGCCATATCCGGGAATCCGGTACTGTCCGCCATGATAGTGGCCCGCCAGGATCAGGCTGTAGTCCAGATGGCCCATACTCTGCCACTGATCCTCCGTCAGATCGGTGGGGAAAGGCAAATGGGTCAAGAGGATTTTTATCTCGCCGTTATCCTTCAGCCTGTTCAGCCATTCCCGGCTGCTTTGGCCGTATGCTTTCATCAAAGCCAGGCTGTCGGCGCCGCCGGCCGCCGTCTCATCCAGGCCGTCATAGCCGGCCTTAAGGCCGGCTTCGCTAAGCTCCGGCACGATCCAGATCCTCTGTCCTGTCTGCTGGAGGGCATAGGGCTCCAGCAAAACTTTGCAGCCATATTCCGGAGCGCTGAGGATTTCCCCCATCTCCGTCAGCCGGCCTGTTCTCGAACCTCCCTTGCTTTCCATGGCATAAGGCCCCGTATTTCCGTCCACCCAAAACAGCAGCTCACGGTTTTGCATCCCATTAATCAGCGTCAATACGGCGGCGGATTCCTTGGCATTGCTGCTTTCATACAGGTTCATGTCTCCGGTAAAGGCCGCCATATCATAATCCAGGCGGTTTACGGCGTTGATCAGCTTCAGCTGTTTTTTATCGAAAAACTTTCCGTGAAGATCGGAAATTTGTAAAATCGTAAACCCGTCAAAAGCTTCCGGCAGGTTTTCCAGGAAGATCTCCTGCTTTGCCACATGGATCTGGCTGTTATCATAACCGATATAGACTCCCAGGCTGATGAAAACCAAAAGCAGCAGCCCCAGAATTCTTTTCCCCGTATTCCCTTTCTTTGCCATATTCCCTCTCCCGTATCCGCCGATAAAATTTCTGTTTTTCAGCAGGCGGCTCCTCCGCCCGCTGCCGGCTTTTTCAAATTGTAAACATTAAAGCCGCTTGAATGCCGGCTCTTGCCGCGCGCAGGCGGCTCTTTTTTCCCTGTATGAAAGAAATTATAACATTACCGGGAAAAAAGCAAATATATTTTTTATTATTTTTCTCTAAAACGGGCAGGAGGGCGCCTTGCCGCCCGAAAAAGCCGCCTCACCGTTTTCTCTGACGGCAAGGCGGCCCGGCACAGTCAATATTATTTTTTCGTTGTTCAAATTCCGGCTTTACTGACGGACCGGTTTTACCGGCAGGTCAGGCTTTGCCCCAGATTAGGCTCCACCGGGTTGGCCCTGCTTATCCGGCGAGTTAGGCTTTACAGGCAGGGTTCCGCTTTTCCGGCGGGTCCCGCTTTGCCAACAGTTCAGGCTTTTCCGGCGGGTCCTGTTTTGCCGGCCGCTTTCATCCGGCAGATCCCCTGGGTCATGGTGCCCATGGGGCAATACACACACCAGCTCCGGGGCTTATACAAGGCCATGGTTAAAAAGCCCAGGACTGTGGAGGTCAGCATCACGCTGTAAAATCCGAAGGAAAACTGGGCGGCCCAGCCGGGCACGAATCCTTTGGCGGCGCCCGCCCATTGCCAGGGCAGCCGCAAGGTCCACAGCAGCGTCACCACTTCCTTCAACTCCCGGGCCCCACGGAAAACCAGATAAGTATTAAACAACATAGAAAAAAACATGGCCATAAAAAAGGCCAGAAAGCCGTATCGGAAGCCGGCGGACCTCATCCACAGGGGAATATTCCTGCCCCGGGACAGGCCAAGCCTGCCCCCCACCAGCTGAAACAACTGGCCTCTGCCGCAATAATCGTTGCAATATGCTTTGCTGCCGTTGATCAAAGCGATCAAAAGCGGCGTGATAAAGCAGATCAGCCCCAGCCAGGCAAAAAGGATATTCACCGTGCCTAAGATAAGATAAATCAGCGAGGCGATCCACAGATAATCCTGCCAGCGTGCCTTTTTTTCTTTCATCAGACCGCCTCCTTTTCCGCCAAGGCCAGAACTCCCGCCGGACAGGCCAGGCTGCAGCCGCCGCAGCCGACACATTTTTCTATATCAATCCGGGCGGTGACGCCCCGGTAAATGTCGACGGCTCCCACAGGGCAGACTTTCCGGCAGCAGCCGCAGGCTACGCAGCCCAATTCCAGGCGGGCAATTTTTCTGATTTTCTTCATTTTTTCCTCCCGGGAATTTGTTTTACTTTCCATTCTGCGCTACAATAGGTCTGTCTGAGTTACGCAAAAAACGGAGGTGCTCTATGGAAACCCCTGCTGCTTTTTTTGCCCGTTCCCTCCCCTTTTGGCCGGACCTGCCGGAAAAGGCCAGGGAGCAAATCCTGCAAAAAGTCATAAAAAAAACCTTTCCCCAAGGAGAACGCCTGTATTATGGCGGCGGGGAATGTGCCGGCCTGGAACTGGTGAACTCCGGCCGCGTCCGGGTATTTATCACTTCTCCCTCCGGCGGCGAGATCACCCTGTACCGCCTTTTGCCCCAGGACGTTTGTATTCTCAGCGCTTCCTGTATGATCCGGGGTCTGGATGTGGAGATTCAGATGGAAATGGAGCAGGATTCCACCATTTATATTTTGCCGGAAAATATTTTCGAGGCCATGAATCAGGAGTATCCGGCCATCAAAAATTTTACTTTGGAAATGGTTTCCTCCCGCTTTTCCGATGTGATGTGGATCATGAATCAATTAGTTTTTTCCAATACCGGCAGCCGGCTGGCCCAGGCGGTGCTGGAGCATGGCCGCCTGGCCGGCAGCGACTCATTTCCGGTCACCCACGACAGCCTGGCCAGGGATCTGGGCACGGCCCGGGAAGTGGTCACCCGGCTGTTGAAACAATTCCAGGAAGACGGTCTGGTGACCCTGGGCCGGGGCCGCATCGCCATAAAGGATCCCGCCCGGCTGGCAAAACTATAGACTGGACATTTCCGCCGGTCGGCCGGTTTTATCCTCTTCCTTAAGCCGTCACCGGTCTCCTCTGACCTTACTGTCTCGTTCAGTCCGGACACCGGACCGGATGCCGGTTTTCCCGGACGCAAAATCCGGCCGGGGCCGGCCAAAGCCTGCCGGGGCCGGACTCTGCCGGCGTCTTCAGATCGCCAGCATTCTTTTCAGGCTTTCCTTGTCTTTTACGCCCACGGAGCGGTTGATTTCTTTGCCGTCTTTCAGCACGACCACCGTAGGAATGGAAAACACGGAAAAAGCGGCAGCCAGTTCTTCCTGTTCGTCTATATTTACCTTACCGATTAAGGCCGCATCGCCTATTTCCCGGGACAGATCCTCCAAAATGGGAGAAAACATTTTGCAGGGGCCGCACCAGGGCGCCCAGAAGTCAATCAGCACCGGCTGCTCCGCATTCAATACTTCCTGCTGAAAATTATCTTTTGTAATGATTTTTGCCATAACCCTCACCTCTTTCATTGATTGACTTCAGTATAAAATATCCCTGTGCCGTTTACCGTGACAAAGTCACCAAATCTGCCGGCGGCGCCGCCGTCCATCCCGGTCCGGCCTGAAGCCCATTTTTTTATTGTATGCTTTTTCCGAATTAAATCCGATCTCTTTGAAATAAATTATCGGCGGCCAAAGACATCTTCTCTTTACCGCACGACTGCCAAGGAAATAAAGAGCCGGCCGCGTTGGGATCAGAATTCATGATATAATGAGCCGCGCGAATTTCATCATCGTTCGGTAGTCAAAGGGCTGCTGCCGGGGAATTTCCCGGCAGCAGCCCTTTTTTTGCTTCATTATTTCGTTTTTTGCTTCCTTATTTATTCGTCCTTTGCTTTCTTCTTTGTTTTTTTCTGCGTCTTTTTTGCAATACCGCAAAGAGCGGTTTTCGCAGCTTACCCTGCGTTGGGGAATTCCCGCCGCCGGTTCCCTACTTCAGCAGCGGCAGCACCTTTTCTCTGAAATAAGTGCGGGTCTGCTGCACGGTAATCAGCTCCGGCTCGCCGTCGTTAAGACGGACGCTGACTCCGCCCTGACCGCAGTTTCCCATGCAGAAAACGCCTTTCAGCTCCACCTGGTCATGAAGGTTATTTTCCTCGATCATCTGCTGAAACATGGAAATCATATTGTAGGAACCCTTGATGTGGCAGGCGCTGCCGATACAGACACTCAAATTAACCATGGCTCTTTTCCTTTCCGGTATAGTCTACGTGCAGAAGCTTATGGACCTTACCTTTCAACGTGCCGGCATAAACAGACATGATCACAGGATTTTCCTCAGAGCGCTTGATGCTGCTCATCTTATCCGCAGCGTACAGGCCCTGGCCCCGCAGTTCCTTGCCCTGCCTGGTGGTTGTGGGCTGGCCGGCGCCGGAGACGCAGCCGCCGGGGCAGGACATCACTTCAATCAAATGGTAAGAGGCTTCGCCCTTCTTCACCTTTTGAATCAAGTCCTCGGCATTTTTCAGTCCGCTGACCACGGCGATTTTCACATCCAGATCGCCGTATTTGACGGTAGCTTCCTTGACGCCCTCCATGCCCCGGACCCCGGTAAAGGCCAGGGCCTTCAGGTTGGCGGCGGATTTATCGGTGGAAACCCGCCGCAGCACGGCCTCGGTAACACCGCCGCTGACGCCGAAAATCACACCGGCGCCGGATAATGAGCCAAAGGGCATATCCACGGCTTCCGGCTCGATTTCCCGCATGACGATGCCGCTTTCCTTGATCATATGGATCAGTTCCTGAGTTGTGATCACATAGTCGGTATAGGGCTGGCCGTTTTCGTCCGCGAACTCCGGCCGGGCGGCTTCAAATTTTTTCGCGGTGCAGGGCATGACGGCCACCACCACCAGCTTTTTGTGGGAATGCTTATATTCCTCCTTGATGATCGGGGAAAACATCTGCATCGGCGACTTGCAGGTGGAGATGTTTTCCAGCAGGTCGGGATGATTGATTTCCGCGTAGCGTACCCAGGCGGGACAGCAGGAGGTAAATAGCGGCAGGGGTCCGCCGTTTTCCAGTCTGGCCAGGAATTCATTGGCTTCCTCCACCACCGTAAAGTCGGCGGCGGTGGAAGTATCAAAGACGAAATCGGCGCCCATCCTCCTGATGGCGGCCACGATCTTGCCCATGAGGTTTTCTCCCCAGGGCAGTCCGAATTTACCGCCTAAGCCCACCCGGACGGCGGGAGCGATCTGGAAGATCACCTTGGTATTGGGGTCGCTTAACGCTTCCCACACCTGACCCACGTCCCGTTTTACGGTAATGGCTCCGGTGGGGCAGACGGCGGCGCACTGACCGCAGCCCACGCAGTTGGATCCGGCGATGGGCTCGTCGAAAGCCGTGCTGACCTGGATGTGGGAGCCGCGGAAAATAAAGTCGATGGCGCCTACATTCTGCACTTCATGGCACATCCGGACACAGTCGCCGCAAAGAATGCATTTGCTTTTGTCCCGGACGATGCACAGGGACGAATCGTCGATATCCGGCGCTCCTGCGGTATTGGGGAAACGCACTTCACTGATGCCGAAACGTTCCGATAGCTCCTGCAGCTTGCAGATGCCGTTTTTTTCGCAGGTGGTGCAGTCCCGGCAATGATTGGCCAGCAAAAGCTCTAAAATCATCTTCCGGTAGCGCTTCAGCCGGGGGGTGTTGGTATAGATCACCATGCCGTCTTTTGGCGGCGTGGAACAGGCGGCTTCAATGCTTCCCCGGTCGGTTTCCACTACGCACATCCGACAGGCGCCGTAAACCGAAAGCTCGGAATAGTAGCAGAACGTGGGCAGATCGATGCCGGCCTTGCGGACCAATGCCAGTAAATTTGCTTCGCCCTCAATCTGGACTGGTATATTGTCGATCATTACGATTCCCTTGTTCATCAGACTAGTCCTCCTTTACGGCCTTAAAGGCACAGCCCTCGGCGCAGGCTCCGCATTTAATGCACTTGCTTTCGTCAATGGTATACGGCTGCTTCAGCGTGCCGGAGATAGCGCCCACGGGGCAGATCCTGGCGCACTTGGAACAGCCTTTGCAAAGCTCCTTATCGATATAGATCCGCTTCAGCTTCTGACAGACCTTGGCGGGACACTTTTTATTGAAAATATGAGCCTCGTATTCATTACGGAAATATTTGATGGTGGACAGCACCGGGCTGGGAGCGGTTTTGCCCAGGCCGCAGAGAGCCGCCGAGGAAATAGTATCGGAAAGCTCCAGCAAAAGATCAATATCCCCCGGCTCTCCTTTGCCGGCCACGATCCGCTCCATGATTTCCAGCATCCGGCGGGTGCCCTCCCGGCAGGGGATACATTTGCCGCAGGACTCGTTTTGCGTGAAGTTCATAAAGAACCTGGCCACTTCCACCATGCAGGTATGCTCATCCATGACCACCAGGCCGCCGGAGCCGATCATGGCCCCCACTTTTTTCAGCTGGTCAAAATCCAGCGGCAGATCCAGATGCTCCTGGGTCAGACAGCCGCCGGAAGGGCCGCCGATCTGCACCGCCTTAAAACCCGCGCCGCCCCGCATGCCGCCGCCGATGTCAAAAATCACTTCCCGTAAGGTGGTGCCCATGGGAACTTCGATCAGTCCGGTGTTTTCAATATTTCCGGTCAGGGCAAAGGCCTTGGTCCCGGGACTGTTTTCCGGTCCGATGCTCTTATACCAGGCCGCGCCTTTATTGATGATCTGCGGTACGTTGGCAAAGGTCTCAACGTTATTCAACACGGTAGGCTTGTCATAGAGGCCATGCTCCACGGTGCGGGGAGGCTTGACTCTGGGAAAGCCCCGTTTCCCCTCGACGGAAGCGGTCAGCGCGCTGCCTTCACCGCAGACGAAAGCGCCGGCGCCGCGGACGATATGGAAATGAAAGGAGAAGCCCGTGCCCAGGATATCCCGGCCCAAAATCCCGCATTCCATGGCCTGATCAATGGCGTTCTGCAGCCGGCTCACCGCCAGGGGATATTCGGCCCGGACATAAATATAGCCTTCGGAGGCGCCGCAAGCCAGCCCGGCGATCAGCATGCCCTCCAGCATCCGGTGGGGGTCGCCTTCCATAATGCTTCTGTCCATAAAGGCGCCGGGGTCTCCCTCATCGCCGTTACAGACCACATATTTCTGCTCCGCTTTCTGGCGCTTGACCTGAGACCATTTCCGGCCGGTGGGAAAACCGCCGCCCCCACGGCCCCGGAGATTGGATTCGCTGATTTCCTGGATGATTTCGTCGGGGGACAGATCAAAAAGAGCCTTTTCAAAAGCGGAGTAACCGCCGATGCCAAAATATTCTTTAATGGAAAGGGCGTCGATATGGCCGCAATGCTCCAGCACCAGCCGGGTCTGCTTCCGGTAAAAAGGGATCTCCTCCTGGCGGGGATAGATTTTCCCCTGCTTTTGGAAGGCCAGCCTTTCCACCAGCTTGTCTTTCACGATGGTTTCTTCGACTATCTCCTGACAGTCGGCCACCTTTACCTTTGTATAAAGCCAGCCCTGGGGTTCGATGCGGACCAAAGGCCCCATCTCGCAAAAACCATGACAGCCGCTTTTTTTCATTCCGATCAGTTCTTCATGGGGCTCGGCCTGAAGTTCCACGGAGCATTTCAGCCCCTTTTCCTCCATCAGGCGTTTCAGTTCGTCAAAAACCTCCAGTGAGCCGCTGGAAACGCAGCCGGTGCCGCCGCATACCAAAATGCTCTTTTTCTCCGCGGCGATGGCTTTGGCGTAGACCTGACGGATGTTGATCAAATCCTGGCGATTCTTCAGCATATTACAGCTCCCCCTTCAGTTCTTTCACTAATGCCGAGGCCTTATCCGGTGTCATCGCAGGATACACCTTATCGTTTACCGTCAGCACGGGAGCCAGCCCGCAGGCGCCAAGGCAGGATACGGTTTCTATGGTAAATCCAAGATCATCGGTGGTTTTCTTGGCCGCGGAGAGCCCCAATTCGCCGCGGAGCCTTTCCAGAATCGGCACCGACTTTCTTACGTGACAGGCGGTGCCGTCGCAGATCCGGATCACGTATTTTCCCTTGGGGACCAAAGAAAAGTTTTCATAAAAAGTCGCAATACTGAACACCTTCGCCCGACTCATCCCCAGCTTTTCGGCATAATATTCAAATGCCTCTCTCGGCAGATAATGATACTCTTCCTGGGTGTCCTGCAAAATGGCGATGATCTTTCCCGGGTCTCCATTATGCTTCTCTAAAATCGCATCCAGCTTTTTTTGATCGCAAACTTGGCTCATGGTAAAACTCCTTCCCAAAGAATCAATTCCATATGTGACTATACCCTATGCAGTGATTTGTGTCAATATTCACAAGCGAAAAAACATAGCTTTTGTTAAGAATTCTCTTTTCTGAGGAAGGGCTTGGCGATTAGTGTAAAATTTCGGTATCTGAGCCGGAGCACCCTTTCGATTCATGATATAATGAGCGCAGCGAATTACATCATCATTCTCCTTCCGCAGCGGGCCGCGCGATAGTCAGGATGAAAAGAGCCGGCCGCGTTCCAATCAGAATTCATGATATAATGGTCAGAGAGATTTAATTCTTTTCCGAATTGATAAAACTAGTGAACTAAATCACAAGTGAAATAAGGATATCGCCATTCATTTACGAAAGGGGTCTGGATGATGAATACACGGTCTTCGGACGAGGTCCAAAAACTTCAGGAACTGATTGATCAAAGCAAGCGGATCGTCTTTTTTGGCGGCGCCGGCGTTTCCACGGAAAGCGGAATCCCCGATTTTCGCAGCACCGACGGCTTATATAACCAAAAGTATGATTATCCGCCGGAAGTGATCTTAAGCCATACCTTCTATGAAAATCATCCCGAAGAGTTTTTTCGTTTCTATCGGGACAAAATGATTTACCCCGACGCCCGGCCTAACGCCGCCCATCTTAAACTGGCCCGGCTGGAGGCCGCCGGCAGGCTGACCGCGGTGATCACTCAGAATATCGACGGTCTTCACCAAAAGGCCGGCTCAAAAAAGGTGCTGGAACTGCATGGCTCCGTGCTGCGCAACTATTGCGGCCGCTGCGGCAAAGCCTATGACGAGCTTTTCATCCTCCACAGCACCGGCGTACCCCTCTGCACCTGCGGCGGCCGGATCAAACCAGACGTGGTCCTGTACGAGGAAAGCCTGGACAGCAGCACCCTGCAGGAGTCCATGAGCCAAATATCCGCGGCGGACCTTTTGATTATCGGCGGAACCTCTCTGGCCGTTTACCCGGCGGCGGGCCTCATCGATTACTTCAACGGCAAGGATCTGGTGCTGATCAATAAATCCGCCACCCCTCAGGACGGGCGGGCGTCTTTGCTGATCAAAGACAGCATCGGCCAGACCCTGGATCAAATCCGGGTGTAAAAAATATTCCTTTAAAAACAAAGGAATTTTCCGGTAAACACAGATCATCGTTAAAATTGAAAATCCATAGAACGAGCTGTCGCAGATCAGGCTTTTTCCTAACCAATTTGCGGCAGCCCCTTTTTTCCTTTTCAGGTTTTTTCCAGTCTGCTCAGCCTAAGCTTACGACTTTGGAATACTCCCCTAAGCAGGTAACGATATCATACATATTACTGACCTGGCCCACTTGCAGCTGCTCCTTGAGCCCGTAAAAGTCCAGGCAGGTGCCGCAGGCCAGCACCCGGCAGCCATTTTCCTGCAGAGCCTTTAAATGCTCGATCACCTGCTGATCCTGAGTGGGCAGCTTTACGCCGCTATTAACAAAAATTACTGCGGCAGGCTTTTTCTCCGCCTGACTTAAAGTATAAAAATACATGCGGATCAGATTGCCCCCCAGCTGGCGGTCGCCGTCGCCCAGAATATCCGTACCGCAAAACAGCGCCCAACCACCGTCCCGGCCGACGGATCCTTCGGCTGCGCCTGCCGCAGCTTCCGTTCCGGCTCCGGATTCCTGCCCGGCCGGGGCACCGCCAACCGCGGGACCACCGCTTCCTTTGGCAAAAGTCAAAAGATAAGGATTTTCCTTGTCCGCCGTGATGCTATAACCGCTGGAGCCGGCCAGCCGGGTTAAGTTTCCTACCGCAGTATCGTTATCCACTTCAACTTTAAAGTCATCCTGGCCATCCTCAATAGCTTTCTTGGCCAGGATCACCGGCTTTGGACATGCCAGCCCTTTCGCGTCAATCAGCTTGCTCACCGCCGCGCCTCCCGTATCAGAATTCATCCTGCTGCGGCACCGGGCCTGGCCCGCCGCCGCCGGACAGAGTATTTGCTTGTCTTTATCATACTACCTCCGGACCGCAAATCCTATCCCTGAAAAGAGAATAACGCATTGGAAAAACAAATCTATCTTTCTCTGTTTATTTGTTTTTTCTATCAATAGGCCCGGGGCCTCCAACCCGGGAGGCCAGGGTCCCAATTTGTCCCCCCTCTCCAGCCTTATATCCGCCGCCCCGGCTCCTATCTGTACAGCCGCAGCGGCGAGCCGCCGCCGCAGGGCCGGGGAGTCAGAAGCTTCAGCATTCCCTCTCCCGTCAGCTGCCATTCTTCCTCTCCCAGATCTTCCTGGACCGCTTTAATCAGGAGAAGGCTCAGCCGGTACAGCCCCTTCTCTCCCGCAAGGGGAAGAACCTTTTGGTGATGACGGCCGGCGGCGGACACCGCCCGGGCTTCTCTGAGAAAGGTGTCGGCAGCGGAGATCACCCGGGGGCTGGCGCAGGTATAAAATTCCGCTTTTTCCTCCCGCAGAAAATCGGTTAACGCCAGCTCCCGGCTATAACTCCTGCCGCCTTGCCTCACTTCCTCCAATGTGGTGAACAGGCTTTCCAGAAGGCTTTGGTAAAGCTCCCGCTTTTCTTCGTACCCGGCCAGGAGCAAGGCCTGTTTCCTCTCCTGGGCGCTATAGCGCTGAAAACAGGGCACCGCCAGCGCCGTAAAAATCAGCGCCGTAATAAATACCGCTCTCTGACCGGCTTCCATGACGATCAGCCCTTTTACCGTCAGGCCGGCCAGGGCGCCCGCCAGCATAGCCCCCAAAAAGACTGCCGCCAGGTAAATCACCGTCTGCCATTTTTCAGGTTTTCTCTTCATCCGGAAGTTAAACATAAATAAAACACCTCCTTGTATGATTCAATCATAGCAAAAGAGGTGTTCCTTTGTTTGCACTGTTATTTATCATTTTGCCGGATACGGGCGGCTAGCCCCATCATTTCCGGGCATTTCCCCGTCATTTCTCCGGTTCATTTCTCCGGGCATTTCCCCGTTATTCCCCCGGTTCGTAATTTTCCAGAATCGCCCGCAGCTGCCGGGCCAGGTCCTGCCTGACCTCTGCCGGGCCCAGAATCTCCGCCCGGGGACCGAACTGCCAGAGCCAGGAATAAAATACCGGGCTCACGGCTACCTTGATATTGGCGATAAACCGGTCTTCCCCATCCCTGGTTACGGAAACATCTTTGCCGAAGCGGTCCACCACCACGCCCATGAGCTCCCGGGCAAAGCGAACCTTTACCCAGCTGTCCGGCCCGGCAAACATGCCGAAGGTCTTCTGACAATATTCCACCGGGTCAATCCGTTTGTCCAGAAGCTGCCGGCTTTCCTCCTCCACGCGGATATCGGTCATCTTATCTACCCGGAAATGGGCCAGCTTGCCGTAGCGGCTGTGCCAGGCCACCAGATAATAGTTTTCGTTTTCCCAGCAAAGGATGTAAGGGCTGACCTGATAGCGGGTACCCTGGCGGCGGAAGACCTGATTCTTATCCAGGTCGTAGTCGTAATATTTGAAAGAAACCTGACTGTTCCGGGCGATGGCCCGGTGAATGGCGTCCACGTTATAGTAAATGCTTTCGTTAAAGGTTTTTACCCTGCCGCTCACAAAAACCTGCCGCCTCAGCTCGCCGGCATAGTGCCGGCTGGTGAGGTTCTCGATTTTCCTGATCAGCTGCTGAGATTTCTTCTGAGTGATAAACCGCGCCGAGGAAACGGTATCCGCCAAAAGCTTCAGCTCCGCCAGCTCAAAATCCCGGCCCGCCAGATAGTAAACATACTGCTTACGCTTTTCCCCCACGATATCCAGGCCGAAATCCCGCAGGAGACGGATGTCGCAATAAACCGACCGCCGCTCGCTGAGGATATCCTGAGCCCGCAGCTTTTCCTGCAGCTGGCTCATGGCCAGGGGATGCTCCTCGTCGGTTTCCTCCAGAAAAATTTTCATCAGGTATAAAAGCTTCAGCTTATTTTTACTGTTGCCACTCACAGGGATCCCTTCTTCCTTCAGCAATATCCCGAAATTCACCCAGCTCTTTGATCCAATAGGTAACGGGCGGCCGGCCTTCTTCCGGCAGCCCCCCGGGAGCATACCAGCAGGTGTCGATGCCGGCGGCGGCCCCGCCGGCCATATCCGAGGTCAGGGAATCTCCCAGGATGATGGTCCGGGAAAGCTTATCCGCCGTATCCAGGCCCAAAGCCCGGAACACATAGTCGAAATAGGCTTTCTGGGGCTTGGCGGCGCCCACCGCCTCAGAAACAAACAAGTTTTTAATGTAGGGCCGGATCAGGGAAGCCTCAAGCCGGCTTTGCTGGACCCGGGAGATCCCGTTGGTGGCGATATAGAGGCCGCAGGAGCCGGCAAGCTCCCGGCAAAGTTCCAGGGCGCCGGGCAAAAGGAAATGGCCCCGGCCCAGATTAGTCAGATAATCTTCGGCAAAAGAGTCCACATCAATGCTGTCCAGCCGGCTTCGCAGCGACTGGTCACAGTCCCCTTCAGCCTTCATCCAGTCAAAGATGTGAAAAAAGCGCAGAGTCTTCAGGCGTTCTTTTTCCACCAGTCCTTTTTCCAGGTCGCGCCAAAGTGCCTCATTGATCTCGATATACCGTGCCAGCAGCTCCCGGCGGGCCGGCAGCCCGTAGGCTGAAAAGGTCTGATAAAACGCCTCTTTTTCCGCCCGGTGGAAATCAAACAAGGTGCCGTCGGCATCCAGTAAAATCGTATCGTATCGCATCTCCGCCTCCTTTTCCGCGGCCGGGCAATTCTCTTCGAAAAAATTCCGGATATGTCTTACATTAATTGGCAGATGGCGTTGGAGAAGGCCACGGGATCCTCGATGGTCATCCCTTCGATCAGCAGGGCCTGATTATACAAAAGCTCAGCGTAAAATTTGACCTTTTCCTTGTCCTCGGCATACAGCCTGGTCATGGTCTGAAAGACCGGATGATTGCTGTTGATCTCCAGTACCCGGTCTGCCTTCACTTTCTGATCCGCCGGCATTGAATTCAGCACTTTCTCCATCTCCAGGGAAAGGGGTCCGTCGCTGGTCAGACAGACGGGATGGGATTTCAGCCTTCCCGTAAGCCGCACATCCTTTACCTTTCCTTCCAGGGCTTCCTTTACATAGGCCAGCATGTCCTTGTTGGTTTCGGACTGCGTCTTCACCGCTTCTTTTTCTTCCGCGGATTCTAAGTCCACTTCCTTATCGGAAACGGATTTGTATTCTTTGCCCTGGTAATCCCGCATGATCTTGACGGCGAATTCATCCACGTCGTCCATCATGCAGAGAACGTCGTAGCCTTTGTCCAGGGCCAGCTCCGTCTGAGGCAGCTTACGGGCCCGGTCGGCGGTTTTCGCGCAGACATAATAGATTTCCTTCTGATCGGCCGGCATGGCCGCCGCGTATTCCGCCAGAGTAACCAGCTTGTCCTCTTTCAGGGAATAGTACATCAGCAGATCCTGCAGCTTCTCCTTATCCCCGCCGAAGGTATTATAGATGCCGAATTTAATCTGCAGGCCGAAATCCTTGAAAAACTTTTCATATTTTTCCCGGTCGTCCTTTTGCAGCTTCAGCAGTTCCGACTTGATCTTCTTTTCCAGGCTCTTGGCGATGGCTTTCAGCTGCCGGTCCTGCTGCAGCATTTCCCGGGAGATATTTAAGGAAAGGTCCGGAGAGTCCACCAGGCCTTTGACAAAGCTGAAGCAGTCCGGCAAAAGATCGGCGCATTTGTCCATGATCAGCACTCCGCTGGAATAAAGCTGCAGTCCCTTTTCATACTCTTTGCTGTAGTAGTTGTAAGGCGCGTGGGCGGGAAAATACAGAATGGCGTTGTAGCTGATCATCCCCTCGGCCTGGGTGTGGATAAAGGCTAAAGGCTTTTCATAGTCGGAGAATTTCTCCATATAGAAATTCTCGTAATCTTCTTCCTTCACCTCGTCTTTGTTCCGCCGCCATAAGGGCACCATACTATTTAAAGTATCCAGCTCATTATATGACTCGTACTGGGGAATATGGTCCTCTTCCCTGCCCGGTTCCTTGTCCTGATCCTCCCCGGGCGCTTCCTCCTTCAGCCGGCTTTTCGTCACTTCCATCATGATCGGGTAACGGATATAGTCGGAATAACGTTTGACGATTTCAACTATCGTATGCTGCTCCAGATACTGATCATAGTCCTCTTCTCCCTGATTCTCCTTGATGGTCAGGGTAATGACAGTGCCGGCCTCCTCTTTTTGGCAAGGCTCGATGGTATAGCCGTCGGCCCCTTCCGACTGCCAGCGCCAGCTTTCCTCAGAGCCCAAAGCCCGGCTCTCCACAACGATCTTCCGGGCCACCATGAAGGCGGAATAAAAGCCTACGCCGAACTGGCCGATAACGTCGATTTCCTGTCCCAGCTCGTTTTCCTTACGGAAATCCAGGGTGCCGCTTTTGGCGATGGTCCCCAGGTTTCCTTCCAGCTCTTCTTTGGTCATGCCGATACCTTTGTCGCTGATGGTCAGGGTACGGGTAGTTTTGTCCACCGTCAGCATAATCGGAAAATCCTGGCGGGCCAGGCCGGCGCCCCCTTCCTTCAGGGACTGGAAATAGCGCTTGTCGATGGCGTCGCTGGCATTGGAAATCAGTTCCCTTAAAAAGATTTCCTTGTGGGTATAGATCGAGTTGATCATCAGATCCAAAATACGCCTTGATTCCGTTTTAAATTGTTTCTTGGCCATAAACTATCACCTGTCTCCTTTATGATTATCATATTTTAAGCTGTCGGCAGCTTATTAAGCAAGTCCTGGAGATTTCATTTGCCTGGTTTGTTATATTTATCAAGCCCGCGGTTCAACTTCTTCATTTTTTCCGCTTTCCCCAACGTCCTGGCGGGGTCCCCCGGCGCCTTGTTCTCCGGGATCTTGTTCTCCCGAGCTTTGGGGCAGCTCAAACCAGAAGCTTACGCCGTCTTCCAGATTTTCCACACCGTAATTTGCTTTATGGCGTTCCATGACGGTTTTTACAATCGTCAGCCCCAGGCCGGAACCGCCGTATTCCCGGCAGCGGGATTTATCGGCTTTATAAAAGCTCTCCCAGATCCTTTGGCTTTCTTCCTGATCCAGCTGTCTTCCGCTGTTAAATACCTCCACCCGCACCCGGGCCTGCCGGGCTTTTTCCATCGCCTGGCCCACGGAAGCCGCCGTGCCGCCGGCCAGGGCCTTGGCGGCCCGGGACACCATGTCTTCCCGGTGGGCGTCGTCGGCCAGAAGCTTTACCCTGACCCTTACCAGTCTGCGGCCCTCCGCATAATGGATGGCGTTGGTCAGATAGTTTGCGATGACTTCGTCAATCAAGAACTCATCGCCGCATGCCCAGGCTTCCTCCGGTCCCTCATAGGCAAAGGACACCCCTTCGGCGCCGGGAAGGTTTTTGGTCCGCCGCATCAGGGATTTCACCATAGACACCAACTCGATGCTGTCCAGCGTCAGATCGTCGTGGCCTGATTCCAGGCTGTTTATCGTGGTCAGTTTGCGCACCAGCTGGTTCATCCGGTTGGCTTCGTCGCCGATGACGTCCAGATAATAACGCCGGTCTTCCTCGCTGGTAATCACGTTATCCTGCAAGGCTTCCGCATAACCCTGAATCAGGGCGATGGGGGTTTTGAGCTCATGGGATACGCTGGACAAAAACTCCCGCCGCTTGTCGTCCAGTCCGGAAATATAAAGGATATCTTCCTCCAATTGCTGGTTGGTGTCCCTAAGCTCGGATATGGTCCTTTCCAGCTTATCCGAAAGGGCGTTAAAGCTGGAGGCCAAAGAACCGATCTCATCCTCCTCGCTTACCTGGATCCGGTGGCTGAAATCCAGCTTGGCCATATCCCGGGCGATGCTTTCCACTTCCTTGATGGGCCGGGCGATCTGGGCGGAGATCCGGGCGCTGATAAAGGCGGAAAAAATGATGCTGATCATCCCGGTAAACAACAGGAACTTGTTGGCGATATCCACGCTTTCCGTAATGGATTGCAAAGGGGTCCGCAAAAGAACGAAAAGGCCGTTGTCCAATGTGCCTAAAAGGTCCAGATACTCGGCATCCAGGCGTTCTTCATAGTTTTGCTGCACCAGATAGCGGGGACGGTTTTCCGGCTGCCGGATATACTTTTCTATCCCGGAAATCCCCGGGATCAGCATCCTGCGGTCGCCGATGATCACCGCGTTTTTCCAGGTATAATACAGGACATTCATCTGATTGTCAAAGACCACCAGCCCCATGCCCCGGTTGGATTGCAGCTTTTCAAACTCCAGCTCCAGGTTGGTATCGGCCTCCTGAGTTTTATACAGCGTGTTGATCCCTTCAAAGGCCTGGATCAGGGTCCCCGTTTTGCTGAACAGATAAAATCGTTCCAAAAAGAGGCTGTTGATCAGCCAGCCGAATACGATGACCACCGCCATCAGGCCGGCCATAAAAGCAAATAGCTTGCTGCGGATGGATCTTTTCATAGGGGGACCTCAAATTTATAGCCGATGTTCCGGACGGTCTGGATATAATCGCCGCAGTCCCCCAGCTTCTGGCGCAGCTTTTTGATGTGGGTGTCAATGGTCCGGGTATCGCCGTAGTAATCATAATCCCAGACCTGGTTCAGGATCTTCTCCCGGGTCAGAGCCACCCCCCGGTTATCGATCAGGAAATTCAGCAATTCGTATTCCTTATAGCTCAGCTCCACCGGCTGGTCTTTGACGGAGATACGGCGGCCCTCCCGGTCCACCAGGAGTTCTCCGCAGCGTACGGCCTGCATATTCCGGCGGCCCCGGCTGCGGCGGATCAGCGCCTCCACCCGGGCTACCAGGATCTTGGGACTGAAGGGTTTGGAAATATACTCGTCCACGCCCAGGTCAAACCCCCTAAGCTCATCCCGCTCCTCACCCCGGGCCGTCAGCATGATAATCGGCACAAAGGATATCTTGCGGATCTCCTGACAGACCTGCCAGCCGTCCATTTTAGGCATCATTACATCCAGGATCACCAAATCGATCCCTTTGACGCCATTAAAGATCTCCAAAGCGGCCTCGCCGTCCGCAGCCTCCAGGATCTGCACCCCGGCGGCCTCCAGATAATCGTGGATCAGCTTACGCATACGGCTTTCGTCATCTACAACCAGAATTTTTAAACCCTTCATGGATATATCTGTCATCCTCTACACCTGCATTTCTGTTTCTTTGCCGTCCATCGGCCCGAAAGGCCCGACGGCAAATTACCCTTTCCTCAAGTATATGAAAATCATGTGTAGGTTTTGTGAACCGGATATTACCATCCGGAAAACTCGCGTCAGCGCCGCTTGGAAAAGCCCCGTTAAAAAAACAATGGGCCGGAAAAACTGCCAACCCATTGCCTGCGGATTTATTTCTTCTCCCGGCCCTCGTTCTGGCCGTTTTCATTTTCTTCTTCGGTTTCTTCTTCCGGCTTTTCCAGCCTGCTTACCAGAGCCTGCTCCACCCGGCGGTCCAGAACCTCCTCCACTTGGATACGCAGTCCGTAGGCCTCGATCACCGGCTTGGACCCATCTTCGGGAATTGTGCGCAACTGGCTGAACACCAGGCCCCCCAAGGTATCCACTTCATCCTGGGGCAGCCTTACATCGAAAAGCTCCTCCAGTTCTTCCAGTTCCGTGGATCCGGGCAGCCGCCAGGTTTTTTCGTCGATCTGCTGCATGGTCTGCGGCGTCTCATCGTACTCGTCGTAAATATTACCGACGATCTCTTCCACCAGATCTTCCATGGTCACGACGCCCCGGGTTCCCCCGTATTCGTCCACAACCACGGCAATATGGATTTTCTTTTGCTGCATATCCCGGAAAAGCACGTCGGTGGGCACCTGTTCCGGGACGAAATAGGCCGGCCTTAAAAGCTCCCGCAGCGGTTTCGGCTCTTTTTCCAGCATATTGGACAAATAATCCCGCAAATGCAGGATGCCGATGATATCATCATGATCTTCATCATAGACAGGATAGCGGGTAAAACCGCTTTCCAGGATTTCCTTCTGGATTTCTTCCGGTGTGTCGTCTATCCACAGCATATAGAGGTCCGTCCGGTGAGTCATCACGTCGGCGGCCTCTTTATTATTGAATTCAAAGACATTGGTGATAAGCTCCTTTTCATCTCTGGCGATGGAGCCTTTTTCTTCGCCAATGTCCACCATCATACGAATTTCTTCTTCCGTCACATGCTCCGGCTCCGCATCGGGATCCACGCCGAAAAGCCGCAGAACCAGATTACAGGATTTGGTCAGAATAAACACAAAGGGCTTCAGAAATCTGCCGATCAAACGGATGGCGCCGGAGCTGCCGAAGGCGATGCTTTCCGCTTTATGCATACCGATCTGCTTCGGCACCAGTTCGCCGAATACCAGAGTGACATAGGAAAGCAGGATCGTGATCAGCACCAGACAGATGGTGTCCACCAACGCTACGTTGGCAAAAGCGGTATGTTCCACCACAAACTCCGCCAGGGAATCGGAAAAACTGTCCGCCGCGTAAGCGCTGGCCAGAAAGCCCGCAAAAGTCACTCCTACTTGAATCGTTGATAAAAATTGACCGGGCTCGTTGATGAGATGCAGCAGCCCCTTGGCCTTTTCATCGCCCTCCTCCGCCATTCGCCGGATCTTGTTGTCGTTTACCGAGATCACAGCGATCTCCGTCATAGCAAAAAAAGCGTTAATCGCGATAAGCACCAAAAGTACCAATAGCCGCCATATTAACGGGTCGTCGCCTGGCAAAAAAATTCCTCCTCTTATCTTTAGAAAAATTTGGAGAGAATACTCTCCTTTAGCAAAGTATTATATCATAATTCAATCGTTTTGTGAAATTTTTATGCAAATGTTTATAACATAATGAGACTATGGGACCGGCCGACCGTTCTTCGTGCCGGTCTTCGCCATTTCTCATCAGAAATTCACGATATAATAAGCGCAGCGAATCACGTCATGATATAATGAGTAAAGCGAATTACGTCATGATATAATGAGTAAAGCGAATTACGTCATAAATAACCGCCCTTGGCGGATATCTATCAAAATTTTGCTTCATTATACTTTATCGCCAAACTGATTTATATGCCAAGGAGGCTGCAGCCATGTTTTCAACAGGAAGCTCGGATACGATCCTGGATGTGGAAGGAATTCTGGTCGGTCAGGCCGAGGACCCAAAAGCTCTGACCGGGATCACCGTGGTATTGGCTCCTCAGGGAGCTCCCGCCGGGGTAGACGTACGGGGCGGCGGCTCCGGCACCCGGGAAACCACCCTGATGGATCCCCGCACCGCGGTGGAGGTGGTTCACGGCCTGGTCTTGTCCGGCGGCTCCGCCTTTGGCCTGGATGCTTCCGGCGGCGTTATGGCCTGGCTGGAAGAACAGGGGATCGGCTTTGACACAGGCGTTACGAAAGTACCCCTGGTAGCCCAGGCGATCTTATTTGATCTGGCTGTGGGAGACAGCCGGGTACGGCCGGACAAAGCCATGGCCTATCAGGCCTGCCGGGGGGCGGTCTCTGATCCGCGGCTGCTTTCCTGGGGGAATCACGGCGCCGGCTGCGGCGCTACCATCGGTAAGCTCCTGAACGGTCCCGGCGCCATGAAAAGCGGTATCGGCAGCGCCTCGGTGCGTCTGGAAAGCGGCCTTACCGTAGGCGCGGTGGTGGCGGTAAACGCTCTGGGCGACGTCTATGAAGGCGGCCGGATCATTGCCGGATTGCGGGATCCGGAAAAAGGCGGCTTCATAAACAGCAGCCGTCTTTTGCTGGAGCAGACCAAAAACCTTTCTTTTGCCGAAGGAAAAAATACCACTATAGGGATTATTGTCACAAACGGCCGTTTTCATAAGTGCCAGTGCGGAAAAATTGCCGCCATGGGCCAAAACGGCCTGGCCAGGGCGATCCGCCCCGTCCATACCACAATGGACGGCGATACTTTATTTGCCATGTCCGCCGGATCCATGGAGGCTTCCCTGGACGTCGCCGGCGAAATGGCCGCCATCGCCGTGGAGCGGGCCATCGTAAAAGCGGTGAAAGCCGCCGAAGGCCTGGGACCTCTTCTGCCGGCCTGGCGGGACCTGCAGGAGGCCTGAGTTTTGGAACAAAAAAAAGCCCCTGGGGGCGGTACGCAGGAAAGCTTTTCTTTTATCATCCCGGCCGAGGAGGATGGCGAAAGTCTGGGGCGGGTCCTTTTTCGCCGGGGCTTTTCCCAGAAACTGCTCACCAGACTGAAAAACCGGGGCGGCGTCAGCCTGGACGGCGAGTTTCACCGGATGATCGATCCCGTCGGCTCCGGCCAGCAGGTGACTATCCGCTGGCCGGATGCGGAGGCTGCGTCCACAGGTCTTTTGCCGGCGCCGGAACTGGCGGTCCCTGTTGTTTATGAAGACGACCATTACATTATTTTTAACAAACCGGCAGGGCTGGCTATCCACCCTTGCGCCCGTCACTATCATCGCTCTTTGGGGAACTATTTTGCCGCCCTGTATCCCGGCCTGCCCTTCCGGCCCATCGGCCGCCTGGATAAAGACACCACCGGCCTGTGCGCCGTGGCAAAAAACGGCCTGGCCGCCGCCCTGGGAAATCAGGGGATCGCCAAAATCTATTTTGCCGTGGCGGAGGGCCTTTGGCCGGAGGACAAAGGGAGCATCGATCTCCCTTTGATCCGTATTCCCGGCGATACGATCCGCCGGGAGGTGGCCGGGGAAGGTTTAAAGGCGGTAACGGAATACCGGGTGCTCCGGCGGCAGACGGCTGGACCCACAGCTTCCGGGGAACCAGGCGGCGCCCTGACTTTATTGGAGGTACGGCTGATCACCGGACGCACTCACCAGATCCGGGCCCATTTTTCTCATCTGGGTTTTCCCCTGGCGGGAGACTCTCTATATGGCGGCCATACCCGGCTGATCGCCCGGCAGGCCCTGCACTGCGGCAGGATCAGCCTGCCCGACCCCGCCGGCCTCAGCCCCTTGCGGCTGATCTGCCCCCTGCCTCCGGATATGCAGCTGCTTTTTCCCGGCTTTCAGCTTTAAACAGAGCCCTTGCAGGCCATAGACATTGAATGAGTCGCGTCGAATAATCTCCGCTAGTCTCCGCAGGAAAGGCCTTATGCTTAATCAGATCGTCTGGCTTGCCCTGTAGGCCTTGATCGACTCTGTCAGTTTTGGGACAATCACCTTCAGATCGCCGGCGATACCCAGATCCGCCAGCTTCATCATCGGGCAGGAAGGGTCCTTATTGATTGCGACAATTAAATCTGAGTTTTCCATGCCGGCCAGATGCTGGATCGCGCCAGAAATCCCGCAGGCAAGATATAAATTGGGATGGACGGTCTTCCCGGTCTGTCCGACCTGACGATCCTTCTCAATCCAGCCGTTGTCAACGCCGATACGGGAAGAGGAAACCTCGCCGCCCAGCTCCTTTGCCAGCGCGCGAAGCGGCTCATAGCCTTCCGCGCCTCCGACGCCGCGGCCGCCGGAAACCAGAATCTTTGCTTCGGTAATATCAACGGCCTTTTTGTCGTCATGAACCACGCTCATGATTTCGACGTCCAGGTCGGCCATGCTCAGGCCGGCATCCACGTTGATGATCTCACCTCTGCGGCCGATGTCCTTTTCGGGCATTGCCATGACGCCGGGACGGACAGTGGCCATCTGCGGACGGTAATTACGGCAGACAATCGTCGCCATGACATTGCCGCCGAAGGCCGGACGCGTCATCTTCAGGTCCCGGTCGGCAGTGTCCAGCTTGCCAATTTTATCTTCGCCAAAAGAAGTCGCTGTTCTCAGGTATTCCTTGTACTTTTCAACATCGACGTCCAAACGCGTGCAGTCCGCGGTCAGGCCCGTATGAATACGTCCCGCCACTCTGGGGGCCATGTCTCTGCCGATGCTGCTGGCGCCGAAAAGCACGATATTGGGATCATAGCGCTGGATGACGTACTGGACGGCCTTGGTATACGGTTCCGTCGTATAGTGCTCCAGAACCGGATGGTCGATAACCAGCACGCGGGATGCGCCATACTGGCACAAAAGTTCGGCCTGTCGGCCGATTTTATATCCCATCAGGACCGCGACGACTTTTTCACCCAGATCCGCCGCCAGCTTTGCCGCCTCCCCGATCAGCTCGATGCTTACCTTTTGGATGGCGTGATCGCGCTGTTCAACAATTACATAAATATCCTTACTCATCGTTATGCCCTCCTCAGATCACATGCCGCTCGATCAGCTTTGCCATGATCGCGTTAACCGCTTCATCGGCAGACAGGCCTGCCATTACAACGCCGGGTGCTCTCAGCTGCTTGCCAAAAGACTGGAAAACGTTGGTGGGAGACCCCTTCAGACCGATCCACTCCGGATTCAGGTCATTCTTCAGCTCATCAAAGCCCCAGACCGTTACGGTTTTCTCATAGGCATCCACAATGCCGCCGACAGACATATAGCGGGGCTCGGCCAGTTCAGAAAGAGCGGTGACCAGGCAGGGTAACTTAACTTTCAGTATATGCGCCTGATCCTCAAACTGGCGCTTGACGATGACGCTATCATCTTCCACACGCAGTTCTTCCGCATAGCTGACCTGCGGCACCTTCAGCTGTTCGGCAATCTGAGGGCCGACCTGCGCGGTATCGCCGTCGATTGCCTGACGCCCGGTAATCACCAGATCAAAGCCGATCTTTTTCAAAGCAGCGGCAATGACCGTGGCGGTAGCATATGTATCAGAGCCGCCAAATTCGCGGGAAGACAGCAGACAAGCGTCATCGGCGCCCATCGCCAGCGCCTCCCGCAGCGCGGCATCCGCCTGGGGCGGGCCCATGCACAAGGCCGTCACGGTGCCGCCCAGCTGATCCCGCAGCTGCAGCGCCGCCTCAAGTCCGGCCTTGTCGTCGTGGTTGATGATGCTGGGAACGCCCTCCCGGATCAGTGTGTTGGTCTTCGGATCCAATTTCACTTCATCGGTGTCGGGGACCTGCTTAATGCACACAATTATCTTCATTTTTCTGCCCTCCCCTCTCATTTCAGCTTCATGGAACCGGAGATGACCATCTTCATGACCTCGGAGGTCCCCTCATAGATCTCGGTGACTTTGGCATCGCGCATCGCCCGCTCCACGGGATACTCACGGCAGTAGCCGTAACCGCCCATGGACTGCACGGCAAAGCGTGTCACTTCATTGGCTGTATCAGAGGCCAAAAGCTTTGCCATAGCGGCCTGCAGGCCAAAAGCCTCGCGGCTGTCCTCAGCCAGAGCCGCGCGCCAGGTCATCAGGCGGGCGGAATCAATCTTGGTCTGCATTTCCGCTATCTTGAACTGTGTGTTCTGGAAGGAATTAATCGGTTTACCGAACTGCTTGCGCTCTTTGCCATATTTTATGGCCTCGTTCAAAGCGCCCTGAGCGATGCCGACAGCCTGAGCAGCAATGCCGATCCGGCCGCAGTCCAGAGCGTCCATGGCAATCCTGAAGCCCCTTCCGGCGGAGCCCAGCATGCGGTCGGCACTGACGCGGACATTATCGTAGGAAACAATGCAGTTGGATGCGGCCCGGAGACCCATGCGCTCAATGTTGTCGCTGACGGTGATGCCCGGCATTTCCTTCAGGTCAACGATAAATGCGGTCAGGCCCTTTGCGGCGGGAACAGCGCGATCCGTGACGGCAAATACCACACAGGTATCCGCAAAGCCGGAGTTGGTGGTAAAGATTTTGGAACCGTTGATGATCCAGTCGCCGCCATCCTTCACCGCTGTGGTCTGTGCGCCCTGTACGTCGGAGCCGGCATTGGTTTCGGTCAGTCCGAAGCAGCCGATTTTGCTTCCATCGACCAGCGGGCGCAGATACTTCTGTTTTTGCTCTTCAGTGCCATAGTCATTAATGCAGGAGCAGCAAAGAGAAGTATGCACAGAGATCGTGATGCCTGTGCTTGCATCGATCTTCGATACTTCTTCCATGCACAGGGCGTAAGCCAGAGTGTCGGAGCCACAGCCGCCGTACTCCTTAGAATAGGGAATCCCCAGAAAGCCATACTTCTGCATCTTTTTCAGAAGATCCAGATCATAGGCTTCGTTTTCGTCCATCTCTTTTGCCAGCGGCTTAATTTCCTTTTCTGCAAAGCTGCGGAAAAGTTCCTGCTGGAGCCGGTGACTTCTGTCAAGCTTAAAATCCATATATACCTCCAGGCTACAAATCTTAATATTTTATGAACATCCATGCATTTTCCGGTGAAAAGGGCACCTATTCAAAGCGATACGGCGCCGCGGGGAGCCCTCTTTTGGCAGAGGGCTCTGATTTCTTCGTCCGCCGCGGCGAAAATGACGCGAATATCTCCTGTACCTTCATCAAGAGCACTATTTTATATTTCAAGAATTAGTGATTCTGGAACTTGGGATCGGCAAACTCCGGCCGCTGCATGGGCTTCTTCACAACCAGAGTACCGACGGCTTCACCGCACAGGACCTTCCCGGGCAGAACGTTGGCAGCAGAAAGCTCCAGCTTAGGATCACGGGACAGGGTGATGCACTTATAAGCCTCGAATTTGCAGGTCAGAGAAGTGTTGCCAACCTTTTCAATCCAGCCGGTATACTCCATGAAATCGCCGGCATAGACAGGAGCGGTGAAGCGAACATTCTCATAGCCGAGGAACAGACTCTCATCCCCCCAGAGACGGATTGCCAGCTCAGTGCCGACATCGCCCCAAAAGTCCAGGAGATGAGAACCATTTACCAGTTCCCCTGCATAGTGAGCCTCGCCGGCAGACATCCGAACCCTTAGCGTAACCTTTTCGCCAATCATGTGTAATTCCTCCTTGTTTTTCGTAAGATTTTTGGTACAGCTTTTATTTACAGCGGAGCTGCCCCCACCCAAGCAGTTAGGATATTCTCAGCCGGGGATCAGCCATATGATCAACTGTCTTGAAAATGATATGGGCTTTCCCTTGCTGATCCGAAATAAAGATAAAATCATTCCCACGGAAAACGGAAAAAAGGTACTGTACTACTGTTATCAGATCGTAAAAAACGCAAACTACCTCCAGGATACGGCTTCTTCCATTAACGGCCTCCTGAAGGGCAGTATCAGTCTGGGCGCCTACAACAGCATGCTGGTAGACTTCGTGCCGCGGGTGATCTGCAACTTCTCCAACGTCTACTCCAATATAGAGTTTCACCTCCAGGAGTTGGCATATGCGGCTTTCCATGAGCTCTTGCCAAAGGGGATCATCGACCTGGGCTTCATGGTCGATGACGTCCCCAAGGGATTCACTTTTATCCCCTTGTTCCGGGACTCAGCCTGCGTTATCATGCGGGACGACCACATGTTTGCTTCTTATGAAAAAATTCCTCCCGGGCTGCTGAACGGCTGTGACTTTATCATGCCCATGAGAGGATTTGACGATATCATTAACATCGTCCTTCAGAAAACGCCCTTCTACCCCAACATCAAGTATCATGTAGCCAGCGACGTAGCCGCAATGGCTCTGGTCTCAAACGGTCGGGGCGTTTCCATCATCAGCAGTCTGCAGGTGAATATTCTTCCCGACCATGTCGTCGCCAGGGAATTTGAGGGGGATCTGGGCAGGAATCTTGGCATTGCCGTCAAATCCATAAAGCACGCTCCGCCTGCCATCAGGGAGTTTATCCGGGTCGCCCGGGAGACCGCGGCCCAAACCAGTCTTGAGCGCCTGGCGGCACGATAAAGCGGAGAGCTGTCCGATCGAAACCTCCCGAAAGCCTGATTTCATGAAAAAGCGAAGGGGCTAAAGCCCCAGCTGGGAATCGGGCTTTTACCGCTTTACTGCCGGATGATCCCTCGATATCCTGTTCTCGTTTTTGGCAGTAAAATCGGCCGGTCACGGCAACCGGCCGATTTATTCGTTTATCATGGCAAAACGACGCAGGTAAAACGTAACCGCCATGGGCTGAAACGGTCTGGCGGGGCCTGCAGAAGGCCTGAATTTGGAACAAAAAAAGCCCCTGGGGGCTTTAGGCGGGATCGCTTTTCTTTTATCATCCCGGCCAAGGAAGATGGTGAAAGCCTGGGGCGGTTCCCAGGAGCTGAAACCGGCGAAAACTGCAAAAAAATAAAACCTGTCTCCAGCGCCTCCCGCCGGGTCATGTCAAGGATCTGGGCCGCTTAAAGCCGGGCTCTTTCCAGGGCCTTTTTCCAGCCGGCTAAAAGCTCCTGCCGCCGTACTTTTGGCATGTCCGGCTGAAATAAACGCTCCGGCTGCCGAAGAGCAGCCACTTCTTCTTTTGTGGTCCAAAAACCGCAGTGGAGGCCGGCCAGAAAGGCCGCGCCCATAGCGGTGGTCTCCACCGTAAAAGGTCTGTCCACCGTGGTTTCCAGGATATCCGCCTGAAACTGCATCATGACGTTGCTGACGCTGGCGCCGCCGTCCACTTTGAGGCTGGCCAGCCTGATGCCGGAGTCCGCCATCATGGCGTCCAAAAGGTCCTTCACCTGAAACGCGATGGATTCCAGCACGGCCCGGGCAATATGGCCCCGGCCGCTGCCCCGGGTCAAACCACAGAGAAGCCCGCGGGCATACATATCCCAATGGGGCGCTCCCAGGCCCGTGAAAGCAGGGACAAAATACACGCCGTTGTTTTCGGGACATTCCTCTGCCAGTTTATCGCATTCCGGCGCGCTGGAAATCATATGCAGGTCGTCTCTGAGCCATTTGATGGCAGACCCGGCATTAAAAACGCTGCCTTCCAAAGCATACTCCACTTTACCGTCCAGGCTCCAGGCAACGGTGGAAAGCAGGCGGCTTTTTGATCTCACCCGGGTAGTTCCCGTATTCATCAACAAAAAGCAGCCGGTGCCGTAGGTATTCTTGGCGTCTCCCTTCTGGCAGCAGGCCTGGCCGAACAAAGCCGCCTGCTGATCTCCAGCCGCGCCGCAGATGGGAATGCCCGCCAGTTCTTCTATTCCCCGCAGCCCTTTTGCCACCTGTCCGAAATCACCGGAAGACGGCCGTACCTCCGGCAATACCGTTAGCGGTACCCCCAAAAGCTGCCCCAACTCCTGATCCCAGGTTAAAGTATCAAGATTAAACAACAGCGTCCGGGAGGCGTTGCTGTAATCTGTGGCAAAAACCCGGCCCCCCGTCAGGTTCCAGATCAGCCAGCTGTCCACGGTGCCGCAGCGCAGCCGGCCTTCCGCCAGCAAGAGCCGGGCGGACGGGATATGATCCAGGATCCAGCGGATCTTGGTGCCGGAAAAATAAGGATCGGCCATCAAACCGGTCTTTTCGGTAATCAGCGGCTCCAGCCCCCGCTTTTTCAATTCTTCACAAAAAGGGGCGCTGCGTCTGCATTGCCAGACAATGGCGTTACAGACCGGTTTGCCGGTAAGACTGTCCCAGGCCACCACGGTTTCCCGCTGATTGGTGATCCCGATAGCGGCGATTTCCGCCGGATTTATGCCGCCGCTTTTTACCGCCTCGGCCATGGACAGCATCTGACTGAACAAAATCTCCATGGCATCATGTTCCACCCAGCCGGGCTGGGGGTAAATCTGCCCGAACTCATACTGGGCCATAGACCTGATCTTTCCTTGCCGGTCAAAAACTACGGTCCGGGAGCTGGTGGTGCCCTGATCTAAAGAAAGGATATATTTTTTCATCTTCCTTCCTCCCTAGCGTCTGGCCCTGCATGTCCTGAGTTTCCGGGGCAGGCCCGGATTATGGCGATATTTGAGATCTATCCTTACCTGCCCCTGCCGTCTTCCTCCGGTTACTGACTGTCCTCATCCGGAACAAAAAGGTCGGAGTTCGTTCCCTGCTTATCCGCGTCCTTTGCCGCGGCGGCCACCGCCGCCCAAAGGACGTCGGTAATCACCGGGCCGTCGGCAGCCGCTTCACCTCTGGCCTGCCTTTTGATCCTGGCCGCCTGTTTATTAGAGTGCCGCCGGCCAGGGGATGAGGACGGGCCCTTTCTCTGGGCCGGCTTTTGGTCCGGCTTCCGGGCCGCCTCCTCTGAGGTGACTGCCCTCCCTTCTTTCACCGTTGCGCCGGAGTTTTCCGCCAAATCGGCGGCAGCGGCAGCGGCCAGAGCGCTGAGCTTCTGCTCCGTTCCTTTTGGTCCTTCCGGTTCCCCGGCCTCTTTTGACGCCGGAGCCTCCTGCGATTTCGGAGTTTCTTCCGGTGCCGGGACTTCCTGCTGGACCGGAGCCTCCTGCGGTTTCGGTTCTTCCTGCGGGCCCGAAGTCTCTTCGGATTCCGAAACCTTCTGCAGTCCCGAAGCTTTCTTCGTTTCCTGGACTTTTTGCAGACCCGGCGCTTCTTGCGTTCCCCGATCTTCCCGCAGAGCAGAAGCCTCTTCCGATTCCGAAGCTGCGGTTAGTCCCGGGGAGGGGACCGGGTTTTCCCCGTCATCGGAAGCGTCGTCCTGCTTTTTATTATTTTGATTCAGCTGTTCCTCCAGCCAATGGAAAATATCCAGGTACACCTCTTCCTTGCCGATTTCCTGGAGAATATCATGGCGCATGCCCGGATAAAGGTGGCAAAGCACTTTGCTGTGCCCGCAGTCTTTCAGCCCTTCTGCCATTTCTTCCGCGCCTTTGCCGTAATTCCCTGCCGGATCTTCCTCTCCGGCAATCAGAAGGATCGGCTTTTCCGGCACCTGGCCCGGCCATTCGGGACTTTCCAGAAAGTGCAAGCCCTCAAAAAGGTCCTGAAAGCCCCCGCCGGTAAAGGTAAAGCCGCATAAAGGATCCTGTTCGTAGCGGGCCAGCGCTTTTTCGTCTCTGGTAAGCCAGGAATAGCGGGATCCGGCATTGTCGATACGGTTATTAAAGGTGCCGAAAATTAGCTTATCCAGGAACGGGCTGGGTTTTCTTTTTCCTTTCGTAGAGCAGACCGCTTTAGCCGCCAGCCGCGCAAGGGAAAGGGAACTATTTTTTCCCGCGGGGCCGCAGAAAATGAAGCCATCGTAATCCCCGCCGTAACGGGCGGCAATCGTTTGGGCCACGAAAGAGCCCAGGCCATGCCCAAAAAGGTAAACCGGGCAATCCGGATAGCTGGGGGCCACGCCGCGTTTCAGTTCCAACGCATCCTCCACCAGGCGGTCCCAGCCTTTGAAGTCGTCAAAATAGCCGGGCATCCCTTCAGATTCCATGCTGCCGCCATGGCCCGCTTGATCGTGGGCAAAAACCAGGAGGCCGGTGCCGGCCAGGAAACGGGCAGTCTCGTCATAACGGCCCGAATGCTCCCTCATATCGTGCAAGATCTGGATCAGTGCCCGGGGCTTAGGCTGTGTATAATAAAACTCCCCATCCTCCGTGATTTGGGTTTCCGGCGCCGGCCGCCATAAACGGCCGGACATCTGACGCATTTTCCCCCGGAAGGAAGAAGTAAAATAAAATTCCTGCATTACGGTATTCTCCGCCATCGGCGCACCTTCTTTATCACTTGTATTGTCTGTTATATTATAGCAAAATCATTTACTTTCCGCAAAATCCCCGGTGCGGGTAAATTTTCCCTTATGCTGCCGGGAAAACGGCCGGCCGTGTCTTTTCTCATTTTTCCTCTTTCTTCCTGGAATTTATCAACCACGCCATTTTTCCCGGCAGCCCCGTACAAAAAGGGGCGTGCCGGATCACGTTTTTGAAACGTTTACGGCACGCCCTGATTAAGGGAAGAAGCGTAAGCAAGTTTATTGGTTTTTTATTCCTTAACTCCATAAAGGGAACGGATAGCGTTCAAAATCGCGATCACCGCCACGCCCACATCGGCAAATACCGCCGCCCACATATTGGCGATACCCATGGCGCCCAGAATCAGGACCAGTATTTTTACGCTCAGAGCAAAAACCACATTTTCCCTGGCGATCAAGGCGGTCTTCCGGGCGATGCGGATGGCGGCGGCCAGCTTTGAAGGCTCATCGGTCATGATCACCACATCGGCGGCTTCGATGGCCGCGTCGCTGCCCAGGCCGCCCATGGCGATCCCCACGTCGGCCCTGGCTAAAACAGGAGCGTCGTTGATGCCGTCGCCTACGTAGGCCAGTTTTCCTTTGGCGGACTTTTCCTGCAGCAGGCTTTCCATTTTTTCTACCTTATCGGCAGGCAAAAGCTGCGTATACACCTGGTCCAGACCTAAGTCTGCGGCTACCTTGCGGCCGATGGCGTCATTGTCTCCGGTCAGCATAACCGTTTTCTTTACGCCGGCAGCTTTCAGCTTGCGGATGGCCTCCGCCGCGTCTTCCTTGATTTCATCAGAGATCAGGATATGGCCGGCAAAGGAACCGTCGATCGCCACATATACTACCGTCCCCGCGGACGCTTCCAGTTCTTTCAGTCCCAGCTGTTCCATCAGGCGCTTATTGCCGCAGGCTACCTCATGTCCGTCCACCCGGGCGGAAACGCCCAGGCCGGGCAGTTCCCGCACATCATCCACCCGTTGAGGCTGGGCCTCTTTTCCCCAGGCCCGCTTCAGGGACTGAGAAATGGGGTGGTCGGAATAACTTTCCGTCAGCGCCGCCATCTCCAGAAGTTCATCCTTATCCACACCGCCGGCAGGTACGATTTCCGTTACCTCAAAGCTGCCCTTGGTCAGCGTTCCGGTTTTATCAAAGACGACGATCTCGCTGGCGGCCAGAGCTTCCAGGTAATTTCCGCCTTTAACCAAAATCCCTTCTTTGGACGCTCCGCCCATGCCGCCGAAAAAGCTTAAGGGTACGGAAATCACCAGGGCGCAGGGGCAGGAAATCACCAGGAAGGTAAGACCCCGGTAGATCCAGTCGCTGAACAGGGCGCCGGGGATCAGCAAAGGCGGCACCACCATCAGAAGGGCCGCCAGCACTACCACCACAGGCGTATAGTAACGGGCAAAGCGGGTAATGAAGTTTTCGATATTGGCCTTCTTGCTGCTGGAGTTTTCCACCAGATCCAGGATGCGGGCCACCGTGGACTGGCCGTATTCTTTGGTCACTTCCACGGTAAGAGTACCGTTGATATTTATGCAGCCGCTGATCACTTCCTGATCCGCCCCCACATCCCTGGGCACCGATTCTCCCGTCAAAGCCGAGGTATCGATACTGGAGGACCCCTCCAGCACTTTGCCGTCCAGGGGCACCCGCTCACCGGGCTTGATCAGTATTTTGTCCCCCACGGCCACTTCTTCGGGATCAACCTCGGTCCATTGACCGTCCCGAAAAACGTTGGCATGATCGGGGCGGATGTCCATCAGAGCGGCGATGGATTTTCTGGATTTCGATACGGCTACCGACTGGAAGAGCTCACCCACCTGGTAAAACAGCATAACGGCTATGCCTTCGGGGTAATCTCCCAGGGCAAAAGCACCCAGTGTGGCCACAGCCATCAGAAAATTTTCATCAAAGACCTGGCCTCTCGTGATATTTTTAGCTGCCCGCAGCAGCACGTCGTAGCCAATGATCAGATAGCCCGCCAGATAAATGGTAAAGCGCACAGCGCCGCCGGACTCCATCAGCAGCCCGATAGCGTAAATAATCGCGGCGATGATGATTTTCATCAGCATCCGCTTCTGTTTTTTCGTCATGACCTGTCTCCTTACGGCTTGTGTACGGTTTCCATTTGGCTTACGGTTTTGGGCCGTATTACGGCTTACGGTTTATATTACCCTTATGTTAAGTCATGATAAGCCGCATTATACCATGAATTTCTGATTCAAGCGCGGCCGGCTCTTTACTCCCTGCCAGCCGCACGGCCCGCCACCGAATGTATATTGATGTATATTATGGTGTAATTCGCAGGGCTCATTTCCCTTATGCTTTCAGTGTGCAGTCGGGCTCAATGCGGCAAATCAGTTTTTTTATTTCCTCCAAAACGGAATCCAGCCGGCTTTCCTGCACATCAATGGTCAGCTTCTGCGCCATAAAGTTCACGTTAGCGCCTTCCACGCCGTCAATTTTTTTGATTCCTTCTTCCATTTTCGAAGCGCAATGAGCGCATTCCAGGTTCTCAAGCTTATATACCTTTTTCATTTTAGCTGCCTCCTAAACACGAAAGTTCAATCTTTTAATTAAACGATTGTTTAATCGTTTGTGGTTTTATTATATGCGTCGGCCACTGAATTGTCAATAACGATTAAGCAAATATTTAATTCTTTTTGTAGCCGCGCAAGAAATTTGGCAAACGTGATCAAGAAATTTGGCAAAAACTCAAAGCAGAAATTTACATTATTTCCCTGGAAATTATTTTTCCGGGGAATTTTGTTTTTGCCGGCGGCGACGCACGACGATTTTGCGCTGGCTACCGATCCAGTCCACCCGGCAGCCCAGCGCCTCCCCGATGGCCCGCAGCGGCACCATGGTACGGCCGTCGATGATCCGGGGTGGCACATCCAGCAGCATCTCTACACCGTTGCGGCGGGCCCGCCTGTCATTCACATAAAGCTCCACAATGTCCCAATCGTCAACTTTATCCACTACCGTCCACCTCTCTCTTGTCAGGCTATATCCCCAAGGCAGGATGGCAAAGCCGCCGTCTCCCCAGTCCGTGCCCCAGCTGTTTTGGATCTTTATGCCCCGCTCATCGTAGCCAATGGCGGCAATGGCGTGGTAGCCTGTCCCCTTTTCGTCCGGCCAGGGAGTCGGCAGCAGCAGTCCGCCGCCGAAAACCTTATAGTTTACGCTAAAACTCTGTCCAGCCTCTACGACGATGACGGCAGCGCCGGTCTGGGCAATAGCGTCGCAGACCTCGCTGTCATCGTCACAGCTGACGTAGCTACTGATCGCCTGGTCCTGAGCCAGGTCCTTCAGGGCGGCTACCACCTGGGCAATGGCCGCCGAAGGATAAGGCGTCACCGTGGGCAGGTGCTGCCGCTCCGGGACGCCGTCTTTGCAGAGCTGAGACAGGGCTTCGCGTAAAAACATGCCCTCGCCCTGGTAATGCTCCGGCTTGCGGTTGTGGTAGATAAAATCGACGCTAAAAGGGATCATGCTCCGGCGCTCCCGGTACTCCATATAGGTCTTGGCGGCGGCCAGGGCCTGGGCCACGCAGCAGCCTATATTGCCCTGATCCTCCACCGGGGCCAGCAGCTCCGGATGGTACTCCGCCGGCCGCGCTCCCCTGGCCAGGTAATCCTTGGCCTTATAGTCCCGGCTGTCCGGAGGGGAGAGCATCGCGCCTGTGGTGTGGTGTATTTGCATGTTTAATTCCTCCGCTACTTATAAATTTTTATTGAGCTACAATATGATATCCGGCCGGCAATGTTATCGCGGGACAATCCAAAAGCAATAATGTCCGGCGCCGATAAGATCATATAGTAATTCAGGGTTGTTGGCGAGGTATTA
Organism: Peptococcaceae bacterium; assembly: GCA_034927285.1. Taxonomy (GTDB): domain Bacteria; phylum Bacillota; class Peptococcia; order DRI-13; family UBA5745; genus JAYFQF01. The sequence continues at coordinate 41,125 of JAYFQF010000052.1, forward strand.
GTTGTCATTAGCCTTGCATATCTACTAAAACCTGCCATGGGCAAGGATGTGGGGTTGTTTGCTGTGAATATTTCTAATCCTCCCTGCAAAAAAAGAGTAGAGTTGTCAGGACATCCTGCGAATACTATTGCCCCATTAGCGCTGACGTTGCTATACAACGTAGCCTCAATTTTATATAGTCCAGGATCTAGATAGACGGCACCGCAGGTTATTTCTGTATTAGGGTCGGCACATGTAACTAATGTGCTTAAAACAGTCTCGACTAAAACTCCGCTTATTGTTTTATTTTTTAATATTACCGTCGCCGCCTTGACCTGATTCAGCGTCGCCTCCTTGGCTAGGTCACTTTTTATCTGATTCAGCGTCGCCTCTTTGGCTAGGGCAGTAGTATCCACTTTGTTGTATATCGGATTGTTTACAATCATCGTAATGCTCCTCTCTGCTTACCCCTTGCAAAAGCCGGGTTATCGGCAGAGAGGAGCCAGGATGGCCGGGGATAAAGCTTTACGATGATTGACCGCTACGCAATGCAAGGATTATCCAAGCCTAAAATTGATAATTTTCGCGCAGAAACCCCGATGCAGAGCCGTGTGCCGATAACCCGGCCTGTGTAAGTTGCAGCCCAGGTTTTGCCAGATAATTAGTCTGCAGCCGGGGCAGGAGCATCTACCTGCCGATACTCAATTTTGCCGGCCGCCAGCCACATCTCCAGCACTTTGCCGGCCTGGACCTCGGGCGGGTTATAGGTCTCCTCGATCCAGCGGGCCATGGGCGTTTTGGCAAGCCACGGCTGCGCCTGCTCCTCCGTAAGGTAAGTATTATAGCCGATAATCTGGCCATCATTTTGCACATAAATAAGCATTTTTACACCTCCACATATCCTACTTTAACAGTCACGTTTGTGGCCGCCGAATCAACAAAAATACCGAAAACGCTACCTTTGAATAAATAAGCGACAGCTTTATTTGTCTTTCCGGGCGTTGATGCCGAATTTACCGCAAATGTTCTCGTCGCAATCATCACGTTGTCATTAAGTACAGTGCCGGGTGCAACATCAGATAAAATCATTTTTGTGCCGGGATCATCTGTGGCAAAAGTTCCATCCAGACTGGTATTGCAGTAAAAATACGCCCTGGCGCCGGAACCTCCGATTGTTGTTGTCCAAGTTATTAAAAAGACATAAGATCCGCTTTTGTCGGGGACGAAACTCCCTAGATATGTGTTGGCCGCAACAGATGTAAAGCTGCTAATTTCGTGCAGATTAGCAGGCTCCACGGATTCCCGCACTGCTCCAACCGATGCTTCTAAGTTATTTACCTTACTGGTTAAGGCCGATAGCATTGCCACCACGGCCTCCATGTCGGCATATACCGGATTATTTACTTTCATAAAGCGCTCCCTTCCCGGCCCACAAAAGTCAGGTTATCGGCAACCTGCTCCTGGCCGGCGGTTGTGTGTTGTTTCTGCAGATAAAAATGGTTAATTTTGCTTAGGGTAAATACAAAAAACTGAGGATTGATGCGGAGTTAGCTCCCTTATACCGATAACCTGACCTATGTCATCCGGAGACCAGGTTTTACCATGCCTGGTGCAATCGAGTTATACGACCTCATACCCTACCCATAGTTCAACGCTTGACACACTATTAGTGCACCAGATTGTAAGTTTTTGGCCGGCATCCAGGGTAATAAAGTTATTAACGGTTTTATCCTCGGCCGTGGCCGAAGTTTTTGCATTAGTTGCAATCCCTGCTGTAAAAACGGCGGCTTTGTTTATTTCGGTCCCCGGGGCTATATCTCCCACATAAGGATATCCCGCTATCGGCATTCCACCAGATCCCATTTGCCCGCCGCCCGACGGCACGCTTACCTGATACTCACTATTTGTCGCTAGCCCAATTAACCGCAGCTCTAAATAATAGGAGCCCGAAATTGATATTGTATAATGACCCAATATCCTAATATTACTGCCGGTCGGCACGGGACTGCTGCCGCTAAAAACTCGAGTTAAACCTGCTGTCTTTGGTATAGCTCTTTTTTGTTTGTCGGCTATCGCGGCTGCCGAAGCGGCCAGAGTGTCTAATTTTGCAATGACAGCCGCCAGATCAGGATATACCGGATTGCTAAGTTGCATAACATTACCCCCTATACCGCCACCGGCAGATATGCGGACACAAACACCGCAATGGCTGCCGTGGGCTTATTTTTTGCCGTCCAGGTCAGCGTGGCGCTGCCTCCGCTGGCGCTGGCGTCCAACATCAGTTCCGCATCCACGCAGGCTTGCCCATCCGCTTGGGTTGTCCAGCTCCAGCTGAGGACGTAATCATCCGTCAAGCCCGGGAAAGTGCCCGTCTGCCGCCATGTGCTGCCTGATCCTGTCCAGGATGCCACAGCAAGGGTGTAGCTCTTAACTTTCGCCCGGGCGGCCACAGCGGCGGCCTGGGCAGCTGCGGCATCTGCGGCGGCGGCAGAGGCATCTGCGGCAGCGTCAGCAGCGGCAGCGTCAGCAGAGGCGGCAGCAGCATAAGCCCCCATCACCGTCTCGGTAGTTCGCCCGGCGCCGGACAGAGAGGACAGGGCGGCGGCAATCTTTTCGGAGCTCCAAAGCTTACCGGGCGAAGCATACTCATCTTGGATATCGTCTATGGTTAACTCTCCCGGCGCCCCGGAGCTGTCAAAGGTGATCGTGCTTGCCTCTGCCGCCGCGATCTGAAAGCGGAAATACTCCCGGACGGGGAGGCCCGTCTTATCTGGGATCCACTCCTGATCCGGACTGGAATTATCATAAAGGTACAATACCTCTGTGCCTGTAGTCGGATGACGGGCAAAAATGCCAACTTCCCTGAAGTAAAAGCCCGCATCCAGCACCGCATTGGACAGCAGCACCTCGACAAGGGCGCTGGCGGAAGCAGAGCCGATTATTACATCACTGATGGGTAAGGACATTTCCTCGGAAATCAGCGCGGACCGATTGATCATGCTTCCGCCGGTGGGCAGTATACCGGAGCCGACGGCTACCCGGGTCAGTTCCAGTCCCAGTCCGGCCTGGGCAGCTGCCCATATATCCTTGCCCGGAGTTGTCATACGCATTATGCTAAACGCCATTTTTATCCCTGCCTTATCTCCACAAATTTTGCCCGCTGCATGCAGCCGGCTACATAGATTATCGCCTCAAACCTTTGCTCGGTACGCAGATCAATTTTGGCGCCGGCCGCTTTGACCAGCTTTAGTTCGGCAAACAGCAGATCCCGGTTCTCCAGGACGATCTGCCCGCCGTAAAGCCGCAGCGTCAACTCCGCCCATTTTGCGGGATCTGCAGATCGCTCCTTTTCGGCGCCGGCATAGCCAAAAGCCTGGGCAAGGTAGGCAAACGCTTGATCTGTGCCGCCAGCCTGGGCAATTTGACGTTTCATGATGAGGCGGCGCCGGTACCCGTCTATTGATTCTCCGGCCAGCCGGGGCATCTCCCGATCAGCGCCGTGGACAGGCAACATTGCCGCCGAAGCGGTCAAAATGTTGGCCTCCTGCCGGAGCCGCAGGATTGCCGTTTTTACTTGGTCAAACTGGCGGCCAATGACGGCGAAGAAAAGATAAAACTGATTTGCTGATTCCTTGCCCTTTTTCAGCGGCGATGGTAGCAATGAGTACATATAATCGCCAAACCGATCAAACATACATATGACCCCCTACTGTACCGTGATGGCAATCAGCCCCGGTAGCACCACCTGGCCTGCGGCAAGGCTGATATCTGCTGCCGGGAGGGCAACAGCCACATTTTGGGCATTGGCAATATCCCGTTTGATTAAATAGATCAGGTCCGCCCGGTAAAGCTTATTGACTTCTCGATCTCCCGGCAGCGCCATAAACTGCCGGATGGCTGTCTCTGCCCGGGCTGCTACGCCGTCCTGGCTGACGCCGGCCGCCAGGGTAATGGTCAGGCTGATCTCCTGCTCGGTGATCGTGGAGGACCGGACCAGCACATCATCATAATTGCCTGTCACCGGGGCCACGGCGGCCTCGACGGCTGCCAGCAAGGTGCTGGTGGCAGTACCCGTGGGAGACGTCACAATAATATCTACCGTGCCCTGGCCCCTGGGATGATCATCGTCTACCGTGACAAACAGCACACCCTCCACCGCCTCGGCTGCCGCCTTATACCGGGCGGCCGTAGCTCCGGCTGCCTGCTGATCCCAGATCCCCAGGCAGCGCCGCCTAAAGGCGTCTTCGGTTTCCTGGTCGCTGCCCTCGATGGTAAGCCAGTCTGCAGCGTTGGCGATAGCGTCTACCCCTGGCAGATGGATTAAGCATTTGGTGATTTTGCCGGCGGCCACGTTATACTTTGCGCCGGCCTTTTCCGCTTCCACCGGTACCATGGCGGAGCCGGCGGCGGCCTGGGCAATGACTGGTTCCAAAGCCAAATACCTCAGCTCTTCGCCGGTGCTGTCCTTATCTGTTTTAAATACTGTCCCTGCCAGTACCGTGAACGTTTCAGCATCCTCCGCCAGCGCCAGCGTAACCTGGCCCTGGGTCTTGGTAGCCTGCTTCAAAGTGACATTATTATCCGCTGCCTTCAGCTCCAACCAGGCGCCCTCGGCAGACTGAATAAAAAGATTGCTGAGAACTTTTCTAAGGAAGCCCAAAAGCTCTATTTTAATGCGGAGGACAATGGTCAGCAGCATGGAAAACACGCCGCCTGAGCGCCAATTGGTGATGGTAAAGCCGGCAGCGGCCAGATCCTGAATTACTTCTTCCCGGGCGGCGTCCAGTGTCGGAACCGGAATGATCTCATCTAAAACGGTATCGTCGATCACTGCAGCACCACCTCCACCCCTGTCTGATTTAACTCAATAGCTAATTGTTGTAATTCAGCGGCGATAAAAAACCGCCATTGTACGGCAAGCCGCAGCTGGCCGCCAGCAGACTGGCTAAAGCTTATCTCAATGCTGCTCTGATCCACCTCGTCCCAGGCTGCCAGGCCGTCCTTGATCCGCTGGGCGATCTCCATCCGCAGCATCTCATCATCATCCCGCTGGATAAACTCAATTAAGCTCCAGCCAAAGTCCGGATCCCAGATCAGCTCGCCCTGGACGGTCCCGGCCGCCAAGGCGATCTCCTGCAGGAGATCCTCTTGATCGCTAACCAAGGCAGCGTCCCCGCTGGCCGCCGACGCCAAGCCCCAGGCCGGGCTCAGCCTTACATCTGTACTCATGAGTTGTACCTCCCTAAGATCACAGCATCCTCGCCCCGGGCCAGGCCCAGCACAACCGTATCTCCCTTGGCCAGGTCCAGCTCCGTCAATATCGCCGGATACTCCGGCCAAGCCGGATCCGGTTGTCCGTTGCTGCTAAGGATCCGGACGGTATAGCGGCCAAGGGGCCGGGCCTCATCCAGCAAATTGGCGGCTGTTACCCTTGCCAGCACTATGCTGGGCTTGAGCAAATAGGGATACTTTTGCCTTAAAAGATCCACCACAACCTGCCGGATCCCGTTTTTTACCGACATAAGCGCCTCCTAAAAATATAACCGGCTGCGGATAAACCCGCTGTCATTGCAGGCAAAGACAATCTTTTTTACCTCTGGCCGGCCGCTAAAATCCGGATGATCCACGTCGATCAGATCACCAGCGCGAATAAAAGGCACGCTGACGGTTTCCAGGCACCACTGGCCGCTCTGCCGGGTCAGGCTGATAATGGATACTCCATAAACAAACTGATAAATCTTATCTTGGGCCGGCTTTGTCCCCCAGTAAAACTTGCCGGCGTGGATCCGCCATGATACATCCAAACCCCAGAGGCTATTGATCCTCTCCAGGATGGCTACTATCGGCTCAGCGCAGCAGCTAAATCCCTGCCGTGCGGCCGCCGGCACCTCGGCCAGCTCCATGTCCCGGATGCCGGCCTGGCCCAGGCAGTGCCGCAGGATTTCCGCCGGCGCTGTCTGCCGGAAGGTGGCTGTAATTTTGGTGGTGGCAAGATCGGCGGAAGCATCCATCAGGCCAATCTCATTGGCCTGGGCTCCATCGGAGTAAGCCGTCATCACCATGCCGGCAAAAACCTCGGCAGAGCCGGCAGAATCATCGCCATAGCCCAGACTGACCTTTGCCGCTGACCGCAAGGCTATGGCCGGTAACGCCGCCTTGTAGGCCGGTGTAAATCTCACCTTCGCCCAGCTGCGGGCCGCTTGGTGGATCTCGAAGGTCACGCCCTGGCTGATCTGGACATCTCCCAGGGAGATCCTAAACTCCGGCTCGAATAACTTAATTTTGCGGCTCATTTTTTGCCCTCCAATTTTGCCAGCAGCTCCCGGTATAAAAACGGATTCGGCTGGGGATCTGCGGCCACCGGGCTGTAAGCCGTAACGGATGCCACCGATTTCCGGCGGCCGACGCCCCGGGTAGTCAGATAATCCTGATACTCCGATGATATGCCGGCGGTCTGCCCCGTTTGGGTAGATCCGCCTGCTTTGGTGGCGGTCAGCGTCATCACCGTATCTTCCCAAAACTCCAAGGACGCCGTAATTAGATCATCCTTATTTGATTCTTTAGTGACAAGGCTTTTCCAGAGGATTTTGCTGATTCCCCGCCGGGCGGTATGCTCGTTGACAATCGTCATGGCCTTGGGCTTTGCCTGCCCTGTGGCGCAGTAGAGCTTTTCCAGGGTTTCCAGCTTGTCTTTAGCGGTCTTCGCGCCCGGGCCGTCGGCCAGGATCAGCTCCACATAGACTTTTTTATCATCGTAGCCGATGGATTGTTTGGGCTTTTTTTTGCTGCCCTCCACCGTGGCGGCGTCGATCAGCGCCTCACCCTCTACCTCTATGCTTTTCAAGACGCCGGGTAAAAGCTGTCCATCCAGTTTGATGCCGCTATTTTCTTCAAAAATCATGTTGCCCTCCCACTATGCGGGATCCGGCTCGCCTTCCGGCGAGAGGTCTTCCAGGTCATCCAGCAGCTGCCGCAATTTTTGGATATCCTCAATTTGCTTTAAGTCCGCGTTGAGGATCAGTCGGCTGATCGTCATGCCCCGCTTTTCGGTGCTGGTCTTGGTCTCCTTTTCGGTTCGGGAAGTTTCCACCCGGGCCGGCAGGTCATAGGTCGGCAGCTCCCATCGGCTGCTCAGATCCGGCCGACGCATGGCCCGTTCAACCGCCCGGGCCGGAGCCTCTGCTTCGTTGCCCCCGCCGCCGGCAAAGGTGGTCATTAACTTTTCGCCGGAATCCGTCAGATGGGACAAGGGTCCGGTTTTGGCGTCGCTTTGGGGTAGCAGGGCCTTGATTTTATCCAGTCCCGCGGATAAGGTCCGGGTAACCCCGGGAAAGGCATTGGTAAAGCCGTCTTTGATTTTTCCCGGGATGCCGATGATGGTCTCCGCCAGAGCATCGGCTTTGGCTTTAATGGTGTCAAAATTTTTGTATAGTGCTATGCCGCCAACCACCAACGCCGCGATGCCGGCAATCGCCAGGCCCAAAGGATTGGCGGTAATCAGCAGGAAAAACCCCTTCACCGCGCCGGCAATTTTGGGGATGCCCCCTAGCAGCAGTTTACCTTTGCCCAGCAAAAAGCCGATACCGTCACCGGCGTAAAGAGCTACGATCTGCAAAGTGGTAAAAGCCCCTTTTGCACCGTTGATCAGGCCGACAATTTTCGTGACGCCGCTGCCCAGCGTGCCAAAAATCAGGCCCAAGCCACCAATTCCAACAGCCGCCACACCGGCCACCGTAGTCACCGCACCCAGGGCTAATGCCGCTACCATGATCCCGGAGGTCAGCTCCGGATTCGCGTCAATAAAGGCGGATACCTTATCCGTCAAGGGCTCGGCCTTATCCAGCAACGTATTGATGGTCGGCAAAAGGCTCTCTCCTAACTGCTCTTTGATATTAGCGATCCGTTGGCCCGCCAGATCCCAGTTGGAGGCATCCGTGGAGTTAATAGTATCCGCCATCCGGCGGGTGACTTCCGCCCCGTCCCCCATTGCCCCATTGAGGGTGAGGATATTGTCCTGCAGGGCACCGGTCTTGGAGTACATCAGATCAATTAAGGCCACCGCCTCATCGCTGCCAAAAGCCGTCTGGATCTGCTGCTTTTCCACGGCGTCCAAGGTCTCGCCGTACTTGCCTTGCAACCGGCCCAATATCTCTGGCATGGAGAGCAACTGCTTATTGGTGTCCACAAAAGATAGTCCCAGCTCTTTGCCGGCTTTGGCGGCCGTCCGTAAAAAAGCCCGGTACTTTGTCCCGGCCTCTGACCCGCTCATCGTAGCCTGCAGCATACCCAACACGGTCAGCTGCTCCTCCAACGGTACGTTGGCCGTGGTCGCCGCCGCCCCCAAGGCGGTGACGGACTGGGCCATACTGGAGCCCGACGCTTTAAAGGTCAGGATGGCCTGAGCCAAGCCGGCGGAAAAGGTTTCGGCAAACTCAATATCGCTCAACTCGTCATAAAAGTCCTTATATATTCCGTAGCCGGTGGCAAAAAGGCTGGTCATCTCGGCTACGGTGGACCCGGTAGCCTTGGCCGTGATCCCGGCCAGCTCCGTATACTTGGCTATGCCTTCTTCGCTCAAAGAGTCTATGCCGCCTTTGATATCCACGGCAGCGGATAAAAATTCCGGCGTCGATGTTCCCGCCCAAGTCCCGGAAAAATCTACAGCGGCATTTTTAAGCGTAGTCAGGTCCTCAACGCCCATGGCGGCCAGCTCTCCAATGGCCTGACCGGTGGCAAAGGTGGCTGCCACTGGAGACAGCACTGCTTTAGTAATGGCAATCCCGGTGCCGGTCATGGCCGTGCCGCCCTTAATCAAATTCATGGACGACTGGGTAAGCTTATCAAATTTGCTGATGCTGTTTTCCACTGCTGCCGTGGCCTTACCCAAGGGGGACGTTAGGTTGTCCACCATATTTAAGACCACGGCCAGCTTAAAAATTTGGTCTAATCCAGCCATAAAGTCTTCCTTTTCCTTCGCTAAACGGATATACTATAAATAAGAAAATTTTTTAGGGGAGGAATGTAAATGCTCAGCACAATCATTACCGTATGCGCTCTCGCTCTTGGAGTCGGCGCTGCTTTAGGTTTGGCGTTTGGCCTTTTCATCCTGCTCCCGCTAGTCGTATATACAGTACCTTATCTCTTTTGGGTGTGCGGGCAAAAGGAAGTTGGTAAACATCTGGATCTCTTCCAGGGCTTAACCCGTAAGAATTCGCTGTTCCAGCTGCAAAATGTCCGCAACGCTACAAAACTTTACAAAGCTTGGATCCGCCACACCGAACCGACCTTTTA
>JAYFQF010000035.1:0-62084 GCA_034927285.1 Peptococcaceae bacterium
AAAGGATCGTAGCCAAAGCCGCCGGTGCCTTTTTCCGCAAAGCCGATCCGCCCCTCACAGGTACCTTCCGCTTCCAGGCAGCGGCCTTCCGGCAAAGCCAAAGCCAGTACGGCCCGGTAACGGGCGGTCCGTCTTTCCAACGGCACTCCCGCCATATTCAGCAGCAGCAGACGGTTGCAGTCTTCCTCGCTGCCGCCTTCTCCCGCGTAGCGGGCGGAATACACTCCCGGAGCGCCGTCCAGGCAGTCCACCTCAAGTCCGGAATCATCGGCCAGACAGGCCAGGCCCGTATACCGCAAGGCCCCTTCGGCCTTGATCCGGGCATTCTCCTGGAAGGTTTCCCCGGTTTCCCGGATCAACCCTTGCAGGGCTTCGTAACGGTGCCGGATTTCTATACTGATCTCTTCCTGGCTGCCGGTGATCCTGGGCAGCCCGCCCAAGTCCTCCTTTTGCCAAAGCTCAGCCAGGTCCTTTAAGCTGAACACCTGGATACTTTCGCCGGCCAACAGCTGCCGCAGCTCCCGGACCTTGCCCGGATTGGCGGTAGCCATCAGTAAACGCTTCTGCATATTCTGTCCTCCTGATCAGGTTTTTGTCTATTTATCCAAAAAGTCCGGTCCCAAAATCTCCTTTTGACAGCGGATCAGTTCCCTGATCCCCTCCTCGGCTAAATCCAGGAACCCGTTCATCTCCTGACGGCTGAAAGCCTCGCCTTCCGCAGTACCCTGGACCTCCACCATCTTTCCGCCGCCGGTCATCACGACGTTCATATCCACTATGGCGTGGCTGTCTTCACCATAAGCCAGATCCAGGCAAAGGCCCAGTTCCTTTACCTTGCCAACGCTGACTGCCGCCAGCCAGTCCTTTACCGGCAGGGAAGGCAAAGCGCCGGACTGCTGCAGCTTGCCCAAAGCCAGACATAAGGCCACAAAGGCGCCGGTAACCGACGCCGTCCGGGTGCCGCCGTCGGCCTGCAGCACATCGCAATCCAGAAGCACCGTGCGTTCCCCCAGTTTTTCCATATCCACCACCGAGCGCAAAGAGCGGCCGATCAGCCGCTGAATCTCGTTGGTACGTCCGGAAGGTCTGCCTTTATTCACTTCCCGGCCGGTGCGCACCTGGGTAGCCCGGGGCAGCATGGCATATTCCGCCGTCACCCAGCCCCGGCCCATGCCTTTCACAAAAGGCGGCACTTTCTCCTCTACCGTGGCATTGCATAATACCCGGGTATTTCCCACTTCGATCAGTACGGAGCCTTCCGGCCACCTGATATAATCCTTCGTTATCTTCACCGGTCTGAGCTGCCGGTTTTCTCTGCCATCTTCACGAGTCAAAATATTTTCCTCCTTACCTGGTCCAAGGGCCTGCCCAAAAGGCGGCCCCCCACTCTTTGGAACTCTTTGGGTTCTCCGCTGCAATAAAACAAGCGTTTTCCTGCTTTTTCGGCAGAGCACCGGGTCAAAAGCCCCTCCTGCTCCAGCTTTTCCTTAACCATCCGGCTCAGGCTGACCGCCGGATCGATCAAAACCGTCTCCGGTCCCAGAAACCGGCTGATTTCGCCGGCCAAAAAAGGGAAATGGGTGCAGCCAAGGATCAGCGAGCGGATGCTTTCTTCCTTCAGCTCTTTCAGGTCCTGGCCGACGATCTCAGCCGCCTTTTCCCCTTCCGTTATCCCCTGCTCCACCAAAGTAACAAAGCGGGGGCACCCCTTGGCCAACAGCTTTCCAAAAGGCGAGGGCAAACCGGCCGGGTCCCCGTTCTGGCTCTGGACGCCGGGAGCAGCTTCAGAAACTGCCGGCTTCAAACGTTCCGCCAGCCTCTTCACCGCCTCCTGATAAGCGCCGCTGCCTACGGTGCCTTCCGTAGCCGCCAGCCCTGCCGGCCAGGGATTGGCGCCGGATCCTGCCAGCTCCTCCAGGCCCCGGCAGGCGGCGTCGATCATGCCGTAGACCGGTACAGGGCTTTTTTCCCGCAGGGCGGCAAGGCCGGCCGCCGTAGCTGTATTACAGGCAATGAGGATGATCTTGCAGCCTGAAGCGACGAGACAGTCCCCGATCTCCAGCACAAAGCCTTCCACTTCCTTCAGGGGCCGGGGTCCATATGGCAGGCGGGCCGTATCGCCGAAGTACAGGTAATTTTCTCCCGGCAATATCCGCTCCATGGCCCGCAATACCGTCAGCCCTCCGGCTCCCGAGTCGAAAATACCAATATAGCTTTCCAAAGGACTTCTCCCTCCAGTCACGAAAAAGCCCGGCTGTAACCGGGCCGAGCCTCTTTTTCGGAGATATGCGGTCTCCGCCTTATATTTTACTTCATTTGCCTTTCTTGTTCAATGCCGCTTTCGTCTGCTTTTGCTTGCTGACGGTGCCGCCCTGATAACTTCGGGCATCGGTGACGATCATGAAATTATCCCGGTCCCATTCGTCCACGACCTTGGACAACTCATGCATATGCTTCCTTTCCACCAGGGTCTGCAAAAGGAATTGGGTTCCGGTGCGGCCCGAGCCTTCGATGATGGTCACGCCATAGCCCAGCTCCCGTAAACGGCAGGCCAGGTTCAGGGGTTCTTTCATGGTGATGATCTGGGCGGACTGGATACCGAAGGCCAGCTTTTCCTCCACCATGCCGCCGATGTAGTTCCCCGAGGCAAATCCCAGGGCATAGGCCAGGAGGTTCCCCAGGTTATCCAGGCTGCCCAAAATGGCGTTAAATGCCACCACATAGATGATCACTTCAAAAAATCCCAGACAGGCGCCCTTCAGCCTTTCGCCCCGCACCACCAGGATCGTACGCAGGGTCTGCAGCGAAACATCGCAAATGCGGGCGAAAAAGATCAATAGATAACCAAGGAGAGCCGTACCAGTGAAATAAGCCGACAAGTCTATCCCTCGCTTTCCAATTGGCGGTTTCCGCTTTTTTCAGATCTACAAATCTTATGCGGCAGCCCATCATCCTATTTATTTGTTTTTATTTTTTCGGTCAGCTCAGCGTTTTGCCGCTCATAACACGCCGAAATATTTCATTATCCCATTGGTGATGCCTTCGGCCAGGGTCTGACGGAAAGCCCCCTGGGCCAGCTTCGCCTCGTCTTCGGCGTTGGATAAAAAGGCGGTTTCCACCAAAATCGAAGGGCACTTGGTTTCCCGGATAACGACAAAATTGCTTTCCAAAACCCCCAGATCGGTGCAGCCGCCGGCTTTCACCAGCTCCGACTGTACCGCCTGGGCCAGGGCCTTGCGGACGTCCCGCTGCTGACCCAGGGTAGCGTGTCCCGCCGGAGCGTAAAAATAAGTCGAATGGCCGTTCAAGGTCTTGCTTTCGGAAGAATTGGCGTGGATGCTGACGAAAATATTGGCGTTATTATTATTTGCCACCGCCGCCCGGTCATACAGGTTCATGGTGGTATCGCCGGTGTGGGTCATGATCACTGTGGCCCCCTGGGCTTCCAGGAGGGCGCACACTTTAAAGGCCATGTCCAGATTAACATCTTTTTCCCAGAGTCCCAGAGTCCGGCCCTTGGCGCCCGGATCCACGCTGTCGGCGGCTATGGTGTTTCCATGGCCGGGATCCACCACGATGATCTTGCCGCTGAGGGGTCCCTGAACCTGGGAATCCGTAATCTGGACGGAATCCAGGTTGCCGGTGCCCTTGGTCTCTCCGGCGTTTTCCGTAACACTTAATACCACCGGCTCGCCCAGCTTGACATAATCCGCGGAAATCCAGCCGGTAACCGTGCCCCGGACCACCTTAAACCAGCCATCCTGATAATCCAGCACCGCCAGCTTTTCTCCCCGCTGAGCGCTGTCGGCAATTTCACTGCTTAACGAAGGGGACTGCCGGATACGCACTGTGGAACCGGTAACCGTCAGATCGTCAAACCCCTGGAGCAAATCGTTTCGGATATAGCCGTATTTCCCGGACAGCATGATTTTGGTCCAGTTGCTTTCCGCTCCATGCCAGCCAAAGATCTGGCCTTCCTTCACTTTTCCCAGGGCCTCCGACTGGGTCGTGGCCTGGCTGCGTATATTTACGCTGTCTTTTTCCACCGTCACTACCCGGGCCGCCAACGGGCCGGCAAAAGAGCAGATCAGGATCAGGCAAAGGGCTGCGGCAAAAAGTCTTTTAGGGAATCCGGTTTTGCCCCGGTAAGGAAATATTCTTTTTAACATGGAATTCTCCCTTAAGTTTTATTCTATACTTTTCTATTATAACGGAAGAAAAGGTCTAAACAAGGGAAAAAGCCTTAACAGATTGTAAACGCGGCTGCCAGTATCCGGCAGCATTACCAGAATTACCTCACTATTTCCGGGAAAAATCGCCATGCTCCAGCCTGCCCGGGTCCAGTTCCAGCACCACCGGACAATGATCGCTTCCCTGGATATCCGGCCGGATGACGCTGTCGCTGACCGCCGGCATCAGCCTTTCGGAGACCAGAAAATAGTCGATACGCCACCCGGCATTCCGGGAGCGGGCATTAAAGCGATAGGACCACCAGCTGTAAGCTTCCTCCTTATCCGGGTACAGCCGCCGGAAGGTGTCGGCGAAGCCTTTTGCCAGCAGCCCGCCGAATTTTTCCCTCTCCTGATCCGTAAAGCCGGCGTTCATCCGGTTTTGCTTGGGGTTTTTTAAGTCGATTTCCTGATGGGCCACATTCATATCGCCGCAAACGATCACCGGCTTTTTTTCGTCCAGCCCCAGGAGATAACCGGCAAAAGCCTCTTCCCAATCCATCCGGTAGTCCAGCCGGGCCAGCCCGTCCTGGGAGTTGGGCGTATAGACCGTAACCATATAAAAACGGGGAAACTCCAGGGTGATCACCCGTCCTTCCCGGTCATGCTCCTCTGAACCGATGCCGAAGGCGGCCCCCAGGGGGCTTTCCCTGGTGAATATCGCCGTGCCGGAATAGCCTTTTTTCTCCGCGTAGTTCCAGTACTGATTATACCCTTCCAGTTCCAGGTCGTGCTGTCCGGCCTGCAGTTTCGTTTCCTGAAGGCAAAAAATATCGCTGTCGATTTCCTTGAAAAAATCCAGGAAGTTTTTATTCATTACGGCCCGAAAGCCGTTTACATTCCAGGATACAATCCGCATAGCTTCCTCCTTTGCCGGCCTCTCTCCTTTTAGCGGCAGGCGTTTTCCTCATTCTACCATAGGAGCAGGGCGGCGACAAGCATATCCTGAACTCCTTGCCGATTATCCTGAATTGCGGCAGCCGCCTGGATGGACCGCAAAACAAAAATTCTGCGGTCCCTCCAGGCGGCTGTCCGGCCTTTTGTCAATCTTTTTTCTTCTCTGATCCCGGCATTTTCCGGTTCTTTTTCCGCCGACAGGTCAACGGTTATTTTTTCTTTACCAGGCTTTCGTCCCGGAACAGTTCCTCATCCAGCTTGACTTTACCGGTAATGGTATTTACTCTTTTGCCGTCAATGCGGATCTCCACTCTCTCCACGGTAGGAAACTCCGTAAGAGTGTTTACAATAGAATAAATCGCTGTTTTCTCTTTCTTGGTGCTGTCCGCCATATTTTCCTTCAGATCGCTGCTGAAATCCACAATGGCCAATCCGTCGCTCTTGATATTAATATCCAGCAGGCGAACCCCTTCCGGCAGAGCCGACTGCAGGTCGCTGCCCTTGGGCCCGCTGAGCAGGGCCTCGATCGAGGCTCTGGCGATGCCTTCCACTTTGGCGATCTGCCGCTCTTCCGCCACCAGCTGCTCCCCATCCTGATCGGTAAAATAGAGCACCACCGTTTTGGTTTCTTCCGGATCCGTCATTGTCTCCGCTGCCGAGGGATCGGCGTTTACGGCATCGGTTCCGCCGCTTTCGCCGTTATCAACCACGGTGGTGGTGCCGTCGGGCAAAATAATTACCTGAGGAATATCGCCGGAGGTCTGGCTTTCCGGATCTGTTTCCGCCCCGCCCTCATTGTCGTTTTCATCCCCTTTGAAGGCTTGCCGCAAAGAAGAAACCTTATCGCCCAGATTGCAGCCGCCCAGCATAGACATTGTCATTAAACAGACCAATCCTATAGCCAGGATTTTTTTCATTTTCCTATCCCCTTTCCTCTGATTCCTAAAGCATGTATATTCAACAGTCCGGGGATAAAGAACAGAAAAACGCTCCTATGGTTTTAGGCGTAAAACTGTGTTATGATGAAAACAAACGGGTTACGCGCCTAAAAACGCGCCGCTTTTGAGTGAGGAGGCTCTTGGGATGAGTGGAAAGCAAAACGGCAAAGACCTGGCCTATGAAGAGATAAAGAGCAGGATCCTCGGCGGCCAGTTGGCCGCCGGAACCATAACTTCGATTTCTGAACTGATCACTCTTATCGGCATGGGCCGCTCTCCGGTCAGGGACGCTATCCTGCGGCTTGATGACGAAGGATTGCTTCAGGTGGTGCCCAGGAAAGGGATTTTGGTCTCCTCCGTTAATTCCAAGCACATTAAGGAGATGTTCCAGCTGCGGCTGGCCATCGAATTCTTTGCCCTGGAAAATGTGATCCATAAAGCTACCGAGGAAGACCTTTCCGCCATAAAGGAGATCATCGACCGGCAGGAGGAAGCTGCCCGCAATGGTACGGAAGACGTCTTTCCCGCTTTGGATGAGGATTTTCATTTCTACATTATCAATCGGCTGAACAATTCCCGGATCACCGGTATTCTGGAGGAAAGCCGGCGCCAGATGGCCCTTTACGGTTATAAAGGGATCACCGCCCACGGCGACGCCATGGAATCCGTAGAGGAGCACCGGAATATTTATGAAGCCATAAAAAGCCGCGATGTCGCCCGGGGCAAAAAAGAATTGGAACAGCATCTGCTGAAAGCCCAGACCTGTGTGCTGCTTGGCTGAAATTCCGGAGCGGACAAAGAAAGGCGCCGGCAGGTAAGGGAATTTACCGAAAACACCGGCAGCGCCCGAGGTCAGACAGCTATCCTCCGAAGGAATAGAGCAATAGCTGTCTGAGCGATGAATTCCCGTCTGTCCTTATCCGCAACCGGTGAGGCGGAGCCTCGTATACCGGCCAAATCCGGGCAGTGATGCGTACAGGGAGCCACAGCAAAAACTGTGGCCCCCTGTTTTTTTATGCCGGATTTACCTTACCTGGCAAGCCTTTCCCAAGGTTTTTCCCTGTCTGCCAAAGCCTGCCTGTTTGCCACCCGGGCTTTGCCGGGTTCTCCCCGGATGACCGACATCACGTCCATTGCCGATAATAAAGACATATTGTCGATGCTGTCCTGGGCGTTGGCGCCGATATGCGGCGTAGCGATCAGATTGGGACAGTCAAACAGAGGATCGTCCCGGTCGGGAGGTTCCTGGGAAAATACATCCAGCGCCGCGCCGGCGATTTTTTCACTCTTCAGCGCTTCCGCCAAAGCCTTGTCGTCGATCAGCTGGCCCCGGGCACAATTGATCAGATAGGCGTCGGGCTTCATCAGCGCCAGCCGCCGGGCGTTAATCAAGTGATAAAGCTCGCCGGTATAGGGGCAGTTCAGGGAAACAAAGTCCGCCTGAGGCAGTCCCTGATTAAGGTCCTCCACCTTTTCCACCCCCAGCGCCGCCAGTTGTTCCTCCGTCAGGTAAGGATCATAACCCAGCACCCTCATTTCAAAGGCCTCTTTACAGATCCTGGCCAACCGGCGGCCGATGGCTCCCAGCCCCACGATCAGTATTGTTTTATGGAAAAGGTCCCGGCCGATCCACCGGTTCCGGGAGTAGTAATCCCTTTCTATCCGCAGGGCCCGGTCCCCCTGGGCCAGCTTGCGGCTCAGCATCAGCATAAAGCCTGTCACTACTTCGGCCACGGACTCGGCGTTGGCCCCCGGCGTATTTACCACGCATATACCGTGGGCGGTAGCCGCTTCCACGTCGACATGGTCGGTGCCCACGCCGTGGGAGGCCACCACCTTCAGCTTCGGCGCGTTGCGGAACACCCGGCGGTCGATCCGGGTATTTCGGGAGATGATACCCTGGCAGTCAACGGCCAGGCCGGCAGCCGTCTCAGGTCTGGCGTCGGGGGCGATCACGATTTCCACATCCGGCTCCTTGGCCAGATAATCCATCCCCAGGGGGCGGATGGGTTCAGTCAGCAGTATTTTTATCATTTTCCCGTTTCTCCTTTATGCCGGCCGTTTCTCCCAGCCAGTCCGATACTTCCCGCAGAAACAGCAGCGGCAAACCGCCTGTATGGAAAAAGACCACCGTTTCATTTTCCTTGAAAAATCCTCTGCTTACAAAATCCAGGTAGGCGCTCATGGCCTTTGAGGTATAAACCGGGTCCAAAAGTATCCCTTCCGTTTCGGCCAGCAGGCGGATGGCTTTCTGACCGGCCCTGGTCATGATTCCGTAACCCTCACCGATATAATCGCCATAGATGATTACATCTTCCGGCCCGATCCGGCAGGAATAACCCATAGCCGCCGCATCTTTATTGAACTCTTCGCTAACCATCTGCCGGCCTTCCTCCGGCGACCTGGACAGCGCCACGCCATGGATCAGCGCTTTCAGGCCGCAGATTTTAGCCCCCAGAGTCACCCCCGTCAGCGTGCTCCCCGTGGCTACGGGGACCAGGATATGGTCCGGCTCCACCCCCAGCCGGTCCAGTTGTCCCTTTAATTCGGCCATGGCCGCACAATATGCCGCAGTGCCCTGGAGGGACCGGCCGCCCCGGGGGATCAGATAAGGTTTTTTCCCCGCGGCTTTAAGCCCCCGGATCACTTCGGCTATCTTCACATCGCCGGCCCGCAGCTTCTCTTTGTCCAGATTTTCCGGCGGCACGCCGTAATCCACCTGAGCAAATACCTGGCGGGCCCCAAACAATTCCTGCAAAATGCGGTTTCCTTCATAATAGCCGCAATCTTTTTCAGTCATCACCAGGATACAGTCCAAGCCCAGGCGGGCGGCGGCGGCGGCGGTCAGCCGTCCGTGATTTGTCTGCATAGCCCCTGAGGTGACTACGGTATCCGCTCCCTGCCGCAAGGCCTCTCCCATCAGGAATTCCAGTTTACGCAGCTTATTTCCCCCTGAGCCCAGGCCATTTAAATCGTCCCGTTTGATAAACAGCCTGGGGCCGCCTATCACCTTACGCAGGTTTTCCGCCTCTTCCAGCGGCGTGGGCAAGTTTGCCAGCGTAACTCTGGGTAAAGCTTCATAGCCCATGATATCCCTCCGTTTTTCCCGTTTTTCGCTGATTTTTTCCCTGCAAAAACAGGTAACGGGAGCCCTGCCGGATACCGGTCTTATCCGGCAGGGTCATCCACTTCTTGTTTTTCAGCCTGATATCTCACTGATATATCAGAAAATCCGCTATAATTCCTCTATTTTCCTGTGCGCCCTCTCCTTTCTCCGACGATTTCTTGCCATTTTACTGTGCGTATTTCACCTTTATCCCTTTATCTGGATCTTTTCCTGATAAATAGGCGCTCTTTCCCTGGGGATTTCCTCCCCGGTTTCCGGGTCCACATATTTGATCTTAAAATCGGTATAGGCATAAATTAACGAAATGACAGGCGCCAAAAAGCTTAAAAACAAAAAAGGCAAAAACTGACTGTACGCAACCCCCAAAGTACCGCTGAAAAATACCGCGTTGGTATGCCAGGGCATCAGGCTTCCTCCCAGCGTGCCGGTATCTTCCATGGCCCGGGATAATACTTCCGGTGCCACGCCTTTTTCCCGGTAAATGGGGGCCATCAGTTTGCCGGTGATTACCTGGGACATGGACATGGTACAGCCTACTGCTCCGGAGATATAGCCGACAATAGAAGAAATCAGGACCAGCCGGCCGACGGAGCTTATCTTTTTAATCAACAGATTGACGAAGTTGCTCAGAATGCCCATCTTTTCCAGCATGCCGCCCAACCCCATACCGAAGATCATGATCAAAATCACATCGGTCATGCTGACTATACCGCCCCGGTTCAGAAGTTTATCCACCAAAAGGATGCCGGAATCAATTTTAAAACCTTTATGCATGACGCCGACCACCTCAATTACGGCAGAGCCTTCGTTTACCATGGCGATCAGCCCGCCGAAGACAGCGCCGATCAAAATAGTGGGCAGTGCCGGCAGCTTAAAGACCAGCAAAACGATAATCAGGATAATGGGTGAAAGGGCCAGAAGGTTGATATTGAAATTGGCGTCCAGACCACCCATATACTCCCGGACGATACTTGGATCGAAATTGGCGCCAGAATATCTCAGCCCTAAAAAGTAAAAGATTACGAGGCAAATCAGCCAGGCGGGGATGGTGTTCCAGCACATCATACTGATATGCTTGAATAAGCTGCCCCCGGCCATGGCGGGGCAAAGATTGGTTGTATCGGAGAAAGGAGACATCTTATCTCCGAAAAGGGCGCCGCAGATCACCGCTCCGGCGATCATGCCGGGAGGGAAGCCCATGCTGATGCCGATCCCCATCATAGCAAGGCCTGCAGATCCCGCCGAACCGTAAGAAGTACCGGTGGCTAAGGAAAGGATCGAACAAAGAATCAGGGTAGCGGGCAGAAAGATCCTGGGGCTGATCATTTTTAGTCCATAATAAATCAGCGTAGGCACCGTACCGGACAAAATCCAGGCGCCGATCAGAGCGCCTACGGCCATTACGATCAGTACGGATTGAAAGCCGTCTTTAATGGCGGCCACTGCATAGCTTTCCACTTTGGGCCAGTCAAGCCTTCTGATTTTGACATAAAGAAAAATAATCAGCCAGCAAAGAAACAGGGGAATGACCAAAGATAACCCAAGCCTTACACAAAATACGATAAGGGCAATGACTGCCAGCATAATGATGACAGAATCGGCAAAAGAAATCTGGTCTCTCATGATATCCTCCTTTTGTTTTTTATCCTATAAAGCATCGCAACAGGCCAGCCCTCCGTCCCTCCTTTCCGCTGTTGCCTGCGTTACGGCTGCTGCCCGGGAAGGCTCCCTTTGCCGCCAGCATAGCATTTTCAGCCAATTGATATTTTATATGATATTATTTGTAGTATATCAACATATTTAAAAAAATTTCCATTGCCTGGAAATATTCTAATCCATTCTCTGGAAAATTACAACAATTATTTTTGCGCCGATAAGTAAAGCCCTTTTGACCTTTAGCCGTGATCCTTCTCTTCAGTGTGATGCAAAGCCGCTTGCAGAATCAACTGGCCTCTGCATTTAAATCAAAGCCCGTTTCGGCCCCAGACCGGAAATCCGGCTGGTGAAACGGGCTTTGAAGTATCAAAACAGATCTGGCGATACGGAATAAATCTATTCCTCTTTTGGAAGGCTGTCCCGGTCTTTTTGGTCTAAAGCAGGGACGCCGGTGCGGCCGGGGTCTCCCCCTCCGGCTTTCCTTGCCGTATCCGGGAGCGCGTCATCCTTTTGAGGAGCCGCCTCTGTCTGGCCGGAGAACCGGGGCAAATTCCCAGGTCCGGCAAGTTCCGCTCCGCTTTGCTCTTCCTTTCTGTTTTTCCCCGGTTCACTGTCCGCTGCCGGGGGCCTTCCTTTTCGATGGCGGTACCATAAAATCGCTCCGGCCGCCGCAATCAGAAGCAGGCTCAGGACCTGGGCCGCCCGCAGCCCGCCAAAGAGCATCAGGCTGTCGGTACGGAGGCCTTCCACCCAGAAACGGCCGGCAGAATACAGGATAAAATACGCCAGGCAGACGTCACCGGTTTTCAGTCCCTTTCTCCGGCGAAACCACAGCAGGAAGAAAAACACGCCCAGGTCCCAAATGGATTCATACAAAAAAGTAGGATGCCGCCAGGCGCCGTCGATATACATGGCCCAGGGAATCTTTTCCGGGTCCACCGCATAGCCGTAGGCCTCCTGGTTAATGAAGTTTCCCCAGCGGCCTACGGCCTGGCCAAGGATTACCGAGGGCGCGGCAATGTCCAGGATCTTCCCGATGCCGAACCGATAGTGCTTTGCCATCAGGGCAAAGGCCAGGCCGCCGCCTATCAGTCCGCCATGGATCGCCAGCCCGCCTTCCCAGGTGGCAAAAATCTTCGCGGGATTTGCGGAATAAAAATCCCAGTTAAAGGCCACATAATACAGCCGGCTGCCCAGAATCGCCAAGGGCAGGGCCACCATGCACATATTCAGCAAATGATCTTCGTTTAACCCCTGCCGCCGGGTCTCTTTCAGGGCCAGAAATACGCCGATCAGCATACCCAGCCCGATCAGGATACCGTACCAGCGTACGGTAAAGGGACCCCAGGAAAAAAGTATTGGATTCGGCATCAGCCTTTGTAAGCCTCCTCTTCCGTCAGAAATTCGAGGTTCAGGGACTCAATGGCCCGCACCCCTTTTTCGTTATCGCTTAAGCGCAGGATCACCATGGCCTTTTTTTGACTGTCCTCATAAAAAGCGTACATATATTCTACCGCTACCCCTTCCGTCTCCAGCTTCTCCAGGACGGCGGACAGGCTGCCCGGTTTATCCGGCACCTTTATGCCCACCACCTCGGTAATACCGGCCAGGAAGTCTTTTTCCTTCAGCTTGGCGACCGCGGAATCCGGGTCGTTTACGATCAGCCGCAGGACGCCGAAATCCGTGGTATCGGCAATGGAAAGGGCCCGGATATTGATCTTTTCTTCGCCCATAATTTTACAGACGTGAGCCAGACTGCCGTTTTTGTTTTCCAAAAATAAGGATACCTGTTTAATCATCATCTGTCCCTCCTCTGCTTTTTGGATTTTTCAACAGATCCGTCAATGAGAATCGTCTTGTCCGGCCGGAGGCCAATCATTGGGGAACCAGCAGCCCAGATCCTGAAAGGAGGCCATTTCTTTCAGAAGGGCGGCGGCGCAGTCCATAATGGGGAAAAGCAGGCAGGCTCCGGTGCCTTCCCCCAGGCGCATAGCCATGTGTAAAGGGGGCTTTACCTCCAGGGCTTCCGCCGCTAAAAGAGCGCCCTTTTCTTCCGACAGGTGAGAGGAAATCAGATAGCCGGAAACCAGGGGGTTCAACCTTTGAGCGCACAGGGCGGCGGCAAAGGAAATATAGCCGTCCAAAACCGCCGGGCGCCGGCGGCGGGCGCAGGCCAGATAAAAGCCGGTCATGGCGCAGATATCCAATCCTCCCACTTTTGCCAGAACATCCAGCACATCGTCAGGATCCGGCCGGTTCCTCTCCAGAGCCCGGGACACGGCCTCTACCTTGCGCTGATAGGCTTCTCCCACCGAGCCGCTGCCCATGCCCGTCAGGAAAAGGGAGTCATGTCCGGTCAAAGCCGCCAGCACTGCCGCCGCGGTGCTGGTATTACCCAGGCCGATCTCCCCTGCGGCCAATACGGAAAATCCCTGTCCGATCAGTTCTTCCGCTTCCCCGATGCCGGCGCCAATGGCTTCCAGAGCCTGCTTTCGGTCCATAGCGGGACCTTGGGTTATATTTCCGGTGCCTTCCGGACAAAGCTTTTGGTGAAGAATTTCCGTCCGGCAGGGACCGGGGCCCCGGTGAGAGGAACGCCGAATAGCCTCTCCGGCGCCGTAAGAGCCCTTAAGGCCCAGATCCACGATTTTTACCGGGATGCCCAGAGCGCCGGCGATCGCAGAGCCGCCGCCCCGGCCCGCCGCCATGATCTCCGCCACCAGGCGGCTGATAGACTGCGGGTATTTATTATAGCCCTCGTCGAAAACCCCGTTATCTGCGCAAAATATCACATTGATCTTGCGGGAAAGCTCATAATCCGGGCTGCCGAAGATTCCCGCCAGCTTCGCGGCCAGTTCTTCCAGCACCCCTAATGAACCCAGGGGCTTTACCAGCTGGTCCAGCCGGTTTTTTGCCTGGGCCTGCGCCTTTTTATCCGTGGGCTCGATTCCATTCAGATATGCGGACAATTCTTGTTCCCTGATCAAAAGCTTCACCTTTTCCCCATCATTTTTTGGTCAGACCGTTTCTCTTACCCAGCGGATCTCCGCCGCGTAACCGGCGTCGTCGTTGGGCGTTTCCAATATAACGGGAAGCTCCTGTTCTTTTATATTCTCCAGCATATTTAAAATCCCTTCATAGCCCAGCACCCCCTGGCCCAGGCGGGCATGGCGGTCCTTCCGGGAACCCAGGCCGAATTTCGTGTCGTTCAGGTGGAAAGCCCCCACTCGCTGCCAGCCGAAGGTCCTTTCGATGGCCTTCAACACCGACTGCCAGTTTTTCAGATCATAGCCGGCTCCGGTCATATGGCAGCTGTCGATGCAGACTCCCAGATTTTCATGACCGCCGCAAAGCTCGATGATTTGGGCCAGCTCGTCAAAGCTGCCGCCCACCTCGCTGCCGGAGCCGGCCATGCCTTCCAGAAGTATCCGGACCCCGGCCTCTTTTGCTTTTGGCAAAAGCTCTTTTAAGTTGACGCTGATCATGCGGATCCCTTCTTCCGTGCCTTTGCCGCCGTGGGAACCGGGGTGCAGCACAACCCGGTCCGTGAGCATCGCTCTGGCCCGGAAGAGATCCTCCTCCAGGCCCAGCTTGCTGAATTCCACCACTTCCGGACGATTGGAGCAAAGGTTATAGGTATAGGGCGCATGGGCCACCAAGGGCCCGAAATGATGTTCCCGCATCAGCTTTTTTCCTCTTACCACATCCTCGGGATCTATGGTCTTGGCGTTGCCGCCTCTGGGATTCCTGGTAAAATATTGAAATGTGTTTGCCCCCATGGCGATGGAGGTCTTCACCGCCGCGGCAAAGCCTTTGGCGATAGAAACATGGGAACCGATCCACATAAGCGAAATTTCTCCTTATCTCCTTACTTAAATATGCCGTATCCCAGACGAAAATGAGCGCCCAACCCGCGTCGGACGCCCGCTTTCCTGAGGCTTACAGTTGACGCAGATCCTCCTGATCCAGCAACTCCACCTTTTCTTTGGACAATGCGGCCATGGCTTTATCATTATCCTCTACCCGGAAAATCATGTAAGCCAGATCTTGATTCCGGGTGATAAAGGCATAGGTATACTCCACATTGATTTGATTTTTTCCCAATATGCTCAGGATCCTGAAAAAGCTGCCGGGTTCGTCGGGGATCGCCACAGCCAGTACCGGAGTAACGGAAAAAACGTAGCCCGCTTCTTTCAGCACCTCCGCCGCTTTATCACAATCGTCGACAATTACCCGGACAATCCCGAAATCCCGGGTTTCCGCTATGGAAAGGGCCCGCATATCGATCTTTTTCCGGGATAAAATATCGGCAAATTCCGCCAGGCGGCCTGGCTTGTTTTCCACAAAAACCGAAAGCTGCTTTACGGTCATCACAGACACCCCTTTTTTAATATAATTTACGGTTGTCAATCACACGGACAGCCTTGCCTTCGCTTCTGGCAATGGATTTAGGAGCCACCAGCTGGACCTTGGCGTAAATGCCCAGCATAGCCCTGAGCGCGTCCACCAGTTCTTTTTCCCGGGCGGAAATCGCGCCCACCTTGTCGGAAAAGATCTCCGGCGTCATCTCAACCTGAACTTCCAGCACATCGCTGTTCTTTACCCGGTTTACGATGATCTGATAGTTGGCCGGATAACCTTTGTTCAGCAATACGGTTTCGATCTGGGAGGGGAAGACATTTACGCCTTTGATAATCAGCATGTCGTCGCTTCTGCCCATGGGCTTGCACATCTTGATGTGGGTTCTGCCGCAGGAACATTTTTTGCTGTTCAGTACGCAGATATCCCGTGTGCGGTAACGCAGCAGGGGAAAAGCTTGCTTGGTGATGCTGGTGAAGACCAGTTCCCCCTTTTCTCCTTCCGGAAGCACCTCTCCCGTATTGGGATTGATGATCTCCGCAATGAAATGGTCCTCGTTGATATGCATGCCGCTCTGTTCACTGCACTCAAAAGATACGCCGGGCCCGGAAATTTCCGTCAGGCCATAGATATCGTATGCCTTGATCCCCAGCTTCTCCTGGATATCCCGGCGCATTTCCTCGGTCCAGGCTTCGGCGCCAAAGATGCCGGCTTTCAGCCTGATCTGGTCCTGAAGGCCTTTTTCCTGAATGGTTTCCGCCAGATAAGCGGCATAAGAGGGCGTACAGCAAAGAATCGTGGAGCCCATATCGCACATAAACTGGATCTGCCGCTCGGTATTGCCGGAAGACATGGGTAAAGTCAAAGAGCCCAACTTATGGGAGCCGCCATTTAAGCCGGGGCCGCCGGTGAAAAGACCGTAGCCGTAGCTTACATGCACCACGTCGCTTTTTGTGCCGCCTGCGGCCACAATAGCTCTGGCGCAGCAATCTTCCCAAAGGTCGATATCCTGCTGAGTATAAAACGCCACCACCCGGCGGCCGGTAGTGCCGCTGGTGGACTGGATGCGCACGCAGTCCTCCAGGGGCTTGGCTAAAAGTCCGTAGGGATAAGCCTGCCGCAGGTCCTCTTTGGTAATAAAAGGAAGCTTGTGCAAATCGTCCCGGGATTTGATGTCCTCAGGTCTTACCCCTTTTTCGTCCATCATTTTTTTGTAATAGGGCACGTTATCGTAAACATGCTTGACTTGTTTGACCAGACGCTCATCCTGCCAGGCTCGGATCTGTTGGCGGGACGCACACTCGATCTCTGGCTGGTAATAATTCTCCATCAGTGATCCACCCTTTCCACATTCTTTATCCGGAGATCCGGCGCCGCCTGACGCCGGATGCCAAAAATGTTTCTTTTTTAAAACTATCTTATAGTTTAGCAGTTTTATCTTTAGGCGTAAATAGCCAATCGCCGTTATTCCCGATAATTGTAAAAGCCCCGCACTTTTTACCGCTCCGCCGGCGGGGAAAAGCCCCGGTCCCGCCGGTGAGCGGCAACCAAAACAGGCGAATATAGGAGCAGAAAACCTATTAACGGCACAAGGAGGCAAGAAAATTTTACCAAAGCAAGTAAATGAAGACACACAAAACCGCCGGCTGCCGTAATCCGGCCCGCCGGCGGTTCTGCCTGCAGATGATTATTTTTCAGCCGCTCCCCCTATATCCCCAGAAGGGAGCGGATCAGCATATAAACGATCATCACGGCGGTAACCACCCAGCCATTGATGATCAGCGATTTCAGGTGGTTGGATCTGGCCAGCCCCATCTCGGTCATCATATCCGCTCCCGGATAGGCAAAAGAAGTGATCTGAGATCCGATCAGCAGCATGCTTATATAAAGAGGGAGGCCTACGCCAAGATTGGCGGCGATATCCCCAAACATGCCCGCCATAATTTCTACCTGCGCTACGGCAGCGCCGGAAATACCGAAAATCCCAAAAAGCGTACCGATCATTAAAAAGCCCACGGACCCGCTGGCGTCAATCAACGGCTTCAACAAATCTCCCACAGCGGCAAAAGCTCCGGTATCCGCCACAAAGTTAACAAAAGGATCAAAGAGAACAAACATCAGATAAAACCAGGCCATACGGGAGGCCCCCCGCATCATGACGTCCATAACTTTGGTGCAGGAGTAACCGGCAGCCAGTCCCGTAATAGCCCCGGCAGACAGGATCATGATCAGGGCGTAACTCATGCCGCCCCGCTTCAATATTCCATAGAGCAATAACGGAATGATGGCGGCTACAAATCCCCTGGCTCCCCTGACGGCCTCCTTAGCGGGAGAACTGTCGCCGGAGGTATCCGCCGCCTCTTCCGGCGGGTACATGATCGCCTCTCCTTCCGGTCCATATTTTTTCTGAGCCCAAAACGCCATAATCACACCGATGATAAACATCAGCGCCGCCATGGGCAGAGCTACCTTCAGGGCGTATTCCCCGTAGGACAGCCCCGTCATTCCCATTAGCTGGACAGTGGGCGGGGTGAAAGGCCCGATCAGCAAACCGGCTACGCTGCCGCAATGAAAAGCAATGGACATAGCGCTGGGGGATACTTTATAACTGGCCGCCAAGGTAATGGCTACGGTAGCTGCCATAGCGGCGGCGGCAATCATACTGCCGATGGCTACCGTCAGAATCACGATAGTAACCATACTGCCAATGATGATTCCGGCAGGGGATACCGGAAAAGTCCTCATCAGCTTCTTTACCATCAGCGGAGCGGCGCCGGTATCTTTGAGAATTTCCGCCAAGGCGGAACCAAACATGACTAAAAGACCGATAACCCCCAAAAAGGAGCCGGCGCCGGCATAAATCCCCGCGGCCAATCCTGTAATTCCTTTACCTGCCAGGACCATGGCGGCCAAAACACCGGCCACGGTAGCCAGCAAAGGATTGACGCCCTTAAAGCCCAATACCGCATAAACAACGATGGGCAGCAGTCCTAATACTGCGGGGAGACCGAAAATCATCTTACATCCTCCTTATTTCATCTTCTTGTCCTCTCAGCATTCACCTGTAGTATTCAACAAAATCCCCGGTGACTTCGGAAATGAACCCGATGGCCTTTTCATTTTCCACATCCTCTGTCAGACAAACCAGGATGAACTTGATCCCGGGCAAATACACAATGCCGATATCATGCTCGATGCCGGGCATATCGCCGGTTTTGTGGGCGATCTTCACCTCATTCCGCTTAAATATCAGATCCCAGCGGTCGATTACTTTTACCGGCATTTTATTATTGCATTGCTGCCGCAGCAGAATATTGACGGCATCCCGGCAATCCTCCGGTTCCAGCAGCGTCTCCCGGACCAGCCCTTCCAAAATTTCCGCCAAAGCCCCGGCGGTAACGCAATTCACCAGTCCTTTTTTCATTCCTTGGGGATCCAGCATTTTTCGTTCCGCCCGAATTACCCCTAAGCCCTTCTTTTCCAGAAAGCCCTTGATCCTCTCGGTGCCTACCGCTTCCATCACCAGATTGGTAGCCATATTGTCGCTGACCACAATCATCAGCGTCATCAGATCACGAAGCTTGGGTTCTAACCCTTCCGCAAATTCAAATAATACGCCGTTGCCGCCTACCTTGTCCTTTTCTCTGACCATGATCCGCCCCTCCAGAGATAAAACTCCTTTTTCGGCCCAGTAGTAGGCCGCGCAGAGGATCGGCAGCTTTATGGTGCTGGCCGGCGTAAAAAGCTGATCCCCGTTCCAGGCAAATTCCTCTCCCGTATCCGGGTTTCTGGCCACCACCGCAATTTTTCCCGGCAAAGCCTGCATTCTCCTCTCAATAATCCGGCATAATTCTTCCCTCTCCATTTCGCCCTCTCCTTTGCTCTGCTTAATTATTGCCGGCTTTGGGCCGGTTTTCATTTCCCGCCGGCCATACATTTCCCGCCGGGCCATCAATCCAGCTCACGACTGCCGCCGGATCATCACCTCTGCCGGATCATCATTCCGGCTCACGACTCCGCCGGACCGTTACCGCCGCCGGATAAATCTGCCCGGCGTCCTTCCCGTGGGCTGCTTTTCCCGGAGCACCGTTTCGCCACCCACAATCACCCGCTGAATTCCTTCCGAAAGCCTTTGAGGTTCCGCAAAGGTGGCCTGATCCTTCACCCGGCAAGGATCAAATATCGTGATATCCGCCCGGTAACCGGGCAGCAGATATCCCACATCCTTCAAGCCGTACACCTCCGCCGGCAAGGCGGTAAGCTTTCTCACCGCCGCCGTAATTCCCTCTTCCGTGGCCAGATCGGCATAGCGGCTTAAATAGCGGGTAAAAGCGCCATATAGACGGGGATGAGGTTTTCTCCCCACCGGTACCCCGTCGGTGCAGACCATCATCCTGGGGTGGGCTAGGACAGTTCTTACGTCTTCTTCAGCCATTCCCTGAAGAATGGCCGTTACCTGCCCTTTTTCTTCCAGAAGGAGATCCAGAACAAACTCGCCGGGATCCTGCTGCCTCAATCTGGCGCCTTCCTCCAGGCTGAGGCCCTCCAGATTTTTATTTCTCCCGGAAGCCGCCGATCCGATGAAAATCCGGTCATAGCCCAAATTCACCACCCGGTTGTCCCAGCCCGGCAGACCTTCCCGGAAATCCCGTAAAATCTTCTGCTTTTTCTCTTTATCGGCAAGTATGGTTAATAATCCGGCGATACCTCCGGTCATGCTCCAGGGAGGCAAGATGATCGTCATGGTGGTGCTGGAGGCGTCATAAGGATAGCAGTCGCCGCTGATCCGCAGCCCCCTGGCCCCGGCTTCCTCCATCAGCTTCAGCGCCTGGCGGACTTTGCCATGGTTGGGCTTGCCGGAAGCTTTCAGGTGAGAAATATTTACCTGGACGCCGGAAACCTCCCCCACTTCAATGGCTTCAGCTACCGCATCCAAAAGGCGGTTTCCTTCATTTCGCATATGGGTGGTATAAATACCGTCATAAGCCGCACAAACCCTGGCCAGCTCCGTTAATTCCCGGATATCGGCAAACATCCCCGGCGCATACACCAATCCGGTGGACATGCCAAAGGCCCCTTCTTCCAGGGCGGAAGCCAGCATGTTTTTCATGCTTTCCAGCTCCGCCGCCGCGGTCTTTCGCCCGGCAAAGCCCAGGGCATTGATCCGCAGAGTGCCGTGTCCGATAAAGGTCCCCTGATTTATGG
This sequence comes from Peptococcaceae bacterium, assembly GCA_034927285.1. GTDB lineage: Bacteria > Bacillota > Peptococcia > DRI-13 > UBA5745 > JAYFQF01. The sequence goes on from JAYFQF010000035.1 coordinate 20,412, forward strand.
CCATCCCCTGTTTCTCGACCTCCCGGCGGTAAGCGGCCAGGTCTTCCCAGGGCCAGGCCTGTTCTGTCCCGCCTAAAACAGATTGCGTATATTCGCGTATCCCCGCCGCCGCTTCCTGTTCAACCGGATAAGCGGAAATCCCGCACTGGCCGGTAAGTTCGGTAGTAATCCCCTGGGAGGCTTTCGCCAGACAAGCGCCGTCCTGCCAGACCGACAGTTCGGAATGGGCGTGAACGTCAATAAACCCGGGGCAGACCGCCAAATTCCCGGCCTCCACCTCCTCCCGTCCGGTATCGCCAAAAAGATCGCCGACAGCGGCAATCCTGCCCTCCTGCACCGCTAAATCCCCCCGCCGGCAAAAGAACTCATCCCCGCCGGATATCAGGGTTCCGTTTTTGATCAGCAGATCATATTTCATTGCATGCTCCCTTCGGCAGTTTATTAAACATTTATCCCTGATGTCCCTCCAGATACCGCCAGGCTGCGGCGGCCTGAAGAGCGGCTCCAATGACCAGCGCGTCCTCATCCACATCAAAATGAGAGCTGTGCAGCGGCCACTCCGTATCCTTTTCCCGGTTTGCCGTACCCAAAAACCACATAGCCCCGGGGACCGCTTTGGCGAAATAAGCAAAATCCTCGGTGATCATTCTGGCCCTGGGCAGCTGCCGGAGGGAGAGACCTCCCAGGCTTTCGGCAGCCTGCCGGATCAGATTCGTTATTCCGTCGTCATTGATCAGGCTTTCATAGCTGATCTCACGGACCACTTCGCAGCTTCCCCCCATGGACCGGGCCACCCCCTGGCAGATTTCCTCCAGCCTTTTCATCAGCGCTTCCCGGGTTTCCGGGTTTAAGGTGCGGCACATTCCCCTTAATAAAACCTCTTCGCAGACAATATTTGGGGATTTACCTCCTTCGATCATGCCAAAACTCAAAATGGCCGGATGGAAGGTATCCTTCTCCCTGGCCATCAGGGTCTGGATGGCCAAAAGGATCTGGGCGGCGATCAAAATGGCATCCACTCCCTGGTGGGGGTAGGCGCCGTGGCAGCTCTTTCCCCGGACATAAATCCTTAAGCGGTCGGAGGCGGCCATGGTCTCTCCGTAAGAAATACCGATCTCGCCGGTTTGAAAAGAGCTGTCTACATGGAGCGCCAAAACAGCGTCTGCCGGAGGATCCTCCAAAGCCCCGTCGTCGATCATCGGCTGGGCTCCGCCGTTCATTTCTTCGCTGGGCTGAAAGATGAACTTTACATTTCCCTTAAGTTCATCCCGGTATTTTTTCAGAATCAGCGCCGCGCCTAATTGGATAGCCATGTGGCAGTCGTGGCCGCAAGCGTGCATTATACCCGGATTTACCGACCGGTAGGGCAGGTCTTTAGCCTCATCGATGAACAGGGCGTCCATATCCGCCCGCAGCGCCACGGTAGGTCCCGCGGGGCCGGCTTTTCCTCCTTTAAGGCAGCCGATGACTCCGGGCAGGGGGGCTCCCACTCCCTCTTTTACCACCAAACCGCAAGCCTTCAGTTTTTCACTGATAAACTCCGCTGTCTTAACCTCCCGGCCGCTGGTTTCCGGATAGCGGTGAAAATGCCGGCGGTATTCCCGTAAAGTTTCTTTTATCTCTTCCGCTTCTTTTAAAAAGTCAATCATCTTTACCTCTTTTCTCCGCAAGACTTACATAAACGTTCCGTATCCCGGTCCCATCGGCAGTCCAAGATAGGCCCAGATCAGCAGAAACACGATCCAGACCAGACCGGCGATGAGGCTGTAGGGCAGCATATAAGCCATAACCGTACCCGTCTTGGCCCGGCCGTCATATTCCTGGGCGTATCCTAAGATAATGGCCAGATAGGGCAATGTGGGCGTAATATTGTTTGTCAGGCCGTCGCCCATCCTGTAGGCTACCTGGGTAGCCGCCGGAGAAATCCCGGCGATCATGAACATGGGAACGAAAATTGCGGAAATAAGGGCCCATTTACCATTGGCGCTCCCCATAAATAAATTAATGAACGCCACCATGATCACGAATACTCCTAAAAGGATCGGTCCGGGCAGACCCAGGTTTTGCAGGAATCTCCCTCCGAGAACGGCAATCACCGTAGCGATCTGACTATCTCCGAATACGGCGATAAACTGAGCGGCAAAAAAGCAGATCAGGAAAAAGCTGCCCAGGGTTTTCAGCTCTTTTTGCATCATGGGTATGGTATCCCCGAATTTCTTAATGGTCCCCGTTACTTTCCCATAGACATAACCGGCAATAAAGAACAGCAAAAACACAAGGGTGGGAATGGATTTGAACAGCAGGCCCGTCATTACCGTGCCGCCTTCAGGAGCCTGGAAGGGCATTCCTCTGAAGGTCATCAGCCAGATCAGGATAAAAAACAGGATCAGCGATATCAGTGAGGCTTTCAGTCCCTTCCTTTCCTGAGCCGTGAGAGGCTGATATTCCTCCTGGGTAACCGTTTTCCGGGAGTTCACGCCCAAACCGGTCCGGGCCAGACGAGGCTCAATATATCTGATGGAGATGGCCGCGCAAAGGAAAGTCAGAATAAAAGTCGAAGTAAACATGAAATACCAGCCCATGGCGGGATTGGCTGTATAATTGGGATCAATAATCCGGGCCGCCGCCTCCGACATACCGGCTAAGGAGGCGTCGCCGGATCCTACCAGAAGATTGGCCCCGAAACCTACGCAAACACTGGCAAAAGCCAGGAAGAGTCCGTCCAAAGGATTCCTTCCCGCACTCTGATAAAGCATGGCCACCAGAGGCGGAAATACGATAAAGGCGGCGTCGCCGGCCAAATTGGCGTTAACGCCGATAAAAGCCACGATCAGTGCCAGTCTCCATTTGTTTTCGGAGCCTCCGGCAGTCTTCAGGGTCGCCCCCAACAGTCCGCTGTAATTCGATACCGCCAGGCCGAGAGTACAAATGGGAACGGTCAGCATGGGAGCGAAGTTCATCCATTTGCTGCCCATATTCCGCAAAAAATTTCCGATGCCGTCGGCAGTCAGCATATTCACGATATTAATGGGTTCGCCGGTAGTGGGATGTGTTACACCGACGCCCATTTTTCCAAGCACCAAGGAAGCCACAAGAGTTATCGCCCATAGCCAGATAAAAAGGTATACGGGATGAGGCACTTTATTTCCGGCTTTTTCAATCCAGCCATAAAATCCGGTTAATTGGCCTGGATCATGTTCTTTTGACATGCTAAATCCCTCCTGATCCATCAATTTCGGGCTTATCTGAATGTTATGAATACCGCCGATATCTGTGGTTTAACCTGATCGTTTATCCCTTTTGCCTTTTCTCCCTCCTGTGCTCTTGCCTTTCGCCTCTTGCCTTTCGCCTCTTGCCTTTTGCCTCTTGCCCTTTCACCTCTTGGCCTTTTGTCTTTTGGCCTTTTGCCCTCGCTCCCCCTTTCCGCGGCATGATTTTTTCTTCCCTTTCTACTCCTATATGCTCAGCGATGATATATTATTATATATATTATAAAGTCAATCAGAAGCTATAGAATGTTATTCAGCCAATATTCTAATCATGCAAAAAAGATCCTTAATCAGTTCCCCCGCTGAACATCGATATTGAGCCCGATTTTCCCAGCTTCCGTCGCCGGATTCTGTTCACCCTTAATGCAAAAGAACCATCCGCTAAACCGCGGATGGCTCCTTCCTCTTCTTCACTTTTTCTTTTCCCCCAACGATTGACGTTGAACCTTTCTTTTACCCAACTATTGTCCGTAAACCAAAAAAAAGAGCGGAATCAAAAGATTCCGCTCCGAGGGTATTACAATTTGCCGGGTCTTGAAACCAAGACCATCTGCGTTTAGAGAGATTAGTCGCAAACGCCGGCGTATTTGGAGGTGATGTTGATCAGAGCAACCAGGCCCTTAACAGCAATTCTCATTCTCTCGGGGATCAGAGCACCGTTGTCGTCCAGGGTGTTCAGACCGGTGGAAACATAGATGTTGCCGTCGTAAGCGATGGTGGGGATCATGCCCATAGCGCCGATACCTTCCTGGAAGATATTGGTGCCGGCATACATGTCCTCGATGGAGAAGATAGGCACGCCCATCTTACCCTTCTTCCAAGTTCCTTCGTAGTTGATTTCAACTGCGCAGGAGTTGTAGGACTTGGTGAAGATGAAACCATCTTTGATGGCGGGATCCAGAGCTTTGAACTCTTCCACGATGATGTCGTACATCTGATCAACGGGCTGGGTCATCAGCTTAGGATTGTCTTTCAGAACCTTCATGGCAGCTAAGCAGCCGCAGAGGCCTTCTTTACCGGGGTCAAACGCAACGCTGACGGCTTTACCATAGGAAGACAGAGCGCCGTAGCGGTTACCGGCAAAGCCCATAGCCCGACGAGCGTTAACCATGATATCTTCTTTACCGATGATCAGGCCGCAGATGGAAGAACCGGTAGCTTTGTCCATGGAGTAAACGATAGCGTCGGCGCCGGTCTTGCGGATGTCATGACCAACGAAGGGCAGGCCCCAAGCGCAGTCTACAACGTAGGGTACGCTGTATTTATGAGCTACATCAGCCAGAACCTTCTGGAGGATAGGAGTGCCTTCGGCATCATGGTCGCCATAGCCGTAACCAGGGGTGTCATAGCCCAGAGAGGTTACGCCGGACAACATGGATGCATGCCGGGCAGCCCATTCTTCAGCAACAGGTCTGTTCTCTTCGCCCTTAACACCGGTCAGCAAGGGGGTAGGATAGTATTTGATACCATGGTTGTCATAATTGGCTCCAGCCAAAGGCATTACCAGGGTGTCCAGCATAGGCTGTCTCTTGCCCATCATGCTTAATTCGCCGGCGGTGCAGCCTCTGTCGGCAATGATATCTTTGAAGCGGGGCGGGAAGGGACGACCATAACCGCCCTGATGATGGAAATGCTTCTCCCAGGGAGCGAGATAACGAGCGCGGTAGGGGTCGCCGGCGCCCATAACGGGAGGCATAAACATGCTGGTGTAGCAAACATTGATGCCGGCCTCACAAGTAGCGGTGGGGCAAACATCATATTCGGCACCGTAGAAATCCTTGACCATGTAGCGCATTTCTTCAACATAGCCGGCCAGGCCTTTGACGGCTTTGGCTTCTTTTTCACTGAAAGCCAATACGTCGTCACGCAGGGGAGCAGGGCAACCGGAAACGCCGCCGGTCAGACCGAAGGTGCCGCGGCCTTGTTCTTTCAGCTTAGCGAGCTCATCGGAAATACCGATTTTCTTTGCTTCCGCAGCAGCGTCAGCGTAGATGTTCTTGATGTTGGCGAACAGGTTCGAATACATCTGAGTTTTGTACTTAAACTTTGCCATGGGAATCCACTCCTTTAATTTAATTCTTTATTGTTTTCCGGCAAAGGCCGGAGGACAACCGATAATGGTAATGCGGCGGTTTTACCGCCGGGCGGGCACCTTACTTTTGGGTCATGACGGTGCCTTTGCCGCCGCGGCCGGGATAAGCGCCTTCGGCGGTGCTGCCGTAAATGCCGGCATAGAGCGCTTCGGGGAAGCTTTCGCAGGCGGCGGCTTTTTCCAGGGTATCAATAATGCCGGCGACAATCTTTTCCGCCATCTTGTCGGCGTTGGCGGTAGGCTTAATACCGGCGCTGCCGAAGAAGCGGAAGGCTTCCTTCACCCCGGTCAGGGTGTCGATCCGGGAAGGACCGGCAATCGGGCCGCCGGAGTACGCTTCGTCGGAAGAGGCGATGGAGATGGCTTCCACCCCTAAAGAAGAAGCCAAGGCGCCGTGCAAAGCGGTAGAAAGCGAAGACTGAACTCTGTCCTCAGTCTGGGTCAAAAAGCCGATGGGCGCGCCGGGCCAGATGGGAGCGTTGATAATGCTTCTCAGCGCCTTGATCTTGGCGGCGTTGAAATCTACATAGTTATCTTCCATCTCTCCGGTGATCATCACTTCAGGGGAATAAACAAACAGGGGCTGAAGCACCGGCCGGCAACCCATCTTGATGGCGATATGCGCGGTGGACAGCATACCGGCAAAGGCCTTGGCGGCAGGAACGCCGCAAAGCTCTTCATTGGTAACCACGTCAAAGGCCAAGCCGAATTCCTTGGCATATCTCATGCACTGAATAGCGTCCACGGTCAGGCGGGCAGGATCGGTGCCGCCGCCCAGGGAGCCGTAAGCAATGTTGATCTTGGTCATGTCCGCGCCGACCTTGCCGGCCAAAAGCACGGTTTCCGGAGTGTTAAGACCTCTGTGGGCCCTGACCTGCCAGATGGTGGAAGGCTCCAGGGACTCCTTGATGATTTGCAGGTTTTCCGGAGAAATGATGGTGCCGTCCTGCTCATGAGTCAGATAGCCTTCCAGAAAGCCTTCCGTCCGGGCGCCCCAGGAGGGGTCGAAATGGACGACTCCGTCGGCTCCCCAGGATTCGCTGAGCTTGGCATGGGCGATATCCATGAAAGGGCAGCCTGTACCATACTGGATAAATACGGTGGGATTATTATCGGTCTTTTGCAGCTTTTTCATTCGCATCCGGCTCTTGGTGGTCTCCACATATTCATGGAGGTCCGCCATTTCCTTATCGGTCAGGGGCCGGGTGTGGGGAGGCATGGTGCCTTCCTGGTAAAAATTACGGATCTTTTCATCGGAAAGTGCAATGTATTCCTTACGGGCTTTCTCTTTTTCGGCGCCCTGAGGCAGATCCATCATTTTCCGCCGCAGCTCCGCCCTCTGAATCGCCGTGGTGGTTTTGTCCGCCGCCCACTTCAGAGTCTTCTCGGCGATCTGATCCAGCAGGGCTTCGATTTTTTGGTTGGCGTAAACATAATCGAAGCCTTGGGTGATATCTTTTTTATTCTTTACCGCGCCTGCGGTATTCAGTTTAGGCTCCCGGTCTTCGATAAAGGCGATGACCTGCTCGGGTACGGTGCCGGGGCCAAAGCCGGCGTCATAGCCCAGCTCCTGGGCTAATTCCACCCGGATGCCCATGCCGCCGATGGCGATCTTTACTTTTTCCCGTAAGCCTACGGCTTCGGCCTGGTCGATGAACTTGGCCAGCAGCTCGGCTACGCCGTAACCCAAAGTACGGCTGACCAGGATGGTCCCCACTTCATTTTCCAAAGCGGTTTTTATAATCTCTTCCGGCTGATAGTCCGGCGGAAGTAAAATTGTGTCGTAACCATTTTCTTTCAGGGCCCGATTCATGATTTTCAGCCCGATATCATGGACAGGATCCAGAGGCGCCAGCAGCACTTTTTTCTCTTTGTTCATGATTATTTGTCTCCTTCCAGCCAAGCGTACTGATCTCCGGCCCGGTACAGATAGCCGCGGGCTCTGACTCTGGCGCCTGCGCCGGAGTGCTCGATGAATACGATATCCGTGTCTTTCAATCCAAAGGTTTCCAGCAGTTTCAACGCAAGTTCCCTGCCCTCTTCCTCGTCTTTACAAACGAAGAAGGTCTCGATGTCCACAGCATCCATAACCTTTTTTAAACAGCTATCCATCATGCAACCTCCCGACTCATCATTGATGAGTAGTTTTGTATAAAAAAATATATCAGACTTCTACCTTACCCCTTTTGTCATTCCCGGATCTTTTCTTTCAGTTCTGGTTCTCCTTTTGGTTCCCCTCCACGATGCCCCAATACTTATTTACGTCGGCGATCAGACTTTCGATATGTTTTACCATAGCTTCCTCGGCCTTTTGGGGGTCTCTGTTTTCGATGGCTTTCACAATCTGCGCATGATCATAGGCGATAACACTGTGCACCGTTTTTCTGATGTACTCCAATACGGGAGTCAACTGTCCGTCCTGCCGGATCATCTCTATGGCGGAGTAAAGGACCGGGTTGCCGGATGCCCTGGCAATAGCTCTGTGGAACAGCACGTCCTGCTGGGCGGCGCCCAGATCCCGGGAGAAGGTTTCATACTGAGCCTTTTGGATGGCCCACATTTCCTGGATATCGCCGGGGCCGGCGTTAATAGCGGCCAGCCTGGCCAACTCCCGCTCAATGGCCCGCCGAGCGATCAAAATGTCGATCAGCTGTTCCTTGGTCTGACTTTGGAGAGAATTAAAAAACTCTTCTCCCTGCCGGGACCTGGCATTCTTATTCTCCAATTCCTTCAGCCGGATTTCTCCCTTCGGAGTCAACACCCTGCCTTGAAAGCCCAGTTTTGCCGTCAGCCCTTGCTGGTCCAATCCGTTCAGCAGTCTTCCTGCGGTAGCCTCACTGACCGGATTATCCAAGCGATGCAGCTTTCTGCTCAAATATCCGGAGCCTACAGGAGAGATACTCTGCGCAATGATCTGCAGAACCAGGAATTCCTGGTTTTCGCGTTCTGATAACATCCTGTACGCTCCTGCATCTATGCTTTTTCTACACCCATATTCTAATCCATTTTTGCCGTCTGCGCCACCCTTATTTAAAAATATTTTTCTTTTTTATTTTATTTTTATGCATGCGGAATTTTCAGTCTGGGACGCCAAAAACCTGTGCGCTCAATTTCCGGGTTCCCGAAAAGAGCAGGGGGTTCAGGCCAATTCTCCTTCCTCTAAAAAGCTGTAATAGCATCCTCCGCCGACAATGATGTGGTCGTACAGCTGGACTCCCAAAAGCTCGCCGGCCTGGCGGATGCGCCGGGTTTCTTCCCGGTCCTTTTTGCTGGGCCGCACCTGGCCGCTGGGATGATTATGAGCCAGGATAATCCCTGCGGCGCTGCGTTTAAGGGCTCCTTTGAAAATTTCCCGGGGGTGGATGGGCGCCGAGGACAACCCTCCCAAAGAAACGCTGTCCAGGGCGATCAGCTGATTTGCCGTGTTTAAGCTCAGGACCCTTACCGCCTCCTGGGTCAGGCTGCCGATTTCCGCCTGCAGAATGGCCGCCGCCTCCGCCGGACCGCCGATCACCGGTCTGGCCGCTGTGGCCGGTCCGGCAAGCCTGGCCGCCAGCTCCATGGCGGCTTTGACCCGGCAGGCCTTGGCTTCTCCTATTCCTTTCATTTGCTCCAGCTCCCGGACATCGGCTTCCAGCAAAAATCTGCCGCCCTCGGCCCGGAGCAGCCGCTGGGCCAGGGCCAGGGCGGACTCGCCACGGCTGCCGCTGCCCAAAAGAATTGCCAGCAGCTCCGCTTCCGAAAGCCGGGCCGGGCCGTAGGCCAGAAGCCTTTCCCGGGGTCTTTGGTAAGGCGGAAGTTCTTTTAAGATACTGCCGTAGCCGCCCGGCAGCATTTTTTCCTTCAACGCATTTTCCTTCAACGCAACTTTTCCTTTTTTCATGCCCCGCGCCTTTCTTTTCCTTACCGAAAGCGGTTCACAAAATCTGATTTGCTCCGGCCGCTCCTTTGCGGACAAGCCTTGGTTCCGGCTGGAACTTCGCCGTCATGCTTTTGCCTCAGTTGGTCCTCTGCCACTATTCCTTGCCCCTGCTGGCTCTTCGCCTGCTGGCTTTACGTCGTCTGGGATTTCGCCAAGCTTTGTTCCAGCTCGGTCTTCGCCGCCTGGCTTTTGCCCTAGCTGAGCCTCTGCCGCAAACTCTTTACCCCGGCAAAGCCTTGGCTCCGGCTGGGTCATTAATCCGGCTGCATATTTTCTTTATCTGCTGCGCCAATAGGCTATCCCCGCCCGGTCAAAAAGCAGGCTGGTCCGATAAAGCGGCAATCCCATAACATTGAAGTAACAGCCTTCGATCCGCTGAATCAGGCAGCCGCCAAAGCCCTGGATACCATAGGCTCCCGCTTTATCCATGGGTTCACCGGTGTCCAGATAGGCTTCAATGGTAGGCTGCTCCAGTTTCCGCATCCAAACTGCCGTTTCCTCGCAAGCCGGCAGCATTTCCTGCTCCTCACCCTGCCGGCAAAGGCACAGCCCGGTCAGCACCTGGTGTCTGCGGCCCGAAAGCTTTTCCAGCATCCGCGCCCCGTCGGCCCGATCCACAGGCTTACCCAGGATCTCCCCTTCCACCCACACGACGGTATCTGCCGCCAGCACCCAGGAACCGGGAGCCAGCCGGGCCACCGCCATGGCTTTGGCCTCTGCCGAGGTCATCACCTGCTGCCTGGGAGAACCGGTAAGACTCAGAGACTTTTCATCAATGGGGCTTGTCAGCGTCCGAAAATCCACCGCCAGCTGCTCCAAAAGCTGCCGCCGGCGCGGCGAGGCCGAAGCCAATATCAATCCAGTCATTTTAAACCTCACTTTATCGACAGGAATATGCCTGCGGCAATCCGGTCTGGTAATTTTTTACATATTATAACATCTGCAGCAGCTTTTAGTCCAGTCTTACTTGCCGATAGATTTGATGCAATAATTATCGAGCACCTTATCAGGTCTTAACCTGGCCGAAGGCTGAGGAGCAGTTATGATGAACAGTTGTGATGAGCAGTTATGATGAGCAGCTATGTTTACCGGGAAAACGCTTTGTTTTTAAACGAAACTCCGGTAAAACCCCTGAGAAGATCTGCTTTTTCTGCTTTCGTCAGGTCGAAGGGTATTTTTGACTGGGGCTGGAGACGCCATGTCCTTGCTTGGCAGACATAGGCCTGCCGCTATACCTCCCAGGCATACAGCATAAAAAATTTACCGGGAATTGCTTTAAAAACAAAGCGTTTTCCCGGTAAACATGACTTCTGATTCCAGTCGATGTATCAGGCCCTTCCCTGATCCCGGCCGGCATATCAGATCTCTGACAGTTATCTGCCAGGCCACCTGGCCGGCCTTCTGACAGGTCTTCTGATATCTTTTACCGATCCCATACTGTTAAAAATAAGTGCGGTTAAATGCAGAAAAATATCACAATGGCAGCGGCAAAACCGATCACGGTAAAAAGGTTCAGATGAAGCGCCGCTCCCAGAGTAATCGTAATCACATACAGATCCAGGGTAAACGACGAGGTCCCCAAGGACAACAGGGTATTTCCCGCCCAAGGAGCCAACGGCTGCAGCAAAAGGCCGATAAAACCGCCGATAATACCGCAGACGATCAATAAAGTAATCAACAACCAGGGATTTCTGCCTCCTCTTGTCCTGACCACATCATCCCTCCCCTTTCAGAGACTTTTCCCCCTCAGCCAAAAAATCCTGCAGCCAGCCATAGACCGCAGGATCGGTGAAAGGCATGTCCTCCAGAATCTCCCGCATCTCTTTCGTATTGAAGGCAAATTCCTTTACTTCGCCATTTTTCCGGACCTGGTGGGAGTAGCTGAAATCTACGTTCCGGCCGGCCAGAATCAGACTCAGCATTGTGCCGGAAATATCCCCTAAAGGCTGCCGGTCGATATGGTTGTACTGGTAAGTGGCGGTGACCCTGGTGCCCTGCCCCGGCCGGGACAGGATCTCCAGGCCGCCCCCACAACTTTCGGCCCGGGTTTTCAGCATAGGCAGCCCCAGTCCAACGGAACGGGTAGTACGGGTGGTATAAAAAGGATCCGTAACCTTTGCCACTGTTTCCGCCTCCATGCCCTGGCCGTTATCCTCAACGGAAAACCGAAACAGATTATCATCGGGCGCTTCCAAAATAGTGATCTGCACAAGGCTTGCTCCGGCGGCCAGAGAATTATGCACAATATCCAGGATATGCAAAGAGAGCTCTCTCATTTTCGGTCTGTTTCCTTTTCACAGATTAGGATACGGCTGCTTCACAGATTAAGCATATGAGCGCTTCGCAGATCAGTATACGAACACTTCACAGATTAAGCATACGAACGCTTCGCAGATCGGCATACCGCCGCCGCTTTGGCGGGTCCGGCCTGGCCGGCTGTCCTGCCTTCATGATTTCGCGGAATTTTTGTTCAGGGGTCTGATGCATGACCGCGGGCCCGCCGGCTATCGTGCCGTCATGATTTCGCGGCCCTCCTGATTTTTCATCGCCAGCTTCAGTTCCGCCAAAGACCAATGGTCCAGATACGCCACGCAGTGGATCTCTCCCAGGTGCTCCAAGGTATGGGCATCGGAAGCGGTAACATATTGGTAGCCTCTGGCCCGGATCTCCGCCAGAATTTTCGGGTCTCTGGGCAGATGTCTGGTCAGCTCAATCCCGTCGAAGGGGATATTTTCCGGTATCGTACCAAAGGCGGCCCATAAACTGAAGGCAGGCCGGTCGATATGAGCCGCGATACAGACTCCTCCGAAACGATGCACTCTCTCCACCGCTTCATCCACGCTGATTTCCACCGAAGCCAGAAGCATCCGTTCTTCCTGGCCGATTACCTGGCCCTGACGGTCCAATTTATACTGCGGGCCAAAAAATTTTACGTTATTTTTTATGTCCGTCATCTGGGGCTCCAGGGATTCATGCCAGGCGGCCAGATCCTCCAGCCTCTCAAACAGGCAGACCAGATGGATCTCCTCCTGGGTCTGCAACTCGCAGCCCGGCAGGACGATCAGGCCTTTTTCTTTTCCCGCCTCCATAAACGGCTTGACATTGGCAATGGCGTTATGATCGGTTATGGCGATTACGTCAAGGCCCAAATCCAACGCTCTCTGTACTACCTTTTCCGGCAGCATGCTATCCTGCCCGCAGGGAGACAAGGGCGTATGCAGATGCAGATCAATGGCCCATTCTTTCATTTTACCAGCCCCCGAAAAGCCAAGGCCGCCTCATAAGCACTTTTGTCCAGAGAAAAAACCGGTATTCCCTGGTCTTTGGCGCGCTCCAAAACCGCCGCTTCCGGCCGGTTGCCTTCCAGAAGTACCACTCCGGGAAAGCCGATGAGGCTGGCTACGGCAATAATATTAATATTCGTAATTACGGTAAACCAAAGCTCGCCCGGCGCAGCTTTTCCCATAACGTTGCTCAGGAGATCTCCCAGATAACAACCGCCGATCTCCATTTCCTGCCGGGAAAGCTCCGGAGTCAGAAGTTCCATGCCCATAGCCCGGGCCAGTTCTCCCGCCTGCATTACTTTTCCTCTACCCCTTTTAAGCCGGCCTGATAAAGCTGGCCTACCGCCTGATACATATGCAGGGGCGTGCTGAACAGGGGGATGCCTTTTTCCTTGGCCAGAGCCAGCATTTCTTCGCTGGGGTTCTTGCCTCTGACTACCACCACGCCTACCAGGTCCAGCATTTCCGCCGTACGGATAACCTGACCGTGAACCATGCCGGTCAACAGCAGGGTATCGGATTCGGTAAAAGCCAATACGTCGCTTAGCAAGTCGGCGGCGCAGGCCCTTTTTACTTCCTTCTCGCCGCATTCGTTCAGGCAGGTGGCATTGATGATCTTCTGCATCTCGCTGAGTTTCATTCGTCATCACCACTTTCTTCGTTTGCCATATAAAAGCTGAGCACTTCCATATTTACGGACAGATCCACATTTCTGGTCTTGATCTCCGGCGGCGCATTAATCGCCTTGGGAGCGAAATTCAGGATCGCCCTGACCCCGGCCCTGGCCAGGATGTCCACCGTCTCCTGTGCCGCTGATGCCGGCACGGTGACCACACCGATCTGGATGCTGTTTTTCTTGATGAACTCATCCAATTTATACATAGGCGACACGGTGAGATGCTCGCCGATAGGTTCCCCTACTTTACTCATATCCTTATCGAAAATCCCTTTTACCTGGAAGCCTCTTTGATTAAACCCGTTGTACAGGGTAAGAGCCGTTCCCAGGCGCCCGGCGCCCACAATCACTACGGAACGGGTCTCCTGCAGGCCGAGAATCTTCATCAGGTTGGCGTTCAGATGGGAAACGTCGTACCCTACTCCCCTGGTGCCAAACTCACCGAAATAAGCCAAGTCTTTACGCACTTGAGCCGAGGTTCCATCCACCAGATCGGCGATCTCCTGAGAGGAAACCTGGGTGACCCCCCGCTCCTCCAGCTGCTGTAGATGTCTGGAATATACCGACAATCTGGTGATCGTGGCTTCCGGGATTCTGCTGGCTTTCATGTTAATCCTCTCCTTGGGGCCGGTGGCCCGGATTGTTTGAACTAATTATCACAAGCGTTATGAAATATTATACCATGAATTTCTGATTTAAACGCGGCCGGCTTCTAAAAATCATGAATCCCGCGGCCCGCCACGAGATGTGAATTATGGTGAAATTCGTGGACTCATTATACCATACTCTTTTCATAAACGCCACGGCATGCTTACAGAAATCGGCATTCTTAGCGCTCCTTTATTCCCGGAAGCCGATCTGCTCCAAAAGGTCCTGCCAGGCCACCAAAAGGGACAGGGCTTTCTCTTGGGCGGGCCAAAAGCTTTTTCCCGCGGAATCTCCGGACAAGTCCTCCAAAAGCTCCTGCCACTGCGCCAGGAGATCCTGCAGCCGGCCGCAAGCGGAAAGCTGGCCCAGGGTTGAATCATGGGCGGCAAGACCCGTCAGATCTTCCTTCAGCTCCCCGGCTTCCTCGATCAAAAGATCCAGCCGGCGGGCAGTTACCGTTTGGCCGGCAATCTCCTGCCAGCTGCTGTTGAAGAAATCGGCGGCCCGGCTTAAATGGCGGAGCTGTTGGTTCAAAATTAAAAACAACTCCGTCAGATAGCCGGGGCTGTCGCCGGTTAAAGCCAGGGGCGCCGCCGGAAAGCTCAGCGCCACTACCTGTCCGGAAAGGCCGCCTTCTTTGATGGCCGCCAGCCAGGAAGTCAGCGGCTTTTCACTCTTGGCAAAACCGGTATAGTAGGTCTCTCCCGAGTCCTGGCTGACCTGAATGGAATAATAGTCCAAACGGTAAAGCCGCGCCGCAAAGGGCTCGCTGCCTTTTCCGTCCTGGTTATTTTCCGGTGTGCTTATCCCGCTGTTTTCCGGGGAAGGCGGTTGCTGTGAATTTTCCGTTCCCGGCGCGGCGCCGGGGGAAATCCGCTCAGTCCTCTCTTCCGCCTCTTTTATGGCTGCCGGCAAAAAAGCCGAAAGCAGCACCAGCACTCCTACAGTGGCGAAGATGACCAGTATGGCCGTCAAAAGGTTACGCTTTGCCCCCATGGTTTTGTCCTCCCCCAGATCTTCTCCAGGAAGCCCTTCTCCGAAAATACTCTTCCCCCATCAAGGCTTTCCCCCGATCAGAGTTTTCTTTCCTATATGAGGTCATCTCGGAAAAGTTCTTCTCCAAAAAAGGTTCCCCGGTCTGCAGGACAACGGCCCTTTTTCGGTACTCTAACCTATGAGGTTAAGGCTCAAAACATGTCCCCGGTTTTCCAGTTCTTCCGCAGTTCTCCCACCAGATAGAAAGAGCCGGTGCAAAGCACCAGATCTTTGGGGTTCGCCTGCCCCAAAGCCCTCTCCAAAGCCTTATGGCAATCTTCCTCAAGCAAGACCCCGGTTCCGGCATTTTGCTGAAACCCCCGGGCCAGCTCTTCCCAGGAGCCCGCCCGGCTGGACAGGGGCTTGGTGATAATCACGCTTTCCGCCAGACCGTCCAGGTAGCGGGCGGCGGTGAGGCGGTCTTTATCGGCC
Organism: Peptococcaceae bacterium; assembly: GCA_034927285.1. GTDB lineage: Bacteria > Bacillota > Peptococcia > DRI-13 > UBA5745 > JAYFQF01. The sequence continues at coordinate 35,770 of JAYFQF010000035.1, forward strand.
ACCATCCCCATTACCAAAATCACCCGGTCAAAGGCCGGCTTTTGTTCCTTCAGCCACTGGGCCAGCCAGCGGATACCGTCGGGATTATGGGATCCGTCCAGGATCACCGCCGGCAGCTGCTGCACCAATTCCAGACGGCAGGGCCAGCGCACGGCGGCCAGGCCCCGGTAAATGCTTTCCCGGCTGATTCCGGGAAGCTTTGGCCTCAAAACCTCCAGCGCCCGCAATACGGCGGCCAGGTTCACGCCCTGGTAGGGGCCGTTTAACGGCAGGCGGACGGCAGGATATGTGCCCTCCGGGGTGACGATATCGATTTCCTGACCCAAAAGGCCCAAAGGGCGGGATTGCCAGACGCATTCCTTCGCCGCATCGCAAATGGGCCCCCCCTTTGCCTGCTGTCTTACCTCTTCGATAACCGCCAGGGCACCGGCGTCTTTACCGGCCCAGATCAAAGGCACGCCTTCCTTGATAATCCCCGCTTTTTCCCAGGCGATCTCTTTTACGCTGTGGCCTAAAAAGTTTTCGTGGTCCAAAGTGACGTTGGTAATTATCGTCAGCAAAGGGTCGGGAATCACATTGGTAGAATCATAACGCCCCCCCATGCCCACTTCCAGGATCAGCACCTGGGTTTGCATACGCCGGAAGTATAAAAAGCCGACGGCGGTTAACAGTTCAAACTCCGTAGGCCGGCTGCCGGTCTTCTCTGCCACTTGCCGGGCCGCCGCGGCGGTTTCCGCCAAAAGTTCCAATAATACGCCGTATTCCGCCATTTGGCCGTTTACCCGGAAGCGTTCACGGTAGCTGATCAGATGGGGCGAAGTAAAAAGCCCCGTACGATAGCCGGAGCGGCGCAGCACGGATTCCAGCATGGCGGATACGGAACCCTTGCCGTTGGTTCCGGTGATGTGTATTGCTTTCAACCCAGCCTGAGGGTTGCCCAGTTCTTCCAGTAAGGCCCTGATGACCAAAAGCCCCGGCTTGATACCGAAAGAGGAGACCCGGGCAAGGGTCTCCTCAAACGCCAGGCGCTCCTTTGAACGGTCTTCACCGGCAAGCCCTTCCTCAGACCCGGTCTGAGGTCCGGCCTGCCGCTGAGACAATTTTTGTTTCGCCCTTTCCATTTCTTTAACCTCCAAATACCTCCAGACGGGTTCCCAGAGCCTGGAGCCGATAACGGGCGTCCTCCAGTTTCGCTTCTTCCTTGGCGATAACTTCCGCCGGGGCTTTGGCCCGGAATCCCTCATTAGCCAATTTCTTTTCCAGGCCGCCGATTTCGCCGCGAACCTTCTGAATTTCCTTTTCCAGCCGCTGCCTTTCTTTATCCATATCCACCAGACCCGCCAGGGGCAGGTAGACCTCCACGCCTCTGACCACGGCGGTCACCGCCTGATGCGGCTTGTCTTTGTCGGTATGCCCCACCGTGATCTCTTCAGCGGTGGCAAGATTGGCGATATAGCCCCGGCAGTCCTCCAGGGTCTTTTGGCTGGATCCGGCCTCCGACAAAAGAATCAGCGCGGCTTTTTTGCCGGGTCCCACATTCACCTGGGTGCGCAGGTTTCTGGCGGCTTTTACCACATCCATTACCAGAGCCAGGGCTTCCTCAGCCCCCTCGTCCAAAAGCGCCGGGTCCCCGGAAGGCCAGGGAGCCAGCATGACGCTCTCCCCTTCATGGGGAAGATGCTGCCATAGTTCTTCCGTAATGAACGGCATGAACGGATGCAGCAGGACCAGGGTATCGGCCAGGGTCTCCGCCAGGGTTTTCTGAGCCCGGCGGCGGCTTTCCGGCGTTTCCCGCCCGTACAGGCGGGGCTTGATGATTTCGATATACCAGTCGCAAAGCTCGTCCCAAAGGAACTCATAAATCCGCTGGGCGGCAAGGCCCATATCGTATTCTTCCAAAGCCCCGGTGACTTCCAGGGCGCAGCGGTTGTACCGGCTGACGATCCAGCGGTCCGCCAGGTCCGGCCCGGCCAAAGTCCCGGCGGCGTCATAATCCTCCAGGTGCATCAAAGCAAAGCGGCAGGCGTTCCAGATCTTATTGCAGAAGTTCCGGGTTCCCTCCAGCCTCTCCTTTTGAAAGCGCAGGTCGTTGCCGGGGGTGTTGCCGGTAATCAGGGTAAAGCGCAGAGTATCGGCGCCATATTCCCGGATCACCTCGATGGGGTCAATGCCGTTTCCCAGGGACTTGCTCATCTTGCGGCCCTGGGCGTCCAGCACCAGGCCGTGAATCAGCACGTCCCGGAAGGGTACGTCCTTCATGAATTCAATGCCCATTACCGCCATGCGGGCTACCCAAAAGAAAATGATGTCCCGTCCGGTGACCAGCACCGAGGTGGGATAATAGGCCTTCAGGTCATCGGTATTTTCCGGCCAGCCCAGGGTGGAAAAGGGCCAGAGGCCCGAAGAAAACCAGGTGTCCAATACATCGGGGTCCTGTTCCAGATGATTTTTTCCGCATTTGGGGCAGGCCTCGGGAGTTTTCCGGGCGCAGATCACCTCGCCGCAGTCCCGGCAGTACCAAACGGGAATCCGGTGCCCCCACCAAAGCTGGCGGCTGATGCACCAGTCCCGGACGTTCTCCATCCAGTTTAAGTACACCTTGCTGAAACGGGCGGGCACAAAACGCAGGCGGTCTTCCTTTACCGCCGCCACCGCCGGTTCGGCTAAAGGCTTCATTTTCACAAACCACTGCTTGGAGATCATCGGCTCGATGGTGGTGCCGCAGCGGTAGCAATGGCCTACGGCATGCTCGTGCTCCTCCACTTTTTCCAAAAGACCCAGCTTCTCCAGATCCGCCACGATTTTTTTTCTGGCCTCGTAACGATCCAGGCCTTGGTAGGGGCCTGCCTGGCCGTTCATTTTCGCTGCCTTGTCCAAAACCGTGATCTGCTCCAGATCATGACGCAGACCGGTTTCAAAATCGTTAATATCATGGGCCGGGGTAATCTTCACGGCGCCGGTGCCGAATTCCAGATCCACCATCTCGTCGGCGATCACCGGGATTTCTTTATTAACCAGGGGCAGGATCACGGTTTTGCCCACCAGGTCCCTGTAGCGCTCATCCTCAGGATGCACGGCCACCGCCACGTCGCCCAGCATGGTTTCCGGCCTGGTGGTGGCCACCACCAGAAAACGTTTTTTTTCTCCGGTCACCGGATAGCGGATATGCCAGAGATGGCCGGCCTCGTTTTCGTGCTCCACCTCGATGTCGGAGATGGTGGTCTGACACTTGGGGCACCAGTTGATCAGATAATTTCCCTGATAGATCAGGCCCTTTTCATAAAGAGAACAAAAAACTTCCGTAACGGCCCTGGAACAGCCTTCGTCCAGGGTGAAACGCTCCCGCTCCCAGTCGCAGCTGCAGCCCAGGGTCCCCAACTGCTGGGTGATATGACTGTGGGAACGGTCTTTCCACCGCCATACTTCCTCCAGGAATTCCTGGCGGCCCAGATCATGTTTGGACTTTCCTTCCCGGGCCAGCTTTTCCTCTACCTTGGCCTGGGTAGCGATACCGGCGTGGTCGGTACCCGGCAGCCATAACGTATCATAACCCTGCATCCGCCGGAAACGGGTCAGGATGTCCTGCATGGTCTCGTCCATGGCATGTCCCAGATGCAAAGAGCCGGTAACATTAGGCGGGGGCATGACGATGGAGAAATGGCCCTTGGCGCTTTTCTCTTCTGCGGATTTGATTTTCGGTCCCCGGAAATATCCCGCCTCCCGCCAGTGATTATACCAGCGCTCTTCCACCGCGCCGGGTTCATACACTGTGGACAGCTTTGCTTTTTCTTCGTTGCTCATTTCTATTAACAGCCTCCTTGCAGACAAGCATAACGATTCCCCTGATAAATTTATCCACCAGCCTATCTTACTGAATCTCCGGGTCTTTTGTCAATCCGCAGGCTGCCGGAACGCCGCAGTTGAAATTTACGGGAGATTATTTCTTTTTGCAAATTTTCACTTATTCCGTCCCTTATCTTTGCGCAATGTAAAGTTTTCTCCCTTCCTTTTTTCTTATAATTTGGGAAAGGATTACGAAGAAAGGGAGGTGGAAGTTCATGCAGTTAGGCCGGCGCATCCGGTATCTGCGCAAAGAACAGAAATTAAGCCAGACGCAGCTGGGGAAGAAACTGAATCTGGCGGAATCCACCATCTCCCTTTATGAGTCGGGCAAACGCTCTCCTGATTTTGATACTTTGCTGAAAATTGCCGCTTATTTCAATGTTTCCCTGGACTATCTTTTCGGCTTAACCGACAGCCGGCACCAACGGCAATACCGATATGAGGAAGAAACCCCCTATTTCAGCGAGCAGTCCTTCCTGTCTTCCGATGGGACCTATTATGGGACAAAGGCGGAAAGCCAGGAGCTTTCGCCCAATAATTTCTGGTACCGGGTAGGAACCGCCGAAAGCAGCGACCACGGTTTTCTGACCGGCGACCTGCTTTTGATCGATCCCTGCCCTTTGGAGCCGGAAGCCGGCAACCGGATGCTGGTACAGCTCTCCTTAAATCTGCCGCCCCGCTTTTATTATATCGCCCAGTACGGGGATCCTACGATTTTAATGCCTTTGGATATCCGGCAAAAGCCCGAGGTCCTGACTTACAATACCCGGAAAAAGCTGCCCCTTTTCGGCAAAGTTCTGGAGCTCAGGCGCAGCTTCTGACGCTTCAGGGCTCCGGCGTATTTCCCAGGGAGGAAATCTCCGCCTGATAAAAACGAATCCTCTCTTCCATCCAGGCTCCCAGTTCATCCTTACCCTGGCCGGTAAGGGCCGAATAGGCGATAACCGGAATCTGATCCGGCAGGTTTAAACCCTGCCGGATTTGTTTTTTCTGTTTCAGCCAATTTCCCCGGGCCAGCTTATCCGCTTTGGTGGCGGCGATCAAAAGGGGCACCTGGTAGGCCAGAAGCCACTCCGTCATATCCCGGTCGGAGATCATGGGGGGATGGCGCATATCGATGAGCTGAATCACGCCGCAAAGCTGCTCCCGGCAGTTCAGGTAGGTTTCGATAAACTTGCCCCAACGGGCCCGGTCGGCCTTGGAGCTTTTGGCGTAACCATAACCCGGCAGGTCTACAAAAAACCATTCCCCGTTGATTTCATAAAAATTCAGGGTCTGGGTCTTACCCGGCTGGGAACTGGTGCGGGCCAGATTTTTTCGATTGACGAAACTGTTGATCAGGGAGGATTTTCCTACGTTGGAACGGCCGGACAAAGCAAATTCCGGCCGGTTTCCCTGGGGATACTGGCTTTTATTTACCGCCGTGGCAAAAATCTCCGCCTGCTTGACGATCATTTTTTCTCTCCTTGATCTTTATATTCTTCCCGGGGCCCTGGGGCCCGCGGGCAGTTGTTTATTATACCAAAGCGGCCGCCAGCACTTCATCCAGGGTTTCTACCAGGCAAAACTCCAGGACCTTGCGGATGTTTTCCGGAATATCCTCCAGATCCTTGCGGTTTTCCGCCGGCAGGATCACTTTTGTGCAGCCTGCCCGGTGAGCCGCCAGAATTTTCTCCTTGATGCCCCCCACCGGCAGCACCCGTCCCCGCAAAGTGATTTCGCCGGTCATGGCCACATTGCCCCGTACTTTTTTGCCGGACAAAGCCGAGACCATAGCCGTAACCATGGTGATGCCGGCGGAGGGGCCGTCTTTGGGAATGGCCCCCTCGGGAATATGGATATGGACGTCCAGCTCCTGGTAAAAGTTTTCATCTATCCCTAATTCCTCTGCCCGGGAACGGATATAGCTATAGCCGGCCTGAGCGGACTCCTTCATCACGTCCCCCAGCTTGCCGGTGAGGATGAGCTTGCCGCTGCCCTTCATCAATCCCACCTCGATATGCAGCACCTCGCCGCCCACCTCGGTCCAGGCCAGGCCTAAAGCGGTGCCCTGCAAATCCTTGTTTTCGGACATTCTGTGGCTGTAACGGGGGATGCCCAGGAACTGGTTCAGTATCTTCGGCGTCACCGCAACGCTTTTTTTTGCGCCGCCGGCGATCTGCCGGGCGGCCTTGCGGCAGACCCTGGCGATTTCCCGCTCCAGATTACGGATGCCCGCCTCCCGGGTATATTTTTCGATAATATTTTTCAGCTCTTTGTCGCTGATTTTTAACTGGCCTTTTTGCAGGCCGTTTTCTTTCATGTGCTTGGGCACCAGATAACGGCGGGCGATTTCCAGCTTTTCCGCCTCGGTGTAGCCCGGAATCTGGATCATCTCCATCCGGTCCAAAAGCGGCCTGGGAATATTATAGGCTACGTTTGCCGTGACGATGAAAAGCACCTGGGACAGATCTAACGGCACCTCGAAGAAATGGTCGCTGAAGGTGGTGTTTTGTTCCGGGTCCAGGACCTCCAAAAGAGCCGCCGAGGGGTCACCCCGGAAATCGGTGCTCATTTTATCCACTTCATCCAGTAAAAACACCGGATTTTTTGTGCCGGCATTCCGCAGGCCCTGGATGATCCGGCCGGGCATGGCGCCGATATAGGTGCGGCGGTGTCCCCGGATCTCCGCTTCGTCCCGTACGCCCCCCAGGGACATCCGGACAAATTTTCTTCCCAGGGCCCGGGCCACGGATTTGGCCAAAGAGGTCTTCCCCACGCCGGGAGGACCCACCAGGCAAAGGATGGGGCCCTTGATGGTCTTGGTCAGCTGGCGTACCGCCAGATATTCCAGGATCCTTTCCTTAGGCTTATGCAAACCGTAATGATCCTCTTCCAGAATCTTTTCCGCTGCCGTCAGATCCTGATTGTCTTCGGTTTCCTTGGTCCAGGGCACCATTAAAAGCCAATCCAGGTAATTTCGCACTACCGTGCCCTCGGCAGCCAGCGGCGGCATTTTTTCCATTTTGTCGACTTCCTTCAGGGCCTTTTCTCTCACGTCCTGAGGCATGCCGGCTTCCTGGATTTTCTGCCGGTAATCGTCGGCTTCCGCCTGGCGTTCTTCTTTTTCACCCAGTTCCTTCTGGATGGCCTTCACCTGTTCCCGGAGGTAGTATTCCTTTTGATTTTTATCCATTTGCTGGCGCACCTGGATGCTGATCTTCTTTTCGATCTCCAGGATTTCCAGTTCCCTGGCCAGGATTCCCGCCAGATACTGGACCCGCTGATCGATCTCCAGCAGTTCCAGGGCTTTTTGCCGCTCCGTCAGCTTTAGATTTACATGGGATACGATAAAGTCGCAAAGCCGGCCGGGCTCCTCGATGGAGGTGATGGCAATCATGGTTTCCGGGGTTACTTTTTTGCCCATGCGCACATATTTTTCAAATTGCTCGGTCAGGGTGCGCATAGCCGCTTCCATGGGCAGGTTCTTTTCCTCCCGCTCGGCAAGGGACAAAAACCGCGCCTCCAGATAAGGCTCGGTTTTGGTGATTTCTTTCAATTCCGCGCGGCTTAAGCCTTCGGCCAAAACCCGGACGGTGCCGCCGGGCAGCTTCAGCATCTGCTTAATTTCCGCCACGGTACCGATCTGGTAAAGATCGGCCAGATCGGGCTCTTCCGTTTCGTTTTCCCGCTGGGCCAGCAAAAGGATCTGGTGGTTCCCCAAAAGGGCCTGTTCCAAAGCCTTGACGGATTTTTCCCTGCCGACATCCAGGTGCATCATCATATAAGGGAAGACAATAACCCCCCTCAGGGGCAAAAGAGGCAAAATCTGCAAGGGCTCCCCGCCGCCGGTGCCGGGTATGCCCGGCATTGCCTCATATAGGTTTTCCATGATTTAGTCTCCTTCCATTCCGGCAACTTCCCTTCGGCAAAAGCCTGCCTGAGTTTTACCGCCCGGCAGGCGCCGGAGATTTTCCGGTTTTCGGAAATTACTTTACCCTTTAATCTAACACAGATTGACGTCTGAGACAACTGCCTCATCATTATGATGCCGGCGGCGGCATTATGCCGGACCCGCTATAAAATAAAGGGAGTTTCTTCCCCCTGGCTGCTGCCCTTTTGTTTTCCCGCGCTGACCGTATTTTCCGCGGGAGCCGGCTTAGCCTTTTCTTCCGCTTGCCGCCGGCTTTCTCCTGTTTCTTCTCCGGAAACCGGTCTGCCCTTCATTTCCTCCGACCCCGGGGCCCCCGGGGCTTCGGCTTCGCCGATTAAAGGAGCCGCCGCCACCGCCGGCTTCCGGAAAGAAGCTCCGGCCTCTTCGGTCAGGGCAGCGGTCCTGACCGCTGTTTCTTCCTTCAGCGCCGCCAGTTCCAGCACCTCCTGGAGGGTATCCACCGGAATTACTTTAATCTGGGAGAAACCTTCGTATTCCGACTGCCAGTTTTCCCTGGGGATCAATACCCGGGTAGCCCCGGCCTGGGCCGCCGCTTCAATCTTGGCCCGTACGCCGCCCACCGGCTTTACCTTGCCCCAAAGGGAAACCTCCCCGGTCATGGCCAGACGATTATCCAGATAAGTCTTTGTCACCACCGAATACAGGGCAGCGGCCATGGCCGTGCCTGCCGAAGGCCCGTCTACCGGAAAGCCGCCGGGAAAGTTCAGATAGATATCCCATTCTCCAAAGTCCCGGTTCAGCATACGCCGAAGTACCGCCAGGACCGTATTTACCGAACATAGGGCCATGCTTTTGCGTCGCACGGTATGTCCCTGGCTCTGGCTCATCTCCTCTTCCTCTACGATCCCGGTCACCTGGACCTTGCCGGGTTTTTCTGCCGCCGGCAGAAGGTCCGCCTCAATTTCCAAAAGCATCCCCAGGTTGGCGCCGTAGACCGCCAGCCCATTGGAGCAGCCCAGGCGGGGAGCGGCGGGGATCTTGGTTTCCGGTCTGGGTTCATACTGGCCGGAACGCAGCACCCATTCCAGATCCCGGCATTTAAGCTTGCGTTCCGTACCTTCTTCCAAAAGGCTTGCCGCCATCTGGATCAGATTTACCGAATCCCGGCCGCTGTTGGCATAGCGGCTGACGATGTTCAGGACATCCGGCTCCATCGCCAGCTCCATTTTCCGAGCCGCGTCGCCGGCGATTTTCCGGATCTGCTCCGGCGTCAGTCCCCGGAAATAAATTTCGATGCAGCGGGAGCGCAAAGCCGGCGGCAGCTGCTCCGGCCGCCGGGTGGTGGCGCCCACCAGCCGGAAATCCGCCGGCAGGCCGTTCTGGAAGATATCGTGGATATGGGCGGGAATCGCCGGATCGTCCGCCGAGTAATAAGCGCTTTCCAGGATCACTTTCCGGTCCTCCATGATCTTCAGCAGCTTATTTAACTGAATCGGGTGCAGCTCGCCGATCTCGTCGATAAACAGGATCCCGCCGTGAGCCTTGGTCACCGCCCCCGGCTTGGGCTGGGGAATCCCGGCGGCCCCCATGGAGCCGGCGCCCTGATAGATGGGGTCGTGGACCGAGCCGATCAGGGGATCGGCGATCCCCCGCTCGTCAAAGCGGCAGGTAGTTCCGTCCACTTCCACAAAATTTGCGTTTTCCTTAAAAGGCGATAAAGGATTCCTCCGGGCCTCCTCCATGACCAGCCGGGCCGCCGTGGTTTTGCCGATCCCCGGAGGTCCATAGAGAATCACATGCTGGGGATTGGGGCCGCAAAGGGCGGCCCTGAGAGCCTTGATGCCGTCCTCCTGGCCTACAACCTCGGCAAAGGTGTGGGGTCTGGTTTTTTCCGCCAAAGGCTGGGTTAAAGCGATGCTTCTCAGCCGGGCCATTTTTTCTATTTCTTTTTGATAGGTCTTCGGAACGGCAGAGGACTTAACCGCTCCCATCGGCCTGGACATTGCGTAAAACATCAGGCCGATCAATACGATCAGGAACACGGCCTGAACCAATATAGCCATAATTATCCCTCCCGGACATCTCGAATTTTTCAATCGAATTTTATTTTGTCCAGCGATCTCATTCTTATGGCTTGTTTTCTCGCCAGATTCAGGCAAAAAAGTGGAAAAGAAAAAAGCCGGGACATCACGTAATAACATCATGTCCCGGTTTTGCAGGCTTATGCTTGATTTTCAAAAAACAAGAAAAAATTTCCATAATTTTATTTCCATGATTTCTAATTAATACTAATTCAATACCACCGGATCCGGCAGATTTTCCCCCGGTCCCGCAATAAATCGCAAAGCCTTTGCAGCACCGTGGACCGAAGCCCCAACCGAAAAGGCAGTCCCGGGGTCAGATGGGCCGGATTGATTCTTAAACCCACCAAAAGCTCGATTTCATCACATTCCAGGAGCCATTTTAAAAGCAGGCTGGCGCCGTCCCGTTTCCCTTTTAAGCGCACCTGACCGCTTTCCAGCATCTCCACCACCTTGGTCAGGGTTAAAACGCCCTCGGTAACCAGATCCACCCCGGGCATCCGGGCAATCGGCGGAACCGCGGGGTCAAAATAGCCCAATTCCGCGGTAATGGGTAATTTTTTTATCCGGGAAACGATATTGGCGGAGGTGCCGCCGCAAACCACCCGGCGCCGTTCTCCTTCAAAAAAGGCTTCCACCATCATCTGATCCTCGGAGTTTTCCAAAGGAGGGCCGCTCAGCAGCACTCCCTTGGTCAGAGGTCTCACCTTTACCACCACCGCCGTGGTATCGTCGCCCATGACCCCGGCGCTGTACATTTCGCACATCTCCAGGATTTCCTCGGCGATAAACTGAGCCGGGTTTTTTAAATTGATGTCCTGGCGCAGCAGCCGCTCCAGGCCTTCTTCCCCCAGGCCCAGAGGGATAAGGGCCTCAATGCCGGCATGGGTGACGCCGTCGCTGCAAAAGACCAGGATATCTCCTTCCTGGAGATTCAGGGTGATCTCGTTTACCACTTTGACGGATTCCCCTTCGCCGCTGAAGATGCGCTCGTTTCCCCGCAGAAATAAAGGCTTGCCGTTTCGGATCAGAATCGCCCTGGGATTATCGTATTGGATCAGGTAGCCCCGGCCGTCCTTGAAAATCTGCAGGATGGAATAAGTGGAATAGGCCACTTTACGGACCTGGCAGACCGGCAGGGTATTGGACACCGTCTCCACCACCTCCTGCAAAGGCACTCCCTGGACCAGCAGCCGGGAGGCGATGCGGGAAGTCAAGGTGGCCAGGATATTGGCTTTGACGCCGGAGCCCAAACCGTCGGACAATACGATCACCGTGGATTTTTCGTCCTTTTGGATCTCCACCACATCGCCGCAAAGCTCTTCGCCCACTTTATTTTGCGATGCGATTCCGGTCTCAAAGGAGATTTTCATGATCATTATCCTCCAGGTGCTTTAATAATTCATAAAGGGTAGCCTTGGTTTCCGCTGTGGTTTCCCCCAGGAGTCCGGCGATATCCTGAGCCACCCGCATTTGCTGGTTTATGACTGTTTTTGCTTTTTCCATGACGCTGGCTTTGATGGTGGCCATCTCCGTCCGTTCTCCTTCCAGCTTGGTCACGTCTTCAAAAATCACCATCAAAAGATGCTCGGAGGGCACCGGCACGATGGTCTGACGGGTGACCAGCTGCCACTGGGGATATTCGATGCGCTGGTCGTAGATATTGGTCTTTGTGCGGAAGCTTTTCCGGTACATTCCCACATCCATATACCGTCCCATCTCCAGGCCTACGCATAAAGGCACTTCTTTCAGCATGGTCCGGACCGCGGGATTGCAATCCCGGACGGTCATGGCATCGTCCAGCACCAGAATACCGTTGGGCGTGTTTTCCATGACGGTATGGGCCACGGATTCGGCTTTGGCGCGCATATAGGGCACGCACATCTCCATTGTGGCCATGCCGTCCAGAACAGCAATGGCCTTATCCCGGCAGCTGTCATAACCGCAGCCCTCGCAGTTGCGCTGGTCCTGATGAGTATTTTTCCCCATCTTATGCAGCACCGCTTCGATTTCCGCTTCCGTATAAGGCACGTCATGGACCGGCCTGCCTTTAAATTCCTTGCCCATGGAAAAAGGCGCCGGCGGCACATCCGCCAAAGGCAGCTTCTGACTTTCCTTGATCGCGTCCTGAATGATTTGTTTGCGTTTATACAAGGTGTATTTTGAGTCGATGGCCGGGCCGCCCACACAGCCGCCCACACAGGCCATCATCTCGATAAACCGCGGCGCGATATCGCCGTTTTTCAAAGCCTTCAGCACCTCCAGGCACTGGTCGATGCCCTCGATGGACCAAAAATCCTGGTTGCTGCCCCAGGCCCCTTTCAGGCTGTATAAAACGCCGTTATGGATCGGGAAGCTGCGGGTAGGAATCCACTGGCCTTTATAGGCGAATTCCTCCGGCACAGGGCGGGGAGGTTTTGTGGATTTTTCCAGCAGCAGAACTTTCAGCTGGCCAAAGGTCAAGGCTGCGTCCAGACCGTATTTTTCCGCCTCCTCCAGCTTGCCGATGCAGGGGCCGGCAAAGACCACCCTGCAGTTTTCCCCCCGCTGACTTTTGATCAGCCGGGCGTGGGAAACCATGGGGGATAAAGCCGGCAGCAGGTTGTCTCTCAGCTTGGGATAGTATTTTTCCACTAAGTTTACAATGACGGGACAGCAGGTGGAAAGGCCGGTCTTGTTCTGCCATTCCGGACTCATCAAAAGCCGGCGGTATTCCCGGGTGGTCAGGGTTGCCCCGATGGCGGTTTCCTCTACATCGGCAAAGCCGGCCCGGCAGATTTGGGCAAACAACTGGGCGGGAGACTGATCAAAGCTGCCCAGATAGCTGGGGGCGATGCTCAGCACCACCGGCTCCTCGCCATAAAGCAAGTTCCGGACCTTGTCGGCTTCGTTGCGGTAAACCTTGGCCTTTTGGGGACACTCCACCACGCAGCGGCCGCAGAGAATACAGCGGTCCGGCTCAACCTTAGCCTGGCCGGTGACAAAACCGATGGCCTTCACCGGACAGTTGCGCAGACATCGGTAGCAGTCCATACACTCCGCCTGATGGGTAGTGATGATGCCGCTGCTATTCATGGCCGGCTCCTCCTTTTTCCAGGATGCTTTCCACCATCTCGGGGGTCACCCGGCAGTAAACTTTGCCGTCAACGCTGACGATGACTCCCTCCTGACAGCGGTCCTGGCAATAACAGGCCCCCAGCTCCACCTTGGCCGCCAGCTCCGGGCGCCGGGCCAGAATATCCTGGAAAGCGGCGATCACCTGAGGCGCTCCTTTGAGATGGCAAGAACTACCCACACAGATCCGGACCAACATCTTCAATCCCCCCTAAACTTAATCCCGATAGAGCCGGGGCACCCGGGCTCCGATGTCGCAGGTGATTTCATAATTGATGGTATCCAAAAGCCGGGCCATATCGTCGGCGGTAATCGTTTTGCTCCCCTGGGCACCGATCAGCACCGCTTCGTCGCCGGCCTTTGCCTTGGGGATGCCGGTCAGATCCACCATGATCTGGTCCATGCAGACCCGGCCGATCACCGGGGCCGCCTGGCCCCTGACCAGCACCTGCCCTTTATTGGACAGGCCCCGGGAAAAGCCGTCGGCATACCCCACCGGCAAAGTACCGATCACCGCGGGGCCTTTGGCCTCCCAGGTATGCCCATAGCTGACCCTGGTGCCGGCGGGCACCGTCTTTACGTGGCTTAAACAGCTTTTCCAGCTTAAAGCGGGCTTCAGTTCCACGCCCCAGGCCCTGGCGGCCCCGGAAGGATACAGGCCGTAAAGGCCGATGCCCAAACGGATCATATCCAGGCGGCCGGCGGGAAAATCCATGGCCGCCGCCGTGTTTGCGCAATGGACGATGTCCAGATCCATTTCTTCCTTCAGCTTATCCACAAAGCGGCAAAAAATATCGAATTGACGGTCCCGGGCAGTTTTGTCGTCTTCGTCGGCCCGGGCAAAATGGGTAAAGCAGCCTTCCGCCCGAATATTTTTCAGACGATTAATCTGCCGGATCTCCGCCAGGGCTTCTTCTCCCGGCCAAAAGCCGATCCGGCTCATGCCGCTGTCGACTTTCAGGTGGAAAAGAGCCTTCCGTCCCGCCGCGGCCGCCGCCCGGTCCAAAGACCTGGCCTGTTCCAGGGTATATATCGCCGGCCGCACCTCCGCCGCCACCAGCTCCGGAAAATCCTCCGCCGGCGAATAGCCTAAAATCAGGATGGGGGCGCCGATGCCGGCTTCCCGCAGCTCCAGAGCCTCCTGGGGCAGAGCCACCGCCAGCCAGTCCGCTCCGGCTTCCAGGGCTTTTCGGGCCACCGGCACGGCGCCGTGGCCGTAAGCGTCGGCTTTTACTACCGCCATCAGCCGGCAGCCCTGGGGTAAAAGCCGCCTGAAGGTTTTTACGTTTGACGCGACAGCCGGCAGATCCACTTCCACATAAGTAGGCCGGCGGTTCCTGGCCGCCGCGGCGGCGGACGCTTCAGCGTTTTTCATCGTATTCATCTCCAAAACAGATTCCTATGGCCTTGGCGGCGTGGATGATCTCGCTTTTGCGGTCGATCACCTTTAAATTATCGATAGCGTCCCGGATAGGCACCATAGTGATCTCCGTGCCTTTTAAAGCCGCCATCTGGGACCAGGGACCTTCCGCCGCCGCTTCCATGGCCCGGACGCCCAGCCGGGTGGTGAGAATCCGGTCGAAAGCCATGGGGCTGCCGCCCCTTTGCAGATGGCCCAGCACCGTCGCCCGGCTCTCCAGGCCGGTAGCCCGGGCCAGTTTATCGGCCACCACCTGTCCCACTCCTCCTAAGCGGATCGGATCGGTACTGTCTTCGATCCGGGCCGCCACCACCATTTCGCCGGCTTTTTCCACCGCCCCTTCGGCGACGGTCACCATGCTGAAATGCTTGCCCTGGCGGCAGCGGTGTTTGATCTTTTCAGCGATCACTTCGATATCGTAAGGGATCTCGGGGATCAAAATCACGTCGGCGCCGCCGGCCATGCCGGAATGCAGAGCGATCCAGCCGGCATAGCGGCCCATCACCTCCACCACCATGATGCGGTGGTGGGACTCCGCCGTGGTATGCAGCCGGTCCAGGGCCTCCATCACCGTATTTACCGCTGTGTCAAAGCCAAAGGTCTGATCCGTGGCATTGACGTCATTGTCGATAGTTTTCGGCACGCCGATCACCCGAAGGCCTTTTTGGGCAAACTCCTGGGCGATATGCATGCTGCCGTCGCCGCCGATCACGATCAGGGCCTGGATACCCAAAGCCTCCAGATTGGCCATGGCCTGGTCCGATACGTCCCGGAACTTCAGGCGGCCTTCTTCATCCCGGCCCGCCGGGAAGCGAAAAGGGTTATCCCGGTTGCTGGTACCTAAAATCGTACCGCCCCGGTGCAGGATGCCGGAGGTGTTGGACCGGTCCAGCAGGATATAGCGGTTTTCGATCAGTCCTTTGAAACCGTCTAAAAAACCGTAAACCTCTGCGCCGTAGATTCTTTCCGCCGTCCGCACTACCCCCCGGATTACCCCGTTCAGGCCGGGAGCGTCGCCGCCCCCGGTCAGGACAGCCACCCGTTTGATCTTCTCTGTCATGAAATCCCTCCGTTTATCGCCTTTCGGCTGCGATTCTTTTGCTTTTTCCGGTAATCAGCCCTGGCGGCTGGGGCAAAGATGCATTACGGCGCAGGAGCCGCAGGCAGGGTTCTGGGCTTTACAGCAACGGCGGCCGTGCCAGATCAGCCAGTGGTGCCCCTCGCCCCACTTTTCCTTAGGAATCAGCCGGCAAAGCTGTTTTTCCACTTCCTCCGGTGTGGCGGCCTGAGCCAGCCCCATCCGGTTGGAGACCCGGAACACATGGGTATCTACCGCCAGAGCGGGGATACCGAAAGCGTTGGACAACACTACATTTGCGGTTTTCCGCCCGACGCCGGGAAGGGTGGTCAGTTCTTCCCGGGTCCGGGGCACCTCTCCTCCGAAATCCGTCATCAGCTTCTGCGAAAGGGCTACTACGTTTTTTGCTTTGTTCCGGTACAGTCCCAGGGTCCGGATATAGGGGATCAATTCTTCCGGCGTCAGGGCGGCCATGGATTCGGCTTCCGGATAGTCGGCGTAAAGCTTTTCCGTAGCCTTATTTACCTGGATATCGGTGGTCTGAGCCGCCAGCGCCGTGGATACCAGAAGCTGAAAAGGAGTCCGGTATTTCAGGGCCGAGCCAGTGCCTTTATAATGCTCTTCCAGGATTCTCAGGATTTCCAGCTTGTCCTTTTTTGTGATTTTCCTCACTTTCTCCATCAATTAGTCTCCTTTAATTCGTCAGGACCGTGTCATATAATTCGATCAATTAGCGGAATAAATAAAGGAACGGCCGGTAAGGGTGAAACCTTAAGGGCCGCCCCTTTATCTTTTCACATATTCGCCCAAAAGCCGGGCCAGAACAGGGCCGCGGCATTTTCCCGGTGCCGGGTTCGCCGCTTATCTTCCGGGCTTATCCAGGGACGCCAGGTTGCTGACAGCATTTTCTCCGATTAAAAGCTGGCCATGCTCCACAAAATAAGGTGCGGGAAGATAACTCCACTGGCCGTACTCTCCCAGCACCGCCGCCACATCCAGCATCCCTTCCTTGGTGGCGTCCACCGTCAGGTAATACTGGCTTTCATACTTATACAAAGCGCTGGCCTCCAGATAAGAAGGCTCCAACTGGCAGGACGCGTTAATGCACTGCTCCAGGTCATCGAAAATCCATACCTGCTTACGTTCCCTGTCGGGATCAATATAGGTGTTATTTTCGTCATTTGTGTCTTCTTCCATCCGTTCCAGCAGATTTCCCAGCTGGATAACGCCATGGGCTTCTCCCATAGAGCCGGCGGGTATTCTGGTCAGGATGATGGCAAAGGTCTCCGCATTCAACGGATATGCCTCCACCACCAGCTGGGATTCATCGCTGATTTCGAAACCGCATTCTTTATACGCCCGCTCCAAAAGGTCATGGAAAAACTCCTGCAATTTGGGACTCATGGGCACCATTTCCCAACGGCGAAAATCCCTTTCCTCCAGGTCTTGCGTCGTCAGGATGATTTGAATCTTGTCTTCGTTGATTTTACGGAACTTCATTTGTAATCACCTCCTGGCAACAGTAACTGCCTAGGAAACCCTAATGTCCACTATTGTCAGATTTGAATTTGCAGGCCTAATATATACTTCATCTTTATGCCGTTGTTGAAGCATATATTTCTCCTAATAGCATTATACTCTTTTCCCGCCGTTTTTCGCAAGCAGGAATAATCTCCAATACGTCAAATTACTTATTCATGGCTTTCTGCTTCGTCAAATTTCGACAGGTATTAAAGTTATACTGTCAATATCTCCGTTTATCTCTTGTTTTCTTTTCTTCTTAATAAAATTGATTCCTGATATTCAATTTCTGAACGTCATCATAAGGAGTTTTCATGCTGAAAGAATATAACACGATCCTGGAAGACGGCCGGGATGAGTTTTCCGTCTCCCGTTCCCGGTTCATCGGCTGGTCCAGGCCGGCAAAAACCGAAGAGGAAGCCCTGGCTTTTATCGAAGAAATTAAAAAAAAGCATTGGGACGCCACCCATAACGTTTGGGCTTATGTTTTAGGCGAGGGGGGAAATATCCAGCGCTTCAGCGACGACGGCGAGCCTTCTTCCAGCGCCGGCATTCCCGCCCTGGAGGTGATCCGCAAAAAAGGCCTGCAGGACGTGGCCGTTGTCGTTACCCGGTATTTCGGCGGAGTTAAACTGGGAATGGGCGGCTTAGTCCGGGCCTATACCCAGGGCGCCGCAATCGCTCTGGCCGCCGGCAAAATCATTACCCGCAAGCCTTATCTTACCCGTTTTGTAGAGACGGAATACTCCTCTGTCGGTAAACTCCAGCGGGAGTTTCAGCAGCGGGACTTTCCCCTTGCCGAAACGGAATACGGCCAGAAGGTGATTTTCCGGGTTTTAGTTTCCCCTCAGCGTCTGGCTGAACTGGAAAACTTTGTTCTGGAGTCCACCGCCGGCCAGGCTCTGTTTCGGGAAGGGCCGGAGGTCTATGTCAGCATCCCCCGGGATCCGGCGTCTTAAGCCAGTCTTAAGCTTACGCTATGTCCCGGCTTTTGCTGCAGCCGGCTAAAATTCAGCCAAGCGGTCAAAATCCGGCCCAATCCGGCCAAGCGGTCAAAATTCAGCCAAGCGGCCAAAATCCGGCTCAGCGGTCAAAACCCCGCCAAAAAAGGAACGGTCCCCCGCCCCTGGCAGGAAACCGCTTACTCCTTCTTTCTTCTTTTCTTTTCCCTCAGAAGACCGGTCCTCGGCTTACTCCCGGTGAGAGCCTTCGTCCTCCCGATGCTCATCGGCAGCTTTGTCCGTATCTCCGTTTTCCTCCTGCTCTTTTTTCATAAAACCGGAAAACTTCAGGCTGCGGCTTTCCACAGTGCCGTCGGCTTTTTGAATCTCAAGAGTCATTTCTTTAATCATGGCGCCAGCCAGCCCGATGGCGCTGAAGGCCAGAAGCAAGGGGCTGAAAAGCACCAGTCCGATGCCTACGATTCCCAGGGTCGCGGGAATTTCCACGATGATCCTCTGGCCCTGCTTCAGCCGGATCTGGGTTACGTTCCCTTCCTGGATAATTCCTTTAATTTGTTCGATTACGCCTCTGACGAAGTTTTCGGTGGTCTCTTTATCCCATTGGCTGTCCTGAGGACTCTCCTGAACTTCCTCCGCCGGCTCCGCTGCCGGCGCTTCTTCCGCTCCCTGCTCCTCCAGATAGATCAGCGCCTGGGCCAGATCGCCGTTACAGGCGTCCAAAGCCTCCTTGGCCTGTGCATAGGTAACGTCCAGTCTTTCTCTTAATGCGTCCATTTTTTCCAGTTCACTCATGTTCACACCTCCATTTTTTTTACTGCCGGCCAGGATTTCAACGGCCGGCCTGTTTGCAGCAAAATCCACTGCCGAGTCAGCACGCCCAATTCCTTCAGTTGAGACTCCTGAGCTTTTATTCTGCCCAATTTATCCAAAGCCATGCTTTCCAGACCCCGCCAGAGGGCCGCCGAGGCCAGTCCCACCCGGATCACCTGCCGAGCCTTTTCAGCGCAGTTCCCGCACAGGAAGCCGCCGGAAGCCGCAGAGAAAAAACGCCGGCCGTCCTTCAAGTCTCCGCTGCCGCAATTTGCGCAGTGGTCAAAATCAGGACTCAGCCCCTGCTGCTGGAAAAGCCTGACTTCCAGGGCCCGGCAGGTCAGGCTGTCCGCCCGAAGGCACAGGCTGTAAAATCCCGCCTTGGCTAATAAATACAACTCCTGGTCGGCCATTTCTTCGACGGAAAAAGTCTCCAAAAGCTCCGCCCAATAAGCGGCATAGGTCATGGCCTCATAGCTTTGGCGCAAGGGCAGGAACATCTCCGCAGACTGGCTTTGCAGCAGCGTATGCAAAGTCGACCGGCCCTGGTTCAAAAGCATCTCGTCCACGCTGAAGGGCTGCACCCCGCTCCGCAGCTTGCTGCCCGGTTTATAAACTCCCCTGGCCACCGCGGAAACCTTTCCCCGCTGACTGGTCAGCAGGGTCAACAGCCCGTCTGCTTCCCTATACTTTCTGCAATGCAGCACCACGGCCTCGGTTTTGTACTGGGGCATCCTTTTGAATTTCCTTTCTGGGCCTTGAGTTCATTATATCATTGCCGATTCCGCCAAAAATTAAATTGGGATTAAAAAAGGGTTAAAGCTTGAAAAACAGCCGGCTGCTTTAAGCTTACCGCTGAGGATTTAATCCCAGATCCTTCAGCTGACGGGGCTGGTTTCGCCAGTCGGCCTTTACCTTTACCCATAGCTTTAGATTCACCTGGATATCCAGAAGATGCTCGATATCCTTTCTGGCTTCGCTGCCGATCCATTTCAGGGTCTGGCCGCCCTTGCCGATCAGGATCCCTTTCTGGCTGTCCCGTTCCACGATCAGGGAGGCGTCGATATCCATCAGGGTATCGGACCGTTCCTCCATCCGCTCCACCACGCAGGCCACGGCGTAAGGCACCTCCTGCCGGGTAGCTAAAATCGCCTTCTCCCGGATCATCTCCGACACAATCACCCGTTCCGGCTGATCGGTCATTTCATCCTCGTCGTAGGCCGGGGGGCCGGGCTGGAAGTAATCCACCGTAGTCTTAAGCAAATTTTCCACATTGTCGCCTTTCAGAGCCGAAATGGGGAAAATCTCCCTGAACTCCATTTTCTGATTATAGTCCATGATGATCTTAAGTAAGTCTTCCTTAGGCAAAAGGTCCACTTTATTCAGCAGCAGAAAGACCGGTTTGCCGGTTTTTTTCAGCTGCTGGATCAGATAGGCCTCGCCGGGGCCGAATTCCCCGGCAGCGTCCACCAGATAATAAATCAGGTCGCAGGCGTCCAGGGCTCCCAAGGCGGTGTCCACCATGTTTTTCCCCAGGCGGTCCTTGGGCTTGTGTACCCCCGGAGTATCCAAAACCACCATCTGCCACTGAGGCCCGTTGATAATCCCCATGATCCTGGTTCTGGTCGTTTGGGGCTTATCCGTGACAATGGCGATTTTCTCTCCGATCAGATAGTTCAGCAGAGTGGATTTGCCGGCATTGGGACGGCCGATCAGCGTCACCGTGCCAAACTTATGTTCTGCTTTATTTTGTTTATTTTTCATCCATTTCTCCTTTATCGGCTATGCCGCCGGCTCGTTTTCTGCCGCTGCCGGCTTTCATTCCCGGCGGCTGACGCCCATCAGGCCCAGCACCTGCCTCTGCTTGGCTTCCATAAATAAACGTTCTTCCTGTTCCTGGTGATCCAGCCCCAGAAGGTGCAGCATACCGTGAACCATTAAAAAAACCATCTCCCGCCGCAGGCTGTGCCCATAGGAATCCGCCTGCTCTTTTGCCCGCTCCACAGAGATGACGATATCCCCCAAAATTTGCCGTCCCCCTTCGGGCACCGGCTGCGCTTGCCCCTCGGTAAGGGCAAAGGACAGCACGTCGGTAGGCCGGTCTATCCCCCGGTACTGGCGGTTCAGCTTGCGGATCTCCTGATTGTCCACAAAAGTCAGGCTGATTTCAACCTTGTCCCGTCTTCCCATCACCAACAGGCTCAACCGGGCCGCCTGGGAGAGCTCCTTTTTCATTTCCTTCGACAGAGGGATCTTCTGCCGGTCTTGCATCATCAGCTTCATCTTGTTTTTTTCCTTTCGCCAGGGCGGCTAAAACATTTTCGGGATATTCCACCCGGCTGTGATAAATTCCGTTCAGCACCTGGATAAAACTTTGACCGATCACTTTCAGGTCGCTTAAGGATAAGTGGGAATCCTCCAGCTGCCCGTCCACCAGCTTGTCATTAATGATCTTCCGGACCGCGGCTTCCATTTTATCGCCGGTGACCTTCATGGAACGGATAGCCGCTTCCACCGAGTCCGCCAGCATGACGATGGCGGTTTCCTGGGACTGAGGCCGGGGACCGGGATAGCGGAAATCGCTTTCCTTTACCTTATCCGGGCTGCCGGCTTCTTCTACCGCCTTATGGTAAAAGAAGGCCATCAGGCCGGTGCCGTGATGCTGAGAAATAAAATCAATCACTTTATCCGGCAGCTTACTTTTTTTGGCCAGTTCCACGCCGTCCTTCACATGGGAGCTCAGGATCAGCGCGCTTAAAGCAGGCGTCAGCTTATCGTGAGGATTAGCCTCTCCCAGCTGGTTTTCCGTAAAGAAATACGGCCGTTTTGTTTTGCCGATATCATGGTAGTATGCCCCTACCCGCACTAAGATGGGATCGGCGCCGATGGCGTCGGCGGCGGCTTCCGCCAGGTTTCCCACTAAAATGCTGTGGTGATAGGTTCCCGGCGCCTTCAGTAAAAGCTCCTTCAGCATAGGCTGCCGGGGATTGGCCAGCTCCATCAGACTGATGCTGGTGGTTACCTTAAAAGCCGACTCTAACAGGGGCAGGCTGCCGTAGGCCAGGATGGGAGAAATGAAGCCGTTGATCACCCCCATCCCCACGCCATAAAGGGTGGCGGTCCAGGAGTTGTTATTCATCACGCCTATCGCCAGGATCATCCAGGCGTTAATGCCGCTGATCATCAGACCCGCTTTAACCCAGTCGGTCCGCTGGCTGAAGCGGCTGACGCTGTATATCCCCATCAGCCCCCCGCAGAAGGATACGACGGCATAAGGCAGCATGCCGCCGGAAAATATACCGACGTAAAAACTGATCACTATGGCAAAGAATATGCCCATATGCTTATCCAGCAGGATCGCCGCCAAAATGGCTCCGGCGGAAGTGGGCACCAGGTACGACACCTGCTCGGCCACGCCGGCTTCCGGACTGATATTTACCGCCACCACCAGACGGGCCAGCAAAAGGATCACCAAAAACAGCAGGGAATACAGCGGCAGTTCATTGGTGGTTTCGAATTTATTTCGCCGGTAATGCTTCAGGTACATCCCCAGCAGGAAGAACATCCCTACGGTAAACAAGCCGGTGCCGGCCACCATGATATAGGGCTCCTTGCTTTCCTGATACCCCAGGGCTTTCAGCATTTCGATATGCTCCGCCGTAACGATCTCGCCCTTGCCGATCACCTTCTGGTTCCGGTAGACCGTAGCCAGCACCGGCGGTTCCTTACCGGCCGCCTCCTGCTTGGCCCGGTTGGTGGATTCCTCGTCAAAGATATAGTTTGGTTCCAGATTAATGAAGCGGAAAACCGCCTGGACAAAAGCCACCTGTTCCTCATCGTTTACCCGCAGGTAAACCTCGTCCAAAATCGTTTTCCGGGCAGTCTCCACCTCATCCTCCCGGACGCCCTTCAGCCACTGGCCCGACATAATATTTACCGCTTCGCTTTTCAGGGCCTGCAAGGTGATGGAATCCATGCTCAGAATGGCCTTGGCCGTCTCATCCTTCAACTGCAGCTGGCTGATATAGACCCTGGCGGCGTCCATCCGGTCCTCCGCCGGCAATAAAAGCAGATCATCCCAGACCTTGAATATCTGATCCATCTGACTGACCTGGCTGTCCAGCCTGGCGGTATCGAAAACATAGATATCGCCCACCTTATCCTCCGCCGCCTTACGGTTGGCTTCGGTTTTCGCCTTATCCTCATAGGTCACCGTCTGCCGGGCCTCGATAGTGGCGGGAGAAATATCCCCTTCCTCCACGGAAAAGCTCTCCGGCAGATAGTACGTGGCGAATATGATCATTACGCCGATTAATGTCACCAGGCCCCACACCAATATACGCTGTTTTGCCGTCAGGCCTTTACCCTCAAATAATTTCGTCAGGCTTTCTTTCATTTATCCTCCAACCTTTCCGGATCGGCCTGCTTTGGGCCGGATACGGTGATGATGATATCTATTTTTTTATTATACATCACAAATCCGGGCTTTAAAAGGCATTTTATCCAAAGTGCCGGGAAATCCGGTTTCCCGGCCCGAAAACAAGAAAAAGGGATACCCTTCAGGCTCCATTGGGGCCCGGGATATCCCTTGGGTCTGCTTTTTTCTCTTTACCCTTCAGCCAGCTCGTACTCTTCATAGGCCCGGATAATCCTCTGCACCACCGGATGCCGAACAATATCGGACTTGGTCAGATACTGGAAGCTGATGCCTTCCACTCCTTTTAACACCCTTTGAACGGATACCAGGCCGGATTCCTGATTCTTGGCAATGTCGATCTGGGTCACATCTCCGGTGACCACCGCCTTTGAACTGAAGCCGATCCGGGTCAGAAACATTTTCATTTGCTCCGGCGTAGTGTTTTGGGCTTCATCCAAAATGATAAAGGAATCGTCCAAAGTCCTGCCCCGCATATAAGCCAAAGGAGCTATTTCGATAATGGATTTTTCGATGTAGCGCTGAGCCGGCTCCATGCCCAGGATATCGTAAAGGCCGTCATACAGGGGCCGCAGGTAAGGGTCCACCTTATCCTGCAGATCTCCGGGCAGAAAGCCCAGCTTTTCACCGGCTTCCACCGCCGGACGGGTAAGAATGATGCGGTTGACTTCTTTGTTTTTTAAGGCCGTCACCGCCATGACCACGGCCAGATAAGTCTTTCCCGTACCTGCCGGGCCGATGCCGAAAATAATATCCTGTTTTTTAATCGCCTGGATGTACCGGTACTGGCCGATGGTTTTTGCTTTTACCGGCCGTCCCCGTACCGTGGTCTGCAGCACCTGGTTCAGAGCCTGCTCCAGGTCCGCTTCCATGCCTTCCTGGATAGCCCCCAGGCAATAAGAGATATCCGCCACCGTCACGTTATGGCCTTTTACCGCCAGATTTTTCAGCTGTTCCAGAAGCTTCAGGGCCAAAGCCACTTCCGACTCCTCGCCCTTAATATGAACTTCGCCGCCTCTGGCCACCAGCCTGGCTCCCAAACGCCCTTCCAGGAAGCGGAGGTTTTCGTCATTGGCGCCGTAGATAATAGCCGCCGTCCCATTTTCCATACGGAACAGTTCTTCCGTGATTCTTGGCAATGTGCCGCCTCCTAGCATCTTTATCCTTCCGGCTCCCGCCTCCATTTATTTTATCATATTTTCTCCCGCAAAAAACAAAAACTTTCTTCCTTATCTCAAGCCGGTTTAAGTCAGGTTTTAAGTCATTTCACTTCAGGTTTTAAGGGGCATTACCACCCATCCCGGGCGCACCATAAAAAAACACAGCTTCCTAGCTATGTCTTTTTGGCAGCAGTGTGTTTTTGTGTAAAGGACACAGGTGTACGAATTAGCTTACACCATTAATCTAACACCGAAATACTGCAAAGGCCGACTTTCATGATGAGTTTTCGCAGCAGAGGATTATACATAAAGGGGGATTTGAAATATTTGAGCAACAGTTTGATTCGGATAGGCAGAGATTTTACTCTATATTTCCACGCTGGATTGGGGCAACCGGAATTAAGTATGCTTGCCAGCTCATATGCGCTGTTCAAAGCATAGCTGATCCCCTCCAGTGAAGAGGGACTGATGAAGCCGGCTGCTTCTCCAAGTAAAAAAGCCCTGTCTTTGCCCGCACAAAAACTTCTAAGCCCCTGCGGCATAGAAACGAGACAGGCTTCGGTTTTAACAGGCGCGCCGAAAATGAATCCCTGCTTATTCAGCTTTTTCTTGAGCAGTTCAAATCCCTGTTTTCCTTTTTCAGGAGGGAAGGCGCCCCCTAAGATGAAAAATCCGTTTTTTGAGATGCTCCAGCAATAGGAATCGGTTATGTCGGAATCAAAGATGCATGAATAAAAAGGGGTTGTATGCTGCTCCGGAAACCATTGCTGTATGGAAAGATACCGGCGGATGTCCCTATTTGGAAATAACCCGCGCCTGACAATGGAATTGGAACCGTCAGCCCCGATAATATGCTTTGCCGTGATCCTTTTCTCCCTGTGGTCTTTGTAATAAGACACTTCGTAGACTTCGCCATCTTTTCGTACAGCGGTGCAGGTCGCATTGTCCTCAATGTGAACATGTTCCGGAATAAGCGATATGAGCCACATATCGAACTTGTGCCGGTCAAGGTTGATATAGAATCGCTGATAATACCGCAAAAGCATTTGTTTTGAATCGATGGTCTTCACCGCAAAAATCTGTGGGTCGACAAGCACTGCCTTGGGCAAGGTCAGGTTGAATTTCGAAAGTGCCTTTTGTGCATCCGTAGCCAAAAGTCCGCCGCAGGGTTTCTGAAATGCGGTGTTGTCGGCGGCGCTTTTTTTATCGATGGCAATGATTCGGAACTGTTTGTTCAATAATCGCGCAATCGTTGCTCCGGCGGGGCCAAGCCCAATGATCGCAATATCATACAAGGTAACACCTTCTCATTATTTCATAAAATCATAACAATCGCGCTAATTGAGCGCCCTATGCGCCTCAGGTAATGAATTGAACTTTTATCTGATAAAGCCTATTCGCTCCAACGCAATTATACCATATAGCCAAGAAGAAGAAAGGCATACCTTTCCGCTAAGGAAAAGGTATGCCTCAGACTGCAGACAAAAAGGTGTCTCACGCAAAGCGTGGGGCACTTTTTTTTAGAGGAAGCAGGGAAACTTATTCAACACCCGTGCGTAAAGCCCGTCGAACATTACACTGTCATGAAGATTACCAGGGGCCACGGTAAAATCCAGCACGAATTTGTGCCGGTTCAAAATTCATACAGGATCCGTCACTTATTCGTAGAGTAATCCCACCGGGGAGGGGCCTGGCCACAGAGGAGCTGAGGACGGCGGCCTCCGGCGATGTTTACCGGGATTTCATCATGTTTTTTCTGAAAATCCCGGTAAAAGTTTCCGGCAGTCTCCAGAAGGAGGATACCTTCTCACTTTTTCCACCATCGAAGGAAAAAGGCTCGTTGTTTTGCCCCAGCATCACGGCCGGCCCTTGCCGTCAAGGCAAAATCAGCGCTGCAGGAGAAATTTACCGGGATTCACTTTAAAAACAAAGGGATTTTCCGGTAAACAAAGGTCATCAGCCATGAGGAGCCGGATTCGGCAATACTGGCAATAATACTGGCAATAATACTGGCAAT
>JAYFQF010000024.1:0-102418 GCA_034927285.1 Peptococcaceae bacterium
TGAATTTGCATCTGACGATGCTGAACTCATTTTAGTGGCTATCCTGTCAATGCACCATGGCTGCGGTGACCTTGCACCACTTTAGCGGTTTGGCTGCACCATTCGTGCGGTCTACACGCACCGTTTCAGGCGGCGTATTCAGCCGACACCTTGTTTTGCCGTTTTATAAATCCCAGAATGTTTTCATGACCGATGGAAAAAGCAGCCGGCCAGCTCTGGATCAGATGCTTATCGGCTGCTTTATCAAATTTTAACGGCAGGTCCGTCAGGATTATGCAATGAACCGGCGGGTTTTTAAAAAGACTATTCCTTTTTCGCTTTACTTAAATAACGGTACACGCTGGCCTGAGAACAGGCTAGCCGTTCAGTGGCGTATTGCACCGCCCCCTTCAGCCGGAACATCCCCCGCTCGTTGAGCTGGGCAATGAACTGGGTCCGCTCATCCTGGGTCAGCCGGTCTAAAGGAACACTGATAGTACCGGCCACTTCGTCAAAGATCTCCTTCACCATACCGCCTACGTCGTTATAAATATTCTCCGAGGGCGGATCGCCGGGACGGCCCGGCCGGACGGCGGGCTGAGCCTGGGCAGGGACAGGGAAGTAGTGATGGTGGACGAAGTCGTCGGGGTGTATCAGCTTCAGAATACTGTCGCTGAGGGCGTGGAAACGGCTGTCGTCAAAATTGATGCACAACAGGCCTGCCGGGACACCGTCGTTGTCCTTGATAAACAGGGTGGAGGAACGGACGACTTTTCCACTGGACAGCAAACTGGTGTAATTCAAGTTGTAATCCCGGTCCTGGTACTGCTTTTGGGAGAGCAGTTTTTGGCCGGTGCTGGTCAGGGGGCTGCCTACGGTACGACCGCTGATACGGCCGTTGGCGATGGCTACGATGGTGCTGTTTTCCGGTTCCAGATCATAGAGGGTCACCTCATAATCCGGCCCCAGGGCCTGACCCAAAAAATCTACCAGTACGGAATAGCGGCGAATCATTTCCTCGGTCATCCTGCAGTCCCTCCTTGTTCGTCGCCTGAATTCAAGGCCATCTTAACATAACTTCTTCCCCGGCGCAACGATAATTCTCAAAAGGCAGGATAAATTATCATCATAATAAAAAACAGCTTGGCAGAGAGAAGAGGAAAGATTGCGCAAATTGGCTTGTACAATGGGTATTTGTAAATTTTTTTCGCAATTCATATTGACATAATTTTATCGTATTGATAAAATATTATTAATTCAATAAATTATCATTGGGATGCGAGGTGGTGAATTCAAACATGCAGCATGAACCCGCCAGGTATGGCCGGCAGGTATGGATTGCATCGCAGCTGTGTAATTCCCGGGGTTCGGGACTCATTTGAGAAAGGTACTGTCCGCCAGTCGCCCGGGCCGGTTGAAAACCGCCCCCGATGACCGGGGTATCCTCTAAAAAAGGCGCTCTGCGCCAAATAATGGAGGTAATTGTATGGAATACCCGCTGAATGTCAAGACTCCCCGTTCCTACTCCTACGTCAAGCGAAACATCCCCCAGGTTACCGTTGAACAGCGCCAGCGCGCCCTGGCCGCCACCCACTATAACGAGTTCGCCTTCCCCGCCGGGATGCTGACAGTGGATATGCTGTCCGATTCCGGCACCACCGCCATGACCGACGTGCAGTGGAGCGCCATGTTCCTGGGCGATGAGTCCTACGGCCGAAACAAGGGCTACTACGTCCTTTTGGATGCCCTGCGGGACGTGTTCGAGCGGGGGGACAGCCAAAAACGCATCATTGACCTGGTCCGCACCAACTGCACCGACATCGAGAAAATGATGGACGAGATGTACCTTTGCGAGTACGAGGGCGGCTTGTTCAACGGCGGCGCCGCCCAGATGGAGCGGCCTAACACTTTTATCATGCCCCAGGGCCGGGCCGCCGAGTCGGTACTCTTTGCCATCGTCTCCAAGGTTCTGAACCAACGGCATCCCGGCAAGAATTTCACCATCCCCTCCAACGGCCACTTTGATACCACCGAAGGCAATATCAAGCAGATGGGTTCCACCCCCCGCAACCTGTTCAACAAGGCCCTGCTGTGGGAAGTCCCCCAGGGCGGCAAGTATGAGAAGAACCCTTTCAAGGGCAACATGGACACCGAGAAACTGGAAGCCTTGATTCAGGAAGCAGGACCTGAGAATGTCCCTCTGGTTTATACCACAATAACCAATAATACCGTCTGCGGCCAGCCCGTCTCCATGGCCAACCTGCGGGCTTCCGGCGCAATCGCCCACAAGTATGGCATCCCCTTCATGCTGGACGCCGCCCGCTGGGCGGAAAACGCCTATTTTATTAAAACTAATGAAGAGGGCTACGCCGACAAGTCCATCGCCGAGATCGCCAGAGAGATGTTCTCCTACTGCGACGGCTTCACCGCCTCCCTGAAAAAGGACGGCCACGCCAACATGGGCGGCATCCTGGCCTTCCGGGACAAGGGCTATTTCTGGAAGAACTTCTCCGACTTCGATGCCGAAGGCAATGTGACCACCGATGTGGGCATCCTGCTGAAGGTGAAGCAGATTTCTTCCTACGGCAACGACTCTTACGGCGGCATGTCCGGCCGGGATATCATGGCTCTGGCCGCCGGCCTGTATGAGTGCTGCGAATTCCACTATCTGGAGGAGCGGGTCTCCCAGTGCGAGTACCTGGCTCAGGGTTTTTACAAAAACGGGATCAAGGGTGTGGTTCTGCCTGCCGGCGGCCACGGCGTATACATCAATATGGATGAATTCTTCGACGGCAAGCGGAGTCACGAAACCTTCGCCGGCGAAGGCTTCAGCCTGGAACTCATCCGCCGCTACGGCATTCGCGTGTCCGAACTGGGCGACTACTCCATGGAGTACGATCTGAAGACTCCCGAACAGCAGGCCGAGGTCTGCAACGTGGTCCGCTTTGCCATCAACCGCAGCCAGTTGAGCCAGGAGCACCTGGACTATGTCATTGCCGCCGTCACCGAGTTGTATAAAGACCGGGAGAGCATTCCCAACATGAGGATCACCATGGGCCACAATCTGCCCATGCGCCATTTCCACGCTTTCCTGGAACCCTATCCCAATAAGTAAATCCAGGGCCCTTCTTCCCTGGAACGCCAGGGAGTTACCGCCGCCCCGCCAACGATCTGATTCTCCTCATCGCATTTACCCGGCGGCCTTTTCGGTGAGGCCGGAAAGGCCGCTCCCTTCTTCTGCAAAGCCATCCACTGCAGCTCCGGATCAATAAGTGAATCAACCCGTGTGATTGAATGATAGAACGGAGGAAAGAATTATGGCTCATGACAAAACTGTGGAAAAGCGCGACGGATTTACCAGCAAATGGGGCTTCATCCTGGCTTGCATCGGCTCCGCCGTAGGTATGGGCAATATCTGGCGCTTTCCCGTCATGGTATCCACCTTCGGCGGTCTGACCTTCCTGATTCCTTATTTCATCTTCGTCATTCTGATCGGCGCCTCGGGCGTCATCGGCGAAATGGCTCTGGGCCGGGCCGCCGGTGCCGGCCCCATCGGCGCCTTCGGCATGTGTACCGAGATACGTACCGGCAAGAAGAAGACCGGCGAGACCATCGGCATGATTCCCATTTTGGGCTCCCTGGCCCTGGCCATCGGCTACTCCGTGGTCATGGGCTGGATCTTCAAGTATACCTTCTTGTCCTTCAGCGGCGGCCTTACCGCTATGGGCCAGAATATGGAGGTCATCGGCGGTACCTTTGGGGCCACCGCCGGCGCCTGGGGCGCCAACCTCTGGATCGTGATCGCCCTGGCGGTCAGCTTCATCATCATGTCCATGGGTATCGCAGGGGGTATTGAGAAGGCCAATAAGGTCATGATGCCCGCCCTGTTTTTTCTCTTCGTATGCCTGGGCATCTATATCTTCACCCTGCCCGGCGCCACCAACGGCTACAAGTACATCTTCACCCTGGATCCCGCCGGCCTGGCCAGCCCCAAGCTGTGGATATTCGCCTTCGGTCAGGCCTTTTTCTCCCTGTCCGTAGCGGGCAACGGCACCGTGATTTACGGTTCCTACCTGAGCAAAACGGAAGATATCCCAAACTCCGCCCGCAACGTAGCCTTCTTTGACACTTTGGCCGCCCTGCTGGCCGCCTTCGTCATTATCCCCTCCATGGCGGTGGGCGGCGCCGAGCTGTCATCTGCATCATCTTCTTTGTCTGCGTGCTCTTTGCCGGCGTCACCTCTCTCATCAATCTGTATGAGGCCCCCATCGCCGCCCTGCAGGAGAAATTCCGCATGAAACGGATGCCCGCCGTGGCCGTGATCCATGTGGCGGGCTGCGTAGTGGCCCTGTGCATCCAGGCCATCACCTCCCAGTGGATGGACGTGGTCTCCATCTATATCTGCCCCCTGGGCGCCCTGCTGGCCGGCATCATGTTCTTCTGGGTAGCAGGCAAAGAGTTCGTGCTTAAAAGCGTCAACCAGGGCGCACCCAAGCCTGTGGGCAATTGGTTATATCCTCTTGCCAAGTACGTCTACTGCGCCTGCGCCCTCATCGCTCTGATCGCCGGCTCCTATTACGGCGGTATCGGTTAACCTTCGCATAACCACAAGCCAAACCGGCACCGGAAGACGGGCCGGGGCAGAATCTGTCAGCGTTCATCGGAATAAATTGGGGGGCTGTCGCCAAACGTTAATTTGAAAACGCAGAGCGGCAGGCCCCCTTTATCGGTCTTTTCTTATGCTATCTTATGAGGAAGTATCTTCCTCAAAACTGTTTTTGTCTATATCCCATATATAATGAATCGTTGCCGTTTCGCCTGTGGCGTTGTTGTAAAATTGCGCATAAAACCCGAAGCCCTTATCCTTATTGAATTTAACTGAAAAATCATGGCCGGAATGGGCGAACCCTTCACCGCTGATTCTTTTCACCGTTCCATCCGGCATAATCGTATACACCTGATAGATGTTCATGCTGCTCGATCCCCATTGCCCGATGGAAAAGTCCGGGTTTCTGTCCCTGTTATAATCATCAAACAGCAGGTTAAACTTCCCGGCAAAATTCGCCGGCTGACCGTCCTCTGCAGCATCGGTCCTGGAGATTAGCTTTCCGTCAGAATCAAAAACCTGAATTTCATAGCTCCCCTGATAATTTTCAGGATAAATGCCGCCGCCGGCGCCGGCATATCCTTCATCTGATGGTGTCAAGTAGGGACGTAAGAAAAAATGTAAATTCTTTGAATTCCCTGTACTTTTTTATCGGAAGATATGCCTCATGGGTAAAAAAAGGGCGGCAATTCCATTCTACAGACTTGGCTCCTTTTCTAGACTGAAAAAGCCGCGGCTTCATTTCTTAAAACTTATAGATCGAATTTTAGTGGTCATTCAATCCCCAATGCCTTAAAAACAGCATCTTCTGGGCTGGTGTAGAAGGAAGTCTGAAACTTAGCAAACAGATCAGCTGGAACAGTTGCTATATCGCTTGCGGATGACATAGGAAGCAATATCTTTTTTGCGCCGGCATCAAAACACA
Source organism: Peptococcaceae bacterium (assembly GCA_034927285.1). Classification (GTDB taxonomy): domain Bacteria; phylum Bacillota; class Peptococcia; order DRI-13; family UBA5745; genus JAYFQF01. The sequence goes on from JAYFQF010000024.1 coordinate 5,511, forward strand.
CTTGAAGGGTATTGGCGAGTTCTTCGACCTTACTGATTGTACCGCCAATACTCATGTTTCCCAACACGCACATTTGCGACTGAACTGGTTTTCGCAGGGAAGCGCCGCATAGAGCAACAAAGGCACACAGTGCCAGCTCCGACGTTGTACCTAAGCCTTGGCAATCAGCGATGTGCATAAGGTAATTATTAGTATCAATACTGATGGAACCGCTGATCAACTTCTTATTTGCCTTAAAGTAGTTCTGCGCGGTTTTCAGGTTTTCCTTGGCCTCACGGTCATATCCGATGCCAGTTACTTCAAATTTGCCGTTGCCACCCACAACCTCGGTTTCCAGCTTGTAGACTCCCAGCATTCCGGTATCTCCACGCGCCACGGTGTAAACATGACCTGGTTTGCCTTGACCATCAGGAATCAGCTTGCCGGATCCCTGCTCCGGAATTGATACAAAGTGCTCCTCGAAGCTGTCGTTATCTAAATAGGAAAAATGGACATCATAGAATTCCATTCCGCCGATTTTTTTAAGCTGTTCTTTAACCCGACGCCGTCCTTCCAGCGCATATTCCAGTATCTCAGCCACATCATTTTTTTTAAACTCACCATGGGGATATAACAGCTTGATCATACCCGACACGGTCTTTCGCACAGCGATCACATCACGCTGGTTGAGGTCGCCACCCAACCGGAAATACTGCTCTATCGCATCGCCATAGTTCCGCTTACGCATTTCCCGGAAAAATTCGGCCAGGTAATCAGAGATGAAGCCATATTCATTGGTGAAATATTCAGGGCGCATTTTGGGGATTTCCCAGCCAGGCAAATAATAATGGATTCTGTCAAAGAATGCGCTGTCATAGGCCATTGCTTCGGGAAATGGCTCAAACAAATGAGAGGTTTTCAGCAGCACATCCACGCTTTGATTGATATTTCCAATAAACACCATGGATGCGTTTGCGCTTTTTTCCTCTTTGCCCCTCGCAAAAGATCCAGACGCCATATAGTCCTTCATGATCTGGATGCCGTCTTTATCCTTAAAGGTGATGCCAGCCACTTCATCGAAAGCCACGCAATCCCACATACCTACAAGCCCAATAGCCCGGCTTGCCATATTGTAAAACAGGTTGGCAACGGTAGTCTGTCCTCCGGAAACCAGGATGGAATTGGGGGAAATCTCCTTATAAATATGAGATTTACCAGTGCCCCGCGGACCCAGTTCACATAGGTTGTAGTTATTTTCTACCAGCGGAATCATACGGGCCAGCAGGTGCCACTTTGTTCTGTCGTTGAATTGGGTCGGTTCCATGCCAACGCTTCGGAGCATAACGTCAATCCATTGCTCCTTGGTAAAGTGTTTCCTGCCGTCGAAAAATTCCTGCATATCCATGTGGGGAAGCTGAATCGGCGTCAGCTCCTCAATCTCAAATGGACTGACTCGATTTTTCTTGCTGGCCTTGGGCGCATCGGTATCAAACTCGTCATAACGGTCTTCTAAACGGTTGTAATTCATGCGTAGAATACACCAAATACCACCAGCCAGCAACTTTTCATATTGCTTGACATAAGTATCAGCCACCAAGACGTTTTTAAGCCCCAAGTTTGAAAACGTCGCACGGTAGGAATCACTGTCTGGGTCAAGTTTAGCCTCAATTTTGTCAATAACCGTATAACTACCCATTTCACGGATTTTAGATTTAGTCTGTTCTGCCTCATCCGGACGCACAAAATTATCTGCCAGTATATCTTTGACCCTCTGTACGCCTTGTTCTATGCTATCCTCATCATCAGTGGCACAATACATCCCTAGCAGATATTCCAATACATACACCGGGACATTAGCGCCTTCTTTTATTCTTTTTGTGAGATCTTTACGGACAATTTTGCCCGCAAAGTATTCCTGCAATATAGCGTTTAGATTTTCGTCCATAGCTGAACCCTGCCTCCCTAAAACTGAATACTGCCGCCAAAGACAAGATCAATGACGAAGGGAATGCGCTCAATCTCTTTATTCACCATTTCTTCTTCGTCAATCAAAACAAGATAATACTCCTTGGACTTATCATACGCCATGTCTTTCAGCGTAAACTTCTCCTTATAAGTACGTTCCTCCGGCTTGACGCTGATGCTTTCGGCTATAATAATGTTTTCGTTGGAAATTCGATTACCATCGCCATCTGCGAAATAAGCCGTCACCCGTAACGGCAAACGCTTTTCGTCCACCGGCTCATTTTGGAAGAATGTCAGGTGAGTGATCACGCTGGTGATTTTGCGAGACAGGTTAGTGAGATTCAGCGATACCTTTTTCGCTCCCAAAGAACCTCGTAGATTTTTATCACTTTTGAAGCGGATAACCGGCACAACGATTTCCTGCAGGCTTGTCCCGCCGTGAACATAACAACTTCCGGTGCCCTGCACCTTAAAGCAGTTGACCGAACGAGGCACGATAACGTAAAGACCGGACTCTTCTTTGGTCAGATAGTCCATTGAAAAGCTTTGCGTACCATGTTTTTCTACATCCTCACGCGCCAAGATAAAGCGGCGTTTGGAGAGAATACCGGCAGCGTCTTCTTTTGGAGTCTTGTTACGTTCCTCCAGTTTGGTACGACGATAGATATAGCCATGGTCCGCCGTGATCAGAACGTTAATAGCGCTGATATTGTTTCGTAGTTTACGTACCAGTTTATCGAGGTCATCAAAGGCTTTTTCCGTTGCGTCAAACACTTCATGCTCTGTTGGCGCATTATCGCCCCGTGCGTCAATGACATCATGGTAAATATAGATCAGCTTTATGCCAGCGAATTTCTCTGCCATCTGTTGCTTGCTCAGCTTCATAATATCATCATATAGAACGGCTATAGATTCTTTTTTATATTGTCGAAGTATCTTGCACCGATTTTCCGTACCCTGGCTGGAAACGCCGTCGATTTCTATATCGGCATTATCTGTGATCGAGATATTCTTATGCGGCAACAGCGCTGCCATGCCCAAGGTCGTATAGGACGGCAGAACGCCCAGCATCACATCCAGCTCACTCACGCCCTTTTGGTCTCGGTTAAGTCGGGCATTTAACTCTACCGCTGATTCATAGCGCAGAGCATCGGATATGATAACAACAATACGTTCATCGTCGACTACATAACGTCGGGCGTATTTGTCATAAAAACCCTGTTGCGGTGTAACACCGGGTACCAGCCAAGTGGTTTCATCATCCAGCAGAGTGCACCATTTAATCGACAGCTCGCTTAAATACCAGTTGGTGTAGCTGTTTTCCACCTGATCGCACAATGGCTGAAAGGCTTCTGTTTCCTCCAGCCGATCATAAGCAAGGAGGAAGTGACGATAACTGCTATCCAACCGATAATAATGCTTCACATACCTGTCAAACAACTCGGGCAGGCTGATTCCCGGCAGCTTTTCATATTTTACTGCTAGCTCCAGATATTCGCAAGCGTGAAGTAAGACCTCATATTCGCCAGCAAACTGCGGATAATAGCGGCGGTTTTTGCGGCTGTGGATAATCTTGCGATAGTGCTCATATTCGCTCACACCCTGTTCAATATTTTCACGAATGCGGGTAATGATGAAGCTATCAAAATCCTCAAAGGTATCACACTCGATGATTTCGTCGATAGTCCATGTTCCAGCACGTTCTGCAAGCCCCAGCTTCCCGGCCACGAAAATAGCCAGTTTGTCGTAAGCATCCCAAAACTGGCTGTTCTTCATCAAATTGTCCACATAAACAAAGCAGTTGGAATTATCGGACACATACGTCTGCCACTCTTTGGGCATTGGGCTATCGATGCTGTGAGATAAGTGAGTGCATAACAGGAGGATTGCCAACTTTTCAAGGCTTTGCTCAGCAAAGCCATATCCATAGGATTTCTGTATTATCCGCCACAGCGCATCCAGATTGCCAAACTTGCTTATGTCGTCATATGTGGCGCTTTCACCGTTTACCATTTCTATCAGAAGTGTTCTCACCACCTGATCGAAATTGGGCGTCGGCAATTTACAAAGTGCCGACAGAATGCCAACGTCAATTTTTTCTTCGGTATATGACGGGCCAAGGATGTAGCTCTCAAATCGCTTAAACCGTTCACTGCTACGGAAGAACAGCTTATATTCTTCCATCACATGGCGAAGCGCACCCTCAACACCTAATATCAGCATATTGTTGGACGTTTCGTCGGCTGAAAAGGTCTGGCCGTACTTGATAGCGTCGGTAAGCCAATTTTCCCGGTCGAGCGGACGGGGCAACGGCGAATAAACCAGCAGATTACTCTCCTGATCCGTTTCTTCTATGTACAGCTTGACGGCAAACATATTGTTGTCGTACAGCTTGATAATTTTTACATTTGGGAGCGTCAAGCTGTCGATGTCATCGGCAAACACACCATCTTCGTCATACCAAAATATGATGTTGCGTTTTGCACCCTGCGAAAGTTCGCGGGAAAACTGCCGCTCCAATGATTTTTTTACTTCGGTTAGGTTCATTCAACGTTCCCCCTAATGATTAGGGAATATTCTAAAATAGGTCGTACTTCCTATGTCGCGCCCATTCACCTGGTACTTTCCCAATGACCAATCTTCGGAACGATTCATTATCACCTCGAACACAAGCGCCCCAAAGACCATCCCCGCACGGGTAAAGTCGTTTCCTGATGCGGTATAAATTGGAGACCAAACCATACCTGTCCAATTGCTACCGGGAATCCATCCTGCGGTAATCAATTCATCGTGTGAATCCACAATTTCATCTACCCGCCGATTGAGTTCATCAATAATTGCGTCCAATTCTATCTTTGGAATACGATTGATAATGGGGCGGTTTACATTGTCATGGGGGATCTTGGTTATTTGTTTTATTCTATCTCCTGTGATTGAGAATAGTGCCATAATAACACCTCAAATTCCTAATGTTAGTTTAAGAGCAACACTTCCAAGAAGCCCCACAATTTCACCGTAAAACCAGCTATGCTTTTCTAGATGTCTACTGAGTCGCTCACGCAAAGAAGGTTTTGTCTCAATTTTTCCCGTGGCAGAGATTTGTTCGGCTATGGCCTTCACTTCTTCCAAAACAGTTAAGAGTTCAGCCTTATCCTCGCCACCTTTTTCCTCAATCATTTCTTCTATTTTAGTAACAGAATTATCAATGCTAAAGGTCGAATTGACAACATCACCGAAAACAACATTACCACCTTGGGCATTTATCGTGCCAATATTATATACATGACCAGTGGACATGCTTGCCATCGCCTCTCCTTTCTCGCATTTTTCTTGGTAGGCAACCTTACTCATAAAATGCAGTTCTTTAAACCAACCGGACTTTGTAGGCAAGTCGATTTCTTCATCAAAATAAATCTCATATGTTTCAAAGATAGCCGCTAATTCACTCTTGACCTTCTCATAAGCAGAGTACCCGCTTCTGTCAGGTATGTAAATCTGTACGCCAAGCGTATCTCCGCTTAACTGCTTATGATCAATACTGCCATTTGGAAGATGGCTTCCCCAAAAATAAAAGCTTAAATGATTTGATTGTGCGCACTTGACTACTTTCTGCTTCAATTCTTCCGTAAGTATAGATCATCCCTCCTAACCAATCTTCGCTAATAAATCCATCGGCACTGTCTTACCGTTATCCATTGGCACTTTCACGCCCTGGAATTTGGTATAGTTGACTTTCACGCCATCATCAAGATCAAGTTCAATCTGCTGGTGAGCAATGTGGGCTACTACCTGATCATAGGTACGGCATTCCTCAATCTTCCTTTGCAGGGCCTCAATTTCCTTACGGTAAGTGGCTTTCTCTCGGGTATCGTTGGTGGCACCAGACAGCATTTCCAACCGGCCGATTTCTGCCTCATATTTGCGCTGAAGTGGATGGAGATAATCAGTACGTGCTTGTGCAATCGTATTTTTGTCATAGCGATGTAGGTAGAAAAGCGCTTTAAAACCGTCCTCCTTACCGCTGTCTAGCAGCCAGTAAATAGGACGCTTCTGATACACTTTGCAGTGATCCTTGTAAAAATCGTTCAAAAAATAGCGCCGTATTTTGTCTTTGGCCGAACCGTTCACATTGGGGTATAAGGCGCTGGCAATAAAGTTCAGGTTTTCACCCAGTGTGGAATCGCCGTATACGACGCGGACAAACTCAGTGAAACGCACCACAATATCGTCGTTAAAATAGTCAGCAGAACCAATCGGAACAATATTGTCTTCATCTGGCTCAAATGAGCAAGCAGTCCATTTATCGTGATCCTTAAACTCAGGATAATGATATGGAGCCGATGAAATCCCAGCATATCCTGACCCAGAGGGTAATTCACCATTCTCGTCACAGGGAGCTTGCCCTTTATAGCGATGATATATTGAGTTGAAATTACCGCCGGCAAATACAAGCCCCGGCTTACCCAGACTATAGCGCCCAAACATACAGCCAACAGCATAGGATAGAAAACTGCGGATGTCGCGGCCAAGATCGGCGTGACGTATAGTAACGTCCTTGTCCTCAACTTCCGAGGTTAATTCGTCCTTCAATCCGTATATATCGATGAAAATACGGTTGAGATATTCTTCGTTGGCTTTGAGTTTGGCAAACTGTTCGTCAGTAAAGCGTTCCCAAGTGTTAAAAGCCTGTGCTATTGGCGCAGCGCCCTCACTCCACTCAATAACATTGGGGCCTTCAACGATGTCATCCGCATACATCAATGGGACAGCTTCGTAATTAACTTTAAAGGCGACCAGCGGATGGGTTTTGAAGTCCCATGAGGTTTCAAAAGCATCCCAATCAATTTTAGCTATGTTAATGTTTTGTTCAATCAATATATTCATCTGATTTTCCAAGTCACCATAGGATAGTAGTGGGATTTTTGCCAAATCACCAATATTAAAATGCAGTGAGGGACAGAGAACATCAAGTATAAGTTTACTTACAGTACTGTTCAAAAAACCTACAACATAATTGATGTGTTGCTCTCCAAACAAACATAGGCCAGCAGTCGAAAAAATAAACCCATAATCAAAGTGTCGTAAACCAATCTGTCCAGTTGATATATCTGTCCATGTAAACCCGGAGCGAAAATAGTAGCTCTTATTTCTGATTGATGCGCGACCTGTTACTTGTATTTCATTGCCATCATTTTCCCAATTGATAACAAGAAAGTTATTCCCGTACCATTTTCTTGTTTGTCCACCATTATTAAATGGAAACCATTTTTTTTCACGCATAACATGCTGCATATCTTTGGTAGGATACGCAAATTTTGAAATATCAATTTCGAACCAATTCCGCAAAAATCTATCATTATTTGCAGTGGAAATTCCTACGCAAAAATCAACTACATCACCAAATTTATATTGCGAGTCGAATGCCTTTAAAATTGCGTTCTTAGTCCAATACGCAACAGGTTTTCCGGGTATTGTTTCAAAATCTGAATTTTTTCTAGCGTAGCGATTTTTCCCATGAATAAATGCTTTTTCCTTGGAAGACTGACAATTATAATCGACAAGGCGAAAATAAGTTCCAAGGTATTGAGGAATATGACTATTCTGTATGACAAACGCTGTGGTTTGTACAACCTCGCCGCTTATTTCATCAAAGGCCTTTGCACCTAAATGAACCATGTTGACGATATTGCGTTGAAGCAGTTCTTTTCGTAATTTATCGTAACTTGAAAAGAACATCCAAGCATGTTGTGTAATCATTGCTTGATAGGCGTTTGGCTTCAGTAACTCGTGGCATTTTTCAATAAATACGGCAAACATATCTGCTTTTCCGTCAGGATAGTTCTTTTTGACATACTCTGATAGTTTTGCTCCCATACCGCCGCCACCCATATACGGCGGATTTGTCACAACCACATCGTATTTCTGGGTCAAAATCTCGGCGATATCCAATATTTCTAGCAATACTTCCTGTGCATGAGAAATATCTTGGGCATCCATATGAATCTGGACGGGGCATATAGCCTTCATAAACTGGCGCAGCTTGTCATAATTCAACTTTCGCTCAATTTTCAGGATAGAACCGTATTCCCGCGCATCGGCGAACAAATCAATCAGATAGCCAAGGCCCTCTTTACACTCGTTTTGATCGGTTTCGCTCATACCTTCACCCATGTAGTCCAGAGGATACCGCTGTACTCCGTCGGATTCAATCACAGCGTAGACATGCGGCTGGGGAATGCTCTCGCCATCCTTCGGTCGGAAGAAACGGCGGTTATAACTACGGGCTTTCATCATCAAGGCAAAATAGGCAAGCTGAGCTGCGCGCCCGTCAATGTCCAGACCGTAGATATTGTTCCGCAATATCAGCCCCGGGATTTCGCGCTCCGCATAGCCCTGGCTGAAATATATCTGAAACAACACATCAAAAGCGTACACCAAAATATGCCCGCTCCCCATACAAGGGTCGATAATTTTTATTTGTGCGGGGTTTTCAATTCTGTATTGCTGTTCAAGTTCCTTTAATTGGCGCTCAACCTCAGGTTCCTGTCCGGCTTCGTCAACATAGTAAGTCCACAGTTCGCGCAGAGCATCTTCCGCGTTGCCACATGCCAAACCCAGGGGGCAATAAGTAAGCCACAACCGCCCAAGGCTGTTTTCCACCATATATTTTACAATCCATTCCGGCGTGAAAAGCTGAGTGGCGGCGGGGATGGTTTCCTTGTTAATTTTTACGTTCTTTTTCAATGCAGCGAAAACTTCATCTTTTTTCTCGGAGATATAATACTGGTATAGCCAGCCGATAATCTGCACCTGATCCTTGAAATCGTCCTCCTTGATGGCATTGACCAGATCATGGACAATGCCGCCTCTTTGATATAAAGAATCCGGGAGCAGCAACTCGGTATAGTCATTGATTTTCTGGAACATACCCGGCAGAATTTCATGCAGGGCATTGCACTGAGAAATCAGGATGTACTTGTACAGCTTTTCAGAAGCACCGGGGGCGGTGTCGGCGCGAAGTCGAGCGATTTCATCCTGATTTACATAGGGTAGCCGCTCGGCCTCACGCATGGCGTCCGGTTCTGCTCTCCCCGGTTCGGCGCTGGAGAGGATACGGATGCCAGAGGGCAAATATTCGTTGATTTCCATATAGCGTAGTGCAATCAGGCGGTTAAACCATGTGTAAGCAACTTCCTCCAGTACATGGCTGAACGCCTTTTCATTGTCCATTTCGCCGCCGAGGTGGGCAAGGTAAGCAATCAATTTTAAACGGGCTTCCATTTGTTTGTCAGTCAGAAAAATGCCATCCGCGCGCAGTTTCGTTGCCGCAACTTTAGGTAGCTCCGCGCCTTCCTCATAGATATACAAGGATGCCATTTTTGTTCTGACCACATCTATCAACTTCCGGCGCGTCGCTACCGCATAGTTTTTGATTGCTGTTTTATCCATCTTGCTCCAACCTCCAGGTGCTAAATAATTCTTATCGTGGTATCTTCCGTAAGCTCCGATTCCAGCTTTATACGAAGTTCATCCAGCAGCTTATCAATGTCCTGCCTGTTGGAAATATGGTTTGTGCCGGAAATCAGCGTTTTCAGGCTGATATTTTTTGTTTTACGCACGGGCTTTGGTGGTGTTTCTCCGGAACAGCCAGACTGTGTTGCGGCAATGCGAGCCTCCTCGTCATCAAAGCTCTGGATGAAACGTTGCTTCATCCGGTCGCTTTCGGTGCGCATGGCAATGGCCTCATAAATGTTGTTGGCATGGGAAAGCCTGTCAAGCAGTGCCCTGTAGTCTTCATCCACCTTATCAGATAACTTATCGGCAAAAGCCCGTCGTTTTAAATCTTCAAGCGTGGCCGCACGATCGGCCTCAATATCCACACAAATCGGCTTACACTCTGCAGCCATCAGGTTGCTAAATCGCTTGATAAATTGATCCACCAGTTCAGGCAGTTTATGAATTTCCGAATACGGGGACTGAAGCCGTGTGATTCTCTCCATTTCATTTATGACTCGGATGGTTTCCGGGTCAAGCACGTAGGAACGGTTGCCTTCGTAAATAGAGAGCATCTTCAGTGCCTTATCAAAAATCTCGCGCTGGTTCCGGAAGAACTTTTTGACATCCTGCATATCTTCCTCATAGTCCAGCAGATCGTCCTTTTCGTTTTGCAGATAATCGAAAAATGCCTTGATATCCTTAATTCTGACGAGCTGTTCCAGCAGATTCTTCCCGTTCTCCAGCACGGTTTCCCCCGGATAACGTATCTTGCTGTATTCGTCTAGAAGCTGCCTGACGCCAGGATTTAGGTCATCATGGCGATCAAGCTCCTTTAACGCAAAATCCCGCATACGGGCCATCAGACCGTCTTCATCTCCCGGAACATCGCTTTTGCCGAACACGTCCCTCGCAATGTTCTTCGCGTTGGTTAAAAGGGCAGGGGGGATTTTAACCCGTGTTTTTACCACCACACGGTCAAGATAGTCCCGCTTGGTGACATAGGTAATCACATTCATATCGCCGGTGGAAATGGTTTCGCCGCTTAAATCCAGACGAACTTCCTGCTTTTTGAACAGGGTGAGAAGGATGCCGGCAATGTCATTTTCTTTCCAGCCATAAGGGATCTTACTGAATTGCTCGATTAGTCCCCGCATGGTAAGGGGGATATTTTTGAAAGAACTTCGGCTGATCACTTCGGACATTTCTATAATTGCAAGATGGTTCGGCTCTACAGATTCCATTCCGTCCAAAGTAACCTGCGTATCCCGTGAAGTCAGGATCTCGCGAAGGTTGTCAGTGGTAAAGAAGGGGTCTGTGATATAGCTTTGCTTGGTGTATATGCTCTCCACCAAAACCTTAAATGCATCATTGATGCGTTCAGACGGCTGTTTTTCCTTAATATCCAGGCGATTGCCGTTTACATAGATGTCAGCCCTTTTCAGCGCTTCAATAATCAGTTCCCGTGAGCGTTCCGCTCGCTGTTTGCCTTCGCGGATTTTTGTGGTCTTGATGTCCTCCACGGTATCTGTAGTAGATTTGCCCGCCGTGCGGCGTATGTAGGTATCGATTTGCAGGGACTGTTCCATTTCCTCAAAGAATGACATATCATCCGGCAAGGATATAATCACATTACGCTCCCGTATGGAGAGCGACTTCATTTCCATGTCGGATGCGCCGCCGTGGGCATACATAGGGGTCAAGATGCGAATCCCGATTTCCTCTTTTTGCGCGCCGCGCGGTCTGTCATCGATGATGGTGTTAAACGCGAAATCATAGCGGTCGTTGTAACGGTATTTCTTATTCAGGCCGAACAGGGCGGAGAAAATATCGTCGCCTACCTTGTCGATGATCTCGCTGGCATCAATCTTGATCTCCCGGATTTCACGATTGACGTCCTGTTCCTCATTGGTCAGAAAGATAAACTGATCTCCGTTTTTAATAATCAGCTTTTGTTTTTCCAGTCGGCGTAGAGAAGCGTCAACCTTCTTTTTCGCTTCAATTTTATCCTGATCGATGTTGTCGAGCATGATGGTAGTGATATTCTCCAAGTTTGCCGGCAGCACATTGGAGATGTATTTCAACATGAACAGCACTTTCAGTACTTCCACGTCATAAAGCTGAAGATCTCCATCCGACCGCTCCGCGCTGTCTTCGGCATCAAAGATCACCTTGCGGATATTGTGATCAAGAAAGGTTTCAACTGTTTTATAGAAAGCATCAAATGGAATCAGTATCCCATCCTCGGAATTGGCATACTGAATCGCCGCCTCCTGAAAGGCATTGAGCAGGGAACGCTCGCCTTCGGACAGGTGCTTGCCTGACGCACCGTGGGTACGGATGCCGTTGAATACCGCCTGCAGCAGGTTGAATTGATAAGGGATAAACGGATACACATCCACAAAATCATCTTCGTCGGAGTACAAACGCTTTTCCGGCGTGTCTGGAGAGAAAGTAATCAGATTCTTCAAGATGGCAGCTTTGTCAGCATACAAAAGCCGCAATTTTTCAGTGGCAGTCTCGGTTTTAGAAAGAAGCCTTTTCTTGATTACTTCATCCACATTCGCCGAGGAAAGTGAGAGGCGTGTATCAAAACGACCCATGATTTTAGAAAATTCATTGCGGTCAAATTTCGCAATAGAGTCAATATCTTCCTGACCTGTAGCAATTACCCATGCTCGACCCCTGCATTCTGTGCCCAGACTTTCAACGACGCTTTGTAAGTTAAGCAGTAATCCCTTATTGGTGTCGCTGGTGATATACTGACCCATCTCATCGATCATAAAAATCACAAAATGATTTTTACCGCTACTCTCAGATTTCGCTTCTATATATTCCCGCACTTTACGGGCAAAAGCATTGATATCGATGGAATAATCTTTTTCAGCCTTGTCGTACCAGCTGCGGGCGGCGGCTTGGCTCATTTTTGTTGTGTCGGCTAACGCCTGCACAATATTATCTTCCTCAAAATAAAAATCCTCACGAGCATTCTCCCAATCATTGCTGGCCAGTTCTTTGAAGCGGGCACGAAAAGCATCATACACACCATTTTCGGTCATTTGACGTTCCAGATCGGCAATCCATGGCATGCTTCCGCAGAAGCCCCGCATCTTGTTAAACACCTTCATGAAGACCTTAACGATAGCATCCTTGTTGACTTTAGAATCTGCGTCAGCCTCCGCATCGATATTGAAAAGTATCACATCTGCGTTTGTATCAGCGGCTACCTGCATGTCGGCCATAATGCGGCTGTCGGCAATCTTTCCCTCAAAAAAGCCGATGGCTTTCCTACCTCCATACTCTTTACCAGACAACAGGTAGGACAGGATTTTCAGGAAGTGCGATTTACCGCTTCCAAAGAAGCCGCTGATCCAAACGCCTATTTTATCGGTATGTTGTTGGGTGCCTTTACGGTAATTCCCAAAGAATTTATCGAAGTGCCGGTTCAACTCTCTGGTAACGACGTATTCGTCCAGCTCCTGCGTGATGATTTCGGTAGAATCCTGACCGATTTTCACAACGCCTTGAATCGATCTGCCGATCTTTTTCTGGAACATATCATTGATTTTCACGATTGCCGCACTCCTATCTTTCAATCAGTTTAAACGCCCGATAATAATTGTCATCGGTGATCTCACCAAACAAGCGAAGCTCATTTGTATATTCTCCAGGAAAAAACATCACGAGTGCATTCTTGTTCACACGACTGTGCAAGTTGTTCAAGATGGTGTGGGAGCGAATGATCGGCCATGCCTTTCCGATACCGGTGAGAAAAACCACATCCCGTTCCGGCACAAGGTTCCGCGTGATTTTATTAATAATCAAGTCTCCTTCGAGCGTAAGGCGCAGAGTCCTCTTGATAGGGTTGATAATTGCCTCGCTTCCTTTGGCTTTCTCCATCGCAATTACCCTATCAAGGTAATTCTTCTCTCTGAGGACTTCCAACATAAGATCGTACAGGTCAAAGCGAACGATACGCACATCATCATACAAACCGTTGACCCGTCCAAGCAGATAATCCACATGGGCACGCACCGCCATTTCATCTTCGGCATCATAATCAAATATCCAGAAATTAATCTCGTTGGCCGTGCCCCGGCCCGTGCGAAAAGTCGGCTCTAGAATTTTCTTCTCAATGAGATCGAGCCGTTTATTCAATGTCATCATACAACCCCTAAGCCTCCAATAACATGGCTTTTGCGTACAGCACATCGTCCCTGTCCAACAAACCCAGCAAAGCATGATCAATAAGAGGTTTTTGGATGAGTAACACATCTCCGTTTCTTTTCGCAAGACCGGCCTCACACAAGATATTTTTATATGTGTTGCGAATGCGGACTAGATTATTGCTTGTCCATTTAGCAACCACATCACTGCTCTGCGCTTTTCGCTCAATGAAGCCAATAAAATCTTTATCTGAAATTTCAAACCTACCAGCCTCGTATCGGTCAAGGTAAACCTCTCGCATGTATTCAAAAAACAAGCGGTCTGCTTTAATCAAAGCAAGGAAAGCAATCACCTTGGCATCCCTTTCGCTGCCAGTGGCAATAACGGATATGAGCGAATCATCGAGAGTGGAAAGGCGTTTTATCATACGCAGCGGGACATCCCGGCGGCGCTTTTCTCGCTCCAACTGGTAAATATTGCTTTGGATAGACATTGCAACGATTTCATCGCTGTTTTTGCCTTCACATAAAAGCTGAGCCGTTCTGCACATTTCAGAAAACATGAACGGCATGTCTTTGATGGAGGATGTATATTGCAATTCTCTTGCCAAGACCTACACCTCCTGATCGTCTGACGATCTATCTGGTAGCATTTCCATCACGTCACCAATATCGCAAGACAGTGCATTACAAATGCGCGCCATTACATCCATGCTGACAGGCTGATCTTTGGAAAGCTTTGCAAGAGTTGTAGTACTTATGCCAGCAAGTTGAAGCAAATCTGTCTTCTTTAATTTTTTATCTAACAGGATTTTCCAAAGCTTAATATATCTTACCGACATAAATAAACCTCCAATGGCGCATAAATAGTATAATTAATAGTATCATGTATGTATTTTAAATGCAATTAATATCTGAAAACGCTTAATTTTATTCTGCATACTTAAACCCTATTCATATTCCATTTCCGTGCGGCTGTTGCTATATTTAGGAACTGATATTCCTGCTCATGGATAAACTCCACCAGCACCTCTTTGTCCTGCCCCACTGTAATCCGATTAACCAAGTAGGCGAGGAGCGGACGGGTCACACTTATAAATCCGAAATATGGTTTGTATCGTTCAAGCCATCCAAAGAATTCTTCCGCATTAGGAGGGGCCTGCATATTCGCTTCAGTTTTTTTTATAGAGACCTCAAGGCGATTGCATTCCTGCATATAATGCTTTCGCATAGCTTCCAGTTCCTGCAGGGTATGCGATTGTATGATGATTTCATCCTGTAGGCCGTCAAGACAACGATGGCGTAATTTCAATTCTTTAGTTAATGCTCCGATTTTTTTGACGGCCATCTGATTTTTCAAGGAGCGGAGTTGGGACATATCCATGGATGGCGCTAACTTATAAATCCGCAGGACGTCATCCATACGCAACTGTATTTGTCGGAATACTTCATTCTCCAAGTCCGTTTTTGAAATTCGATGTGACGGGCAAGGTATGTTAGCCACATTCCTACCGTTGCATACATAATAGTGATATGTCTTTTTTGAAGAGCAATTTTGCTTTTGTATCATGTTTCTGCCACAGCGTTTACAACGCACAAAACCCGACAAAGGTGACACTGATTTTTCTCCCGGCGAGCTTCTGGAATCCATCAAGAGGAGTCTTTGCACGGCCTCGAATTGGTGAAGTGGAATGATTGCTTCATGAGCATTTTCAATGCATACCCATTGACTCCGTAACGTTTGTACTCTACGCCGCGCTTTGAAATAAGGTTTCTGGCTTTTTCCCTGTTCCAGCCGACCTGTGTAGACTCTGTTTGACAAGATGCGTATAACCGCTATCGGCGTCCATTTTGCTGAGTCATTTTTCTGAAAGCCGGTGCAGTATGCGCCGGAAAATGACTTTTTATGTTCGGCTGGCGAGGGGATGCCTAAGCTCTCCAATCGTTCCGCCATAGCTGCCGCACTCATACCGTCAAGCTTCCATTGATAAATACTATGTACGGTTTCAGCTGCCTGTGGATCCGGTTTGAGACGGTATTTGTCCGTTTGTGATTTTCGGTAGCCATACGGCGAAAAAGCATTCAAATATTTGCCTTCCCTATATCCCTGCTGAAGAGAGCTCTTTATATTCTGTGATAAATTGCGTAAATACGCTTCATTAACGACATTGCGAACGCTTAACATAAAAGAATCATTATGATCAGGGGCCTTCATAAAATCAATTCGCTCAAAAACAGAAATAAACCGAACTCCAAGAGATGGGAAGATTTTCTGGATGTAACGTCCCGCATCAATATAATTTCGGCTGAACCGAGAAAGATCGCGCACTGCCACGCAGTCAATTCTTCCTTGTTCTATATCACGCAACATTTCTCGAAAAGCTGGACGATCGCAGTGTAATCCGCTGTATCCATCATCAATTTTTACAGTGCAAATCCGTACATTCCCAAGTGCATTCAGATGTTTCGTTACAATAAATTCTTGGCTTTCAAGCGTATCCTCTCCGTTATCTTTGGAAATTCGGATATAAATGGCGGCTTTCCATATTTTCAATTCGCTCATATACTCTTATCATTCCTTAAAATTTCGCTGTGCTCCATCAAAGGCAGCATATCCTCGCCAATGAAACAGCGTAGAAAATCCATGCAAGCATAATCACGGTTTCTTTCCATCTGGTTGATTTGCTGCACGATCCCCAAGCTGGACAAAAGGTTAATTGCAGATGCCCCTGTGTTGTAAGAGATTCCGACCTTCTGTGCAACGGTATAGATGTCAAATATGGGATGCCGCTCAACACTATCATAAAAGGGATTGATTGCTTTTATAGATTTACCGCTTTTCCCAATCTTGGCAAGATTCTTTTCTCTAGTATGCAGCCACTTTTTAATCCCTTCCAAAGAATCATTGGCAGCAAAGCTGATGGCTCTAATGTAGAACTTGATCCACTGTTCGTAGTCGCATTGGCGTCGAAGTGCGCTCATCCGATCAATGTATTCTACTTTATGCAAATTCAGATAATGAGACAAGCACAGGAGAGGGCTTGTTAATATTTTTTTATCCGCCAGAATCAGATATGGAAGAATTCTTCCTACAAGTCCGTTACCCGACATAAAGGGGTGTATCGTTTCGAACTGATAATGTGCGAGAGCCACCTTGATCAATACATCAATATCGTCATCTCGACGTATGAATTTTTCCAAGTCTCGCAGAGCACTCGGAAGCTGAGCTGGTGCGGTGGGATTATAAGTTAAAGGATAATTCGTTATAACTCTGATTTTTCCAATAAACATCTGTTCTGTTCTGAATTTTCCCTGTTCTTCACTGTCGCCCTTCAAGATTAACTTCTTATGAATATCACATAGTAGCGCATTCTTGTATTGCGCTGTTTTTATTTTTTCCAGCCCAAGGCACATGGCTGAAACACAGCTTTTTATCGGGGCGGTTGTTCGATCCGTTTTGAGAGAGGTATCCAAAACATCATAAAGAGGCGCATTGGTCCCGTCAATCTGGCAGGACAATATCGCCTCTTTTTGCAATATGATAGAGTTTACCGCAGCGATATTGGGAAGAAAACCGGACATGCCCTCAAGCTGTCCTAATAATCTATGAGCCGTAGACAGAAGGCTTGCCAGTTCTGCGTCCATCTTTATTTTTAAATCCGTTGAAAGGGGATTCGGCGTAAATGTGTAATAATCTACGTCATCTTTTCCAGGCATACCCGGACAATACTGGCCGGATGTCCTATAAGACACCCATTCATCCATATTCATCACCCAAAATCTGATAATAAATATAGAATAAAGTGATTATTTCAAAAAGTCAACCATTTTTAAATTAATTATTATAATCGTATATTTATTTCAAAACACCTAGTGAATTTGAGCTTATTGGATTAAGTCCTCCTGTTACACCATTGTCGAAATATTTACCATCCGTCATCACAAGCCGTACAGAAACATTTTTGCCGTCAGAAAGCGCCGCAGAATTTTCCGCTATCACGAAATCACTGAGGCTAACAGGCTGTTTTTGATTTTTATATGCGCCGTCCTGTGTTTTACTTCCTTTATCTGCTTTTGGATTGGCTATAAGTCCGATGCCGACAAATAGAACGGCGATCACGGCGACGACAACAATCCCAAAAGCGGGTTTTTGGTAATTCAGCACATTTTTGATCCGGCCCCGGACATTGCCCTCCCCAAAGGCAAGGGGGCCGCCATTTATCACGCGCCTTTCCGTTGCCAAAGACAAAAGCGAAGCGGAATAGGCCCTTTTGCCCTCGCCGCCCATATCCTTTATCACCCGCTCGTCGCAGGAAAGCTCCATATCCGTACTCATCAGGACGAAAGCGATCCAAACCATGGGATTGAACCAATGGATACACAGAATCAAAAAGCTAAAGGGCTTTATAATATGATCGAAACGCCGGATATGCGTCTGCTCATGCCGAAGGATATAACTCTTTTCCTCCGCAGATAATCCCGCGGGAATAAAAACCCGCGGCCTGGAGAGGCCCAGCACGAAGGGCGTTTTTAGATTGTCGGCTTCGTAAATGCCGTTCTCCGTATACCGCGCGCTTTTCAGGCGGTCTTTCAGGATCAGCACTGAAACGGCACTGTAAATCAGCATAACGGCAATACCCAGGAGCCAGATATCCGTGCCGATCCGGGTATAGATTTGCAGGGGATTTACACTTGCCCCCACAATCGGCGCCGGCAGAGAGCTGTTCACATAGGTATCAACGGCGGTGATTCCGCTGTTGATTTGCGGCGTCTGCCGGTACACAATATCCTGGGGAATCGGCCAGGCGTTCATGGGCACCAGGCTCAGAATGCTTTCAAATGAAAAGGGGCATAAGAGCCTGAACGCCGCCACACTCCAGAGCATATAAGAGACAGCCCTGGGAGCCTTTTTCAGCGGCAGCCGGACGAGAATAATAAAAAGAATTACATAGCTTGCGGTCAGACTCATATTCAAAACGCTAAGGAATACAGCGGTCAAGCCTATCCCTCCTTATGCCGGTCAATCAGCTTTTTCAGTTCCTCGGCCTGACGATCGGTGAGCTTTTTGCCTCCGATAAAAGCGGCCAGGAATTTAGGCAGGGATCCTCCGAAGGTATCTTCAACAAAGCGCCTGCTTTGCCCTGCAAAATACTCCGCTCTTTTTATCCGGGAAGACACAACCGCGTTTTCATTTTGAAAAAGGCCTTTATCACACAGCTTTTTCAGAACTGTGTATGTGGTGGACTTTTTCCAGCCTATTTCACTTTCACATAACTTCACCAGTTCGCCTGAACCAATCGGCTCATATCGCCAGATTAAATCAGCGAATTTGGCTTCCCCCCGTGCAAGCTTGTCCGTACTCATTTATCGGCTCTCCTCTCTTCGGTCTATACGGTATCGACTCAACACTTTTAGTCTATACCAAATAGACTAAAAGTTCAATGCCCTGATCATCAATATTGCTCCGAAATAATCGTCACCGCCACCGGCTTTATCATTACAGCGCGGGGCCGCTAGCGAAAAGCGCGGAAAATACAGTACAGGCAAATATCTCATAGAAAGAGTAAGAGGAGGACGGCTTTCGCCGTCCTCCTCTTACTCCGCCTCTCATTCCGTCTCTCACTTGCAAAACCGGTTAAATTATGTCCCTGTCCCCCGTTAACAGAAGAAGGTTTCGCGGCCTTTTTAGAACCGGCCCCGCTTTATCTCCCCTTTTTTTGATATGGCGTATCCGCCAGCGGCAGCCTGTTCCGGAAGATTCCGTCCCGGTTATAGTAAGCCAGCTGTACCGCCGGCGCTGTGGGAATAGAACAGATCTCCCCCACGCCCTTGGCACCGAAGGCCGTTTCCTCCCAGCTCTTCCCCAGGGTGATGGCCTTCACTTCCGGAGCATCGGTGGCACGGAAAAGCCCCAGAGTACCAAATTTGGCGTTTGGCCGGCAGTTTTCCAGCGGATAATCCTCCGTAAGGGCATAGCCCAGGCTCATCACCACGCCGCCTTCAATCTGGCCTTCCAGGCTTTTCGGATTTACCACCCGGCCCACGTCATGGGCCGCCACCACTCGTTTCACCCGGCCTTCAGGCGTTAATTCCGCCAAATGAGTGGCGTAGCCATAGGTCACGTGACTAACCGGATTAGGCTTGTCGCAGCCTAACGGGTCGGAGTCAAAGGAAAACTCGCCGCTGAATTCGCATCCCTCCAGCCTGGCCAGGGCCGCTTCCACATCGGCAGCGGCGGCAGCGGAAATAGCTTCTGCTTCCGCTTCGGCGGTGGAGGCAGCGGCAGCGGAAATAGCTTCTGCTTCCGCTTGGCCGGCCTGCCCCCTTTCGGCGGCGCGGCTCTCGGCAGTTCCGCCGCCTAATTCCCGGATCAGGGCGGCTCTTAATTTTTCCGCCGCCCGCTTCACCGCTTCACCGGTAAACACCGTTTGCCGGGAAGCGGTGGTATTGCCGGCATTGGGGGCCAGGGCGGTGTCCGGCGTCTCATAGCGCAGCCAGGCCGGGCCAAGGCCGGTAGCCTG
Organism: Peptococcaceae bacterium; assembly: GCA_034927285.1. Taxonomy (GTDB): domain Bacteria; phylum Bacillota; class Peptococcia; order DRI-13; family UBA5745; genus JAYFQF01. Next base: position 25,636 of record JAYFQF010000024.1, read on the forward strand.
GCTGACCATCTGAAGCTGCACGGTGCCCATACCCTGGCCGATGCAGGCGGCGCTGCTGTAAAGCAGAACTTTGCCGCCCTTTACCAAAAGCCGGGCCCGGCCCACATCCGGTACGCCCACCCCCAGGCCGCTGTTTTTCATGGCGCAGGCGATCCCCGCCCCGGGATTGGCGTCATAATAAGGCTTAATCGCCTCTAAAGTCTCCACTAAAGCGGTGGATTCGTCGGCCACCTGACCGTTGGGCAGCACCTGGCCGGGAAGGACAGCGTTACGGCGGCGGATTTCCCAGGGACTGATCCCCACCAGTTCCGCCAGCTGATTTAAATTACACTCCATGGCAAAGCAGCTCTGGGGTACGCCAAAGCCCCGGAAGGCTCCGGCCGGCGGATTATTCGTGTATACCGCCAGGCCCAGAATATCAATATCCTGATAATTATACGGTCCCGCCGCATGGGTGCAAGCCCTTTGCAGCACCGGCCCCCCTAAAGAAGCGTAAGCCCCGGTATCCGCGATGAGCACCGCCTTCATGGCCAGAAGCCGGCCCTCTTCATCGCAGGCCGTAGTGAAATCCATTTCCATGGCATGGCGTTTGGGATGGATCAGAATGCTTTCCTGGCGGCTGAGGGAAACCTTCACCGGCTTTTGAACATACCAGGCCAATAGAGCGGCGTGATGCTGGACACTCATGTCCTCTTTGCCGCCGAAGCCTCCTCCTACCATGGCCGCGGTGACCCGCACTTTATCCTCGGCCAGGCCCAGCATGGCGGCGCACTCGCGCCGGGTCTGATAGATTCCCTGATCGCCGCTGTAGATGCGGATACCGCCGGGGTTTTCCGGGTCCGGCAAAGCCACCGCCGTTTCCGGCTCCAAAAAGGCATGCTCGGTAAAGGGCGTACTATAATGATTGGTCACCACATATTTGGCGCCGCTGATTTTTCCCTGGGCATCTCCCCGCACCAGATGCTCCCGGCGCAGGATATTGGAATCCCCCATTTCCTCATGCAAAACAGGAGCCCCCTTCGCCAGGGCTTCCCGGGGATTTCGCAGACAGGGCAGCTCCTGATATTCGGCTTTGACCAACTCTTTTGCTTTTGCCAGGATTTCCTTTGTCTCTGCGGCAATCAGCGCCACCGGATCCCCCAGGCAATGGGTGATGCTTCCCAAAGGGATCATCACGTCCCAATCCTGCTTCAGATGGCCGATCTTTTGGGCGCCTGGAATATCCGCCGACGTCAGGACGGCGATTACTCCAGGCAAAGCCCGGGCCCGGGAAACATCCAGGCCCAGCAGCCTGGCCCGGGGATAAAGCATGCTGCGGACAGCCCCGCCGTACAGCATGCCGGGGAGCCGGATATCGTCGGCGTAGACAGCCTGCCCCAAGGTCTTGGCCGCGGCGTCCACCCGGTGCAGGTCCCGGCCCAGACCAGCCATGTGGCGGCTGTCCAGAGTAAGGCCACCGGAAAAGCCGCCGGCAGAATCTCCGGCAACGCCGGCGACAATACTGCCGGGAAGACTGTTCGCAAGATCACCAGCAGGGCCGCCGGCAGGATCTCCGGCTACGCCGGCGCCGGCCAGAGTGATACGGAAATCTTCACCGCCGTTGCTGTTTTCAGCGGCTTTTTCTTGATCTGGGGGCACCGGCAAGTTTTCCCGCAGGATTTTTGCCGCCAGCAGGACGGCCTCTCTGATCTTCTTGTAACCGGTACAGCGGCAGAGATTTCCCCGCAGAGCCGCCTTGACCTGCTGAGGGCTGGGGTCCGGCGTCTCATCCAGCAAAGCCTTGGCGCTGATCACCATGCCGGGGGTGCAAAAACCGCACTGCACCGCCCCCGCTTCCGCAAAGGCGTAGCTGTAAACCTGTTTTTCCCGGGGGGACAGGCCCTCTATGGTAACGATATGCTTGCCTGCCAGCCTGGCCGTTTCCAAAAGACAGGCCCGCATAGCCCTGCCTTCCACGATCACCATACAGGCCCCGCAAGCGCCTTCGGAACAGCCGTCCTTTGCCCCGGTAAGCCTCAGTTCTTCCCGAAGAAAGGGTAAGAGCTTCCGGTTTTCAGGAGCGCTGACATATTGGTCATTTACGTAAAATCCGGTCACGGTATGGCATAATCCGCTCATGGTATCACTCCCGTTTGCTTACTGGCGGAATCGTAAACCGGGGCCCCGGAAAAGATATTGTCCGCCATGGGCTATTACCAGCCGTCCCTCAGCCGCCGCCAAGCGTCCCCGCAGATAAACCTGACGTGGGCCGCCGATTACCGCCAGTCCTTCGTAAGGGGTGTTATCAACGTTATGATTTTGGTTTTCCGCCGTAATTACCTTTCTGATCCTGGTATTCCAGATGACCAGATCCGCGTCGCTGCCCGGAGCCAGCACTCCTTTGCGGGGATACAGGCCGAAAAGCTTAGCCGGGTTTTCCGCCAAAAGCTTTGCCATCTGCAAGGCGCTGATCCTGCCTTGCATTACCCCATAGGTATAGATCAGCTCCGGCCGGTGTTCCACGCCGGGGATACCGTTGGGTATCCGGCTGAAGTCCTCCCGGCCCAGAGCCTTTTGGTTCAGGCTGAAGCTGCAGTGATCCGTCCCTACCGTATCCACTTCCCCCTCGGCCAGCGCCTGCCACAAAGCCTGCCGGTCCTCTTCTTTCCGAAGCGGGGGCGACATAACATACTTGGCCCCTGCAAAGTCCGGCAGACTGTACCGCTCATCGGTAAACAACAAGTACTGAGGGCAGGTTTCCACATAGACCTCCTGGCCTTCCGCCCTGGCTGCCGCCACCGTCTCCAGAGCCCGCCGGGTGCTGGTATGGACGATATTTACCGGGCATCCGGCCATTTTGGCAATGGTCAGGTAGCGGTACACCGCTTCCGCTTCCACTTCCGGCGGCCGGGAAAGAGGATGGCCCTCCGGCCCGGTAATGCCGGCGGCCAGAGTCTGACGCACCAGCACATTAACCAAATCCCCATTTTCACAATGGCAGCCCAGGATGCCGCCCACCTGTGCGATCTTTTGCAGGATTTCAAAAATCTCAGCATCACTGACCCGCAGGTTATCATAAGCCATATACACTTTAAAAGAGGTCACCCCGGCGTCGGCCATTTCCTGTACCGCCGCTTCCGCAGCACGGTCCCACCGGCTGATGGCCATATGAAATCCATAGTCGCAATTGGCCCTGCCGCCGGCCATGGCATGCCAGTTGGCTAAACCCTGTCCAAGAGTTTCGCCCCGGTTTTGGGTGGCAAAATCCAGGATGGTGGTGGTTCCTCCCAGCAAAGCGGCCTTAGTGCCGGTATCGAAATCGTCGGGGGAGATCACATAGCCGTTGTTCAGTTGAAAATGGGTGTGGGTATCGATAAAACCGGGGAAGACCAGACAGCCCTCGGCGTCCACGATCTCCAGACCGGCTGCCGTATCAGCGCCGCCGGCTGCGGCAGTACCGCGGGCAAGACCAGAGCCGCCGGCTGTGGCAGTGCCGTCAGTTTTGGCAGTGCCGCCGGCAAAACCAGCGCCACCGGCTATGGCAGCCCCGGCGGCGGGAAGTCCGGCCAGCCGGTCGGCAGCTTCTCCTAAAGCAGCGATTTTTTCTCCCTGGATCAAAAGGCTGCCCTTCACCATTCCTCTTGGTGTTACCAGTGTTCCGCCCTTTATCAGTTTGTCCATACCCTCACCTTCTCATGTGCGGTGAACGCAGCTTCGGCCTTTTTGCCTATAATCCGAAACCCCCGGCACCGCGTCTCCCATTTTTATTATATCATGAATTTTTTGTTCAACGAAACCAGCTCTTTACTTCCCGCCAGTCGCACGTCACGCTCTTTCCTTCTGATCATCGCGCCTCGGCTGAAGAAGGTAAGGCTGCTCAGTTATGTTTACCGGGATTTTCCCGTGTTTTTTCTGCTGATCCCGGTAAATTTTCTCGGCAGTCCTCAAGGAGAGGACACCTCTTTACTTTGCGCTCCCGCAAAAGACGAATTTCCGAAATTCCCACTAAAAACTCCGGCCCTATCGCTAAGATTATGACAACACCGGACCTTTGGGAGGATTTTACCGGGATTGGCTTTAAAAACAAAGCGATTTCCCGGTAAACATAGGTCATCAGCCTTGATGAGTGAGGAAATAGAGCTTTGCCCTTAATCATAGCAAAACCACCGATTAATTGAACCGCTCTGTCCGGCATACCGGAAAACTTCTTAGGACTCGCAAGGTGCTTGATCAGTTTTTTATGAGCATTCGATATAAGCATTCAATATAAGCATTCATATGAAAATTTAATATGAGAAATTCGAGGGATAAAACTATTCGAGGATCAACAGTCTGTTTTTATTTTCCAATCTGTCCAGTTAACTTTTCAATTCGACCACTTAACCTTCCAGTCTGGCCATTTTATTTCAGCAAATCGAGGATAAAAAAAGAGATTTTTGCTGAAAACATAGCTGTTCATCATCCGCTCATCAGTAGTATCAGTAGTCCATCAGCAGTATCAGCAGTATCAGCAGTTCATCGGCTGTGGCTGGTCCGCCTGCCCCCCTTTTAGCCGGGAACATCCCTTTCGGCTAAGGTTTTCCTCCCTGTCAGTCCCACGGCACGCCACAAGGGATAAATAATGGTGAAATCCGCGTGGCCCCATTATCCTTTATTGAAAAAGATAATCGTAGTCCGATAAAAGCGCAGCCAGCAGGGGAGAAAAGCCGCCGGGCAGGTTCTTTATCTCCTCATCCGCCGCCCCGATACCCGGCTCTGTCTCCGCCCCGGCGTTCAGCTCTGCTTCCTGAAGGCGCCACTTGAAGACCCGCCCTCCCAGGCGCACTAGGAAGTCGCCCCGGTCCTTGTCCGTCAATAAAAATCCCTGGTTTTCACTGTTTTCAAAGTCCTCCTGGCTGCCGAAGAGCGTCAGCTTATCTCTGTAGGGAGCGCTGTCATAGGGACAGAAGGCAGCACAGTTGCCGCATTCGTTACACATGCCGTCAATATGGACAATCTGGACAGCCCGGCCTTCCACATCCACCGCTACATTTGCCCGGTTGGGACACACCTGGACGCAGCTTTCGCAGAACGTACCGCAGTCGAGGCAGCGCTGGCCTTCATTTTCCGCCCCGGCGGCGGTGCGGAGTGTCCCCCTCTTGGCCGCTGCGACAGCAGGTCCTTGGCTATAGCCGGGCCCGGGTTCGCGACGGTCAAGGCCCAGGGCTGCCAAAATTGCCTTGGCAGCCCTGGCGCTGTCGGCTATAGCTTCCACTACCGTGGCAGGCCCTTTGCGTCCGTCTCCCACCACATAGATCCTGCCGCTGAATTTTCTTTCTCCTTCCGGAGTTTTATCAGCTTTTTCCGCCGCTGCCACAGAAGCACAGCATGATCCGGCAAAGGGCTCGCCAGCCTGTTCGCCAGACAGTGACTCACTTTCGTTGGTCTTACCGTCAACAGGTGTTTTGCCGTTTTCTTTACCGGCTATACACTCCCCGCCGGTATCGGTAAATACCGCCGCCAGCGAATCCTCAGCCAGGACAGGCCGGCCCTGGTCGTCTGTCTTTAAACCGAAGACTTCATAGAAATGCCCGTCTGTCCTTTCGCCTACGGCGCTGATCAGGCTGTGGCAGGGCACCCGTAAAATGTCTGCCGTAGGCTCCGGCCGCCGGCGGCCGTCAGTCCCCGGGGCGCCAAGAACCATTTTGCGGCAGGTCAGGATTCCGTCCTTTAAGGATTCCGGCGTCAACAGTTCCAGAAATTCCACGCCGTCTTCTTCGGCCAGGCGCAGTTCCTCCCCGTCGGCCGGCATATAGCGGCGGGTGCGCCGGTAAACTAAAGACGCCGTCTCCACCCCCGGCCAGCGCTTAGCCGCCCGGGCGGCGTCCATGGCGGTATTGCCGCCGCCGGTCACCACCACGTGCCGGCCCAGGCTCAGGGCCGGATCATCGGCCTTGAACCTTTGCAGGAACTCCAAAACATTCAGAGCCTTTCCTTCCTTCAATTCCAGATGTCCCGGCTGCCAGGCGCCTACGGCCAGGATCACATGGGTAAAGCCTGCCGCCGCCAGCTCAGCCGCCGATTTCACTTGGCAGCCTGTACGGATTTCTGCGCCCAGGGCCGTCAGCAAAGCCACATCCTTGTCGATGGCGTCGTCGCTGATGCGAAACTCCGGAATGACCTGGCGGACAATGCCCCCCAGCTGCCGGGCCTTTTCAAAAACAGTCACCGGCACGCCCTGCCGGGCCAGGAAATACGCTGCCGCCATACCGGCAGGCCCGCCGCCCACTACGGCTGCCCGGGCAAGGGTTCTTACCTCAACACCCTTTTTCACCGGCAGCTCGCCCTGGATCCGGCCGCCGACCTCTTTAACGACCTTCTCCCCGGCTTCTTCAGCGGCTTTTTCCCGTGTCTCCTCAGCAGCCTTACTCTCGCCCTCTTCGGCAGCCTCTCCCGGGACTCTGCCGCCGGCTCCTTCAGCGGCCTTTTCCCGAGCCTCTTCGGCAGCCTTTCCCAGGTATCTCTCTTCCGGCACGTCTTCCGCTTTTCCTTCCTGTTCCCGTAACTCCGTCAACAGCTGCTCAAAGGCTTTTTCCGCCGCCAAAAGCTTGGTATCCCGGATCCTCACCGGTTCCTCGTAAAAATTCCGGGTACATTTCTCCATACAGCGGTGATTGCAGATGGTGCCGGTGATAAAAGGCAGCGGATTCTTCTCCGTAATCACCTTCAGAGCTTCCAGATAGCGCCCTTCTCCGGCCAAAGCCACGTAAGAGGGGATATCCTGATGAATGGGGCAGCCTTTCTGACAGGGGTTGGTAAAGCAATCGAACAACGGCACCTTTTCCGCCAGCTTGCGGGAGGGCAGGGGTTTAACGCTTTTACGGCTTCCGGGCGCGTCCTTCAGCCCGGCGGCAATACGGTCCAAAGCCGCCAGGTCCACGCCCTCAAACTCCCGGTAAGGATATTCAGCCAGCCTTTCGGCGATCTGGGTCAGCCGTTGGTAACCGCCGGGCTTCAGCAAGGTGGTGGCCAGGGTAATGGGCCAGATGCCGGCGGCAAAAAGCGCGCCGATATTAAAATAATCGGCGCCGCCGGAATAGGAGATGCGCAAAGCCCCCCCAAACTCCCGGGAGAGTTTCCTGGCCAAAGACACCGTCAGAGGATAAAGGGCCCGGCCGGACATATACATTTCCTCTCCCGGCAAAACCCCTTCCCGGTTATCTACGGGGCAGGTATTGGTCAGCTTCAGGCCGAAGGAAAGGCCCCTGACCCGCGCCTTATCCAAAAGGCGTTTAACCATCGGCACCGCATCTTCGTACTGCAGATCCCCCTTGAAATGGTGGTCGTCAAACTCCACGCAGTCAAAGCCCAGCTCATCCAGGGTCTGCCGGACATCATCATAACCCAGCATAGTAGGGTTGCATTTGACAAACGTATTCAGTCCCTTTTCCTCCAGGAGGTAAGCGGCGATACGCTCGATCTCCTGGGGCGGACAGCCATGGAGGGTGGACAAAGTGATGGAATTGCATATCCTGGGGGAAATGCCCTCCACATAAGCCTGGTCCACATGGGCAAAGCGGTCCGTATTTTCCAGGGCCCACCGGCGGCACTCCTGCCAGACCGGGGTTTGGGAGGCGTCCTTCAGGCCTTCGATAAAATTGTCGATCTTAGGCGATTTGATCCCTTCCAGATCATAACCTACGCTCATATTAAAGATGAAGCCGTCTTCCCGGCCCAGCCGAAATTCCCGGCTGATCAGCTTGATGGCATACCAGGCCCGGACATATTCCTCTAAAGCCTGAGACACCCGAAGTTCCGTAGACCATTCGCAGTTATAGCATTCGTCCCGGGCGTCGATACAGGGTTTGGCCACCGGCAGGTCCCGGCCGTCCAGGGTCTGCACCGTCTTTAGTTCGAAGAAACGGCTGCCGGCGTAATAGGCCGCGACGATGTTCTGGGAAAGCTGGGTGTGGGGGCCTGCCGCGGGTCCAAAAGGAGTTTCCAGCTTTTCCCCGAAAAGGGACAGCAGCTTGCCGTCGGCGACTTTTTGAAAAGGCCTGGCCACGCCGAAAATCGCGCCTTTTTGCCTATGCTCGGTTAAAATCCAATTCATCAGGGTTCCAAAAGGAAGGGGCCGCATGACGTCGCTCATCTTAACACCCTCCGTTGATCCGCCGCCAGAGAGCCGCGGCGGCCTTTCTCGATTCTTTCATGATCTCTTTTTCATCCACTCCCAAAATCACCCGGTTTTCCATCAGCACCCGGCCGTCGATGACGGTGGCGGTGACGGACAAACCGTTCATTCCAAAAAGGATATGGCCGTTGGCGTTTGACGCGTCCATGGGGGTCAGGGGATCGTATTCACAGACGATGACATCCCCTGCGGCCCCTTCCTTCAGTACGCCCAGAGGCTTCTGGAAATAGCGGTTGGCAATTTTGGCATTGTTTTCAAACAACATCACCGGCACCTCGTTCCAGGCCACGGTGGGATCGCCCAGGTTGTGCTTGTGCAGGATGTTGGCTACCTTATAGGATTCCAGCATATCGTTGGTATACCCGTCGGTGCCCAGCCCCAAAAGGATGCCTTCACCAAATATCTGCAGCATGGGTTCGCAGCCGATGGCGTTGCCCATATTGGATTCGGGATTATGGACTACCATGGTGCCGGTATCCCGGAGAAGCCCCATTTCTTCCTTGTTTATATGGACGCAGTGTACGGCAATGGTCCTGGGCCCCAGGATATCCAGGTCATAAAGGCGGTTTATCACCCTTTTGCCGTATTTGGCCAAAGAATCCTGAACATCGGACAACCCCTCCGCCACATGGATGTGATAGCCGGCCTCACCCCGGTGCCGGGCACAGTAATTCAAGGTGGCGTCCGACAATGTAAAGGAGGCGTGAAGCCCCATCATGCCGTACTGCATATCGGTGCCTTCGGCGGCGCAGGCCTGGATAAAGGCCCGATTCTCCTGCACGGCCTCTTCCATCTTGGCGGCGCCGTCCCGGTCGGAGACCTCATAGCAAAGGCAGGTCCGCACGCCCAGCTCCCGGGCGACTTTGGCGATTTCAAAAAGGCTGCCGGAAATCTGGCCGTAACTGGCATGATGGTCAAAAACGGTGGTGACCCCGCAGCGGATACAGTTCAGATAGGTGGCGTAGGCGCTGTAACGGTCATCCTCCAGGGTCAGCAGCCGGTCCAGTTTCCACCACTGGCCTTCCAAAATATCGTTGAAGCTTTTCGGGTTATACCCCCTGATGGAAAGGCCCCGGGCAAAGGCACTGTAAATATGGTTATGGGTATTGATCAGGCCGGGCATGATCACGCCGCCGCCGGCGTCCACGAAGCGGGCCTGGGGATACCGGGACCGCAGCCGGGCCGTGTCGCCCACCTGCCGGATCAACCCTTCCTCGATATACAGGCAGCCGTCCTCCAAAAATGGGTTTTCCTTATCCCTGGTGATCATTCTGCCGTTTCCTATCAAAATACTCATTTCCCATACCCTCCCGTTTTCAATTTTCCGATTTTTTACTGTGCCGGTTAATGCGCCGGATTCCCCCCGGGCCCCTTCTGCCGGTAATCCTTTACGGCAGCAGAAGCCGCTCCTATGCCCTGGTTCTAACGGGGCCCACTACGGTCCTAACGAGACCCACTACAGTCCTAACGCGGGCCTAACGCGCTCCTAACGCCGATCTCTTCCGATAACAAAAATGAGCGCCTCCCCTTCCGGACCCGGAGAGGGAAAACACTCATACACGAATCCGCCCAAAAGCCGGAACTCGCATGAGTGATAGGCAGCCCGTGCGCGAAGCACTTCCTTGCAGCTATCATTCTCTATGCATTTCATCAATTTTCTGAACTTATCATAACAAATTCCTTCATTGAATGCAATATTGAATGCATACCACCATTATTTTTTTTAGATCAGAAAAAATTTTTTCAGGAAGCGCCTTGTATTCCCCGGGGAATGTGTTATAGTGAGGGTGCAAAGAGTCTGAAAAATCCAAAACCGGCATAGGCTTCGTTACTCAGCTTCCTTAAGTAAGAGGCTAAAAAAGGGAGAAAGAGGCCAAAAAAGGGAGAAATATGAAAGAGCTGAACAACTTCACTTTAGATCTGCTGAGCCGGCTGGCCAAAGGCCTGGCCATACAATTTGGCCCCGACTGCGAAGTGCTGGTCCACGACCTGACGGCGCAAAACATGGATAGCACCATCATGGCTATCGAAAACGGCCACGTAACCAACCGCAAGCTGGGGGACGGCCCCTCCCACATCGTCCTGGAGGCCCTGAAGGAGGATCCGGCCCGGCTGGAGGATCAGCTGGGGTATCTTTCCCGGACTCACGACGGCCGTATTCTGCGTTCCAGCACCATCTATATCCGGGACGAACAGGGCAAAGCGGTAGGTATCCTGTCCATTAATTACGATATCACCCATCTGATGATGGCGGAAAAAGCCCTTCAATCCCTGATTGGTTCCCTGCCGGGAACAGAGGCCAAAGAGCCGGAATGGATCCCCCAAAATGTCAATGAGCTTTTGGATGAACTGATCAATCAGTCCGTGAACCTGGCAGGAAAGCCGGTGGCTTTGATGACCAAGGAAGATAAGATCCAGGCCATCCGGTTTCTGAATAAATCCGGCGCCTTTCTGATCACCAAGTCCGGCGACAAGATCGCCAGGCACTTTAACATCTCCAAATACACGCTCTACAGCTACATTGACGCCGCCCAGGAGGCGGAACAGCAACCATCCAAGCCATGAAGCTTGGCCATAAACCTCAGGCCGGCAAACCAGGCCATAAATCCCAGGCCGGAAACCACCCCATTGCTAAAAAGGCCCGCGCTTTTTGGGCCCTACAGCAAAAATTGGGGAAACACAGCAATAAATACAGCAAAAAGAAAAACGGAGGAATGGAAGATGGAATTTGCAAAGATCAAAGCGGCGGCGGAAAATTATGAAGCTCAGATGACCAGATTTTTAAGGGAGCTGGTGGCTATCCCCGGCGAAAGCTCCGGCGAAGAGGGCCATGCCCGCCGGATCGAACAGGAGATGAAGGATTTAGGCTTTGATCGGGTGGAAGTGGACGGACAGGGCAATGTCCTGGGATACATGGGCAGCGGCAAGACTCTGATCGCCTTTGACGGCCATATTGATACCGTGGGCCTGGGGGAGCTGTCCAACTGGAGCTTTGATCCCTACAAAGGCTATGAAAACGACCGGGAAATCGGCGGACGGGGCACTTCGGATCAGCTGGGCGGCGTGGTCTCGGCGGTCTACGGCGCCAAGATCATGAAAGACCTGGGCCTCCTGAATGAAAAGTACACCGTTTTGGTTACCGGCACCGTGCAGGAGGAAGACTGCGACGGCCTCTGCTGGCAGTACATCGTCAATCAGGGCAAGATCCGGCCGGAATTCGTGGTTTCCACCGAACCCACCGACGGCGGCATCTACCGGGGCCACCGGGGCCGTATGGAGATCCGGGTTGACGTCAAAGGGATCTCCTGCCATGGTTCGGCGCCGGAACGGGGAGACAACGCTATCTATAAAATGGCCGATATCCTGCGGGACGTCCGTTCCCTCAATGAAAACGACGCCGCCGATACCACGGAAATCAAGGGCCTGGTAAAGATGCTGGAAGAAAAGTACAATCCCCAATGGAAGGAAGCCGGCTTTTTAGGCCGGGGCACGATCACCGTCTCCGAGATCTTTTTCTCCTCCCCTTCCCGCTGCGCCGTGGCCGACGGCTGCTCCGTCTCCCTGGACCGCCGCATGACCGCCGGCGAGACCTGGGAAAGCTGCCTGGAGGAAATCCGCTCCCTGCCGGCGGTAAAAAAGTACGGCGGCGACGTCAAGGTAAGCATGTACAGCTATGAGCGCCCCTCCTGGACCGGCTGCGTCTATCCCACGGAATGCTTTTTCCCTACCTGGGTGATTTCCGAGGATCATCGGGTGACCCGCTCCCTGCTGGCCGCATATAAAGGACTCTACGGCGATGCCCGTACCGGCGCTCCCGAAACCCTGGCCATGCGCGCCGCCCGCCCCCTGGTGGATAAATGGACCTTCTCCACCAACGGCGTGGCCATTATGGGCCGCTCCGGCATTCCCTGCATCGGTTTCGGCCCCGGCGCCGAGGCCCAGGCCCACGCCCCTAACGAAAAGACCTGGAAGGAAGACCTGGTGCGCTGCGCCGCCGTCTATGCCGCCCTGCCCTCCATTTATTGCGAGGAAAAATAAAAAAGCTGCCGCAAAGGAATGAAAGACCGCGGCAGAGCGAAGGAATAAGAAACTTTGGCAGGAAGGAATAAGAGAATGCGGCACAGCAAAGAGATAAGGAGCTTCGGTACGGCAAAGGAATAAAAAACGACAGGGAAAGCGATGCTAAAATACACTACAGCAAAGGAGTCCTCTAATGACCAACATCAAGCCTTTCATTGACAAATTGAACAGCCTTAAATTTGACCGCATGTATAATAACGACTTTTTCCTGACCTGGGAAAAAACCGACGACGAACTGGCCGCCGTCTTTACCGTAGCCGACGCCCTCCGTCATCTGCGGCAAAACAACGTCTCCGCCAAAATCTTTGACAGCGGCCTGGGCATCTCCCTTTTCCGGGACAACTCCACCCGTACCCGCTTCAGCTTTGCTTCCGCCTGCAACCTTTTGGGGCTGGAGGTTCAGGACCTGGATGAAGGAAAATCCCAGATCGCTCATGGCGAAACGGTCCGGGAAACCGCCAACATGGTCTCTTTCATGGCCGACGTCATCGGCATCCGGGACGACATGTACATCGGTAAAGGCAACACCTATATGCACGCTGTGGCCGACGCGGTGAAAGAAGGTCATTCTGAGGGCGTGCTGGAACAGCGGCCCGCCTTGGTAAACCTGCAGTGCGATATCGACCATCCCACCCAGATCATGGCCGACACGGCCCACATCATCCATCACTTCGGCGGCGCAGAAAATCTGAAGGGCAAAAAGATCGCCATGACCTGGGCATACTCTCCTTCCTATGGCAAACCTCTTTCCGTCCCCCAGGGCGTAGTGGGACTGATGACCCGGATGGGCATGGATGTGGTGCTGGCCCATCCCCAGGGTTATGAGATCATGGCGGAGGTGGAGGAAGTAGGCCGGCAAAACGCTGAAAAAAGCGGCGGCTCCTTTACCAAGACCAACAGCATGGCCGAAGCCTTCAGGGACGCCGATATCGTCTATCCCAAAAGCTGGGCCCCCTTTTCCGCCATGGAAAAGCGTACGGATCTTTACGGCAAAGGGGATTTTGATGGCATCAAGGCCCTGGAAAAAGAGCTTTTGACCCAAAACGCCCGGCATAAGGACTGGGACTGCACCGAGGAAATGATGAGCCTCACCAGGGAAGGCAAGGCTCTCTACCTTCATTGTCTGCCTGCCGATATCACCGGCGTCAGCTGCGAAGCCGGCGAGGTGGCCGCCTCCGTTTTTGATCGCTATCGGACCTCCTTATATAAAGAGGCCAGCTATAAGCCCTACATCATCGCGGCCATGATCTTTTTAAGCAAGATCCAAAACCCTCAGGCCACTTTGCAGGCTCTGACGGAAAAAAACACGGCACGGAAGACCCTGTAAACGCAAGGGAGAACGTTATGGCAAAACGAATCGTCATCGCCCTGGGCGGCAACGCCCTGGGCAATACCCTCCATGAGCAGTTTGGCGCCGCTCAAAATACGGCCAGGGCCATCGCCGATCTGATCCAGGAAGGCCACCAGGTGGTGGTGGCCCACGGCAACGGTCCCCAGGTAGGCATGATTAATCTGGCCATGTCCCAGCTGACCAGCCGCTGGCCGGAGAAATATCCCCCTACGCCCCTGACGGTCTGCGGCGCCATGAGCCAGGGCTATATCGGCTATGACCTGCAGAACACCTTGCGGGAAGAGCTCTTATCCCGGGGCATCCATAAAGAAATAGCCACCCTGATCACCCAGGTGGCCGTAGATCCCGAAGACCCGGCGTTCCGGCAGCCCACCAAGCCCATCGGCCGTTTCATGAGCCATGAGGAAGCCAAACAATTTGAACGCCAGGGTTATGCCATTATGGAGGACTCCGGCCGGGGCTGGCGCCGGGTGGTAGCCTCGCCCCGCCCCCAGGAAATTATTGAAATGGGGGCCATCCGGGCCATGGTGGAAGACGGTCACGTGGTCATCGCCTGCGGCGGCGGCGGTATTCCCGTAATTCATCAGGGCAACCGGCTGAAGGGGGTGCCGGCGGTCATCGACAAGGATTTTGCCAGCTGCTGTATGGCCAAGGCCCTGGACGCCGACTATCTGATCATCCTTACCGCCGTGGAAAAGGTGGCCATTTACTTTGGCAAGCCCAATCAGGAATGGCTTTCCCAATTGTCCACGGAAAAAGCCCGGGAACTGATGGCCCAGGGGCATTTTGCCCCTGGTTCCATGCTGCCCAAGGTCCAGGCCGCCGTTGAATTTGCCCAGTCCAAGCCCGGCCGCAGCGCCTTGATTACTCTGCTGGAGAAAGCCAGGGAAGGCATCCTGGGGCTGACCGGCACCTTGATCCGCGACTGAAATCACTTTCGGCCGGCTGCTTTTCTTCCGCTCCCAGTCCCGGGCCCTTTGCCCGGGACTTTTGCTTTATTTCGGCGGATTATTCCTGCTCCGAGTCCAGATTCACTTCCAGGGAACGGCCCGCCCCGAAGTTAAAAAGATAGCTGGTGCTTATGCCGCCGGCCTGATAGACCGCCGCGGTACTGTCCTTATCCCGGATCGTCATCTCTTCCAGCTGCAGTCCCAGATAATCCCCCAGGCCCTGAATGACCTTCTCCTGCTCATACTCCAGCACCAGCTTCCCCGATCCCAGATAATACTGATAGATCTGGTGGCTTTCGGCATCCATCCAGAGATAAGCGTTAAAAGAATCGGTATAAAGAGGCAGCTCCCAGACCTGTGTGCTGACGGCCGGCCGTGCCATATCCATATAGGTGTTCAGTCGGTATTCCACCCGCTGATAGCCTACCTCCAGATTAATCGGCGGAAAGGCGCCGTGATCCTGGAGTTTTTTCAGCTGCTCCAGGGCAAAGACAAAAGGCTCGCTGCTGTACTGGCTTTTTTCCGGACTTTGCTTTTGGCTGGCCATGATCACGCTTTCCGTCTTGTTGCCGTGATAAGCGGCGATCAGGTTCAGCTTGTCGATCAGGCTGACGGGAGCCTGCTCCGCCGACAGATCGCTCAACGGCTCCGTCACCACCCGCCCAAAAAGGCTCTGATCCCGCAGGGCGGAAAAGCAGGGCGGCAAAAGGATAGACAGCAGCAAAACGAGGCCGAACAAAAAATAAGGCCAAAACCTATCGTTATTTTTCATTGGGCCTCCTTTCCGGGCCCGGACTCCGCCGCCGACTCGGCCTCCGGCTCGGGTTTTGCTGCCGAACCGGCTTCCCGGAGAAAAGCGCCCTCTTTAAGCCGGAGAGAATCCTCCTCATTGGCCTGGCCGGAAAGGCTCTGCCCTGATGGAGCCTCCGCAAAAGACGGGCCCGCATACTCTCCCGGAAGCAAAAAGCTGACCCTGGTGCCCAGCCCCTGCCGGCTGTCAAACTCCAGCCTGGTATTATGCAGCCTGAGGATCTCGGCGCAGATAGCCAGCCCCAGCCCGGCGCCGCCCTGGGCCCGGGCCCGGGATTTGTCCACCATATAAAAAGCTTCGGTGATCCTGCCAATTTCTTCTTTTTCCATCCCCTTGCCGTCGTCCTCCACCTGTATCCGATATCCTTCCCGGGTAAGCAGTCCGGTGAATAGAATATGGCCGCCCTGGCCGTCCAAAGACTTGCGGGCGTTGTCCAAAAGATTTAAGCAGACGGTTTTTAAAAGGTCCGGTTCAATTTGCAGCGGGGCCTGATCGGCCTTTACCGTGAAGCGGATCCCTTCTTTTACCAAAGCCGGCAGCATCAGGCCCTGGATGGCGGCGAAAAAAGACCGGGCATTGACGGTTTTCAGCGGGAAATCCTGCCGGCCCAAAACGATCAGGTCCAGAAGCTTCATGGAAAGGGCCTCCAGCCTTTTGCCCTCCCGGAAAATATAGTTGGCCGACAGCACCACCTGCTCCTGATCCAGCTTTTTGGACCGCAGCATGTCTGCGTAGCCGATGATGGAGGTCAGCGGGGTTTTCAGCTCATGGGCAAAGCTGCCGATAAAGTCCTCCTGGCGGCGGGAGGTGTCCTTCAATTCCTCTACCATGGCCTCAAGCCGGTCGGCCATCGCGTTATAATCCCGGGCCAGCATACTGATCTCATCGGAGCCCTGCACCGCAAGACGCTGGCCGAAATCCCCGTCGGCAAGCCTTTTGGTGGCTCTGGAAAGCCGCCGCAAGGGCTTGGTCAGCCATTGGGTAATGGCAAAAATCACCCCGCCGCTGATCAGGATCATGGCGATCATCAGCCGGGAAAAATCCTGGTAGCGGTCGCTGCGATTTTCAAAGAGAAAACCAACGTCCCGGAAATTCTCCAGATAAAGGCGTTCCCCCTGCACCAGCAAAGGGCTGGCGGCATGCAGATAATAGCTGCCGCCGGCCATGACCAGCCGGTAACCCCGGGCATTGGGCGGCAGCTTGCGCAGCATGGAATTATCGATGTCCAGATCACTGCTGAGGTAGATCGTCTCCAGAGAACTGTCGCTTAAGCGGAAAGGCACCGTTCCCCTGCTGGTATTGATGGTCACCGACCGGGCCGTCTGGCGCAGAAGCTCCCGCTGATCGTCGGCCAGTCCCCGGGCCTGTTCCGAGGTTATGGTTTTTTCCCCGGGATTCAGGTTGAAAAACTGGTTTATATTGTCTTGGTAGGCCGAAATGATCTCCTGGAACTGTTTATTTGCTGTGAAGGTGTAGCACAGGATATCGTTCTCCTCATAAGCGGAGGCGATCTCCCGATCCAGGGCAGTACGGAACTGAGCGTCGATCAGATAATAACTGCCGAAGCTGAAGGTAGCCGCCGCAATCAGGATCGTGCTGAAGAACACCTTCCAGAAAAATTTCACTGAGGCACCTCCAGGCGATAGCCGACTTTATATACGGCCACGATTTTTTCTTCCCAGCCGATTTTTTTGCGCAGACGCTGGACATGCAGGTCCACCGTACGGCTGTCCCCCATGTCTTCCTCGCCCCAGATCTTTTCGTAGATACGGTCCCGGAACAAGGCGATATTTTTATTCTGGATAAAAAGCAGCAAAAGCTCGTATTCCTTATTGGTAAGATTGATGATCCTGCCCTGCTTTTTTACGATGCGGGAAAGGGTGTTGATCTCCAGATCAAAAACCTGCTGCCGGCAAGCGTTTTTATTATATCGCCTCAGCACCGTTTCTACCCGGGCCAAAAGCTCGATGATCTCGAAAGGCTTGGGCAGGTAGTCTTCGGCCCCCAGCCGCAGCCCCTTTACCCGGTCTTTCACATCGGACTTGGCGGTGAGAAAAATCACCGGGATATCCAGAGGCCGGATATACTCGATCAGCTGGTAGCCGTTGATCTTGGGCAGCATAATATCCAAAAGGATCAAGTCAAAGTTCTCTTTTTCCAGGAGATCCGCCGCTTCCATCCCGTCAAAGGCGCAGACGCAGCGGTAGCCTGCGTCGGTGAGGTTGATTTTGATCAGCGTGGAAATGGCTTCCTCATCCTCCACAATCAAAATCCTGTTCATTTGGCCCGCCTCCTTTTTCGGCCGCCGGTCATCGGGCAATGTCAACCCCGTAAATTATGGTTCCGGCAGGTCGGGCCGGGTTATCCGGCCTGGCTGCCGCCGGCGGAAAATCATGATGAAATTCACTGGGTTCATTTTATCATAAATTTATGAGTTGAACGCAAAGGACTGAAAAAAACGTCGCCTTACCGCGAAAAAGGTTCCAACAGAAAGGGCGCCGTCCTTTTGGGGATCATTTCGTCACATTTATTCCGATTCATTCCGAAAAGGCGGAGGAATGGGTTTTTTATCAAAAACTCAGGCCAGACCCCGCAGCAGATTCACCATCTCAATGGCGGAAAGGGCGCAGTCGTAGCCTTTGTTTCCCGCCTTGGCGCCCGCCCGCTGGATGGCCTGTTCCAGGGTATCGGCGGTCACCAGGCCGAAAAGCACCGGCAGCCCGCGTTTTAAACCCACCTGGGCAATCCCTTTGGAAACCTCGTTGCAGACGTAATCGTAATGGGAAGTTTCCCCCCGGATCACCGCGCCCAGGCAGATCACGGCGTCATATCTGCCGGAAGCCGCCATTTTATCGGCAGCCAGCGGAATCTCGAAAGCGCCGGGCACCCAGGCGGCGGTGACCGCTTCTTCGGCCACGCCATGACGGACCAGACCGTCCACCGCGCCGTCAAGAAGCTTTGCCACAATAAATTCATTGAACCGGGAGGCCACGATAGCGATCCGGATATCCTGTCCCAGCACTTTGCCTTCGATCCGATTGATGTTGTACATTTTTCTTTCCTCCTGTCAAGTCCTATGGCCAGACCTGTTCGAGGCCTGTTTCCAATTCTGTTTCAAGTTCTGTTTCCAAACCTGTTTTCAGCCCCTATCCGGTCAGACTGCCGGCTGGCTGTGGCTGAAGAGGTGCCCCATTTTTTCTTCTTTGGTTTTCAGATACAGCGCGTCGTCTTTTTGGGGCGGTATCTCGATGGGTACCCGCTCCCTGATGATAAGGCCAAAGCCCTCCAGGCCGTAGACCTTGTCCGGATTATTGGTTAAAAGCCTGAGTTCCTTAGCGCCCAAGTCTCTGAGGATCTGGGCACCGATCCAATATTCCCGCAGGTCCGGGGCGAAGCCCAGCTTCAGATTGGCCTCCACGGTGTCCAGCCCTTTTTCCTGCAGCTCATAGGCCTTCAGCTTATTGATCAGACCGATGCCCCGACCCTCCTGGCGCATATAAAGGACGATGCCCCGGCCTTCCCCTTGGATCATTTTCAGGGCCCTGGCCAGCTGCCGGCCGCAATCGCAGCGCCGGGAACCGAAAACATCGCCGGTCAGGCATTCGGAATGCACCCGGCAAAGCAGGTCTTTGCCGTCGCCGATTTCGCCTTTCACCAAAGCCACATGGTGTTCGCCGTTTAAGTCGTTGATATAGCCGTAGATCTTAAAATCGCCGAAATCCGTGGGCAGGCCGGCGCAGGCCTCCCGGACCACATGCTTGTCATAGCGGCGGCAATAGTCCTGAATATCCCGGATCGTGATGAACTTCATGCCATATTGCCGGGCCAATCCCCAAAGCTCCGTTGTGCGCATCATGCTGCCGTCCTCGGCCATGACCTCGCAGCAAAGGCCGCATTCCTTCAGTCCCGCCAGCCGCAGCAGATCCACAGTGGCTTCCGTGTGCCCGTTTCTGGTCAGAACGCCGCCCCGCCGGGCCACCAAAGGGAACATATGCCCCGGCCGGCGGAAATCTTCGGGCCGGGCATCGCCGGCGGCGCATTTCTGAGCCGTAAGGGAGCGCTCCACGGCGGAGATGCCGGTGGCGGTGTCTTTGTGGTCGATGGAAACGGTAAAGGCGGTGCTGTGGTTATCGGTATTTTCCTCCACCATCTGGGGCAGGCGAAGCCGGCGGGCCCAGGCCTCGCTCATGGGCATGCAGATCAGCCCCTTGCCCTGCCGGGCCATGAAATTTACATTCTCCGGCGTGGCAAACTGGGCGGCGCAGATAAAATCCCCCTCGTTTTCTCTGTCCGGATCGTCGGTAACCAGGATCAGCCGCCCCGCCCGCAGCTCCGCCAGGGCTTCCGGCACAGAATCAAATTCGCTCATTTTTCCTCTCCTTTTGGCAATATCTTATTTCTTGGGATAGTAGCAGATCAAAACCCATTCTGGTGCAAAAACTCCAGGGTGAGGCCGCTTCCGCCGAAAGCCGCCTTTCCCCCGGAGGCGGTTCCGGCAGCCCCCCCGCCTTTGCCTTGCCGGGGCGCCTCCATGAGCAGAAGCTTTTGTATGTACTTTCCGACCATATCGTTTTCCAGGTTCAACAGATCTCCCGGTTTTTTTGCCGGCAGCGTGGTCTCCCGGGCGGTGTGGGGGATCAGGGAAACCTGAAAAACTGCCGCGGCCTCATCCACCGCCGCCACCGTCAGACTGACGCCGTCAACGGCCACGGAGCCTTTCTCCACCATCAGAGCCAGAATCGGCGGCGGCCCGCCGATAGTAAGCCAGAGGGCGTTGCCCTCTTTTCTTTGCTCTTGCAGCCGTCCGGCCCCGTCGATATGGCCGCTGACCAGATGGCCGCCGAAACGGCCGCCGAATGCCATAGCCCGCTCCAGATTCACTTCATCCCCGGGGCTCAGATTCCCCAGGTTTGTTCGCTCCATAGTTTCCGGCATAACATCGGCGGCAAAGCCGCCGGGAAAAAGCCCGGTGACCGTAAGGCAGGCGCCGTTTACCGCGATGCTGTCTCCCACCCGGGTACCTTCCGTGACCTGATGAGCGGCGATTTCCAGGCTGCCCCACCGGCTGCCCGCCGTCCGCCGCCGCAGAGAGCCTTTTTCCTCAATGATTCCCGTAAACATAACTATTGCCTCCGCTCCTTTCACCGTCGTCTGCCACCGGCTCCAATTCGTATTCCAGCAGCACATCCCGGCCAAAGGTCCGTACCCGGGGCGCTGTCAGCGTCACTCCCCGCAGTCCGGGACCCAGGCTGCCGTCCACCGGCGTTTTTGCGCCGCCGCCAAAGAGCCTGGCCCCGACAAAGGCATAGACCTTTTGCACCAGACCGGCGGCCAATAAGCCGGCGTTCAGCTCGCCGCCCCCTTCCACCAAAATGCCGCTGATTTCCCGCTTTGCCAAAATCTCCAAAAGCTTTTTCAGGTCCACCCGGCCGCCGGGGCCGGAAACCCGGATCACGGTAACGCCCAGGGCTTCCAGCGCCGTCTGCTTTGCCGGCGGCGGCGCGGCGGCGGCCACGATGGTCGGCGCCGCCCGGGCAGTCTGGCAGATCCGGCTGTCAAGAGGGATCGTCAGCCGGCTGTCGCAGATAATCCGCAGAGGGTTTCGTCCCCCGGGCAGGCGGCAGGTCAGCAGGGGGTCGTCGGCCAGTACCGTACCGATCCCCGCCATAACGGCAGGATAAAAGTTCCGCAAAAGGTGTACCTCCCGGCGGGCCTCCTCTCCGGTGATCCACCGGCAGGGCCCGCCGGTGATTTTGCCGTCGGCCGTCATGGCGTATTTCAGCGCCACATAAGGCAGTCCCCGGGTGATGTAATGGAAAAACACCGGATTCAGCTCATCGCACTCCCGCCGCATAAAATCCCGCTTCACAAAAAGCCCCGCGTCCTCCAAAAGCCCCGCCCCCCTGCCGTTGACCCGGGGGTTTGGGTCCCGGGAGCCGATCACTACCCGCCGGAGGCCCGAGGCCAGGATAGCCTCGGTGCAGGGCGGAGTCCGGCCCCGATGGCAGCAGGGTTCCAAAGTAACATAAAGAGTGGCTCCCGCCGGGCTTTCGCCGCAGTCGGCCAATGCCTCCCGTTCGGCATGGGGGCCGCCGCACATCCGGTGAAAGCCCTGGCCAATAATCCGGTCCCCCCTGGCGATCACCGCCCCTACCAGGGGATTGGGCCCGGTCCGGCCCCGGCCTTTTTTTGCCAGCTCTATGGCTATTCCCATCATCAGGCGATCCATTTTGGCGGTTTCGCCGGTTTCCGCGGCGTTACTTCTTTCAACTGCTTTGCCGCTTTCCGCCGCCTCACTTCTTTCAACCGCTTTGCCCGTTTCCGCCTCCCCGCCCCCCTCAGCTTTGCTCACCTCTGCCTTACTGCCTTCAAGTGCTATGCCTGTTTCCTCAGCTTTGCTCTTCTCTGCCGCTTTGCTCTTCTCTGCCGCTTTGCTCTTTTCGGCCATGTCTTCTTCCCTTCCTTTTTCCGCCTGCCTTCATTTGCTTGTCTCTATAAAGAAAAAGCCCGGACAAACGAAAGCGTTCATCCAGGGCGGGAATCCATATCCCACAAAAAAAGCTCTGAAATGGAAATCCATCTCAGAGCAACAGCTGCGATCTATGATAGCGTAGCTTCTTCTTTCATCCAGACTTTACTGTCGGCCTCGGAATCTCACCGAATCCTGCCTTACGG
Organism: Peptococcaceae bacterium; assembly: GCA_034927285.1. Lineage (GTDB taxonomy): Bacteria > Bacillota > Peptococcia > DRI-13 > UBA5745 > JAYFQF01. The sequence goes on from JAYFQF010000024.1 coordinate 47,655, forward strand.
CTCGCGGGCTTTACCGCCGGTAGGGACTTGCACCCTGCCCTGAAGAAACGTTTATTTAATTTGGTATTATCATACTCTTTTTAATGCCCCTTGTAAAGCTGTTTTTCTTACTTCAGCGCGGCCCGGCCCACCAGCCGGTAGAAAAACGCCGTCAAAGCCAAAGACACCGCCGCAAAGCCGAAGCCCACCAAAGAAGCGTCCAGACCCGCCGCCATGATCAACATGATCGGCGCCCACCCCACCAGCATGCCGCCCAGGGTGCCCAGCATGGCGGCCAGGCTCTGTTTTACCACTGCCGCTTCCGTCTCCCAGCCATAGTTGGGCAGCTTGATATTTACATACATGCCCCAGACCGGGATAAAAAGGCTGTAGGAAAGAGGGACCAGAAAAAGCAGCAGCGTGTCCGCCGGACCGGAAGCAAAACGCAGGGCCAGCAAAGCGGAGGAGATCAGGCTGGCCGGCAGCACCAGGGTCAGGTTGACCAGGATTTTGCTGTCGAACACCGTTTTGGGCCGGAGGGGTAAGCTCTGCAAAATCCAGAGGTTTTTTCCCTCCAGGGAAAGGGCGGAGCAAGTGCTGCAGCTGCTGCCTAAAAGGCCGGCCAGGCCAAAGGGCAAAAGCCCCATTGCCAAACGGGCCGCCTTCGGGGACGCCATCAGTCCCTTCAGCAGAAGGATCGCCTGGGAATCGCCTTCAGCCGGCTCCAGGCCTTGACCCGCCAGAAAAAACAGCGCCAGGCTGGCCCCCAGGGCCATGATTACGCCCATCCCCACATTAAGGACATAAATGTTGGTGCTGAAAAAACGCTTCAGCTCCTTTTGGTATAAAGCGGCCAGCGGACTTTGGCGGCGCAGGCGGCCCAGCCTGAAATTCCCCGCCCGCCGCCGGGAGGCCAGAGCGGTGTTCAGCTCCTGATATTTCAGTGACAAAAGACTCACAAAGGCCAGGAACCAGCCCAGGGAAATCAAGGCAAACCAAAGCAAAGACAAAAGCCGGCCTTCTGCCGCGGCTTCGGTAAACAAAGCAGCCGGCGGATAGAGCCGGCGGATCTGGGCCGAAAGAGCCGCACCCAGGGAAGCCATGCCCTGGGCGTCCATAGAATCAAACATAGCCTGGCCGCCGAAGGAAAATTTCATCACAAAGTAGAGATAGACGAACATGGCCCCAAAAGACAGCACCAGCGCCGCCGGCCTGGTATAGCGGAAACGTACGGCCGCCGCGGTGATCAGCGCCCCCAATACCGCGGCGAGGGTCGTGGGAATCAGCGGCGCCAGCAGCATGCCGGCAAGCCAGACCAGATAAAAACCCGGGCCGGGCCGGCTAAAAACAGCGCAAGCCGTACCCATCGGCAGCATCACCAGAAGGCAGCCGGCCAGGTTCATCAGGTACATCTGAAAAAATCGGCTGGCGATCACCGCGCCGTGGCTGACCGGCAGAGACATCACCAGGTCGTAGTCCCGGAAGGCAAAAAGAAAGCCGTTGGATTTCAAAATCGTAAAAAATAAGGTCATCAGGGAGGCGGCGGTCAACGCATACCCCGGCACCGCCCGGGCCAGTCCTACTTTCAGCATGCCCCAGGCCAGCAGATAGGCATAAACGGCCACCATAACGGCCAGCATGGCAAAACTGGCCAGCAGAAGCAACCGCCGGCCCTGGCCTTTGCCGGCGTTTTTTCCCCAAAGCTCGTTCAGGCGGAACTGATTGCGCAACTGGGCTTTACTTAAAATCAGGCAGCCGGCCAGGCTGCCCGGGCCGTTTTGCCCGGCGGCTTTATTTCTCATTATCCTTCACCCCGCTTAAGGGCCTCTCCGGCAAGCCCTCCGGGGCAGGGCTGTGCCAGGCGGCACCGCTGCCGTCCCCGGCTTTCCCCTGGTCCGCCCCGTCCTTGCCGGCTCCTTGGCCTTCGGTTTCGGCTACCTCCATAAACAGTTCCTCCAGGGAACGTTCCCGGATCAGCTCTTCCATGGGACCGGAAACCACCAGGCGGCCCTTTTGAATAATCGCGATTTTATTGCAGAGCTTCTCCGCCACATCCAGCACATGGGTGGAAAAAAAGATGGCGCTGCCCTGGGAGCAGATCTCCCGCATGATGTTTTTCAGCAAAAGGCTGGCCCGGGGGTCCAGCCCAACGAAGGGTTCGTCCAGCACCATCAGCCTGGGCCGGTGAAGCAGTGCGGAAAGAATCGCCAGCTTTTGCTTCATGCCGTGAGAATAAGCGGAAATCACATCTCCCAGGGCGCCGGTGATCTCAAAGGCGTCGCCGTAACGCCGGATCCGCTCCTGCCGTTCCTCCCGGCCCACCTGAAAAATATCGGCGATGAAGTTCAGATACTGTATCCCGGTAAGATGGTCGTATAAATCCGGATTGTCCGGGATATAAGCGGTGACCTTTTTGCATTCCAAAGGCTGCCGGCGGATAGACTTGCCGTCGATGAGGATCTCTCCCTCCTCAAAGTCCAGCACCCCCACCACAGCCTTGATGGTGGTGCTTTTGCCGGCTCCGTTGGGGCCGATGAAACCGCAGATATCGCCGGCCTGAATGGTCAGGCTTAAGTCCTCCACGGCCTTTTTGCCGCCTTTGTAGCTTTTGCTGAAGTGTCTGATTTCCAGCATATTTCCTGCTCCTCTTCCTGGCCCGGCAGGCCGATCCAGGTAAACTGGCGGGGCCTGCGCCCGGGCCGGGGCTCATTTTGAATAACTTCGTTAAACGCTGGCTCCAGTATATCATGAATTTCGAGCTGAACGCGGCGGCTCTTTTTTTTTCATCATCGCGCCGCCCGGCCGTTTCATCTGGTTCAGGCAAAGATTTCTTGCCACAAGGTACAGCCAGGCCCGCATATTGCCATGGCTTTCACTTAAAGAAAGCAACGCCTTCAAAAACACTTCCTGCAGCAGGTCTTCCGCCATGGCATGGCTGCGGCAAAGAGAATACAGATAAAGGTACAGCTCCCGGGCATAGCGGCAATATAGATTTTTCAGTAAATCCCGCTCCATGCCGGCTCTCCGCTCCCTTCTGCCTATATAACAATCCGCCGGTTAAAATGTTACAAAAACGCTGCCCGGGCAGGATCTCCCGGACAGCGTTTTTTTCTGATCCGCGGACCGATAAGCTGTCTTTTCAATCAGTCCCGGTTTATTTTTTGGTTTTGATGGGATTTTCCTTTCGGGACGCCGCCGCCACGAACTCCACCGGATGCTGGATCAACCCGGCCGTCTCCTCTATGCTGTGTCCCAGATCCATAAAACGCCGGGCCACCGTGTCCATGGCCTCGCCGATTTCAATCATATGCCCGTCCGGATCGTAAATACGCACCACCTGCTGATGCCAATCATGGGTCATTGGCGGATGCACCAGCTCTACGCCGGGACAGGAAGCCAGCTTTTTCAGGAAGCCATCAAAATCGTCCGTCTCAAAATACAGCTCCATATTATGGGATCTACTGATCCCGGAGCCGGCCTCAAGACCGGTCAGCCAGGCAAAATCCTCCTGGAGGGCAAAGCCCCCGCTTAAGGTCACATTTTTGCCCAGATCCAACACCACATTTTGATCAAACAGCCGGCTATAAAAGCTTTTGGAAACCTCTATGTCCCGTACCGCCAAAAGTGGCAGTTGAAATCGCAGCATTTGCTATTCCCCTCTTTTTTGTTTCCGCCATTATTACACCTCTTCAGCCGGCGCCGCAGGGCGTTTTGTTCAGGCTGGATTTATCGGCTCATTCCTGGATTTTCTTAGGTCCTTTGCGTCCTCAGGTCCATTGGGGGCCTTAAGTCCTTTGATTCCTCCGGTCCCTTAGGATACCTAAGCTTCTTAGACTACTTAAGTTCCTAAAATTACTTAGTCCCTTATTTACTTCTGCCCCTTCGGTCCCTTCGGCTGCTTAGACCCTCTGGTTTCCTTTTCCGGCTTGGGTTCCCTGGGCTTCTTAGTCTGGGGGAAAGGCAACTCCTCCCAGCTTTCCCGCAAAAGCCGGCACAAAAAATCCCGGTCGTCCAGGGAATCCACAAGATAAAAGGGATTGGCGCCCTGATAAGGCGGCGCTTCCTCCAGTCTCTCTTCCTCGGCCAAAAGCCGCCGGGCAGCCGCCGTGGGTTTCAGGAAAAACATGTTGTCGCATACCAAAGCGACGATCTTGCCGTCAAGATACACGCCGTATTCGCCGAACATTTTGCGATAAGACACCTGTCCGGCAGCGGCAGCCTGTTCATAAACGTACTCGATGAATTCCTTCGACGTAGCCATAGTCCGCTTCCTCCCTCCGGATCCTTCCGAACGGCAAATGCAAAAAGGCCCAGATATTTACTCCGCCGCCGCTTCTTTTTCAAAACGCAGCCAGCGTCCGGAATAGACGTACAGGGTTTGGTCGTTCTCACCGCAAATGTAGATTCCCTCGCCTTCGGCGATCTCCACATTGGTCTGACCGTTTTCATTGGGCGTCCGGTCGGCGTCCAACCGCTCTTTTACGGTGCCCACCTTGGTGAAGCCGTCGGTGCTTTCAGGGACTGCCTCATCGGACTGATCATAAAGGGTATTCTCAAACATTAACGCCGGCTGCACTCTTTCTTCTTTGCCGCAGCCGCCTAAAAGCAGCAGGCCAGTCAAAACCAATAGAGCAGCCAATATCATTCTTTTCATGGTCTTCCTCCGCCAAGATTCTGTTTATAAACGAATTATGCCGTAATTCGCTCCGCTCATTATATCATAAAAAAACCGTAAGTCGGAAATTCGTCACAGTATTTTCACATTTGCCCATGCAAAGGCCTTTACAAAAAGGACGGCTCCGGCCGCCGAATACGAACTCCAAAGCAGGCGGCGTAAAATCGTCTGCTTCGGAGAGGCACACCGACAACCCGGCGCCGTCTTTTATTCTTTTTCCGGACTGGGAAAGGCCAAGTCTTTCTATTTCGCCGATTGATAAAAGGCCTTCAACTCAACTTTGACCTCCGGAGGCAGGTTATGCCAACGCATGTTGCGGATAGCCCCCTCCAAAGCCATCAGCCGATTGATACAGGCTGAATCGTCGATGGCCCGGATTTTCAGCCAGGCTTCCTGGCTGCCGCTTTGCCGCAGCTGGTCTGCCGTATAAATTCCCACCTGCTCCAATTGAGCCTCCAATGCCTTTCCGATATTCTGAAGGCTTGACAATTCGCCCATATTTCTCCCGCCTTAATTTAAAATTTTATTATCGGGCCATTTTTTCCGATTCCCAGTATACGGCTTCCATACAAAAAAATCAACGGCTCAGGCCTGGGCGGCGGACTGCCAAACCCGTGGGGCATTGTCCCGGGTAAAAGCACCGGGATAAGTCCAGGCAAGGCCCCTCCCGTTGCCGCCGCCGGGGTCTTTCCGGTCGGATAACACTGCCGGAACAAAGAGCAGCCGTTTCCGGTCTATAAAGGCGGAGAAAACTGCCTGTGCATATCTCAGGAAAAGATGTCATAATAGGTTGAGACAATCCCGAAGCCGTGATGAGCGGGACGACAGGGCGAAAGGCCGTTTCCCTTTTTATAAAATATTTTTGCGGTTGCTGCAATATACGGCGCTCTTTACGCATTAGTCAAGTAACAGGGAGAAATGGAAATGCTATTTTGTGCGACGTCTGCCATGAAAAAAAACCAAATAACCTCCCCAAGCTCCGCCCCTGACGAAGGCCTCATCGCCCAAATCGCGGCGGGCAGTACGGAAGCATTGGCCAGCCTTTACCGGCAGACTAATTCCTCCGTCTACGGCTTTGCCCTGTCTATAGTAAAGAACAGCGCCGATGCGGAAGACATCATGCAGGAAACCTATCTCCGGATCTGCTCCTGTGCCGGCGGCTACAGCCCCCAGGGAAAACCCATGGCCTGGATTTTAACCATTGTAAAAAACCTGGCCCTGATGAAGCTGCGCAGCCAAAAGCCGGTTTCCTCCCTTGAGGATTGGGACCCGCCCGACGGCAGGGACCATTTCCGGGCAAGCGAGGACCGGATCGTGCTGGCGGCAGCCCTGCGGTATTTATCCGACGATGAGCGCCAGATCCTGATCCTTCACGCCGTCTCCGGCCTGAAGCAACGGGAAATCGCTTCCCTTTTGGAACTGAAGCTGACCACTGTTCTTTCAAAATACCGCAGGGCCTTGAAAAAACTGAAATCGCATTTGATGGAGGGTGAACGATGTTAAAAGACCGGGAAATCGAGGGGAAACTCGCTAATGCCATCAGGGAAACAACTCCCGACATCCTGGATGACATCCTTGACAAATGCTACAAGCAGAAAGGATTGATTCCGGCGATGATAAACGCAGAAATAAACAATGTCAGCGTCCTTCAGGCCAAAAGCAGCGCCTTGCAGATCGGAAAAAGCGTCTTATGGAAAGGCTTATCCGCCGTTGCGGCCGCGGCCCTGCTTTTTGCAGGCGGCCTGACCTATATGAATAACTTCGCGGTGGATTCCATTATCGGCATCGACGTAAATCCCAGCATCCAGCTGAAGGCCAGCCGCTCCCAAAGGGTTCTGGACGTCAAGGCCCTGAACAGGGATGCCAGGATCATTCTGGCGGACATGGACTTAAAAGGCGTGGATCTGGACGTGGCGGTAAACGCCGTCATCGGCTCTATGCTGAAAAACGGCTACGTGGACGATCTGCGGAATTCCATTTTAATTTCTGTTGAAAACACCAACGAAGCCAAGGGCGCCGTCTTACAGGATAAGCTGGCGTCGGAAGTAAACGCTATCTTAGAGGCCAGCTCGGTGGAAGGAGCGGTGTTAAGCCAGACCATCTGCCAGGACGACGCATTAAAGAAGCTGGCTGCCGAATACGATATCTCCACCGGTAAGGCCGCCCTGATCCGCAACCTGTTGAAACAGGACTCTACTCTGAAATTTTCCGATCTGACCAAGCTCAGTATTACGGAGCTGGGCCTTTTGGCGGAGAACCGGAAAACGGAACTGGAGGACATAAAATCCATCGGAGCCGTTGCCAACATTTATATCGGTGAGGCCAAGGCCCGGGAAACTGCTCTGAATCACGTGGGACTTAAGGAGGCGGAGGTCAAGTTTATCCGCACCGCCCTGAATTACAAGACCCGGCAGGTGGTCTACGATGTGGAATTCTACAAAGGCTATACCGAATATGACTTCGAGATCGACGCTAAAACCGGCGTGATCGCCAAATATGATAACGATGTGGAAGATTTCGAGGCAGCAGCCGCCGATCTGATCAGCGAGGCAAAAGCCAAGGAGGCGGCCCTGGCTCACGTGATTTTAGCGGAAACCGACGTTAAGATTATCCGAAATCAGCTGACCAAAGAAAACGGCGCTTACGTTTACCATGTGGAATTCTGGAAAGATTACACGGAATACGACTTCATCATCGACGCCAAAACCGGCTCCATATTAAGCTATGATAACGATATCGAAGGCTTTGACGCCACCCAGCATCTGCTGAGCGATAGCCAGGCCCGCCAAATCGCCCTGAACCATGCCGGCCTGAAAGCCGAAGACGCTACCTTTACCAAGGCCAAGCTGAATTTCGACGAGGGAAAATACCTTTACGACCTGGAATTCACCGCCGGCAAAGTTGAATACCGGTATGAGATCGACGCCAGGACCGGCGTCGTCCTGAAATATGAAAAAGATCAAAGCAACGATAATCCGCAGCCGGAAGTAAACGCCAAAGATTACATCAGCAAAGCCAAAGCCAAGGAAATCGCCTTTAAACATGCCGGCATCAGCCAGGCCGACGCCAAATTTACCAAGGTCAAGCTGGATTACGATAACGGCCGCTACGTTTACGATGTGGAATTCGTTTACGGCAAGGCCAAATATGATTATGAGCTTGAAGCAAAAACCGGAGAAATCCTGAAATATGACAAAGAGACCTGGGACAAAGACCAGGATGACGACCGGGACGACGATTGCGCCGGCTGGAACGGCGGCTGGCAGGACGACAACTGGAACAATAAGGACCAGGACGGCAAAAGCCCGAAGGACAACAACTGGAACAACAAGAACCAAAAGGACAACGGTTGGAACAACAAAGACCAACACGATAAAAACCAAAAAAACGACGAACGTAACAATAAAGATCAAAACAATAAAACTCAAAAGGACAACGCCTGGAACAATAAAAACCAGAACAGCAAAATCCAAAGTGTCAGCGCCTGGAACAATACCGGTAAGATTAAAGACGCTTGCACGGGCCGCAAATCAGGCTTTGGCGGCAACCAAATCACAAAGAGCTGAGCCGCTTCGGCGGCTTGGAAAACACCCCTGCTTCGGCAGCAAAAACAAAAGGCGACCGGATGATCCGGCCGCCTTTTGTTTTTCTCCGGCTTTTTCATCCGGCCCCAAAAACGGTCCCAGAGCAAATCCATCCTTTCTATTTTACGGCGATGAGGCGGCCTAAAATCCTGCAACCCGGAACAATATAGCGGCCCTCCTCCTTCTCGGCAAAGAGATCCCCGCTTTTTTCCGCAGCCTTAAGGCTGTGATGGACCAGCGCCAGGCGTCCTTTCCCCGTCTGCAGCAGAGCGATCTCTCCTATCCCCACGGCGTCTGCGGGCCGGAAAAAAACCAGCTGGCCCACCCTTGCCGCGGAAAAAAGGTATGGGGTCTGCCGGCTGCAGCGGATGGCAAAATCCACCGCGCCTTCCTGGATTTCCCCGCCGGCAGCGCTGACCCTGGCGCAGGCATCCTCCAGGCTGAGCCAGGGCAGCTCTTCCGGCTCCCGAATTAATATGGCCGGTCCCGCCGCCTCTTCCTGCGGCAGATCCTCAGGTCCGGGCTGGGGAAAAGCCGGCTCTTCCGGATTCTCTTCCTTCTTCTGACTCCGCACAGTATAGAAGGCTTTGGCAGATTCCAAAATATAGCCTCTCCCGTAGTCGTCGTTGCCCCGGTAATACTGCAGCAGCCGCTTTTCCCCGGCGCCGCTCTCCCGGACCGGAGCCGTTTCGAAAAGTTCCTCCACCTCGATATCCATGGCCCGGCACAGCTTGGTCAGCGTATCAAAAGTAGGGGATTTCTTCCCGCTTAAAATGTTGGTCAGACCGCTGCGGGAAATCCCCGCCCTTTCCGCCAGCTTGTTTTTGCTGATTCCCTTTTTATTCAGATGATACAAAATCTGTTCTTCTATCCTCATCGGCATCCTCGAAACTATAGTTTGAACTGGTTTATTTGATGATATCATGCCACTAAAGTGTTTACAATATCTCTCTAAAGTGTTATATTATTGTCGACTATAGTTGCATGGGGGGTGATTATCATGAGGCTTCGGGAATTGCGCTTAAAAAAGGGGCTCAGTAAAAACCGGCTGGCCAAGTTGGCCGGACTGTCCCAGACCGCCGTCACCTTCATTGAGGAGGGGCAGCGTTCACCCACCCTCAGCACCCTCCGACGTCTGGCCAGGGCGCTGGAGGTCCCGGTAGCCAGCCTGATCGGGGACGATCCGGAGCCGGAACTTAAGAAGGAAGCCGGAGGACAATGTCCCTAGCACTATAGTATACTTTTCAGGGCGATTTGGAATCACGGGGGGTGAGGCACAGGTCATTACTTTCGGCTTATCCCGGGGACCCTTTGGGGATAATATCTACAGAAGATTCGAAAGGGAGGAACAATCATGAAAAAAAACTCGACGTCTCTCATCGCTTTACTCCTCAGCCTGATGATGTTCTGCATCCCGGCTTTGGCCGGCTGCTCCGATGACGCCCCCCCGGCCTCGCAAAACGCCGGAACTCAGGAAAAACAGGAAAGCCAGGAAAGCGTGCCTGAAGAAGAGGACCTGACCGACTATCCTCAGGGGCCGATTTCCGCCATTTGCCCCTGGTCCGCCGGCGGCGCCTCGGATATCGCCTTCCGGACTTATCTGAACTATATTGCCGAAGAACTGGGCGCCGATATTAACGTACAAAACGTCACCGGCGGCGACGGCTCTATCGGTATCGCCCAGGCCCTGGCGGCTCCGGCCGACGGCTACATGATCGCCATGTTGAACTACGACCTGCTTTCCAACGAAATCAAAGGCATCACCGAAGACTCTTATCAGGACTTTGCTTTAATTGATATTTTTACCCTTCAAGGCGTCAATCTGATCGTCCGCTCCGATTCCGGCTGGGATACCTTCGATGACTTCATTCAGGCGGCCAAAGCCGCCAAAGCCGCGGGCAAGACCCTGCAAATCGGCATCAACGGTTTCTGGCTCCACGCCGCAGGCATGATGGCCGACGCCGCCGGCATTACCGACTGCGTCACCTTCGTCCCCTCCGACGGCAGCTCGGTTTTGATGACCGAGCTTTTGGGCGGCCATGTGGATGCCGTCACTTCCTCCGTCAGCGTGGCCATCCCCCATCTGGAATCCGGTGACATGAAGATCCTGGGCACCATGTCGGAAACCCGTATGGAAAAATACCCCGACGTCCCCACTTTCAAGGAAATGGGGTATGACGTGGTCATCGCCGGGTTCCGGGCACTGGGTGTCCATCAGGATACGCCGCAGCCCATTGTGGACCGCCTGCGGGAAGCGGCAAAGGTCGCCTACGATAATCCGGACTTCCAGAAATGGGCCACCGAATCCAGCATCGACCAGGTATACATGGACGCTGAGGAAAGCCGGATATACCTGGAATCTCTTTATCCCTCCGTGGAAAGCACCATGAAAAAGCTGGGCCTGATCTGAGCGGAAAACAGGGCTGCCAGCGGAGACAGGCAGGCGGGGAGCGGCCGCTTCCCCGCCGCCTCCTTATCGAGCTATTGAAAAGAGGTGACTCCCATGAAAAAAGCAGATATCGGAATAGGAGTATTCCTGCTAATCCTCAGTTGCTTTCTCTTTTATGTGACTTTCGATTTCTATCATCCCCCGACCCAGATCGCCGGACCGGCCCTGTGGCCCAGGATCCTGCTGATCTGCCTGGCCCTGCTTTCCCTGGGGCTGATCCGGCAAGGGAGCCTGGCCGGCCGGGCCCAAAAAGAGCCGGCCCAAAGGCAGACGGCCCAAAGGGAGCCGGCTGCGGAAGTCCAGACCTCCCAAAGCTTTTTTCAGGGTCTAAAAGCTTATCTGGCCAATCCCGGTGAGAGGCGGGTGCTTTTTGCGGTGCTGGCAGTTCTTCTGTTTAACTTTCTTTTTAAGCCCCTGGGCTTTATTCTCAGCGTACCCTTGTTTTTTCTCAGTTTGACCTATATTCTGGAACCGTCGAAAAGGCCCCGGGACTTTTTCCTCCGTCTGCTGCAGGGTCTGGCGGTAACCGCCGTAGTCTACCTGGTCTTTTACCGGCTGCTTTCGGTACGTCTGCCCCTTGGCTTTCTGCCGAAAAAATGGTTTTATTAATAAGGAGGGATCTGTTCATGGACTTTTTTTCCGGTCTGACTACGGTTTTCCAGGCGGCAAACCTGCTGCTTTTAATCCTGGGCGTGATCCTGGGCATCATCGTAGGCGCTATTCCCGGTCTGACCGCCACTTTGGCGATTTCCCTTCTGCTGCCCTTCACCTTCAGCCTGGAAGCCAGCAGCGCCCTGATTATGCTGGTGGGCATTTATGTGGGCGGTATTTACGGCGGTTCCATCACCGCCATTCTTTTGCGGACTCCCGGCACCCCCGGCGCTGCTGCCACCGCTTTGGACGGCTATCCCCTGATGCAAAAAGGCCAGGGCGGCAGAGCCCTGGGCATTGCCACCACCGCCTCCTTCACCGGCGGTATCATCAGCGCCGCTTTCATGATCTTTTTATCTCCCGCCATCTCCAGCTTTGCCCTGAAATTCAGCTCGGCGGAATTTTTTGCTTTAGCCTTCTTTGGGCTGACCATTATCTTTTCCGTCTCCGGCGGTTCCCTGCTGAAAGGGGCCATGGCCGGCTGCATCGGTCTGGTGATAAACACCGTGGGCCTGGATCGTATCGTGGCCTATCCCCGTTTTACTTTCGGCAGCCGGAGCCTTTTGGTGGGCTTCCCCCTTTTGCCTTCCATCATCGGCCTCTTTGCCCTTTCCGAAGTGCTGCGTCTTTTTTTAGCGGATCCGAAAAATAAGGATGAAGCTCCCTTGAAAGTAGGCCGGATCCTGCCCCGCTGGCAGGACCTGGTTCACTTAAAGTGGATTTTCCTGAAATCCAGCATCATCGGCACCCTGATCGGCGCTTTGCCTGGGGCCGGCGCAAATATTGCTTCCTTTGTGGCGTATAATGAGGCTAAACGCAGCTCCAAAACCCCGGAGGAGTTTGGCAAGGGTATTATTGACGGCGTAGCCGCTCCGGAAGCGTCAAATAACGCCGTGACCGGCGGCGCTCTGATTCCCATGCTGACCCTGGGCGTGCCCGGAGACTCGGTGACCGCCGTGCTGCTGGGGGCCCTCACCATTCAGGGATTGCAGCCGGGGCCTCTGCTCTTTCGTGATCATCCCGGCGTGATAAACGCCATCTTTGCCGGCATTATCGTGGCCAATGTTCTGATGCTGATTTTCGGCCTCACCCTGTCCACGATTTTTGCCCGTATCGCTACCATCAAAAGGACTACCCTGGCGCCGATCATCGCCATCTTTTCCCTGATCGGGGCCTTTGCTGGCGAAGGCTCTTTCTGGCACATGATCATTGCCGCCGGCTTCGGCATCTGCGGCTATTTCCTGGAGAAAAATCAATTTCCCCTGGCTCCCATTGCCCTGGCTATCGTTTTGGGACCCCTGGCGGAAAGTAATTTCCGTACGGCGCTGATCCGTTCCAATGGGAATCCCCTGATTTTTCTTTCCAGTCCCATCAGCGTCTTTTTCCTGGCCGTAGCTATCGGTTCCATTTTCTTCAGCCTGCGCAAACAGCGTAAGGCAGGCTCTGCAAAAGCAAGATCGGAGGCGGCGTGAGTATGAATGAGTTCAGCATGAATCCCTTGAAACTGGATAAGGAAGAAGTTATCGCCGTGACGGTGGGTTACCCGAAAACCCGTCTCATGTCTCTCACCGTTCCCAAGGTGGGCTATCTGATGTGCGGTATGCTGAACGTGGAAATGCTGGATAAGCTCCATGCCGAGCGGAAGATCATCGCCGCACAGTTTACCGGCATCGACAAAGTCGATGACCTTCTGACGGCGCAGGCCCGGCAAGTGACCAAAGAAGCGGAGCGGGCAGGCATCCATCCTGGAATGACCGGCCGGCAAATTATCGACATCATGCTTAAAATCAAAAAGGACATGGAGGTCAGGGAAGCCGCCGGAGATTCGGGCCGGGAAGGGTAGGGCCGGAAGCTTCCTTCGAAAAAGCACTGTTTTGCCGAAAGAATCCCCTCCCTTTGACAAACGGACGGCCCAAAATGTTTTCCCTGCATTTTGTACCGTCCGTTTTCTTTGGTCTTCTGTTTTCCGTTTACCTCAGCCTGATTTCTACAGGACGGCCAAGGGCGAGGCTGTCCGGAGTCACCCGGCAATCGTAGGCCAAAACCGTCACCCCGGCGGCGTCGGCTTCCCGTAAAGCCCTGGTAAAAGCCGGGTCCCGTTCCGTATGGGGGGTAAAATAAATCATCTCCCCCATCTGGACAATAAAAACCACATATGCGGCATAACCGGCTGCCTTGGCCCGGACCAGCTCCCGCAGGTGTCTGGTCCCCCGTTCCGTGGGAGCGTCGGGAAAGCGGCAGATCCCCTTTTCCTCCAGCGTAACACCTTTTACTTCGATAAAAGCCCGCCAGAGCCTCCCCGGTTCTTCCTGCTCCGGCCCGCCGTCCCCGCTTTCTTCCGCGGCCAGGCCGGCCCCTGCCCCGGCTTCATCCCTTTGAGCAGCTTCCGCATAAAGGTCGAAGCGGGAATCGCCAAAAGCGACTTCCCGCCGCAGCAGCGTCAAGGGACCTGGCTGGCCCGGCAGCCGGAAGCCCCCGGCCATTGCTTCATACAGCACTTGATTGGGCGCCTGAGAGTCCATATTGACCAGCAGCGGGTTCCCCGGCGGTTTTCCTCTGAGCTTTTCCACGGCGATCAGATCCCAGGCCGTTTTACGGGCCGGATTGGCTCCCGCCGTCAAATAGACGGCGGCGCCGGGAATCAGCAATTCCCGGCAGCGGCCGGTGTTTTTTACATGCACCGTCTCTTCCCGGCCCTCCAGGCTGCAATAAGCGATAAACCGGTTGGGCCGCCGCAGGAACTCAGCGGAAATTACCCGGTCATATCTCATTTTCCCTTTTTGTATCCTTTCCCTTTGCCATTACTGCCGCCTTTATCGTTGCGGGCATTGACCGGCGCCCCGGGGCGCCCTTTTGAGGCACCCTGACCTTTTGTGGCCTTTTCCGTCCTTTTCCTCTGAGCCGTACCCGCTTTGGCCGGCGGCTTGGCTTTGCCGGCAGAGAAGCCGCTTTTTCCCTGATCGAAAACATTATAAAAAAGCTGGGGAGCCGGTTCCTTTTTCCCGGCGGTACGTCCGGGGACGGCGGCATGTTCGGGACCACCGGTACGTCCGGGGCCGGCGGCTTTCCTGCCGTGGGCGGTTTTGCGATCTCCAGGCCCGGCGGCGGTATTCCTTCCGGCAGACGCTTTCTTTCCGGGAGCCGCTTCTTTTCCGGCGGCGGCATTCCTTCCGGCAGCGGTTCTCTTTCCGGCGGCGGTTTTCCTGCCCCGGATATGCCGGTTCGCCGTCTCGGCTTCCGCCAGTAAAGCCTCAAACACTTCTTCGGCTTCCGGGAAGGGCTGTAATTTTCTCTCCGCCTTTTGGTCTCCCATCACGACGCCGCGATCCTCCCCCTTGCCGCGGGCTCCTCTGCCCTCTGCTTTTTCCCGCCGGGGGGTGTTGCTCCCGCCGCGCCGTTTTCCCACTGTTTTATCCGGCTGCTTATTATCGGCGGCGCTTGGTTTCTGTGGTTTTTCCTTACTTTCGCCTTTTTCTGCCAGCTCAAAATCCACGTAGCCGGCCCCCACGTCCACCGCGGTCAGCCGCACACGGACCTGGTCGCCCATCCGGTAGCTTTTGTGGCGGCGCCAGGAAGACAAGGTCTGCGTTTTCTCGTCGAACTCATAATAATCTTCCATAGTGGAAACGTGGACAAGTCCTTCCACGGTATTGGGCAGCGCCACATAAAAGCCGTAGCCGGTGACTCCGCTGACTATGGCGTCGAATTCCTGTCCGATAAATCGGCTCATATAGGCCGCTTTCCACAGGTTATCGGCCTTGCGTTCCGCATCCTCCGCCGCTCTTTCGCAAAGGGAGGCCTGGCCGCACTGTTCTTCCAGGCGTTCCCGCTGCCGTTCCGCCGATGCCTTATCCGGGCGGCCTTTCATTCCATATTCCTTGATGATGCGATGAACCATCAGATCCGGATAACGGCGGATCGGTGAAGTAAAATGACAATAACAATCGGACGCCAGGCCAAAATGGCCTTCTTCCACAGGACTGTAGCTGGCATGAGTCAGGGAGCGCAGCAGCATCGTGGATACCATAGACTCCTCCGGCCGTCCTTTGATCTGTTGGATCAGGCGCTGGTAAGACCTGGGGGTTACGCCAAATCCCATCACCTCGGTTTTAGCGCGGCTGCCCCGGGCTCCTTCCCCCTCTTTGTTTCCCCCCGGCCTGCCCTGAGCGCCGTAAGTCCGGGCGCCGCCTTCGGGCTGCCGCTCAGCCTTGACGAAAAGGCCCAGGGGCTGCAAAAACTGATTCAGGGCAAACAAGGACTCCCGGGTAGGATAAGAATGGATACGATAAGGGAAGGGCACCGCTTTATTTCGGTAATGCTCCGCCACGGTTTCATTGGCCATGATCATAAATTCCTCGATGACCATTTCCGACAGCATCCGGTGCTTGCGCCGGATCTCCTCCGGTCCTCCGTCTTCGTTCAGGATGATTTTGCACTCCGGCAGCTCAAAATCCAAAGCCCCCCGTTCCAGCCGGTTTTTCCGCAAAATCAGGCAAAGCCCGGCCATATCCAGCAGCATATCGCCCACGGCTTCCCGGCTGAAATAATCTGCGGCCTTTACGGCGGCCTCCACCGGGCTTTGCCGGCCCTCCAGGACATCCCTGGTCCGGAAGCCCCGGCGGTTATAAAAAGCCTGGACCTGAGGATAGCTGAGCTTTTCCTGGGAGCGAATAACCGTGGGAAAGATCTGATAACCCGTCAGCCGCCCTCCTTCGTTTAACTCCATCAGGCAGCTGACCGCCAGACGGTCTTCGCCGGGATTCAAACTGCAGATCCCGTTGGAAAGAGCCGGCGGCAGCATAGGCAACACGGCGTCGGGAAAATACACGCTGGTTCCCCGCAGATATGCTTCTTTATCCAGAACCGAGCCGGAACCCACATAATGGGATACGTCGGCGATATGGACGCCCAGCCTCCAGCCGCCGTCAGCTTTTTTCGTCAGGCTGATGGCGTCGTCGATGTCCCGGGTGTCTTCACCGTCGATGGTGACGATCAGCTCCTGCCGCAGATCCAGCCGGTCCTTCAGGTCTCTCTCGACCAGGGTCTGGCCGACCCGTCCGGCAGCTTCCATTACCTTGGGGGGGAAGATTTCCCGCAGCCCCAGGCGGCGGATCAGCGCTTTTTCCGCGGCCGCCACATCATTTCGCCTGCCCAGCACCTCCACGACTTTGCCGATCTCCGATATGCCGGCCCTCTGCTTAATGTTGCGGTAGCTGGCCTGGGGCAAAAGCTCCACGACTACCTGGTCCCCCGGCCTGGCCTCCAGTTCGCTGCCCTGGAGAATCAGCACCTCCCGGATTTCCCGGCGGTCATGGGGAATCACCCGGCCGAAGGCCCCGACAGTTTCATATGTTCCTGTAATTGGCGGTTTTTTCATTGGATTTTCCTGTATCCTTCCATATCGCTTTTAACTTCTTTCAACATCCTGCGGATAGGCAGCTCATAGGGGCAGCGGCTTTCGCACCGGCCGCACTCCACGCAGGCTTCCGGCTTGATCCCGCAGGCGGCATAGCGGGCCCAGGCCCAATCCTTCATGTCGTACCTGCGGAAATAGGCCTGGAAGATAAACATCCCGGAAATGTCGATCCCCTGGGGGCAAGGCTGGCAATAATCGCAGCGGCGGCAATAGCTTTTGCCCAACCGGCGGCAAAATTCTTCCGCTTCCTTCTGTTCTTCCCCGTTTAAGGCCTGTCCATTCGTGACGGTATAAAGGTTTTGCCGCATCTGTTCCGGACTTTCCACTCCGGGAATAAAGCTGGAAACCTCCTTATCCAGAAAAAAGCGCAGGGCCAGATCCGGCGGCAGGGCGCCGCCGCCCAAGGGCTTCATGCACAGGATCCCCAGATCCTTTTGGCGTGCCAGAGGCAGCAGCTCTTTTTCCGGCGCCGGTTCGTTAACGTTATAAGGTACCTGTACCGTTTCAAACAGGTCGGTTTTCAAAAGCCTGGTCAGCCGCTCCACCTGATGGCCGGTAATGCCGATATGCCGGATCTTGCCGGCCTTTTTGGCGGCAAACAAGGCTTCCAGGCCGCCGCCGGGGGCAAAGAGCTCTTCCTCGTCTTTATCGAAACGGACATTATGACACTGGTAGAGATCAATGTAATCGGTATTTAAATACTTCAGACTCAGATCGATATCTCTTTGCATGGCTTCGCCGGTTCTGACCAGAGTTTTGCTGGCCAGAATATAGCTGTCCCTGGGCACCCCGCCAAGGGCCCGGCCGATTTTTTCCTCGCTGTCGGTGTAAGCCCGGGCGGTGTCGATAAAGTTTACCCCCAGTTCCAGACCGGTGCGGATAGTTGCCGCCGCGGCCTCGGCAGAGACTCTCTGAACAGGGATGCCCCCAAAGCCTAAAAAAGAAACCTTTAGCTCTGTTTTGCCCAATCGACGGTATTCCAAGGATATGCCTCCTTTGCGCTATAAATGGCACAGGTTTTCTTAAGGGAAAAAAGGCAGCCGCTGCCGGCTGCCTCCTGGCCTCTTTTATTCGCCCAGCTCCTGACGAATCTTTTCTGCCAGTTCCGCGGCAAAATGGCCCAGGATATTATCCACATAAGCCATAATGGTGCCGGTGCAGACGCAGCCCACCACCATATCGGCCCACTCCTTGGGTATGTCGTACTGTTCCAGTTCTTTTTGGATGATGACCGCGGCCCGGATGCCCTCCTTGGAACCGATGGAATTAATCTTCGGCACTAAGTCGGCGTCTCCCTGCACTACGTCTTTAAAGCCCGGCAGGATCTTTTTAACCATCTCGTAAATCCCCTGCTCCTGGGTTTTCACTACCATGAAGCCGGGCAGGCCCCGCTGAATGCCTACGGCAGATCCGATGATCTTTCCGTCGGCAAAACGCAGCCGGGGATATTTTTCGATCAGTTCCCGGTCCACCACGCCTTTGGTGGCCACATTCAGCATCACCGCGCCGGCCTTGGCGGCGGCGGCGGCTTCGGCCATGACGGGATTCAGCATATGGGCGTCCAGAATAAAGAGAATGATGTCGGCGTCTTTTACATCTTTGATGTCCAGGGAGTATGGCCAGCCCATTTCTTCAGCCAGGGCTTTAGCCCGCTCTTCCCCCCGGCCGATAATGAGAACTTCTTCCTCCCGGGTAAGGTTCAGGGATACGGCCCGTCCCATTTTGCCGGGGCCTACCAAGGCGATTTTCATTTGATTTCCTCCGTTTTCTGATACCGAAAGGCGGCTTTCCGTCTTTAACCGAAGCCTCCCGTGCCGGTTCGTTTATGTAGTTTTTGTCAGTGTGCCGTTTTCTCTTTTCAATCGTCAGGCCTTTGCCTCTCCGTGCTGTAATGCGCAGGGCCTGGCTGTTGTTTTAATCATGACGCTTTGGGGCCTTCCGGGTATTAGTGGTCAGCCCTTTGGTCTTCAGATTTCCGCCTCCAGCCGGTCGGCCAGAGCCCGGCCAAAGCCCCCCAGGTCGTCGTCCACGTAAGCCCGCATAGTGCCGGCGCAGACGGTATAGATAACGATGTCCTCCCAGTCCTTGGGAATATTGTATTTTTTCAGCTGCTTGCGCACCTCCACTGCGGCCCGGATGCCTTCCGTGGAGCCGATGGTATTAATCTCCGGCACCAGATCGGAATCCCCCATAACCACCTTGGTATATCCCGGCAGGATATAGGAAATTTTTTCGTAGACCTCCTGATCCCCGGTATTTACCACCACATAGCTGGGGGCCCCGGCGCTCATGGCGCCGGCATGGCCGATGATCTTGGCGTCCACAAAATGCAGATCGGGCCGGGCGGCCTTGACTTCTTCCTCCACCTTGCCATTGGTGGCCATATTAATAATAACCGCGCCTTTCTTGGCATGCTTCAACAGGCCGCGGCTGATCTCCGGGATAGCCGGCGCCGGCAGCACGATGGCGATGATATCCGCTTCCCCCACTCCCTCCAGGCCAAGGAAATAGCGTCCGCCTACTTCTTCCGCCAGCTTCTTTGCTTTCGGCTCATCGGTATCCACAATGACTTTCTTAACCTCCCGGGGCAACTGCAGTCCGACAAAGGAACCCATTCTTCCGGCGCCCAATACTGCCGCGGTCAAATTCATTTTCATCACTCCTGTTAAGAAAATAAAAAATACTTACCTCTATTATAGTTGGTTTATGGCAAAACTGGCAACACATGATATAATAATATTAACAGATTTTTTATGGCGATACTCCGGTTACCCAAGAATATACAGGAAAAAGCAGGGATCCTGTGAATTCCGCAGGAGGGTCATTGATGGACAGAGATAAACTGTTGCGCATCTGTGTATTTTTTTATGCTCTTTTGAACGTGATTTACTATTTCTTTCCCTGGGAGCCCCTGTTTTACCTGGCATTAGCCAATTTGTTTTACGTTCTGGCGGCGGCGGTGTTCAGCCTGCCCAAAATCAGCCTGCGGGTGGTTTCAGGGCTTTTTGCCATCGCCGTAGCCTTGATGCTCTACGGTGGGGCAACTCCCCTGCAATGGCTCAAAGGGCTGAATAAAAACGGCCTTTTGATCGCCCTTTTCACTTTTGGCCCGATGCTGAACCTGCCTTTTACCTACAAGGACTACCAGTCGGAATTAAAGAATGTGGCCAAGCTTTATATGCGCACCATGATCCCCTTTAATCTCCTGATCGCTGTCCCCACCCATATTTTCGGGGCCCTGACCGGGTTTGCCGCCTTTGCCATCATGTATAATCTGTTTTTGGATACCAGCAAGCTTTATGACTCCGAGGACATTTTTATCGCCACTTTGGGACGCAGCTACTCCACCGGCGGTTTCTGGGGCACCTCCTGGGCCGGTGTGGTCTTAGTGGTTTCTGAGCTGGGCATTCCCTGGTACCGGGTCATTTTGGTAGGCATGATCTTTACCGCGGTTTCCATTGGAATAAATCTGATCAGCATCAAGCTGAAGATGCTGAAAAACCCCGGCCGCTATCCTACCCTGGCTCCGGAAGCGGATACCGTGGTGCAGTGGAGTAACATTTTTATGATGCTGGCGCTGTCCCTGGTCATCGTCCTGACCACCCTGGTCGTTAACCAGACTACAGGCTGGGAGCTGTTGGCCATCGTGCCTTTGGTATCGGTGTTTTTCCCGCCGCTGGTGGCCCTGATCCAGGGAAAGGTCCCGGAATATAAGGAAGGCCTGAAAAAATACTTCGATAAGTCTTTGTATAAATGCCGTACGGAAACCTGCCTTTTCTGCGCGGCGGGTTTTCTGGCCGCCGCCCTGAATATTTCCGGCGTAGGCGCCATGATCCCCAGGCTGATCCCCACCTTTTTGATCCGCTATCCCCTGCTTTTAGTTATCTCCCTGATGCTGCTTTTGATTATCCCCGGTCAGCTGGGCGTCCATCCTGTGGCCACCGGCACCACCATGGTAGCCACCATCGTCCCCGCCGCCATCGGCCTGACTGTACCGGTCTTTGCCCAAACCATCATCTGCGCCTGGCTTTTGTCCAATATGATGTCGCCTTTTTCCGCCCTGAACCTGACTTTATCCGGGTTGTCGGGCAAAAGCTCATTTTATACCGGCCTGAAGCTGAACTGGCGTTACGGCGTGGTCTGCATCCTGGTTTACAGCGTGATGATCCTGGTCTTCGGCCCGCTTTTAGGCGGGCTATAAAAAAAGCGGCCGTTTCCGTCAGGTCAAAGGACCCCGGTTTCCGGCCGAATGATTTTTCCCTGATTTCTCAGGGATAGAAATGACACAAAGGTTTGCTTTGATCAAGAGGTCTTCTTTCCCGGGGTCCATGACGCCGCCGGGCAGCCAAGAAGGCCTTTTTCTTTTTTCGGCTGCGGATATTGGGAAACCCGGGCTTCCAAAGCCCGTCTTCTCTGCGGAAGCTTCAGGCTGCCTGCGGAAACCAGACCGCCCAGGATCAGCCAGAAATAATAGTTCAGCCCTCTGGTTAAAAGCATCGCCGGCAGCACCAGGTTTTCGCCGAACACCCCGGCATAAAACAGGACAAAGGCCCCTTCCATCACGCCGGCGGCGCCGGGGATCGGCAGGGATTCCATGGACAGCGCCAGCATTGCCTGCATACCGATGAGCTTAAAAGGTCCCGTCCCGGCAAGGCCAAAGGCCCGGTATACCCAATAGGCCACGGAATAATAAGCTGCCAGGTGCAGCAGGGCAACGGCCAGAAGCGGCAGCAGGATCCCGGGATTCTCTTTAAGGAAGGCGGCTCCCCGCCGGTATTCCCTGACCTGTTCTTCCAGCTTTGCCCCGGCGGCGGCTTTATCCCTTACCAGTCCGTACCGGGCCAGAAGGCCCAGGACGCCGCCGGCCAGCCGGGGCAGCAGATTCCGGGAAAAGACCACCGTCATAAAAGCAACGATTAAAAACAATTGGGCCGCCGCGCCATACAGCAGGAAATACTTGATCACGCCCATTTCCGCCGGCAATCCGCCGCCGAAAATCAGCACCGCGGCAATGATCACCAGCGCCGCCAGATGATAAGCCAGATTAAACAGCAGAAGCACCAGGGAGGATGCGCCCATGGGAATACCGTCCCGGTTCATGAAATAGATCTGGGAAGGCTGGCCGCCGCAGCAGCCCGGCGTGATGGAACTGAAATAAAAGTCGATCAGGGAATAAGCATAGCAGCGGCCAAAACCCAGCCGGTAATTCAATTTTCTCATCAAAAGCCAAAGGGCGAAAGCCTCCAGCCCAAAGAAACCGGCCATCACCGCCAGCCCCGCCAAAAGATACTCTCCCCGGGCTTGTCCCGCCAAGGCCAGCAGATCGGACAGCTCATTTTCCTTCAGCAGAAAGTGCAGGGTGAGGCCAAAGAGCAGAAAAATCAGGCCCAGACTCATGAGATTTTTTTTGTAATCTTCTACCAGGCTACCCATGGCCGCCCTCCGCTTCCTTGACTTTCATTGTTTTTCTTCCGCCTTTTTTCCGCTTTCCGCCGCCTTTTCCCTTCCGGGGGAGAAAAGCGTTTTTTCATCCGGCAACGCAAACCGGTATCCGCGTTTTTTCATCTCCGGCAAAAAACGGCCCAAGGCCTCAATCATCTTAAGGGGCGCTCCTGCGGCAGCCGAACCTTCGCCGGAATCATGGAGACAGATCACCGCGCCGTTTCGGCTGCGGGCAAAAAGCTTTTTCAGCAAAAGCTCCGGCTCCGCGTCTTGCCGCCAGTCCTGGACCATCACGTCCCAAAGCAGCAGTTTCATTCCGGATCTTCTCAGACAATACAGGGCGCAGAGATTTAAATTCCCATATGGCGGCCGGCAGCGGCAAAGGCCGGTACAGCCGGCTTCCTTAAGCATCTCCGGTCCCACAAAAAAATCTTTGGCTGTGGCCGCCGGGCCTTTAAACCACAGATTGCCATGGTTTACGCCGTGGAAGCCCACGCCGTGGCCTTCCGCCAGAATCCGCCTCACCAGCTCCGGATGAGCCTTGGCTTTTTCCGCCAACAAAAAAAAGGTGCAGCAAACCTTTTCTTTCGCCAGTAAATCCAGAAGCTGTGGCGTATAGCGGGGATCCGGGCCGTCGTCAAAGGTCAGGATCAGTTTTTTTTCTATGGCTGCCGATTTTTTTCTGTATTTAAAATAAAAGGTGGGCAAAGGGCCGTAGCAAGCCCAAAGCCCGGCGAAGCCCGCCGCCGTTCCGGCGGCGGTTGAAAACCAACTCATCAGGCCACCTTCATTTCCCTGTTTACGCAGGCCGACAAAAAGCGCGGCAGCGCCTCTTGATCCAGTCCCGCCTTGACCCGCCGCATATTTTCGCGGATCACCTCCAACAGGTAGGGGTTATCCAGCAGGCAGGCGATTTCTCCCAAAGCCTGTTCCGGTTTTTTTGCCAGTACCATCCCCAGGCCTTCCTGATCCACAAACCGGCCGTTTTTCACTTCCTGGGCCAGGAAAGGCCGGAATAATAACAGCGGCAGTTCGGCGTGGATAGCCTCAAATAAGGTGATGCCGCCGGGCTTGGTGATCAGGAGATCCGCCCGGGCCATCAACCGGTCCACTTCCTGGCTGTAGCCCAACACCGTAATATTGGCGAATTTCCCCTGGAGCTTGTCATAGAGCTTCCGGTTTCCCGCCGTCACCACCGTGGTATGCACCCCCGGCAGCCGGTTCAGCTTCTGATAAAATTCCGGCTTTTCCGGCAGGAGCCCCAAACCGCCCCCCATGATCAAAAGCTCCCGGCAGGGAGACTTGTCCCCGGAGGGAAGCCCGCCGCCGGCAGACTTTGCAAAAGCTCTGCCTACGGGTATGCCGCTGACGGCAATTTTTTCCGGCTCCACTCCACGGCGCACCAGTTCTTCCTTAGTGCTTTGGGCCGCTACCAAATAGAGATCGGTTGTATCATTAATCCAGACGTTGTGGCTGGTGACATCGGTGATACAGGTCACTAAAGGCACCCGGCTGCCACAGGCTCTTTTATACTCATCCATCAGCTTGGCGCATAAGGAGTAGGTGGCTACCACCGCGTCGGGCCGGAAGCTCTCCACCTGCCGGGCCAAGGCCTTCAGCATATGGTTGTGGACAGGATTCTGGACCTCAGGCCCGGACATGGCCAGCCCGGCCCTGGGGGGCTTGAGAGCGCTTTTGTAGGCCAGATTATAAAGAAGGCAGCCCCGTTCCACCAAAGAGGAATATACGTGGTAGATCATCTGGCAGCAGCCGGGAAAGGCGCCTTCGTAGATGTCGAAAATCTTTACTTCCGCTGCGGGATGAGTCTTTTGGATCTCCTCTGCCAAAGTTGAGGCGGCAGAATAATGCCCCATCCCGAATTTTCCTGTAATTAGCAATACCTTCATTCCATTCTCACCTGCCGTTGGTTTCTTCCTGACGCTCTTTTCTTCACATCTTCAGTATATCCCGAAAATCTTACAATTCCAGTCCCCTAATGCTTAAAATATTCTTAAAAAGAAATTAAAAGTGTCGGGCCAGCTGCCGCCGGCAGCCGGGGCCTTCCCTCACGCGGAGTTGGCTGGATCTGTCAAAGAGAGGCACTATCCTTTGCGGATACCGCCTCTCCTTCTTTTCCGTATCGGTTTTTGCCAGGGTTCGGCAAGAAGCTGCTATTTTTGTTTACAGCCCCAGATATAAAATGTTGAGACGGTCCGTTTCCGTGTCCCGGGTCACTTTTGCCCGCACTGAAAAGACCCGGTGAAGCAAGTCTTCGGTCAGCACTTCCGCCGGCTTTCCGGAGGCGACGATCCGCCCGCCGGACATAACATAAAGCCGGTGGCAATAACAAGCGGCCAGATTCAGGTCGTGCATTGCGGCAAAGACCTCGATTCCCAGCCCTTTTACCGTCTCCAAAAGCTGGATCTGATACTGAATATCCAGATGGTTGGTGGGCTCGTCCAGGATCAGCGCGTCAGGCTGCTGGGTCAGGGCCCGGGCAATCAGCACCCGCTGCCGTTCCCCTCCGGACAGGGTATTGAATTTCCGCCTGGCAAACTCAAGCATTCCTACCTTTGCCAAAGAACCGTAAGCCAATTCATAGTCCGCCTGGCTGTCGCCTTCCAGCATCTTTTTATGAGGGGTCCGCCCCATCAGCACCACTTCCTCCACCGTGAAATCAAAATTCAGCGTACTGATCTGGGTCATTACCCCCAGTTTTTTGGCCGATTCCTTAAGGGTGATCCCGGATAAAGGCTTGCCGTCAAGCATCACCGCGCCGCAGCAGGGCTTGAGCACCCGGTAGATCGTTTTAAGAAAGGTGGATTTCCCGCTGCCGTTTGGCCCGACGATGCCGACAAATTCCCGGTTGTCCACCTTTGCGGTGAGATCCTGGATAATCGTTGCGTCCCCTATGCGAACCGATACTTTTTCCGTCCTGATTTCCATTCAGGTCCTCCTTTCCCCTCACTTCATTCCTCGCCAAAGCCATAGGTTTTGGTCAACATCAGCCAGATAAAGAAGGGGCCGCCGATCATCGAAGTGACGATGCCGATGGGCAGCTCGGTATTGCCCAGGAACATCCGGGCGAAAACGTCGCACCAGATCAGAAAAATAGCGCCGCTGATGATGGAAATCGGCACCACCCGCCGGTGATCGGAACCCACCAGCATCCGGACCACATGAGGGACGATAAGCCCTACAAAACCGATGGTTCCCGACGCCGCCACCACCACTCCGGTGATGGCCGAGGCGCAGATCAGATAGACCTTCCGGATAGAGGTAACATTGATCCCCAGGGTCAGGGCCGCTTCGTCTCCGATCAAAAGGGTATTGAGTGTCCGGAATTGGGTCAGAAAAAAGATCACCCCGGCGCCTACCACCACACTGGGGATGCCCAAAAGCGTCCAGGAGGAAGCGGTCAATCCTCCCATCATCCAAAAGGTCACCGAGCGGATGCCTTCGGCATCCTTGGCGGTATAAATAACAAAATTCGTGAACGCCGAACAGATGGCGTTGACCGCCATGCCGGCCAGCAGCAGCTTGATGGCGCCGGCCGGAGATCTGCCGGAATAAGCGATGGAGAAAACGCACAGGGAGGTAGCCAGGGCCCCGATGAAAGCGCCGAAGGCCGTCCCATAATTGCCGAACCAGGCAAAAGCCCCTAAAAGGATGGACAGCGCCGCCCCCAGGGAAGCGCCGGAAGAGATGCCCAGGATATAGGGATTGGCCAAAGGATTTCGCACGATGGCCTGCATGACCAGTCCCGCCAGGGCAAGGCCGCTGCCGACGACAGCGCCCATCAGTACCCGGGGAAAGCGGATATTCCAGATGATATCAATCCGGGAGGCGGCGATCTCAAAGGCTCCCAGATCAAAGCCAAACAACTGATGAGCCAGAATTCTTGCCACATCCGCCGGCGGGATTTTCACCGGTCCGAAGGTAATGGCTAGGATTACGGAAAGCGCCAAAAGCGCCAGAAGAACAAGCACCGCGGGAATCAGCAGAAAATCGGACCGGTGAAGCTTCGGGGGGCTTGAGGCGGAAGATAATCTGGACAAAACGCACAGCTCCTTTTCAAAAAAACCGTGCCGGCACCCCGGCATGGAGGGTCCCCGGCACGGTAAAAAGCCAGCGGACCCAAAATTCGGATCCGGCTATTGGTTGAGGGAAAAACCGGTGCTTTTTACTGAAACAGTTCCGGATAAAGCTCTTTGGCAAATTTTTCGACAAAGTCAATAGACTCCGGGGTTCCCCCATAAAAGTCGATGTATTCCACCACCACAAAACGATCATTTTTGACAGCAGGTACATTTTGCAGCGAAGGATTGCTTTTCAGGGCATCGATCTTGTCCGCCGCCTTGGTATCCGTGCGGTTGATCACCAGAATCACTTCCGGGTTAAGCTTGATCAGGTTTTCGATACTCTGCCTGCCGAAGTCCTTATCCAAAGGGACGCCCCCGGCTACCCGGATGAAATCGCAGGTCAGATCGGTGTCCGCCCGGCCGAAGAATTCGTTTTCATACACATGCTGCACCGTTAAGACGGTGGGGCGGTCGGTCTCGGGAATAGCGTCGGTTTTTTCCCTGACGGCTGCCACCCGGGCCTTCATGTCGTCGATTATTTCCTGAGCCCGGTCCTGAATGCCGAAAATCCTGCCCAGCTTCTCCAGGTCGGTATAGATGCGCTCCACGGTGCGGGCGCCGGTATTGCTGGCGGTGTTCTCCAGGACGTAGGTATGGATGCCCCTCTCGTTCCAGGACTTTGCACTGCCCAGATTCTTTTCGCTGAAGAGAGACCCCCAGGAAATGATGATATCCGGCTCCTGGGCCACCACCACCTCTTCAGCGGGATAGCCTCCGTCTTCAGTCAAAAGGTTAAGTTTTTCAAACTGTCCGGCATATTTGGGGCTGACCGTCCCCACCGAATCGGTGGCCCCGACGATTTTATCACCCAGGCCCAGGGCCAAAAGAAGCTGGGCCGTGGAGAGCTCGCAGCAGACGATCCTTTCCGGCGCTTTTTCAAAGGTCTGGGTCAGCACTGTGCCGTCGGAATCGTAGCTTTCGACGGTCACCGGGTACCGGTCCTGGTTTTGTCCGCCGCCGTTCTCAGACGGCGGAGCAGGCTGAGCGGCCCCGGCCGGCGGCCGGGAGCCGGCGGAGTCGCCGGCGCAGGCAGTGAGACTCAGCAGCAGCAGCAAAAGCAGCAAAATTGAGGCTGCTTTTTTCAGGAATATGTTCAAGGTAAGCCCTCCTTTACGATTGGATAAGTAAAATATGGCCGAAAGACGCCCGGCGGTCAAAGAGCCCTGGCCGGCCTAGGAAAACAGCTCCGGATAAAACTCTTTGGCAAAACGGGTTACGGTATCGGCCACCCGGACGGATTCATTTACGTCCTGAAGAACGGTGGTCATGAAACGGAGATTTTTCACCGCCGTCACGTTAGCCAGGGCGGAATTGGCGGTAATGGCGGCGATCTTCTCCTCTACGGGAGTGGTCCCATACTGGTTGAAGAGAATAATATCCGGATTTTTATCGATGAGAGTTTCGGCAGAGACATAAAACCACTGTTCCTCGCTGTCGTTTTCGCAGACATTGATCCCGCCGGCCAGCTTGATGACCTCGGTTTCCATGGACTTTGCGCAGGTATAGATCTGATTTTCCTTCACGGAGTCCACAACGAAGACGGTGACCTTATCCCGGGCTTCAGCCGCCTTTTCCGCTGCGGCCGCCACCTTGTCCTTCATGTCCTGGATCAGGGCCTGAGCCCTGTCCTCCACCCGGAAGATCTTGCCCAGATTTTCGATATCCAGGTAGATATTCTCAATTTTTTCCTCGGTGGCCAGAGTCCCCTCGGACACATAGGCGGTGAGGCCGTGCTCGGCCAATTTCTCCACTGTGCCCGCCTTCTCCTCCGTAAAGCCGAAGCGCTGGCCCAAGACCAGATCGGGCTCGGCTCCCAGCAGCACCTCCGTGGAGGGATATTTCTCGCTCAAAAGCGGGATGGCGTTGAATTCTTCAGCGATCTCGGCCATGGGCTCGGCGTTGGTGTAGCAGGTATAGGCCACCTTATCCCCCAGGCCCAGCATCAGCATCATCTCGGTCATCTGCATGTTCAGGCAGACGACTCTTTGAGGCACCTGGTCAAAGCTGAGAGTCCGGCTCCCGTTGGTTACGGTGACGGCGGCCGTCTCCGGGGCGGGGGGTCCTTCAGAGACTGAGCCCCCGGGCGCGGAGGGCACCTGGGCCGCCTGCTGTCCGCAGGCGGCCAGGCTTAGCAGCATGATCAGCAATAAAATAAGGGAGACCAGTTTTCTTTGGTTTTTCATCTTAGCATACTCCTTTTCATCTCATCTATAGCGCAGAGTCGAAGAGCTGCGGATAGAAGCCCCGGGCCAGGGTCTCCACGGCCTCGATGGTCCGGGGGCCGCCGCAGTAGAAGGCCGCGTGATCCAGTACCACAAAACGGTCATTTTGTACCGCCTTGATGCTTTGCAGGGTAGGATTGGCTTTAATGGCGTCGATTTTTTCCTGGGCGGGAGATGAGGAAAGATCGAGGATCACCAGCACGTCGGGATTTAAGTCGATCAGTACCTCCAGGCTCTGCTGCCCGTTTTCGCAGACATGGTTTCCCCCGGCCAGCTCCGCCAGATTGCGGTTGAAATCGGTGCCGCCCCGGGCCAGAAATTCATTCTCATAGACATACTGCACCGTTACCACGTCCACCCGCTGCTCCTGGGGAAGCTGGGTCACCTTTTGACTGATGGCGCCGATGCGTTCTTTCATGTCGCCGATCATCGCCTGTGCCTTGTCCTGGACGTCGAAGATCAACCCCAGCTTGGCGATATCGTCATAGAGCATCTCCACGGTACGGTCCCCCAGTCCGGTGACGGTATTATTCATCAGGTAGGTATGAATCCCCCGTTCGGTCCATTCCGAAACCGGTCCCATAGCGTCTTCGGCAAAGAGGGAGCCCCAGCCCACCAGGATATCCGGGTTTTGTTCCAGAACAACCTCCTTGGCGGGATAGCCCTGCTCGGCAATGAAAGAGATAGAATTATACTCCTTTTCCATCTTCTCATAAACAGGGCTGAAGCGGTGGGCGGTAGCGACGATTTTATCGGTAAGGCCCAGGGCGATCAACAGCTCGGTATTGGCCTGGGAGATGCTGACGATCCGCTGGGGAGCCTCCTCAAACACCTGCTGGATCTTTTCCCCATCCTCATTGTAGGTTTCTACCGTCACCGGATATTGGGTCTTGAGGGAAGCGTCCCCTGCCTGCGCCGTACCGGGCCGGGCGGGATCCGCTGCCGAAGGCCCCTCGTCCCCGGCGGCTCCGCCGGAAACGGCGGGAGAGCCGTTTTGTCCGGTCCCGGCGGCCTGAGGCGGCCCGCCGGCGGACTGGCCGCAGCCGGCCAGCGTTGCCGCCAGCAGCAGGAGGGCAAGAAATATTGCGATGAGTTTAGCAGATTTGTTCATGAAGATCTTTCCTTTCGTTCCATACCAGATAACTCCTTTTCATGGAAAGCGCCTTCTGAAACCAGAAAGGCATTTATCAGGAATGCGTTTAATGCTGTTCCACATCCAGCAGCCTCATATGCGGAACCTTTTGTTTATAATCCACGGCGGCCTGAACCCCGTATACCTTTTTGATATTTTCTTCGGTGATCACCTCCCCGGGGCTTCCCCAGGAAAACACCCCGGATTCTTTGAGCATCAAAACGGAATCGCAAAACATTGCCGCAAGATTCAGATCATGGATGGAGATGACGGCGGCCAACTGCTTTTCCCGTACCAGCCGCCGGAGGATCTGCAGGGTGGAAAGCTGATTTTTCAGATCCAGGCTGCTGGTGGGCTCGTCCAGCAAAAGGACCCGGGGCTCCTGAGCCAGAGCCCGGGCGATGAAGACCCGCTGCCGCTCGCCGCCGCTGAGCCGGTTGATATTATTAAAGGCCATCCCTTCCAGCCCCAGACGGCCGATCACGGCAAAGGCGATCTCCTTGTCCCGGCGGGTCAGCCGGAAATCCACATAGGGCATCCGGCCGGTAAGAACAGTATCGGCCACCGTACCGGGAAAAATCAGAGCCGTACTCTGGGGGACATAGCCGATATAGCGGGCCCGCTTCCTGGCGCTCATGGCGGCGATATCCTCCCCGTCCACCAGCGTGTGCCCGGCCCGGGGCTGGAGAATGCGGCCTATACATCTGAGCAGGGTGGTTTTGCCGGTTCCGTTAGGACCCAGCAGGGCCAGGAGCTTTCCCGGCTTTACCTCCAGCCCCACATCGTTAAGGATGTCGGTTTGGGTATAGCCAAAGGTGATATGCTCTGCCAGCAGACCCATGCTTACACCTCCTTTTTATTCAGGATCAGGTGGATAAAGAGGGGCACCCCGATAAAAGAGACCACAATGCCTACCGGGATACTGACCGGCGAAAGGAGCATACGGCCCAGAGTATCGGCCACGATCATCAGAAGAGCGCCCACCACCCCGGAAAAAGGGATAAGGTAGCGATGATCGTTCCCGATCAGGATCCGGCCGATGTGAGGCCCCACCAGTCCCACAAAGCCGATGACCCCGGTAAAGCTGATAATCGCCGCCGTCATCAGCACCGAGCAGACCCCCATGATTACCCGCAGAGTAGTGGGATTGACGCCAAGGCTTCTCACCAGTTCGTCCTCTCCGGAGGAAGCCACGTTGAGCATCAGGGCAAACCGGGCGATCACCAGAGTGCAGGCCGTGACAAAGGCCATCACCACCAGGGTTTCCTCCCAGGTAGCGCCGTTGAAGGTACCGAAGGTCCATTCCACCACCGACGCCAGCTTATGTTCGGCGGCAAAAAATTCGATGGTGGAGGTCAGGGCGCTGAAGATATAGTTGAAGGCGATACCGGTCAGCACCACGGATTCCGGCCGCATTCCGGTTCTTCGGGAAACCCCGTACACCAGCAAGGCGCAGAGCATGGACGCGAAAAAAGCGTTTAATACAATGCCCACCTCAGTCCCCGGTAAAATGCCGATACCGAAAACGATAGCCAGGGACGCGCCAAAGGCGGCGGCGGCGGAGATCCCGATGGTAAAAGGACTGACCATGGGGTTTCTGGTGATTCCCTGCATGGCCACGCCTGAGATCGCCAGACCGGCGCCGGCGAAGACAGACAGCACCAGCCTGGGAAAGCGGATCAAAAAAACCACCTTCCGCTGGGCGCTTTGCCCGTCGCTGTTTTCATAAAGGGTGCCCGAAAACCCCTGTTGGACGGCCCCGCAGACCTGGGCTATGCTGGTGTCGGCAACGCCCAGGGTCATAAAATAAATCCCGAGAACGAAAAGCAGCAGGACTCCGGCCAGGATCACGGCGATTTTCATTTTTCCGCTCCGCTCATAATAAGCTTGCAGCCCCTGGGAGCCTGAATGTGTATACTCTTGCATATTCGGTGAAAAGCTCAATCTTCCAGAGACAGGGCAGGATAAGTGTGGCCGGGAGTATAGGTCAGCTGTTGGAACTGCTCCTGCCAGTCCTTGAATACCTGCTCGGGATGGAGATCGGGCAACAGATCGGGATAGAGGAATTTGGCAAGATACATGGTTCCTACCAGCTTGGATGCGCCGCCGTGGCCGTAGCCGGAAATCAGAAAGATATTGTCCTCTTTCACCGCGGTGATCTCATCCCAGCCGGGCCGGCTGCAGATCTCATCATGGACGGCCTTGTGATCCTCCGGCGTGGGCGGAGTATAGACAAAGGGGACTTCAGGCTGCGAAACCTTGAAAATATAGTCGGGATTGGCGTCGATGACGGCTTCGATCTCAATATTCTTATTCGGCGCATCTTTAAAGAGATTATCGGCATGAGCGTATTCCACCATATTGAAAAAGTAATCGCCGGGGACGGTGGTGGTGCCGGGATTGCGGTATTCAAAGTAAAGGCGCTTTTTCTCCACGCCCTCCAGCTGTTTGTTAATGTAATCCAGCTTGTCCATAAAATAATCCGAGAGCTTTTGCGCATTTTCCTGTTCGCCGAAGATATCGCCGATCATCTGGCAATTCTTTTCAAAGTCCTGGGTAAAGTAGCAGTTCACCACAAAGACCTTTATCCCGAAGGGAGTGAGCTTTTCAATTGCCTCCTCATAGCCGCCGTTATTGGGCAGGATGAAGACCTCCGGATTAAGCTGGACGATCTTTTCATAGTTGGTCTCTCCTGAACCGGAGCTGATCACCTGATCTTCGGTGAACATGCTGTAGCAGTCCCGGTCGGCGTAGATGGCGTTGGCAACGCCCACCACCCGGTCAATAGCTCCTACGCCCTTGATCAGCTCGGCATTGTAGGCGTTTGAAACAATGGCCCGGGTAACAGGATCGGGCAATTCCACCTGACGGCCCTCGGCGTCGGTCAGGATATGGGTGGCAGCGGCTTCATCCTTTCCGCCGGAAACGGCGGGAGAGCCGCTTTGACCGGACCCGGCGTCCTGAGACGGCCCGCCGGCGGACTGGCCGCAGCCGGTCAAAAGAAGCAGCAGGGACAGCAATAAAATAATGAGCTTGGTAGATTTGTTCATGAAATTCCTTCCTTTCGTCTGATGGCTGATTTCGTCAAAAGCGAGAAAATAGCTGGGGATAGCTGAAGATCTATGGATAAGCCTCCCGGCAAGGCCTGTCCCCGGCGGACCAGGCCTTGCCCAGATCTTCCCCCGGTACGCCGCAGGCATCGGCCCGGCACTGGACGCAGCAGGTCAGCTGGGGCAGAAACCGCCCGGCCCGCCGCCGGCAGGCGGCCAGCAGCTCCCGGGAGGGCCGGGGCAGGCTGCCGAAGGCCCCTTGGGGGATCAGCGGCATGATATTCATGATGGATGCGCCTAATTCGGCGGCCAGGCCGGCGATTTCTTCGGTCTCCTCCTCATTTACGCCGGGGATCAGCACCGTGTTTATCTTAACGGCGATCCCCAGGCCCGCCGCCGCCGCGATCCCCTGGCGCTGCCGGGCCAGGAATCCGGACAGGCCCCCTTCTCCGGGGAGCAACTCTTCTGCCTCTCCATAAATCCGGGCGGCGGTTTGGGGCCGCAGGGTGTTTACGGTCACCGTCAGGGCCCCAAGGCCCAGGCTATGCAAACGTTCCAGGGCTTCGGGCAGCAGCAGGCCATTGGTGCTGACGCAGAGCATGAGCTGAGGAAAAGCTCTGCGCAGGAGGGCCAGGGTTTCAAAAGTCTCCGGATTAGCCAGGGGCTCTCCCGGCCCGGCGATGCCGGCAACCCGCAGACGGGGCTCCCCCTTCAGGGCCCGGCCTGTGGCAAGGACCGCTTCTTCCGGGGAAATGATCCGGGAGGCCACCCCGGGACGGGATTCGTTGGGACAATCGTATTTCCGGTCACAGTAACCGCAGCGCAGGTTGCATTTTGGAGCCACCGCCAGGTGGATCCTGCCGTAGCGGCTATGGGCCTTTTCCCCAAAGCAGGGGTGCTGGCTCAGGGAAACCGGCATAGGTCCTCCACCTCCTGGTCCGTTAAAGGACGGGGCACCGTCCGCAAAGTATTTTCCAGCATAGCCCGGGCCAGGCGGCGAAAGCTTTGGCTGATCCCGGACTCCGGCTCGGCTTCCAGCACCGTCCGGCCCGTCAGTTCCGCCCGGCCGATGGCCGCGGACATCGGGATTTTCCCGATGACCCGGCTTTGGATTTTTTCGGCGAACCGTTCCACTAACTCCGGGTTCAGCAGGCTGCTGCGCTGGTTGCAGATCAGCCCCGCCAGCCGCACGGGTCCGTCTGCGGCATATTTGGCGATCCCCCGGCAAATATTGTTGGCGGCATAAAGGGACATAAAATCCGCCGTGGTGACAAGATACACCTCGTCGGCGATTCCTTCCCGCAAGGGCATTGAAAAGCCGCCGCAGACCACATCTCCCAGCACATCGTAAAGCACCGCGTCTGCCCCCTCCAGAAGCTTTCTGGAGCGGATCTCCTGCATGGCGGCGATGATGCCCCGGCCGGCGCAGCCTGTACCAGGCTCCGGCCCGCCCGACTCGATACAAAGGACTCCGCCATAGCCCAGGAAAGCGATTTCCGTCTCCGGATCCCCCCGTTGGCCCAAAACAGTAGGGATCCGCCGGCCCATCAGGCAGCGGGTAGAATCGGCCTTGGGGTCGCAGCCCACCACCGCCACCTTCAGGCCCGATTCAGCCAGGGCGGCGGCCACGTTGGCGGCGGCAGTGGACTTGCCGATACCGCCTTTGCCATAGATACAGATCCGCTTCACCGATAAACCGCCTCCCGCTTGGTTCTTGCTTCCATTATGGCATTGAGGATATCTTCCAAAAGGCAAAGGGTACCCCGGGCTCCGATCAAAGGACGCCCCGAGAGGGCCACCCGGTCAAAAACCGGATAATCCACCCGCACCAGGGGGAGGGAAAGCTCCTCCGCCAGATCCTGTTCAAAGGATGAGGCAAAAAGCAGGGCGCTTTCCGACCGACGCACCCGGTCATAAAATTCTTCCTGATCCCCGAGGCTTTCCCGCCGGGCACAGCAGACCACCGCCATCCCCAGTTCCTGCTCCAAAAACCGGCGCAGCCCATCGGCCCGGGCACCGGAGGCAAGGATGGCCGCCGGCATCCCATAAAGGGCCTGAAGGTATGGATAAACGGTTTTCAAAGGGCCGGAAAGGGCTTTTGCCATCTCCCGTTCCAAGACAGCCCATTCCCCGGAGAAATCTTCGGGCAGGGCCTGCCAAAGAGCCCGGGCCCCGGTGATGCCAAAGGGATAGGCCAGCAGCTTATAGGGGATCCCAAACCTCTGCTCCATCTGCCGGGCCAGTTCCACCCCGCGGCCCAAAACCAGATTGAGGGCGGCGGCGGGGGCTTCCCGCAGTTCATCTATGGAGCAATGGCCCAAAATCAGGCATTCCGCACCTGCCCCGCACAAGAGATCCCGAAAAGCTTCGCCGTCCTCCCGGACCCGGGGTTCGTCCCCGCCCAAGCCGATCAGGTTAACCCGGCGGGAACGGCGGCGGCAGGGCCTCATCCAGTCCAGCAGAGCGGCCGTGGCTTTTTCAAAACCCTCCTGAAATCCCCCTTGAAAGCCCGGAGCAGAGACGGAAAGCACCGGCCCCTGCCGGGCGGCCCGGTCCGTCACCGCCCGGAGGTCGTCGCCGATCATCTCGCTGACGCAGCCGCTGATAATCAAGACGCCGTCGGGCCGGTAAAGCTCCCGCGCTGAAGCGATCGCTTTTTCCAGAGCCTGCTCACCTCCGAAGATCACCTCATCATCGCTGATGACGGTGCAGCTCTGGCGGACGTCCTGCATCTGCCCCGGCAGGTGCAAAGCCAGGGTCCCGAAGCTGCAGCCCACCACCGAATGCAGCAGGAGCACCGTATTTTTCATCCCGCAAAGGGCCTGGTGGGCGCCAAATAATCCGCATCCCTGGGCCGGCCTCATGAACGCTCCTCCTTCCGGTTCAGCCACATCCTTGACCACATCTCTTTCGCGGCAAGGTTTTCCCGGCTGTCCAGCAAGGGAAACCACCGGGAGGAAAAGCCCAGCCTCCCCAATAAAAGGTCCGGCAGGGGCTTAAGATCCTCCACCCGCCGGGCGATCCTTAAAACGGCCCGAAGGTAGGACTCAAAAGACAGGGAAAGCTTATCGCTGCA
This sequence comes from Peptococcaceae bacterium, assembly GCA_034927285.1. Lineage (GTDB taxonomy): Bacteria > Bacillota > Peptococcia > DRI-13 > UBA5745 > JAYFQF01. The sequence continues at coordinate 83,473 of JAYFQF010000024.1, forward strand.
GGCGGGCAGCAGGGGCAGACCCAACCGGTGCAGGCTGACGTCGTCGCTGCCCACGATGAGCTGCAGGTCCCGGACAGCCTCCCCCAGGGCCTCTTCCCCGGGGTTGACCAAAAGCGAAGCTCCCGGGCAGAAAAGCCCGATCGCCTCACGGGCGCGCTGGATCAATTGTTCCATCAGTTCGTCGGTGATGGCCAGGTTTTTTCGCATCTCCGGGGTAACCAGCACACAGACCGCCCCTACCGTGAAGCCGTAATCCACGGCAAACCGCCGCACTTCCTTGGGCGCCGCCTGCAGGCCCCGGCAGACCAAAAGGCAGCGGTGCCGGGAAAGAAGCTCCCGGGCGTCCCGGGTCTGTTCCAGAGCCCGGCTCCGGGCCCGGATAACCAGCGGTTCCATGGCCTCCCCCCGGCCCAGGGCCTGGGCCACGTCGCGATAGAAGGTGCAAATTCCCTCAAGGCCGGCGTACCGGCCGGCGTTGCCGATATGCAGATATTCGGTGCCAAAGCGTTCTTTCATCCTGCGGGCCCAGCGCAGCCGCTTGACCAGATTCAGGCTTGCCTGAGGAGCCAGGCGCAGCTCTCCGACGCTGCAACTGGGGATCCTGCAGTTAACGGTAATGCCGGCCCGGTTTAAAAAGGCTTCGATCTCGGGCAGGGCCCGGATTCCTTCCTCTCCCCAACCTACGGTTTCGATGTTGACGCTGGCGGGCAGCGGCGGGCAGGGCTCCATTACCTGCTCCACCAAAGCGTAAAGGGCTTCGGTGAAGCCGCAGCCCCGCAGTTCCAGCTCCAGCTTTTGGTCGCCGGTTATTTTCAGCTGCGCCAGCTTTTTCAGCCGGTCCTGAGCATAGCTTTTATCCCGGTGGGAAAAAAGCTCGGAGCCCACAGCCGCTACGGGTATCCCTTCCCGCTCCCGCAGCCTGCGGGCCACGGCCTGGGCGTCCTCATTGAGGATATCGCTGACCGGCGTGGGAATGATCAGGATCAGTGAAGGACGAAAAGCGGCATAGGCCTTGCGTACCTCCGCCTCCAGCTTTGCTTCGCCGCCTCGGATGATCTCCTCTTCGGTCAGGTCCGAGGACTGGATTCCATAAAGGGGTCGGTGGCGCCGTCTTGCGGAATAGCGATAATGCCAGGCGCAGCCTTTGGGCCCGTGAAGCAACGCCAGCACCCCTGCCATCTCCCCCACCGCTCCGATACTGCCGGATATTTTTCCGTTTACGCCAAAAGCATGCAGCAAATCCGATGGATACATCAAAGTAGTCAGTTCCTGTAAAAAAACCCGCTCCATTTTTTCCCTTTCTATAAACGACAAAGGGCGCATTGCCTTCTAAAAGAAGACAATGCGCCCCGAATTTGGCACACAGACCTGAAAAATACCGCTAAGCGAAAGATAATCATGAATACCGGGATCGGCCGGGGTCCGGCGGCTGAATCCCGGTCAAAAGCCTTAGGGCCCGGTTTTTCCGGGCACACCAAATAAGGCCCGTGATCCGTGCCGGCAAAGGTCGGATTCTTCGATCCTTTGAATCATCCATGCCCTTCTTTTTCTTTTCGCGGTTTCCTGTCGGCTCCGTTTCCACGCGGACGCCAGGAAGCATATCCAGGTAGGCCTTCTGGCTCATGCCGAATCCATCTCCCCGCCTTCTCAAAGCCTGAGGCTTCAATGGCATACCGGGGAGACCTAAGCAATTACAGCGGCGGGACCGCGCGGGAATCACACCCGACTTTCCTGACGGCAAGGTTCTGCCGTACTCTCCTGAATAGGGTATTCTATTTTTTCTTATCCTATCACAGGCGTCGAAAATTGACAAGACATTTCCAAAGCTGGCGAAAAACCGGTCAGAATAACCCCGGCAGTTTCTCCGCCAGAATAAGTCCCAGGAAAAAAGAAGCCAGATTGGCCAGCAGCACATACCGGGTAACCGGCCCCTTGCCGGCGGCGGAAGACGGCTTATCACCATACCCCTCCAACCGTTCCCGGTATAGCGCCCCCTCAATGGCAAGGACCAGAAGCTCCAGCAGGACATAGTAAAGCTTGAAGGCCCAGGGCCCCCGACTGTAGTTAATCACATTCAGCGCCAGATTCAGTAATCCCTGGGTGCCGATATTTACCGCGGCGATAAATTTCAGCTGTTTTTTTCCGCTGTAGCCAAAGGGCAGGGCCAGGGCGGTTTCGGCCAGGACCGTTAACAGAATTCTGGCCAGGAGGTTAAGGGTCTCGGCAGTATAATCGTAGTTTTTTTGAGCCGAGATCACCGCCTCTTTGGTAATCTCGGAAACGCTTTTTTCCGAGACATCCACCTTGTAATAACTGTCAAAGGCATAGCGGGAATAACCTTCTGCGCTTACGGCAAAGCTGTCGTACTCCGGAAAATAAAGCAGGATTTTAAATTTCTGGGGAGGATAATAGGTCCACTTCAACTCCTGGGTCTTGCTGCAATCCGTTAAAAATTGCAGATAGTAAAAGCCGTCCCGGTCCTGATAATCCAGGAACTTGAGATGAGCTTTTTGAGCTTCCTGATCCTCATCGTAATATCTGGCAGAGCCGCCGGATTTGGCTGCGCTGTAAGGGCCGGTGGAAGAGGTTTGGGAAAGCAGCGTGGCATAATAGGTTTCCCCCGCCAGACCCTCAAAGGAGACTACCACGGAGGGCTTTGGCCCGATGTCGCCGTAAGCGGGACCGGGCAGCGCCGCCAGCAAAAAGCAAAGACAAAAGAGGGCAGATAAAAGTCTTTTTTTCATGGCCGCCATCCTTTCCCTACTTTTTTTCCTCCAGCCGCCGCAGCAGCTGCCGCCGGGGCAGGTCCAGTGATTCCCGCAGAAGTTTTTGTTTTTCTTCCTCAGGCAGGTCTTCCGCCAGCACCCGGTCGCGGTAGACGCCCAGAAGCGCAAGCCTCTCCCCGTAGCTTTCGTCATAACGCAAAGCCAGCTCCCGGCGGATCCGGGAAGCCAGGCCCGGGCTTTTGCCTCCGGTGGACACGGCAATGCTTAAATCGCCCCGGCGCACCAGGGCCGGAACGATGAAGCTGCAAAGCCGGGGATCGTCCGCCACGTTTACCGGCAATCGCCGCCTTTGGCAGTCCCCGGCGATCCGCCGGTTTACCTCCCGCCGGTCGGTGGCGGCCACCACGGCAAAAACCTCCCGGTCCAAAAACTCCTCCCGGTATTCCGAATCTATCCATTGCAAAGAGTCCCCGTCTTGCGTCCCCGCAAAAGGCTCTTTTTGATTTTCTTTTTCTGCGGACTTTTCGGCGCGGCAGACAGCCTCTTCCTCTTCTGCTTTTGGGACAGGATTCCGGAAAAGGACCGCCGGCTCCGGAGTAAAAGCTGACGGCTTCGGAGAAAAGGCCGCTGACTCCGGACAAAGAGCCGCCAGCTCCGGGCAAAGCCGGGGCGACACCACCGTGACCTGAGCCCCGTACTCCAGGAATATCTTACATTTGCGCAGGGCCACTTTGCCGCCGCCGATAATCAGGAGCTTCCGCCCTTCGATCTCCATCATAAAAGGAAAATACGCCATATCCTCTCCCCCTTTGATTTTGGCGGATTTCTGCGGATTCTGGCCGGCAGGATGCCGGAAAAGACGCCGGGAAAGGCGCTGAATCTGCCTTTCCACTCTCTTACCGGGCCAGCCCTTCCCTGGCTTCGGCCAAAGCCCGGTAATTGGCTTCCACGGTTTTCTCCAGGTCCGTTTCGCTGTGGGCCTGGGACAGGAACATGCACTCAAACTGGGCCGGCGGCAGCAAAATTCCCCGCTCCAGCATGCCGGAAAAATAAGCGTTATACATCTTTAAATCGCAGTACTTTACGTCGTCGTAGCTGCGGATTTTTCCGCCGGCAAAGAAAAGGCAAAGGAGGCTGCCCAGCTGGTTCACCGTATAATCCAGCTCCAGCCGGTTCAGGTTTTCCCGGAAGCCTTCGGCCAGACGCCGGGCTTTCTTTTCCAGCTCTCCGTAGACCTCCGGATGCGCCTTCAGCCGGTTCAGCCCTTTCAGGCCTAAAAACATAGCCAGGGGATTTCCGGAAAGAGTGCCGGCCTGATATACCGGCCCGGCCGGCGACACCACACTCATTATCTCCCGGCGGCCGGCATAGGCCCCCACCGGCAGACCGGAACCGATGATTTTGCCGAAGCAGACCATATCCGGCGTCACGCCGTAAACTTCGGCGGCGCCGCCAAAAGCCGCCCGGAAGCCGCTGATCACCTCGTCGAAGATCAGCACCGCTCCGTATTTTTTGGTCAGCTTGGACAAGCCCTCCAGGAAGGCCGGTTCCCCGGGGACCAGCCCCATATTGCCGGCGATGGGTTCCACGATGACGCAGGCGATTTCCTCGCCCTGCCGGAGGAAAAGCTCCTCTGCCGCCGCCAGATCATTATAGGGGCAGACCAGGGTATCCGCCACCACCGCCGCCGGGATGCCGGGAGAGGTAGGCACGCCGTAAGTCAGAGTGCCGGAGCCGGACTTTACCAGCAAAGTATCGCTGTGCCCGTGGTAGCAGCCCTCAAACTTGATCAGCTTATTTCTCCCGGTATAGCCCCGGGCCGCCCGGATGGCGCTCATGGTGGCCTCGGTGCCGGAGTTCACCATGCGGATCATCTCCGCCGCCGGATAAGCTTCAGACACAAATCTGGCCATTTCCAGCTCGATGGCCGTAGGCAGCCCATAGGTGACGCCCCGCTCCATCGCCTCCAAAAGCCCCTCCCTCAGGAATTCCGGGCTGTGGCCGAAAATCAGCGGGCCCCAGGAACAGATATAGTCGATGTAGGTGTTGCCATCCTCGTCGGTCAGGTAAGGGCCGTGGGCGGACCTGGCCACTACCGGCGTTCTTCCCACAGCCTGAAAGGCCCGGACCGGACTGTTCACACCGCCGGGAATATAGCGCCTGGATTGGGCAAAGATCTCCGCCGAACGGTTCTGGTTTAAGCCGGCGCCCTGGCCGGCGTTTTTTTTCGTTCCGCTCATCTTTTTCCTCCTTAAAGCTTCCGGCAGATTTCTTTGGCAAAATAAGAGATAATCAGGTCGGCGCCGGCCCGCTTGATGGCTAAAAGCGTCTCGCCGACAGCTTCTTCACTTAACGTACCGGCAGCCACCGCCCCTTTCAGCATGGCATATTCACCGGACACATTATAGGCGGCTAAAGGCAGATTGAAGCTGTCCTTTACCCGGCGGATCACATCCAGATAGGCCAAGGCCGGCTTGACCATGACGATATCGGCTCCTTCCTGGACGTCCAAAGCCACTTCCCGCAGGGCCTCATCACTGTTGGCCACATCCATCTGATAGCTTTTGCGGTCGCCGAAAGCCGGGGCGGAGCCGGCAGCGTCCCGGAAGGGCCCATAAAAGCTGGAGGCATATTTGGCGGAATAGGCCATAATGGCCACTTCCGTAAGACCGTTTTCATCCAGGACCCGGCGGATGGCGCCGATGCGGCCGTCCATCATGTCCGAGGGCGCCACCATATCCGCCCCGGCCTGGGCGTGGCTTAAGGCGGTTTTCGCCAGGTAGATCAGGCTTTGGTCATTGTCCACACCCCCGTCTTCCCGCAGGATGCCGCAATGGCCGTGGCTGGTATATTGGCACAGGCAGACGTCGGTAATGATATACAGCTCCGGGGCAAGACGTCGCAGCTCACGAACCGCCCGCTGAACGATGCCGTCGGCGGCATAGGCGGCGGAACCGGTCTCATCTTTATGGGAAGGGATACCGAAAAGGATCACCGCCGGCACGCCGGCTTCCCGCAGCTCCCGGACTTCTCCGGCCAGCCGGTCCAGGGAATAATGATATACGCCGGGCAGAGAGGGGATTTCCTCCTTGATCCCTTCCCCTTCCACCACAAAAAGAGGATAAATGAAATCTGCCCTTTTCAGGGCGGTCTCTCTGACCATCGCCCGGATCACCGGATTCTTGCGCAGCCGGCGGGGCCGCCGCACCAAAGAATTGTTCATGCTTCTCATTCCTTCTTTTGCTTTATGTATTTTACTTTTCTACTATATTTTTTGCTTCTGTTTTATCGCATTTTCTCTTTTGCTTTATCGCGTTTTTTATATTTGTTCGTTTTTCCCGGCCTCCGGCGTATTTCTTTCTTCACGCCCCCAACGGCAAAGCTCCTCCATCAGGCCGGACATGGTGCTCTCCCGGCTTTCCCGGGGCTTTAGCCCTTGTTTGCGCAAGGCCGCCGAGGTCAAGGGGCCAATGGAAAAAATCGCGGCTTTCTCCAGCAATTCCAGGGCTTTGGGCAGCCGGCAAAAGCCTGCCACTCCGGCGGAACTGGTAAAGACCGCCGCGTCCACGGGCTCCCCTGCCGCGTCCTCCAATAGCTGCTCCAGCCTTGCCGCCGCCTGCCGGATTTCTTCCGGCCGGTAAAGCTCCGCCACCTCCAGGGAGCAAAGGGGAGTCAGCTTTTCCTGCAAATAAGGGCGGGCGGCGGCGGACTGGGGCAAAAGCACCCGGTCTGTCGGCTTAAGCCTGGGCGCAAGCTCCTGAAACAGCCCTTCCGCCGTATACTCCCTGGGCAGGATATCCGCTCCCAAGCCCTGTTTTTCCAAGCCCTCGGCGGTAGCCCGCCCCACGGCGCAAAGAGTCTTTCCCGCCAGGGCTCTGGCGTCCAGGCCTTTGACTTTTAAAGCCTGGAAGAAAAGCTCCACCGTCAAGGTACTGGTAAATAAAATATAGGAATAAGCCTTAAGCTGATTTAAGGACTCCTCCAAAGCCCCGGGTACCGGGATCAGCTCCTGGACCGGCGCCGCGATCACTTCCGCTCCCGCTTCCTCCAGAAGCCGGTTAAGCCGGCTCCCTTTCTGGCTGGAACGGGTCACCAAAACCCGCTTGCCGAACAAGGGAAGTTCTTCAAAAAAGTTCAGCTCCCGCCGCAGTCCTACCACTTCCCCTACAACGATCATTGCCGGAAAAGGCATGGGCCTCTCCTTCAAGGCCCGGGGCAGCTCCGCCAGGGTGGACACCAGCGTCTGCTGGCCGGGCAGGGTGGCTTTGGAAATCACGGCTGCCGGAGTGTCCGGGGACATCCCGCCGGCCAACAACCCTCCAGCGATATTTTCCGCCTGGCCAAGGCCCATCATAAAGATCAGGGTGCCGTCAAGTCCCGCCAGTCCGGCGCACTCCTCCGGTTCGATGCCTCCAGCCGTTCTGTGAGCGGTAATCACATGAAAAGATGTGGCCTTTCCCCGGTGGGTAATGGGGATACCGGCATAACACAGGCCGGCCACAGGGGCCGTCACACCGGGCACCACCTGAAAAGGTATGCCTTCCGCCGCCAGGCGCAGAGCTTCCTCGCCCCCCCTGCCGAACACGTAGGGATCGCCGCCCTTCAGGCGAACCACATGCCCGCCCTTTCGTGCGCAGTCCAGGATCAGCTCCGTGATCTCCTCCTGGGTCAGGGAATGGCTGCCGGCTTTCTTCCCGGCGTAGAGCTTTTCGCAATGCCCCGGCGCTTCCTCCAATAGCCGGGGATTAGCCAGCAGGTCATAGATGATGTAATCGGCGCTGCGGATACACTCCAGGCCTTTTACGGTAATCAGGCCCGGATCCCCCGGCCCCGCCCCCACTAAGGAGACTTGGCCGGGGCCTGGCCCTCCGGCTTCCGGGCGGGAAGGGGTTTTTTCATGCCCGTTATGCCGGAAGGAACTGTCTTTACCGGCCGGGGCCTGGGTCAGCTTTTCTTCATCAGCGTTTTTTGGGGTCAGGGGACTATGCTCGGGTCTATGATCAGACATGCGTTTTTCTCCTTTATGCTTTGCCTTCTGCTTCCGGCGGCTGGATTTCCGGCGGCAAGACCCCGGTGTCCGCTTCCCGGGGCAGTCTGGCCATCAGCTTTTCCGCCAGCTCCCGGCCCAGGTTTTCCGGCTGCCCGGCGGGACCGGTAAGACGGCCCCTGGCCAAAGCCCGGCCTTGCTCCCGGCCGTAGGCCCCCAAAAGCTCCAAAGTCCGGTCTTTTACCCGGCAAAAAGCGCCCACCGGCGCATGGCAGCCGGCGCCGCAGGCCTTGAGGAAGGCCCGTTCCGCCCGGGCCGCCAGATCCGTTTCTTCATGGCCCAAAGCGTTTAACCAGCCTCCCAGTTCCCTGTCGGCCGCCCGGTATTCCACAGCCAGCACGCCCTGGGCCGGAGCGGGAATCATGGTCTCCGGCTCCAGATAAGCGGTGATTTTATGGTGATACCCGCCCCGGTGAAGGCCGGCGGCGGCCAGGATTACCCCGTCCAGCCCCTCATCCCGGATCTTGGCCATCCGGGTCTCAATATTGCCCCGGATGCCCACCGTTTCGATATCTGGCCGCAAAAGCGCCAGCTGACGGGACCGGCGCAAACTGCCGGTGCCGATCCGGGCTCCCCGGGGCAAATCGGCCAGGCAGGAAAGGCCGGGCCGCAAGACCAACACGTCCCGGCCGTCTTCCCGGGCCGGCGGCATGGCAAAGACCAGGCCCGCCGGCTGTTCCGCCGGCATATCCTTCATGCTGTGAACGGCAAAATCTATCCGCCCATCCAAAAGGGCCGCCTCCAGTTCCCGGGTAAACAGGCCGCTGCCGCCGATTTCCGCCAAGGGCCGGTCCTGGATCCGGTCGCCGGTGCTTTTGATTACCAGGGTTTCCGTCTCCAATTCCGGAAACCGCTGCCCCAGCATCCGAATCACCATTTCCGTCTGAGTCAGCGCCAGGGCGCTGCCCCGGGTGCCCACCCTGATTTTTCTCATCTGTTTCATCCCTTCAGGTCGAATAATTCTTCAATAACGCGGATATATTCATCCTGCTGACCCCGGCTCCGGGCTTCCTTCAGCTTCAGCACCGGCTCCCGGATCATCCGCTGCAGCCCCGAGGCCACCACTTTGGCCACCAGCCGCTTTTCCTTTTCCGTCAGCTGCAGCTTGCCAAAAAGGTAAGCCGTCACATCCTCGGTGATCACCTGGCATTTTTTATTAATGGACTGAATGGAAGGGTCCACCCGGCTGCGCAGCAGCCAGGCCGTCATTTCTTCCGCCGCCTCTTCAGTCATCCGGCCGGCCTCGGCGGCCAGCTCCAGCCTGCGGTTCAGATTTTCTGAGGCCTGCTTTTTTAAATCGTCAAGGTCCAAAAGGGTAACGCCGGGGACCAGGCTTACCGCCTCCTCCACATCCCGGGGCAAAGCGATATCCAGAAAAAGCAATGGCTTATTCAAAGCGGGCAGCTCATTGGCCCGGAAAATCGTGTGGGGCGAGGCCGTGGCGGTAACCACCGCGTCGGCTTCGGCCAGCAGCCTGTACCGCTGGTTAAAATGCGCCAGGCGGATTTCCGCAGCCCCCCGCTCCGCCAAGGCCCCTGCTTCCGGCCCTGGTTCCATAACCTCTGCCGGTCCTTCCCCAGGCCCTTCCCCGGTCCTCTCTTGCAGCCTGGCCCGGGATCCCTCTCCGGCCCCGGCAGCCTGCCGTTCAACGCCAGCCGCGGGGATAAACCCTTTAACGCCGCAGCAGCCGCAGCCGGGACTATCCAAAGATTCCTCCAGGCGGATTGTCACTCCCGGCCGTAATTCTGCCCGGGCCAAAGCCAGGGCTTTGCCCTGATCCCGGTTGCAGAGCCAGATCAGGCCGGCGCCTTCGTCTAAGAGGTACTTCAACGAAAGCAGATTCATTTTTCCCAAGCCCACCAGGGCTATTTTTTTCCCCTTCAAGCCGCCCAGGGCCTCTGCCAGGGCCTTGATGCCGATATAGCTGACGGACAGAGGGACCTGGGAGATTTTCAATTCCCTCTTGATCCGTTTGGCCAAGGTCACCGCTTCCAGAAACATTTTATTCAGGACCTTGCCTGTGGCGCCCATTTTAGCGGCAAACTCATAAGCCTGACGCACCTGGCCCAGGATCTGGTCCTCTCCGATGACCATGGATTCGAGTCCGCTGGCCACCCGGAAGAGCTGCCGCACCGCTTCCCGGCCGCGATGGACCGACAGGTATTTTTCCTGGTCTTCGGCGGCAAAAAAGGCGGTCAGCTCCTTTTTCACCAAAGGGATCAGCTTGTCCAGATCATCGCCGGCAAAATATACCTCACTGCGGTTGCAGGTCGAGAGCACAACGGCTTCGGAAACCCCCAGGTTTTGGATTCTTGCCATAAAATCAATCTTCTGGGAATCGGTAAATGCGAAAACGCTCCGCACGTCTACCGGCGCCGTCTGATGGCTCACCCCGATGATTGCCAGTTCCATTTTTTCCGTACTCCTTTGCTTCAGAACAATAATACCATGAATAGGCTATCACAGTTGAAGCCTAAATACAATCATCGGACTTTGTCAGATTTATGACTATTCTTGTGGATTGACCCCGGCTGCTCCTGAAGGTAGGGCCCAAAACAAAAGAAGCCGATCAATCCTGACCGGCTTTTGGGGTATAGGCTTTGAGTTCTGCATCAGTATGGCCGGCCAGGGCTATTCCCAGGGCAAAGAGAGCGGCCTTAGGGGGGCCTTCAGTTTTTTTCCAACACCATGGCCAGCTCTTTGCCGATGCCGGCGATATCGTGGGAAACCTTGGATATCTGGGCAATGTTGCCGTTTTGATTCCCGGCCGCGGCGGAAATCTCCTCGGCAGCGGCGGCATGCTCCTCCAAGATGGCGGCCAGGGCGTCGGTATTGCTTTGGATTTCGGCATATAAAGCATTTATTTCTTCGATCATTTTATATTCTCTTAAAATATCGCCGTCCATTATGCCAAAAGAGCGGTTGATCTGCCGGAAGCCCGAACGCACTTCTTCCACCGCGGTTTTTCCGGTTTTCACGGCGGTGCTGCCTTCCTGGACCTTTTCCAGGGCTATCCTGCTTTTTTCCCGGGCTGCCGAAATGATCCGGTATATCTCTTTGGCCGTACCTGAGCTTTGTTCCGCCAGCCTTCTCACTTCGCTGGCCACAACGGCAAAGCCTCTTCCCTGCTGGCCAGCCCTGGCAGATTCTATGGCGGCATTTAAAGCCAGCAGGTTGGTCTGGTCCGCAATTTCCGTAATGGCGGATACCGCGCCCTGGATGCTGTTCATGGCCTGGTTAAGCTCACCTACCGTCCCCAGGGCTTCCTCCACGGCCGATGCGATGGTTTGGATCTGTTGGCCCATCACATCCACGCCGGCAGAATTCTTATTTACCACATCGGCTATTTCATTGGAGGTATTCTTGATATTCCGGGACAGCTGCTGCAGTTCCTTCAGATTGTCGTTGGCTGCATTAAAGTCGCCGGCTATTTTGGTTATGCTGCCGGCTTCTTCCTGCACGCCTTTGGAGATCTCGCCAATGGCCCCTGTTATATGCTGGCTGCTGGAGCGGATATTCAGCAATTCCGCATCCGACCTGGTAATGCCCGCGGTCAAAACTTCTACGGAATTTTCCACCTTCCCCATGGTGCTTTGCAGCCTGGCCAACGTGTCCACAGACGCCTGCAAATATTCAGAGCCCCATTTGGTCAGGAGATAGATGGTCAGCACATTGCAGTCCAAAAGAACCGTTCGGACAATAAATTCTTTCAGCGTATACTCCGGGCCGAATAAGGCGGCAGGATTGATGACGGTCAGGGAAATCAGCAATGCATTAATGATGATTCCGGAATAAAGCACGTATTTTTCTTTGAAGTACAACCCCGTCGCGCACACAGAGAAAACAATAATCAGATAAAGCTTTGAAGAAATTTCACCGTTTTGCAGCCAGGATACCATCAAAGCCGTAACAGTAGGGCAAAGAGGTATAATTAACGCGGCAGCCATAGTGGGTATCCTGGTTTTTTCGTGGAGAAAAAACATGCTCCAGGCGATGAGAGAGGCCAGACCGGTAAATATCGTGATAATTATGCCATAGCGGCTGCCATAGACCACAAAGGACTGGATGGATAAAATCGCGGAAAACACCAGGATCAGGCAGCAGTTGAATTTGTTTACCCTCTTAATGTTATAGCCAACAGACGATTGGTCCAACACTGGCTTTCCTCCCTCACTGCTTGCTATTAACTTTTGATCGCCGGTCTCATTATTCGATAATCCGATTTCATTCTATCGGTTGAAATTACAGAACACAAGGCTCTTTCCCAATTTTATACAAATTTTTCAAATCCTTTTCCTCCGCAATATATATCTGTATCGCAAAAAAAAGCGCACCCACAAAACGTGAGTGCGCGGACCTTTTACGGCTTAATCATATCCCCTTCTGCCGTTTAATCACTTAAATATACATGAAGATAAAACCGATGATGCCCAGAGCCAAAGCCATGGGGATACAATAGATCATTGTCTTAAACGGATCCACCTCTTTGCCTATTTTGCTTGCCACCAAAGCGGCAGTCACCAGGGCCGTCAGGTTGGCGGGAGGCAGCGACTGGCCTCCCGAGGCCAGATGGGAACCTGCCAGGGCGGCGTGGACCGGGTCCACACCTATTTGCAGGAGGATCGGGCCGAAAAAGGAAAAGATAATATTCTGGGCGCTGGTCTGTGAACCGGTGATCATCGCCATAACAAAAAGGGCAATCGCTCCGCCGATCTTCACAATATCGGGACTCAGATCCCTGGCAAATGCGGTAACCGCGTCGATCTGGCCGCCAAAGGTCAGGGTGCCGATGAAAAAGGCGGCGCAGACCTGGACCACCAGGCTGCTTTTTACGTTCTTTAAGGCGTCCACAAAGAGATTCCCTATGCCGGTGCTGCGGACTTCCTTATAGAAAAAGGTAACGGCGGAAGCCAGGATCAGGATCATCACGATCGTATTGGAAAGGCCCTTCAGCACCGGGGTATTGCTTAATATCGTGAAAACCGGGCCTAACAATATTTTGCAGACATTGATTCCATAAATCGAATTTAAAATAATCAGCACGATGATTAAAAACAGAGGCAACAGCCCCCTCCAGCCGGTTTTTATGATCTGCCAGGGTGTTTCCTTGGGCCGCATCTCTTCCGGTATGGTTTTGATCTTGGGAAAAGCATAGGCAAAATAAAGAATTACGATCAAAAAGCAAAGGCCGACGGTAAGAAAGGTGATATTTATCGCAGGGTCAGGATTTATGCCCAGAATGGAGGCGGATAAGAACACGGCCTGGGATATGGGCGGATTAATGGAACCCAGGATAGCGCCGCTGCAAATAATCGCGGCAATTTGCTCGCCCGACAGCTCCAGTCCCGCCAAAACCGGAATGACCAGAATACCGATCACCGTTGCCGCCGCCACGCCGTCGCCGAAGGCCTCGCCGCCCACGGCTATGCCGATGACTACGGCTGCGATCAGGCCCCTTACCGATTTGCCGAACAGGGAGCGCAGAAACCCGACCACCGTATCAAGGGCGCCGATCTTGCCCTGGGTTTCGCCATAGAGGCTGCCTACCAGGGCAAGGGCCATGACCCAGGATAAACGGTCAATGCCGCTGATCCAGGCCTCTGCCCATTTGATTGGATTGTAAATCCCGCCCAGCAAAAGAGCCGCCGCCCCGGCAATCAGCAGGGCCACCGCCGTATTGCCGCCAATTTTGGGAATCTTTTTTACCATGATGACAGTGAACAATAATATAATAGGGATGATAACTGTATACATGAAATTCCCTCCTCACGCTTACCCGTCAGTTAGGTGCTGAAAAGAATCAACCTCCGATATTTTGCGGTCTTTCCTTCCGTATCCCTCCTCCCCGGCCGCAGCTGGGCCCCGTCCGCCGGAATTTTCTTTGGAACAAGATTCTATCAATACGCTATCATGGCAAAAAAGCAAATACAATCATCGGTCTGTTAAGGATCCGTTAAGGTTTCGGCTGGCTTTTTCCCCGACCGTTCCCCGGTGGCCGGCGCCAAAAGCGTATAGCAAATACAAAAAAGCCTTGATCCGTATGGACCAAGGCTTAACATTCGTTCAATGGTCGGAGTGGAATTATGGGACTTGGAAAAACCCAGTTATATCAATGGTTTACAGACTTTCAGATGAGTAGTTTTTCGGAAAAAGTCATTCTAATTCACAGAATGGCTTTTTTGTATGCTCAAAAATCAAGTGCATCCGTATTATATTTCTCAAAAGCAAACCTGTGGATAGTGGGATATGATTTTTTATTTACTTGTCGAGCTGCAGTGATAAGCCCCCTCAATCGTTGACGGCTGACACTATCATCGGGATGATTTCTCAGATGCTCATGTTCTGATTTGATTTTCTTTCGAAGTGAATTTTTTATTGTTAATCGTCCCTCGGAGTCAATAATTACCCCAGTAACAAGTTTAGGATATACTTTTGAATAACTTTTCACCTTTTTCTTTGATACCTGATACTCATATTTTTTGATGGTGTCGTATATCTTTTCTTTGAACTTTTTAGATATATAAAAATCGCTCGAAAACGTTACATCATCAACATAAACAGTCATAATGACATTATTCTCATCGGATATAACTTGCATTTCATCGAACATATTATGATTCGCCAAGTATGAAAGTATCTGGCTGGTGGGCGCTCCTGAAATTAAATGGTTGTAGCTTTTAACGTTTTTGTTTGCCAAAAACTTATGAACTGCATCAATATCTCGCGCCTGAGATTTAGATAGATCAATGGTAGTAAAGTTTGTCAAAACCTGCGCTACATCAGGAGCACAGAGTAAATCTTCAAGAAAAAACCTATATACAGTTTCCCTTTTTATCGAAGGGAAAAATGCTGTCAAGTCAATTTTGAATAAATGACGCAGGCGTTCGTCTGTATGAAAAACAGCATTATCGGCGTATGAACGGCCTTTAATGCCGGAAAATATGTTGTCTGGAACTTCGATTTTTCCCAACATATTCTTTATTTTCTTCTGGATAATTTTTAATTCTGCACGAGGAGGTTCAATTAGTCTTGGTTTCCCATTCATATCAATATATGGCTCGACTAACGAAGCAACATAGTCCTGCTTAAATAAGGCATTGTCCTTAACGCCAAGCAGGTGCTTTAGCAACTTTTTTGATTTCAGAGTGTAAAGGGGACAGTTATTATATTTCAAAGGTGTAGCACCTCGTTACTTAAAATGTGCTGGTGTTAGCTGTTGACTGCTATGCCGACGATCCAACGGACAAAATCAGCAAGCAATTCAGGGCAGCAGAGTGATATAGCCAGTACGGCTATCGCAAGAGCGCCAAGCGCGAAAGCTACGATAGCAATTGGAAGGAGATTAGTCCCTCCGATGGAAACCTTGTTGTTGTTACCATTGATAACAACATTGGGCTTGTCCGCTTTTTTCACGGTTTCACCTCCTTGTTATTATTGGCCCCATCTGCAGCTGGGGTCTTCCCAGTCCGCCAATAACAAAGAGGTATTGCAGCCTTATATCACTTTTTCACACCAGCGCAAATCCGACTTCCCACAAAGGGTTGTCTTATCGCTTCACAGCATACAACACACATTGTCGTACATCACTACACAGACACAATGATACACATCGATTTACCGAGATTATCTCAATGTAGACATGTCAGTGTGTAAGTGTGTTGGAATATGGACGGAGGAGTGTGTGCTGGAAACAAATGCATCCATATCTTTTGGATACGATGCCGCCCGCGTTTCCGCGAGCCAAACGGAAGTAGATCTGACCGCTCGTACTGACAAGAAAATTATACCATGTGATAAAATAAAAGCAAGTTACTATCATTCCATGCACAGCGCGGTCTAAGTGGACTATGATCGTGTTGAAATATAACCCCAAAACCGAATAAGGGAGGAGTGCTCCATTTTTTTAGAGTCTGGCCATTCAGATCGGGGCTCTTTTTCTATACCATTAGATAGGAGGTATCAACATGGCAGATAGAAACAAGCCGGATAAAATCGAGCAGCCCATTCTGAGTAGTAAGTCCCATAATTCCATAGGATGTTGCAATGGAATCATGGGACTTACTACTCGCAAACCCTTATGAATAAAGGGAAAACGAAAGACCGTCAGTTCAAAACTGACGATCTCTCAATGGTCGAGGTGGAATTATGGGACTTGGAAAAACCCGGTAAAATCAATGGCCTAACATATTAACTATATTATCTCTGCTGAATATTATGTATAAAGGGGGCGGTAATGCGCCCCAGTATACTGAGATGGGAGTAAAAATTATGCGCAGCGAAGAAGATAACAGCTTTGATTGTCAATCAAGTTGCCCCGATATATGCCCTCCAGGCCCACAAGGTCCACAGGGTCCGCGCGGTCCCAAGGGCGATCCGGGATGTCCGGGTCCAAAAGGTGATATAGGCTACCCCGGCCCACGTTTTCGGAGGATGCAGGCACTGTAACGATCACGGTTGCGGGAATTTATCGTGTGAGTTATACATTGCTAGCGGATTCGGCTGTAACCAGTCATACGGATGTGTATGTAAACGATGCTCTCATACCGTCCACAGGCATTTTAGTTGATCCGACTCATACAGGTGGCACAAAGGATTTCGTCTATGCTTTTGATGCCGGAGATGTCATCACCACACGGTGTACGGACGGCACAATTAATGTGAGTGATTACGTGCTCACCCTCAATGCAATCAAAAATTAGGTGATACGTTTATTGCGGGCAAAGAGCAGCGATTTTTGTCTTGAATTCTCTTTGCTCGCAATCAAAAACGCCGTAAATAAGAAAAAATCGATAACAGAAAATCCTGTCATCGATTTTTTATGGAGCGGGTGATGGGAATCGAACCCTAAGCAATTGAATTTTAAGGCACTTTTAAGAGCTATCAGTATATGCATGGCGCCACTTTCTTTATATAATATATACAACGCCAAACATCAAAAATAGGCCTGAATTTTAAAAAGTGGGTTTTAAATCTCCGCCCCTCTGGTATCCAGCCATGCGCCCCGCGCTTTGCGGCAGTCCTCGAGAGTCGGCCTAACGCAGCTAAACAGCTCGCCGGCGTTGTCCCGTTGATTGCACTTTACCCTAAGCAGTTAACTTCACGAGATGCTATATATGAATCCTGAAAAATCAACCGAAGTGGAATTTATCAAATATTCTAAATATGCTATACTTATGTTAAAAATGGAGGTCCTTCCAATGAATTAGTTATTTGGTTGTTTTTAAATTACAATTTCTGAGCCTATATACAAGACTTAGTCCCTATAGTAAACATGAAATTAAACTAGGCAAAAAAGAATTGCAGAAAGTGGTCAAAAGACATGATTACAATATTCAATAGAAAAGAACTCCTTGTTACATATGATTTAGATTTATTATCTACGGTAAAGTGGAAATTAAAAACCGCAAAAATTGAGTATTATATTCGTGTTGGAGGGTTAACAGCAGCGACACTATTTGCTAGCCGGCGCTCATATGCTGGATCTTTTGGCCAAAATATGCAATATTCTAATGAATATCATATCTATGTGAAAAAAAAAGATTATGAAGATGCGTTATTCTATATCCATGAATAAGCAAGGAGGTATATAGAGGTATATATATGAAGAAATCTTTCATTATTTTGTTAGTACTACTATTGATCTTAACTTTAATGCCTGCTAGCACATTTGCCAGTCCAGAACTATCAGATCGACAAATATATAATTTAACTCAAGAAGGAATATACTTAAATACAGAGACGCTTACTGTACGCAAGGCTTTGCCTGGCGAAGTACAACTTTCAAATGACGAATTAGTAGCCGATTTTATTATCATTACCGAAACACTTCCGGGAAACATTATAAGCAAAAGAGCGACTGGTAGTGTTACCGCAACAGATAACCTCGGTGGCACAGTATATGCTACAGCAGGAATTAATTATACAGATATTACGCATGAAAATGTTACTTATCGCCAGCCCGTAAGTTTCACCAATAAGGTTGATAGTGTTAATGATGGAGCAGTAATGACAAGTGTTGTTGCAAATTATAGTGATTATGGTGCTTATATAATAAAAACTGGAAGTCAAGTAACAACCGGCATAGATACAAACGCAAACGATCAAACGAAGAGTTATACAAGCGGCTTTACCTCTTTGCACACCTATAGCACAAACCACTCTCGTGCATATAATATAGAAGTTGATTTTAATATTATCCGTCAAGACATGCAGGTAAATTACAAGAGAGGTAGTAGCAATTATTCTTTTACCGTAACTGTTGATGCTATTTGACTCCTCTATTCATTTTTACCGAGCACCTATCCTTCCGGGCTGTGACTAGGATTGATGATGATTTCACCATGATATTGCCTCCGATCAAAAACAAGCCGCCTCTGGGCGGCTTGAAACAACCAATATTAAGTGAAGTGTGTAGCCAAGAGGTAAATTTTACGGTTGGCCTATAGTTTCATTTATCTACCAGAAATGATCGCCCGGCCTGGCGGTCATTTCCTTTTACAAATCAATAAGCCCTGGGATGATCCCCTCGAAGCTCAAGCCATCGCCAAACAAAATGGCCTGATCCAGATACTTGCCAATGTATTTGCCAGCCTCCGCGGCAATAAAGCCCTCCAACGCGGAAATGCTGTTCTTCAGCAGTAGATTCTTAACCTCCATCACTGCTACTACCGCTTCTTGCTTGATGCGAACTTCGTTGAAGGTAAAGCTTATAGACACAACAAATGAACGCTAAGCTACAGCCTGATGAGTCGAAGATATCATAATCGCTTTTGTAGTGGGTTTTAAATTGGGTTTTAAAACAAAAAAAATACCGTCAAAAATGACGGTATACCTTGTTTTTCAATGGAGCGGGTGATGGGAATCGAACCCACGTAGCCAGCTTGGAAGGCTGGAGCTCTACCATTGAGCTACACCCGCAGGTGTAAATGGTTTGCACAAAGAAGGAATAAAAAATGGCTCCCCGAGTAGGACTCGAACCTACAACCTACCGGTTAACAGCCGGTTGCTCTACCATTGAGCTATCGAGGAGCAGATCCTGGCAGTGACATACTTTCCCGGGAATCCAGTCCAAGTATTCTCTGCGCGGAAGGGCTTAACTGCTGTGTTCGGGATGGGAACAGGTGGGACCCCTTCGCTATAGCCACCAGGATAGGGCCGCTTCGCCGCCGCGTCA
>JAYFQF010000002.1:0-66452 GCA_034927285.1 Peptococcaceae bacterium
TTCTTTTCTTAACTGTTCAGTTTTCAAGGATCTGCTCCCTCCGCCTCATGGGCTTCCCTCTCGGCGACGGCTTTTATATCTTAACAAATGCTCCCTTTGCTGTCAACTCTTTTTTTTAACTTTTTCAACTTGCAACAACAATTATTTTACAAACATCCCGATAGCGCCTGTTATCTCCCAGAAGTCCTTACTTTTTCCGCCGGTTAAAAAATCGCGTTCCAAGGAATCAGCGGAAGCACAAACAACAGAAGAATACAAACAACGACAATCCGCAAAAATTTTTTACTGGCAAAGAACTTCATGCCGGACCCTCCTTTTGAAAAATTCTTTCCTTATTATATAGTTGTCGGTCTTTTCTTTCAATCCCCGGAAGAAATAAGCAGAGAAAGAGACAAGCAGACCGGGAACGGCTTGTTCCCGGTCTGCTTGCTTAGCCGGAGATTCTCTCCGGAGCTTATTCCTCAGGCTCAAGGAGTCCGTAGCGGCCGTCGTTTCTCCGATAGACCACATTGATCCGGTCGGTATCCGCATTGTGGAAAGCAAAGAAAGTGTGGCCCACCATATCCATCCGGGTGATCGCCTCATCCAGGGACATCGGTTTGGCAGGGAAGCGCTTGGCTCTGACCATCATTTCCTCTTCGGAATCATCGACGGGAGACAGGCCGGCCAGGGTCGGCAGTTTGGTGATGGAAATCCGGCCTTTTTTAGAGAACCGTTTCTTCGATTTCACCATCTGTTTTTCCAGCTTATCCACCACCAAATCAATAGCGGTGAGCAAATCCTCGTCTTCTTCTTCAGCCCGCAGGATAAAGCCGTTTACCGGAATGGTTATTTCTACTCTCTGCCGGTTCTTCTCGCCGATCAGAGTAATGATCGCCTCTGTATCCTTGTCGATGAGCTTGTCCAGCCTTGTTAACCGTTTTTCTGCATAGTCTCTGACCTTGTCCGAAACTTGTAAATTTCTGGCTCTGATTTGCATTTTCATAAAACGGTCACCTCCAAATGTTCTATGTTTATAATTATTCCCCGCAGGGCTGAAAATTCCTCCTGATCCGCCGGTGTTTTCACCAAATATTCACCCGGCCGCGGCCAAAATTCAGACGCTGCGGCATAAAAAAAAGAGCGGGAATTTTCTCCCGCCCTGATCCGTTTTCGCTTAGGCCTTTACAACGTTGGCAGCCTGGAGACCCTTGGGGCCTTCCACGATGTCAAACTCAACGGCTTCACCCTCCTGGAGAGACTTAAAGCCATCTTCCTGGATTGCGGAGAAATGAACAAAAACGTCATTGCCCTCTTCCCGTTCAATGAAACCGAAACCCTTTTCTTTGTTAAACCATTTTACTTTGCCTTGCATGCTTAAATTCCTCCCAAAACATTATACAGACCCTGCAATCTCCGGAGAATTACCGGTTTTTAGGTCGCTATCGACGAGTATAGCACCCGCCCATCTAAAAGTCAAACGCTAAAAAACCGGCCCATAATGAATTATCCAACAAAAATGTCCGCCTGATGCACACGTCGTTTTCAGACTAAGCCTGTTTATAACTAAACGTTATCACTAAGCAGCCTGTGGACAATGTGGACAAATGTGTGAATAACCCGGAATGCTTACAAAAAAGATGTGGAAAGATTTTTCTTAAATAAAAACCTTGCATCTCCTGTTTGTCCATGCAAAAAAAGCCCGTATAAAATGTAAACTTAACGTAAAAAACATATATCAGATTACTTTGCTTTTTGTTTTTTTGTCGTCATCAACTATAGTTGTCGGCCTGGGCGCCGGCACCGGCAGCAAAGGTCAAGGCCTTGATCCATAAGGCTTTTTGAGGATCCAGGGCCTGACGGCAGGCTAAGAGGGTAGCGCCGGTGGTAATGACATCATCCACCAGGATCAGCGGCTGGCCAGGGTCGGGCAAATAGCCCGGCATCGGGCAGAAAAGGCCGTTCAGAGCGGTTTTTCTCTCTTCCTGATCCAATCCTGCCTGTACTTTACCGGCCCTTGTCCGATATAAAATTTCTTTTACCGGCAGCCGCAAATTTTTACCCACAGCTTCAGCCAGCAGCAGGCTCTGGTTATAGCCCCGCCGCTCCGCCTTTCCCCGATGCAAAGGGACCGGTACCAGCCAGGGGGTCTTCAGACTTCCCGGCCTTTTGCCGGGAATCAGGAAATCAGCCGGCGGCCTGAGCGCTTCTTCTCTCTCCTCCCAGGCCAGGGCCATCAAAAAGCCCATGGTTTCGGCCAGTTCCCGCCGTCCATCGTATTTCAGTTCCAGCAGCATGTTCCGGTAAATCCCCCGATAGGGCGCCGCCGCCGTTACACCGGCAAAGCCGGTGAAGCCCTGACTGCAAGGGCCCAAACAGCGATTGGGCCAAAAAAAGCTGCCGCAGCGCGGACACGGCAAGCCGGCAAGCCGCATCTGCTGCCATCGCTCAATACAAAACGGACATAGCCCGGACAATAGCCGGTTCTGGGGGAAATAACGGCCGCAGATACGGCAGCTTACCTCCCTGGGGAACAGGCTTTGTACCAGGCTATCTCCGCTTATCTTGGCAAGGGTGTTCAACAATAAATTCCTCACAGGGAATTAATTTTACATTAATTGTAATTTTCCTGCTGTTTTTTCCTGCCTAAGAGGATTTACTTTGGACCAAGCCATCATCCGCGGATCGGCTCCCCGGCCGTACCGTCTTAAATTGTCGCCAATTCCTGGTACAGGCAGTCATTCAGCACTTTAATATAGGTGCCTTTCATTCCCAGGGAGCGGGCGTCAATTACGCCGGCACTCTCCAGCTTCCGTAACGCGTTGACAATGACGGAACGGGTCAGGCGATATTCCTCCGCCAGCTTGCTGGCTACCAAGAATCCTTCATTGCCGTCAATTTCATTGAAAATGTATTTTACCGCTTCCAGCTCGGAATAAGACAACACTTCCAGGGCCAGCTGAACTACCGTGCGTTTTCTGGCTTCCAGCTCCAGCTTTTGTTCCTGATATCTTTGAATCTGCATTGCCGCCATGTTGGCTCCATACTCGGCCAGTAAAATATCGTCGCCGACAAAGGAAGACTCATCCCGGAGATACAGAGTGGTGCAGATCCTGCCCTTGCTGCCGCCGACCGGCACCGTCAGGCAATAGCCTTCCCGGCCCTTACGGCACAGGTTCACTTCCGTCTTGTTTACGTTGTCGATCCATTCCATGGCGCCGGACGTCAGAACATTATTTTTGATTTCGTCGGGCAGAATCAACGTCTGCTCAAATTGGCCGCAGCCGGCCTGTCCCAGCACCGTGCCCTTATGGTCCACAATGAATACCTGAGCTTCCATTAAGTGATTCAATTCCGGCGCCAGCTCGTCCAGGTCGATCAACTGGCCGGCAGCCTTCTGCAGCAGCTGATGCAGGCGACGGGTTTTCTCCAACATTTGATGATCCATAAAAATGATCCCTCCTAAATTTTGAATGTTTTGGTGTTGTTCATAGTGTTTCCATGATTTTAAAACATATACATTCTCTGGAAGGTTTTTTGCAAAGAAAAAACCTGTTCCCAAAAGCCGACAAGGCTTTTTCGGAACAGGTTTTTTATTGATGATAAAATGACCGTACACCCCGGCGTCGAACATGACCTTCCGGACGTTACCCCGGCAGCCGGCTCGGATCAGGCCGCCCTGCGGCACACAAAAGGGTCTGCTTACTGCTGCTTCCTTCCGGACCTGACAGGGTTCACAAAGTTTTGTTGCGCAGGACCCGATCGTCAACGCTGCTTACCAGGGTCAGGCTCCACAAGGCCAGCCCTCGGCCGGGGAGTTCCACCTCGCTGTAGCGGATTGCGAGTACAGGGCACCGCTGCCTCCCCATGTAGTACGGTCGGGGAACATTATAGCATAAATTTTGATGAAAGGCTACGGTTCGCAAAAGGAAAATTTATGTGCGCCGGTTTTACACGGCATTGCGCTTACGTTAACGGTTGCCACCGAGCGCTGCGGCTGACGCGGGGAAATTTATGCTGAAACGCTCCTCCGCGACCTGGGTGCGTTTTAGCATAAATTTTGATGAAAGGCTACGGTTCGCAAAAGGAAAATTTATGCGCGCCGGTTTACAGGGCGTTACGCTTACCTCAACGGTTGCTGCCGGCTCTTGAGGCCGACGCGAGGAAATTTATGCTTTCTCTTGACAATACCGGATTCCCGTATATATAATCTATATACAGTTAAGTACGGCTATGCACGCCTATCCACAGTCATATACGAAGAAGGCGGCATATTCCTCACCGGCCCCGTTCCCGGCAAAGGGGCTTTTCCGGGTTAACCCCGGCGGACCCCGGCGGCAAGGTCCGGCAGCCTTTTGTCAGGCAGGATTCCGCAAGCGAAACAAGCCGGGCCGGCTGCCGGGCACCGGTTTGAAAAAAGTTACAATTAGGAGGCATTATGTGAATCTTCTTCTCATTAACAGCTCTCCCATTCCTTTATACGAACAGCTGAAGGAACAAATCAAGCAAGGCATCCTGCGGGGCGATCCCGCCGGCGGTGAACTGCTGCCTTCCATCCGCAGCCTGGCCCAGAGCCTCTCCACCAGCGTGATCACCGTTAAACGAGCCTATGATGATCTGGAGCGGGACGGCTATATCTTTACGGCTCCCGGCAAAGGCACCTTTGTCAGTACTTACAGCCGTGGCCAGGCCCGGGAGGATTATCTGAAGCAGTTGGATCAGCAGGTGGACCTGCTGGTGGAAAAAGCTCAGTCTCTGGGGATCAGCTGCCGGGAGCTGCAGGCCCTCATCGCAGAAAAGTACGGCGCAGGAAAACAGAATTAAGATAAAAATCCAGCCAAAAGAAAGCAGGCGATACCATGAATGCAATCGAAATCCGCAACCTGGAAAAAAAGCTGGGCAGCTTCCGCCTTTCTCTGCCCCGCTTGGATATCCCCGAGGGTTTTGTCACCGGTTTTATCGGTGAAAACGGCGCCGGAAAAACCACTACCATCCGTTTACTGTTGAACGGCCTTTTTCCGGATGCCGGTGAAATCCTCATTTTGGGGAAGGACGCCACGGGCAAAGATCCTTCTTTTAAGAAAAGCATTTCCTATGTGGGCGATACTGCGGGGTTCCTGCCCATGGTCACTTTGGAACAGATCAAAAGCATGACACGCCCGTTCTATCCCCAATGGGACGAGGCTGAATTTCAAAAGCTGCGGAACCGTTTTGATCTGGACATGAAAAAGCAGTTTAAAAAGCTTTCCCGGGGCCAGCAAAAACAGTTCATCCTGGCCCTGGCCCTGGCCCATCATCCCCGGCTTTTACTGATGGACGAACCAACCGCTAATTTAGATCCTTTGATCCGTCAGGATTTTTTAGGTCTGTTGCAGGATTATATCACCCGGGAAGGCATGACGGTTTTCCTCTCCAGCCATATCACCTCGGATCTGGATAAGGTGGCGGATTACATCGTTTTCCTGCATAAAGGCCGGCTTTTAATGGAGCTTACCGCCAAAGACGAGCTGATCGACCGTCACCGCATCGTTAAAGGCGACAGCGAGCTGCTTTCCGGAGCGGCCCGGGAGCAGCTGCTGAACTTCAGCGATAACGGCTTCGGCTTTTCCGGTCTGACCCGGGACTTTGAACGTTTTCAGGCCCTGGCCGACGGCAGGCCTTTTGCTTACGACCTGCCTACTCTGGAGGATATCTTTATTAATTATGTTAAGGGGGGAAAACAATGAAGAGTCCCTTATTCGCTCTGGTAAAAAGTGATTTTATTAAGCTGTATTCCCTGCGCCGCACCCTGCTTATCTTTCTCCTGGTTTTGTTCATCCTTTTTTTATCGCCTCAGATGTTCAGCGCCGGCGTGGTCATGCTGCTTTACGGCAGCGTGTTCACCCTGCTGGCCTACGACCAGTCCGCAGCGGCCTACCATTGGTATGATTCCCTGCCGGTTACCCGCCGCCAGATCTTTTTTGGCAAGTACCTTTTCGGCATCCTGATTTTGCTGTTCTCTTGTCCTTTAATGCTGGCAATCTGCCTGGTCGCCGGAAAAACGCTGGGGAAGTTTGACCCGTCTTTTCTCCTGGCCAATTTATCTCTGGGCTGGTTTCTGGGCTGCTTCTTCCTGTCCCTGATGCTGCCGCTGACCCTGATCCTGGGCTCCGTTAAAGCCCGGTATTTTAATATGATTATATATATTGCTCTCTTCGCAGGTCTGTCCTCGGTTTCCGGCGCCGATTTAATCGGCCTCCTCCCGGTCATCGGCTCCCTGTCGCAAAATCTCTTTCTGCTTTGCCTGCTGGTCCCCGCGGGCCTGATTCTGGTCCTCCTCAGCTGTTTTATCGGGTCCGCCATCTATTGCCGGAAAGAATTCATTGGCGCAATTTAAGTAGCCCGCCTTCTCACGGCGCTGTCGCCGGCGCTGGATGCAAGCCCCTCATTAACGGCAAGGAAGCCGGAAGCCAAAGGGTCCCCATCCTTCGGTTTCCGGCTTCTTTGCCGTTTACATGAAAAGGAGTATGTCAGAGGTATGGTTCCTCTCGGCCGCAAGTCATCGGCGCTTACTTTTGAGGCACAAAATAGTTGCCCCGGGTAGATACATAAATGCTGCCCTGCCATTCCTCCGAGGTCTCGGGATAATCCAGGCGGTAATGGGCGCCCCGGCTTTCCTGCCGCAGCAGCGCCGCCGCCAGCACCGTCCGGGCTGTGGTCAGGATGTTCCTGGCCTCCAGCCAGGAACGCAGGCTCACCGGATGCTGTTCCTCTAAGGTCCGGTCCAGTTCCTTCAACCGGCTTTCCGCTTCCTCCATGGACCGCCGCTCCCGGATAAGGGAAGCCTTTTCCCACATCACTTTCCGGATTTCCCGGACAAGGGGAGCCGGATCGTCGGATCCCGGCAGCGGGACCGGCCAGTTTTCCAGCTGCTCTGCCGCCAGCTGCTCCGGCGGCGCGCCATTGGGGAAGCCTGCCAGGGCCCGGCTGTATTCCGCGGCAGCCAGTCCCGCCCGCCGGCCAAAGACCGCCGTTTCCGTCAGGGCGCTGCCCGCCAGGCGGTTGGCGCCATGGAGGCCGCCCGTCACCTCGCCGCAGCAGTACAAGCCAGCGATGCCGGTGCTGCCGTCAGGCCGGAGGGGAATTCCACCCATCATAAAATGGGCCACCGGCTTCACCAGCATGGGGCTTTCCGGATGCTTCTGCCACAGCTCATGGATAGCGGTACATTCCCTTTTCAGATATTCCCGTTCGCAGTCCCGGGGATCAAAAATGACCTTCTTTTGGCGAAACATTTCCCGGGCCAGCACATCCCGGTTTTCCAGTTCCTTTTTCGGATAGTCCTCCATAAACCGGCGGCCCTTTTCATTGCGAAAAACCGCTCCGTGCTCGAAAATATCCGGAAAGATATTGCAGCAGCCGGGACTGAAGATACGGTAGGGATAAAACTGGACGAATTCCATATCCCGCAGAGGCAAACCCGCCCGCAGGGCCAGGCCGTAGCCGTCTCCGGTGAGATCCGAGGTATTGCTGGTATTCTGATAAATCCGGCCACCGCCGCCGCAGGCCAGTATTACCGCTTTAGCCTCAATGACAAAAAGGCGGTCGTCTTTTTCCGCCAGCACGCCCCGGACCCGGTCGCCCTCCTTCAACAGGTCCACGGCCATACAGCCGTCCAAAATACTGACGTTCTTCTGGTCCGCGACCAGCCGGCCCATGGGCTCCGTCAGGTTCCGGCCGTATTTGGGATTGCAGCAGGCCAGATAGGGCAGTTCTTTTCCCCGGGCGTTTTTGCGGTATTTAAATTCCAGCGGCAGGCCCATGGATTCCCGCTGCCGTAACGCCTCGGCCCCCTCCCGTACCAGCACTTCCACCAGCTTCGGATCGCTGAGGCCGTGGCCTGAAGCCAGAAAATCCCGCCGGTAGCTTTCCCTGAGTTCCGGATCCTCCGGAGCGTAACGGTGCACCGACATGGCCACCAGAGAAGCGCCGGAAAGTCCCACCGGCTTTTTTGACAATATCTGAATCTTCATTTCCGGGTAAGCCCGGGCCGCGTCCAGGGCTGCTTCCATGGCGGCAAGGCCGCCGCCGATAACCAGCAGTTCCGGATGATTTACGTGTTTTCCCTTCATAGGCTCTCCTTTGTCTGGGTTTATAGGCAGCCGGGGCAGAAGCCGCCGGCCATTCCGGACCCCGGCTGAAAATCAGGGATTAAATCAAAGCCAGAGTCTTCAATATGTACAATGCCAGGGTAGTGGTGATTACCGAAAGCAGAGTTGACAACACAATCGCCGTGGCCGCCAGCTCGCTGTCGTTATCCATGGACATGGCCATGACATAACAGGCCGAGGGATTGGCGGTGGTGAATAAAATCGCTACCACGGATAGTTCCAGGCCGCGAAAGCCGATCAAGGCCGCCACGGGGATGACCGTCAGGCCCAGAAATACGGTTTTGGTCAGCGCCGCCAGGCTGGCATAGCCGAAGCATTTTTTTACTTTCGAGGTGTCCAGGGCCGCGCCAATACATAAAAGTGATAAAGGCACCGCCAGATCGCCCAGGGATTGAATAGGCTTTTGGATCAGCGAAGGCAGTTGGACGCCCAGAATGCAAAAGGGCAGTCCCAGAACCGCCGCAATGATCAGAGGATTGACAACAACTTTTTTTCCGATTTGCTTCAGCATGGCGCCGAAATGCAGGTCGGCGCCGGAGGTGCCGCCGCCCTTGGTTAAGGCCAGCACCGCCAGAATATTATACAATATAACGATCACGGTGAGAAGAGAGGCGCATTGGGCTACTCCCTCCTCACCGGCCATGTTGCGGACCATGGAAAGGCCCAGTACCGTAAAACTGGACCGGAAGCATGCCTGGGTAAAAGCTCCTACGCTTTCCTTTCTCTTCATCAGCTTCCAGGCCAAAAACCATATTGCCGCAAAAGTAATCACCGTGGCGGCAAAGCAGTAAGCGGTCAGGGAAAGATCCTTCATCCGGCTGAAATCTGCTCCGTAAATATCCAGAAATATCCGGCTGGACAAGCAATACGTAAAGGTCAGCTTACCTACCTTATCCATCATTTCTTTTTCGATAACGCCTTTTTTTCGGGCAAACCAACCGATGAAGATCATGATGAAGGAAGGCAAAACCACATTGAGGCTGAATAAAATGTTGTCTAACAAAGTTTATCCCTTCTTCTTTATCCCGAATATTTTCCGAAAAAGGGCCTCAAAAGCAAGACCCGCCGGTTTTATATCTTCACTTCCGTGCCGGCGACCTCTTCCAGTAGCGTAATAATTACGGAAGCGTCTTCCTCACCTTTGCCTTTAGCCATAGCGGCAAGGTAGTATTCCCTGGCCAGATTGCCCAGGACAGCCGGAACTTTCAGTTCTCTGGCCAGATTGGTAGCCAGATTCATATCTTTATGCTGCAGCTTCGTTTTAAAGCCGCCGTTAAAATCCCGTTTAAATACAAAATTCGGGATCTTTACTTTCGAAGAATAACTCTCTCCGGAACTGGAATTGATGATTTCCAGCAGCAGCCGGGGTTCGATACCGGCTTTCATGCCCATCACCATGCCCTCGCAGATCCCTGCCAGATTGATCCCCGTCAGCATGTTATTAATCAGTTTAATGGTCTGACCGTTGCCGGAGGCTCCCACATAAAATACTTCTTCTCCCATGGCTTCCAGTACGGGCAGCGCTTTTTGGTAGGACTTTTCCTCCCCGGCGGCCATGATACTGAGCTTGCCAGTTTTGGCTTTGCCCACGCCGCCGCTGACCGGCGCGTCCAATAAGTCCACGCCTTTTTCTTTCAACCGCCCGGCCATTGCTTTAATCATGGACGGCGATCCGGTGCCCATGTCGATAACAATAGCGCCGGCGCCAAGAACTGCCGCCGCTCCCTGTTTACCAAAGAGAACCTCTTCCGTATCGGTAGACTGAGGCAGCATTGTGATAACCAGCTGGGCTCCCCGGGCCGCGTCGGCAGAGCTTGTTCCTTTTCTGGCTCCCAGGACCGCGATTTTTTTCAGGGGCGAAGACAGCAGGTCATAAGCAGCCACCGGAAAGCCTTTATTGATTAAATTGGCGGCCATCAGGCTGCCCATATTGCCGAGGCCGATAAACGCGATATTCATGGTTATACCTCCTGTCAGCGAATGCCGTCACCGACAATATCTTCTTTTTTCAGGCCGCCCAGCCGGGAAAGGGGCCGGCCGTTGTCGGCAAAAACCGCGATAATCACCAGCTCGTCGGCATGGGGCGCGTCGCTTATCCGGACTTCCATAGCGTCAAAATGGGAACGGACTAAATTTGCCTCCCGGTGGACCAGGGGAACGCAAAGGGGCGTGCCGGCGGCCCCCCGCACCACGGTGGAAGGAACGATGGTCTTGCAGGGATAGCCTAAGGATTTTCTTATGGCGTTGCCGAATTTTACATGATTCATGGCGGCGCCGTGCTCGATTTCTCCTTCGCTGCCCACAATGGCCCCTTTACCGAAGCTTTCAATGTTTTCCCGGCCCAGGACTTCCTTGGCGATGTCCGTAAGATAGACGCCCAATTCGCCCCCTTCATCAATAAACGATTGAAGATCCTCGATATACCTGCCGGCTCCCGGGTTTTTTACCACCGCCGCCACCGCCGCCTTATGCAGCGGTTCTTTCAGTTCTATATCCTGCTCCCGGTAAGTCGTCTCTTTGATCGTAACCACCTTTCTGATTTCAAACATGGCAAGCCCTCCTTTAATTTTGGCTGAACCCAGCCCTCGGACGCAAATTCCCGCGATAAAAAAGGCCAGCTTTTCCGGGGCACCCCGGCCGAGGGAGGGGCGGATCTACGGCAGCTCCGGTCCGGTTTCAACCATTAAAAACCGGGGCCGCAGCCGCAGAGAGGGAGGTACCGCCCCGCCCTCATGCCGGTAATACCTGAGAAATGGTTTGGCCAAAGCTTAAACTCAGTAAACGGCTGTTATTGGGCTTTCTCTGGGGGATTGACGGTATCGGCCGAAGCCTTTTTTGCTTTTACCTTCAGGAGCGCTACGATTAAGATAAAGATTCCATAGCCCACGGCGTCGGTGGCAAGACCCGGCATGATGGTGCAGAGGGCCGCCACGCCCAAAGCCAGGCGAAGGGCCATATTCACCGGACCGGAAAGCCAGCCGGTCAAGGCGATGGATAAAGCGATCACGCCCACTACGGCGGAGACGACAGAGGTCACAATAGAAACCGCACTCCCCTGAAGCAATAAGCTGGTGGAGGTACAGAAGGCATACGGGATCAGGAATGAAACCAAGCCAAACCTGGCGGCCAGAAAGCCTGTTTGAAAGGGGTTTTCCTCCACCATGCCGGCGGCGGTAAAGGCAGCCAGGGCTACGGGGGGAGTGATGTTGCCGATACAGGAGAAGAAAAACACAAACATATCCGCCGCCAGCTGGGGCACGCCCAGGCGCACCAAAGAAGGAACGATCATAGAGGCCATGATGATATATGCCGCCACAGGAGGCATGCCCATGCCCAGGATCAGGGCCACCACCATGCTGAGAAACAGGGCCAGATAAATGGAATTGCCGCTCATGGCCATAATGACGGCGGAGATCTTCACTCCCAGGCCCGTCAGCGTAATGATGCCGACGATGATACCGGCGGTGGCGCAGGTCATAATGGTAGAGATAACGCCGCTGCCGCCGGAGGAAATGGCGTCATACAGTTTTTTGGGCGTGGGCCGGGTTTCTTTTTTCAAGAAAGCCAGCACCAGAATCGTGCCCATGGAGATACAGGCCGAAGGAGCCGCGGGATACATGAAGAAAATCAGCAGAATCAGCAGAACCACCAGGGGCAGAAACAGATAAATCTCTTTCAGGGTCTCTTTCTTATCCGGCAGTTCTTCCCTGCTCAATACCTTCATCCCTACTTTGTCCGCCTCCAGGCCGGACTGGATAAATAAGCCGGCGTAGTAAAGAACCGCGGGGATAATCGCGGCCACGGCGATGCTGCCATAGGGGATGCCGCGCATTTCCGACATGACAAAGGCGGCGGCCCCCATTACCGGCGGCATGATCAGGCCTCCGGTGGCGGCCACGGCCAAAATAGCGGCAGCAGTCATTTTGCTGTAGCCGGATTTCACCATTAAAGGCAAAGTAAAGTTTCCGGTAGTCAGGATGTTTGCCACGGCGCTGCCGGAGACGGTGCCCATCAGGCCGCTGGCCACAATGGAGGCCTTGGCGGAGCCTCCTTTGCTGCGTCCGACCAGGCCGTAGGCCACTTTAATAAAGTAGTCGCCCACGCCAAAAGCTTCCATGAATCCGCCGAACAGGCTGTATACGACGATGACCCCTGAAGCCACGCCCATAGAGGTGCCGTAAATCCCCTCGGTGCCCAGGGCCAGATAAGGCATTATCCGGGCAATCTTGTACCCTCTGTGACCGAAAGGAGCCGGTAAATACTTCCCGAACATGGCGTAAGCTACAAAAACCAGGGAAATAACTACCATGGGCCAGCCTAAGAGCCGGATTGCCCCATAGATTAATACGATAAATAATATGCAGGATATAATGATGTCCATCTGGGTATAGCTGCCGGCCCGTTCCACCAGCGACTTAAAGGTCAGCACGATATAAGCGCCGGTCCCCACGCTTAAAAAGGCCATGATCGGGTCGATAATTTTATGGAAAGTAAACCCCGGCTTAGCGCAGTCTTTTTTCATCAGCTGGATATAGGCGATCAACAAGGTGATGGCCAGGACCAAACCTCTTTGGATCACGGCGGTCAGTACGCCGAAAATCGAGGTATACAGCGTGAAGGCGCCTAAGATGAATGATAATACCCGGATCATTTTTTGATAAAATTCGCCTTGATTGGCAACGTTTGCTTGCGCCATAGTAACCTCCGTTCCGTCTGGGAAAAAATCCCCCGCCGTCCCGTCACGGAAAAAAGAAGGGCGGCGGGGATTTTTTTGAAAATCAGTTTTTTATTTTCCCGCAGTATCGACGCCCACTTCCTGGAAGTATTTCAACGCTCCGGGGTGGATGGGCACTCCGCCGCCGTTGCAGCCGTTTTCCGGAGTCAGCCTGTCCGCCGCGGCATGGACGTTTTTCATATAATCCAGATTCTCAAATACGGTTTTTACAAAAGTATACGCCAGATTTTCATCCCAATCGGCCCGGCAGACCATATAGTTGCCGTGGCCTACGGTGACCACATCCTCATCCTGGCCTTTATAAGTACCGCCGGGGATGGTGACCGGGAAAAATTCCTTGGCATATTCATCAGTGGAATTATCGATCAGAGTAGTATCCACCGGAATCAGCCGGATAGGTTTCCAGGAAGCCAGGTCGATAATGGTGGCGTGAGGATTTACGGTATCGAAGATGGCGGCATCAATCTGGCCGGCCTTGAACGCTTCTACGCTCTCGGTATAGGTCAGATATTCACCGGTATAATCGACGCCGTCCACCCAGCCCAGCAGGCCTTCCAGAAAAGCGTAGCAGACCTGAGCATTGCCGGAGCCGGGCTGGCCGATGGAAATTTTTTTGTCTTTCAGATCCTCCATGGTATAGTACGGAGAATCGGCCATAACAATAACGTGGACCGGATTGTCATACATCTGGAAAAGCACCCGCTCGTCCACTGCTTTGGTAAAGGGCTCGTCGCCCTTATAGGCCTTCAGGCTGCTGGGGAAGCTGACGGTAGCTACTTCGATATCGCCGGAATCCAGCAGGTTCAGGTTTTCCACAGAAGCTTTCGTGGCTTCCACAGTAAACTGCATATTGGTTTTTTCCCCTACCAGAGTACCGACGCCGATGCCGAAGGTATAAAATACGCCGCCGGAACTGCCGGTGCCCATGTTCAGATAGACGGGGTCCCCGGAAGGGGTTTCGCCTTCGCTTTCACCGCCGCCTTGGGTACTTTCGCCGCCGCTGTTTTGGGCGTTATTGCCGCCGCAGCCGCCCAAAGCAAAAATCAAAACCAGAATCAAACATAACGCCTTCAAATAAATCGCTTTTTTCATTACAGATCCTCCCATTTTATTGAGTTTTCCTTTCTTTCATCACTTCAACCGCAGACAGCTTCATCCCCCCTCGATTATTTTTGAATTGATCCGTTATCCTCTTTACTGCAATATACGTGCCACAATTGCTTAACTTTTCTTGAAATTCAGCCAAACCCATATTATTCTTATTTAACTATTGTTTTATTCGATAAATTTTTCTGATCTCTTCACTTATTTTCTTACTAACTTGAAATGAATATTCCAATTAATTAAATGTCTTCTCATTTCCTTATTGCTCATCCCATCCAATGAAATAATATTTCCTTTTTTGACTGAGCAATCACAAAAGCAGTCCTTTTTCGGGGGACTATTGTCCTTATAATGCAGACACGCGGAATACAGCCGCCGGCTTTCTTCAGGCTTTGCATATATTGCTTTCTTCCGGTAACGTTTCTTTTCCCGTTGAACAAAAAAGAGCAGGCCGCAAAATCTTTTGCGGCCTGCTCAGGCGCTCCTGCCTATTTCCAGTGTTTTTCATCCACGATCCCCAGACGTTTCATCTTCCGCCAAAGGGTGGTGGTGCTGATATTCAGCAGCTGGGCGCAATCCTTTTTATTTCCCCGGGTTTTGCCCAAAGCCTCGATGATCGTATTTCTCTCCGCCTGATCCAAGGAGTTTCGTAGGAATTGAGGATCCTTTTCTTCCTTTTCCTCCCTTTCATCCTGGGGTTCCCGCCGCTCATATGCTCCCGGGCTTTCCTCCTCCGGAACTTCTCTTTCCGCCTGCATAAAGGCCGCCGGCGTCTCCGGTTCCGGATGGCTTTTCCTCGGCGCCGTAGCTCCGGCGCCGCCGGTTTCCAACAGATCATCGTAGGACCTGGTTTTGATCCGCTGGGGCAAAAGCTCCCATTGCAGGTACTGATCTTCGGGCTGAGCCAGATTCATGGCATATTCTATATAGTTCTGGAGTTCCCGGACGTTGCCCGCCCAGTTGTATCGCTTGGACAGCTGGTAGAAATTATCGTCCGCCGCCTGGATATGCAAACCCAGGATTTTATTATAATGGGAGATATAAAAATCAATCAGCTCCGGAATATCCTCCCGCCGCTCCCGGAGGGGCGGCAGGGTGAACTCCATCACGCTGAGGCGGAAATACAGGTCTTCCCGAAAGGTCTTCTGCCGGATCATCGCCCGCAGGTCCTTGTTGGTGGAAGCGATGATCCGCACGTCCAGCGGGATCAGCTTCTGGCTGCCGATCCTGGTAACCACCCTTTCCTGCAGCACCCGCAGCAGCTTTTTTTGCAGATCCAGATTCATCTCGCCCAGTTCATCCAAAAACAGAGTCCCGTTATTAGCCTGCTCGAAAGCCCCGGCAGCGCCGGTTTTTTTTGCGCCGGTGAAGGATCCTTCCACATAGCCGAAAAGATAGCTTTCAATCAGGCTTTCCGGCATGGCGCCGCAGTTAATGGCGATGAAGGGCTGGCCCCGGCGGTCACTTTCATTATGAATGGACTGAGCAAATAATTCTTTGCCCGTACCCGTCTCTCCCATCAGCAGTACGGAGGAAGCACTCTTGGAAATACTTTTTACCGTATTTTTCAGATTGGTCATGACGGGGCTGGAACCGATAATGTCGTCAAAGGTGTATTTGGCGCTCTGGTATTTCTGTACCTCGGAATAAAGCTTCCGCTTGTACTTGATGCTCTGCTCATTGTTCAGGCCGATGCCCAGCCATTGGTTAATCGGGATGCGAACTGCTGTGGCTCCCATCACCGAAAGGGAATCGCCGATAAAAGGTTTGCCGGTAGCCATAGCCTTCTGAGCAGCGGCGCTGACTTTCCCGATAAAAGCTTCGTTGGTTTTGCCGTCATAGTCTACACTGTATAGCCGCCGGCCGTGGTTGTCGAAAAGTACCGCCTCTCCCCCCACTACCCGGCTGATCATGGGCAGGGCCTCTTTCAGCGAGTCAAAAAGTACGTTGTTTCGAAGAACGAAGTCAGCGTTGCAGGCAGCCAGTACATAGTCCCCAAAGGGCACCGCCCAGACCTCCGCGCCGTCCACGATCTGGGAATGGCCCAGCTGGGGTTTACCCGTCTCTCCGGCCAACTGGGCCACGTCAAGGACGATATCTTCGGGAAAAATGACCTTTCCATTGGAATCGTAGGTTTTGATCCGCCGGCCCTGCTTGTCCGTGACAGCGGCAGGACCGCAGCAAACCCGTGCAATTACCGGCAAAGCTTCAATCAGGGTTTTCAGAAGCTTGACCGATTCCGCATCCTGTCGATGAGCCATTGAACCACCACCTTTTTAACGTTTTTCTTTTCCCAAAACTATTGTATATGTTATCCGTCAACTTTGCAAATAACTTGTTGTCTTTTGCCCGGCAGATGGTAAAATTATACTGAGGATTAATTTGAGGATTCCGCCGCAAAAGCTAAGCCGGCACGCCGTTTTTCTTCTGGAGAGTGATATACGTAAAAGGAGCGGGAGCATGACGCCATTAATTGGAATAATTCCTGGCTGCCAATATGAGCAGGGCGCTTACAGCTATCATGTGGGGGAAGCCAATATCTCGGCGGTGACCGACGCCGGCGGCTGTCCGCTGGTCCTTCCCTACAGTGAAAAGCCCGGGATATTGGAATCTTACCTGGAACTGGTGGACGGTCTTTACTTCATCGGCGGCGGGGATATTCTGCCGGATTATTTCGGTGAATCGCCCCTGCCCGGCCTGGGCAGCCTCTGTCCGCCCCGTGACGCTTTTGAAATCCGGATGTACCGGGAGGCGGCCAGGCGGGATCTGCCTGTCCTGGGCGTCTGCCGCGGTATGCAGATCATTAATGTAGCCGCCGGCGGCACCATTTATCAGGATCTGGCCGGCCAGCTGCCTCAAGCCGGCAGCCACAAGCCAATGGACCTGGAGCGGAGCCGTCCTTATCATAAAGTCCGTCTGGCTCCGGAAAGCCGGCTGGCGGCCATCATGGGCCGGCCCCTGGAGCTTTTTGTGAATTCCTTTCACCATGAGGCGGTAAGGGAAACGGCCCCGGATTTCCAGGCTGTGGCCTGGGCGCCGGACGGCGTGATTGAAGCCATGGAATCCCAGCGGCTTACTTTCGGCTACGGGGTGCAGTGGCACCCTGAGGATATGTACCGCAGCGTCCCTGTATTTGCCGGTTTATATCGGGCCTTCATCCAGGCCGCCGGGGATTACCGTAAAGGGCGCCGTACCGCGGACGACGGAACCGCGGCGCTTTTGCTGAAGGAGGGTTTTTGATGAAAATATTCGACCTGCATTGTGATACCTTATTAAAAGACGCGGGGCTGGCCGGTAATACCGGCCACGTGGATCTGGACCGGCTGCCCGAGGGCGCCGGTTATTGCCAGTGCTTTGCCCTGTTCGTTCACGACGATTACCGGGGCCAGGCGGCAGCGGACCGTGCCGAGGAACTGTACGGACGCTTTGTCACCCACATGGCGGCTCTTCCCCGGCGAATCGTCCAATGCCGCACCACCCAGGATATCGAAGCCGCCCTTGACGCCGGAAAAGCCGCCGCCCTACTTACCATTGAGGGCGGAGCAGCCCTGGCCGGCGAGATGGAAAACCTGGACCGCATGGCGGACCGGGGGCTGAAAATGATGACCCTTACCTGGAACGGAGAAAATGAAATCGGCGGCGGGGCCCTGTCTCCCGCCGGCAGCGGCCTGACGCCCTTTGGCCGGGACGTGATCCGGCGGATGGAAGAATTGAAGGTAGCGGTGGATGTATCCCATTTGAACGACAAAACCTTCTGGCAGGTGGCGGAACTGGCGGAAAAGCCCTTTTTGGCCACCCATTCCAACGCCAGGGCTATTTGTAATCACCCGAGAAATCTCACCGACGACCAGATCCGGGAAATCGGCGGCCGGGGCGGTATCATCGGCCTGAATTACTGCGTTCGCTTCCTGGCCCCCGGCGGCAGGGTGGAAAACTGGGACCCGCTGCTGCAGCATATAGACCGTATTATCGCAAAAGGAGGCGAAGGCTGCCTGGCCCTGGGTTCCGATTTTGACGGCTGCCAGACTCCGGAATTTTTAGGCGGCGTAGAGGCTTTAAGCCAGTTCTACCAGCGGATCTGCGCCTCGGGCTTCGGCCGTTCCCTGGCGGACCGGATCTTTTATGAAAACGCCGCCGCCTTTATGAAGAATTTTGACTGACGGCTTGCCCGAAAACAAGCCTCCGGTATCCCCGGCCGGACTGTCAGATCAACGCGTTTAGAAAAAATTTTTTGAGGGGTTCCTCAAAGCCGATGACCTATGTTTACCGGAAAACCGCTTTGTTTTTAAAGCAAATCCCGGTAATGAGCCCCGCGAAATTCACCATAATTCACCGTCCGTGGCAGGCCGCGCCATTGATAAACTTTTGGAGCCGGCCGCGTTCGGATAAGTAATTCATGGTATAATATAGTTAAAAAAAGGCAAGCTATCGCCATCAGAAAAAGATGTGAAGACCAACAACCGCAAAGGAGGGAACGCCATGACGATCCGGCAGGAACGCTATCAGGAAATCTGCGATATGTTTTGGAAAGAGACAGACGAATTGGGCACCGGCATCAAAGCCCGGAATTGGAGAAGCGATCTCACAAAGGAAGAAGCGGCCCTGGTGGCAAAATGGGATGAAGAATATCAAAAAAATGAGGAGGACTTCCCCGAGGGCGGCAGGTCTTCCCTGTCCAACTGAGTATATTCCCACCCCAGAATCTTCATGAAGCAACCTTTGCCAAATAAACCGATCCACTCTAACCGGTTCACCCTAGACTACATCTTCCCATAAAGAATCCTCGGAAAGCCTTCGATCAGAAAAAGGCCGCCTTTTTTAGGATGCAGACAGGCGATTATCTGCTGCAATCCCGGAAGACGGTCTTTTTCCGGATTTAATCCCTTTCAGGGCCTCTTTTAAGGGCTTCGGTTAAATCGTAACCGAAGCCCTTTTTCGTTTGGTTTTTTATTTTATTTTTCGCTTTTGGCCACCGCCTGGTTTGCCGCCACTAAAACCGGGTCCCAGACAGGGCTGAAAGGAGGCGCATAGGCCAGGTCCAGACCCGCCAGATCTTGGATCGTCTGTTTCATCTGCACCATAGCGGCCAAAAGGTCGATCCGCTTGCCGGCCCCGGGAGCGCCGAAAATCTGTGCTCCCAAAAGCCTGTCCGTTCCCTTTTCCACCACCAGCTTAATGGTGCAAGGCCCCCGTCCGGGATACCCGGCTGCCCGGGTATTGCTGGTAATGCTGCTGTCCCAGGCCTCAAAGCCGTTCATTTTGGCTTCCCGCAGGGAAAGTCCCGTCCGTGCGCCTTCCATCTCCATCACTTTAAAGATGGTGGTCCCTACGACGCCGCCGAAGGCACGCCGGCCGCCGGCAGCGTTTTCGCCGGCGGTACGGCCCTGCTTGTTGGCCGTGGTTCCCAGGGGAATATACGTTTCTTTCTCCGTTACCCGATGATACGCCGTGGCGCAGTCCCCGGCGGCATAAATATCCGGCAGGTTAGTTTCCAGGTATTCGTTGACCCGGATCGCATTTTTAAAGCCAAGCTCTACGCCGGCCCGGGCGGCCAATTCAGTATTGGGTTTTACGCCGATGGCCAAAATCACCAGCTCCGCCGGGATGCTGCCGCCTTCGTAATTTACCGCTTCCACCCTTTGCGTGCCGCTGAAACCCGCCACGGCGGCGGCGGTCTTTACTTCCACTCCGGCCTTTTCCAGCGTCTCCTGAACCATGGCGGCCATATCCTCATCCATCAGCGTCATAATCTGGGGCGCCATCTCCAGCACGGTTAC
The DNA here is from genome assembly GCA_034927285.1 of Peptococcaceae bacterium. Lineage (GTDB taxonomy): Bacteria > Bacillota > Peptococcia > DRI-13 > UBA5745 > JAYFQF01. The sequence goes on from JAYFQF010000002.1 coordinate 19,746, forward strand.
CTGAAGTCCCAGGTTCACCAGGGCCTCCGCCATTTCCACACCGATGAAGCCGCCGCCGACGATCACCGCCCGCTCCGGTTTTTTCAGGGCAATATAGCTTTTGATTTTATCCACGTCGGGAATCTGTTTTACCGTGAAAACCCCCATCAGCTCCCGGCCAGGCAAGGGCGGTACAATGGGCCGGGCGCCGGTGCAGATCACCAGTTTATCGTAAGGCTCCCAGGTTTCGGGGCCGTCAGGAGCGGCTACCAGCACTTGTTTTTTCTCCGGGGCGATTTCCGCAACCGTAAAGCCCATATGGACATTGACCCCTTGTTTGCCGAACTCTTCCGGCGTCCGGGCGATCATCACTTCTTCGTTGTCGATGACTCCCTGGGTATAGTAGGGCAGACTGCAGGCCGAATAGGCGATATGGCGCTCATCGGTATAAACATCCACCTGCATTCCCTTTGCCTGGCGGGCAGCCTTGCTGGCTGCGCTCATGCCGGCGGCCACGCCGCCGATCACAATCATTCTGGTCATTTTCCGTTCCTCCTAAGCTCCTGTTTAGAATAGCTCCTCTCCGGGGGTATATTCCAGATCCTGGGCCTGGGCCACCGCCTTGTAGGTCAGCTTGCCCTTATATACATTCAAGCCTTTCAGCAGCGCCGGGTCCGCCTTCATGGCGCCCTCCGCCCCCAGATTGGCCAGCTTCAGCGTATAGGGCATGGTGGCGTTGGTCAGGGCAAAGGTGGAGGTCCTGGGCACCGCTCCCGGCATATTGGCCACGGAGTAATGCACCACCCCATATTTCACAAAGTAAGGATTTTCATGGGTGGTGATCCGGTCGATGGTTTCGATGGAGCCCCCCTGGTCTATGGCCACGTCCACCAGCACCGATCCCGGCCGCATGCTCCTGACCATTTCCCCGGTTACCAGCTTCGGCGTCCTGGCTCCCGGGATCAGCACCGCCCCGATGACCAGGTCCGCCTCCTTTACCGCTTTGGCTATGCTGTAGCCGCTGCTCATCAGCGTCACTACCCGGCCGCTGTACAACTCGTCGATATAGGCCAGCCGCGGGCCGTTCACCTCCAATACCGTTACCTGGGCCCCCAGGCCCACGGCCATTTTTATCGCGTTCAAGCCCACGTTTCCGCCGCCCAGCACTACCACCTGGGCCGGCTCCACCCCCGGCACGCCGCCCAGCAGGATCCCCCGGCCTTCATTGGTCTTTTCCAGCAGACGGGCTCCTACCTGCACCGCCATCCGCCCGGCCACCTCGCTCATGGGCGACAACAGGGGCAGGGACCGGTCCGGCAGCTGCACCGTCTCATACGCGATGCCGATGACCTTTTGCTTCAGCAGGGCTTGCGTCTGCTCCGGGTCCGGCGCCAGATGCAGATACGTGAACAGGATCTGATTTTCTTTCAGCAGGCCGTATTCCGCCGGCAACGGCTCCTTTACCTTGACGATCATCTCGGCGGCGGCGAATACCTCCTCCGGGCCGCCCAGGATTTCCGCTCCCGCTCCCCGGTATTCCTCGTCGGGAAAGCCAGAGCCTGCCCCGGCTTTGCTTTCGATATATACCTTGTGGCCGGCCTTTACCAGGCTGTCCACCCCCGCCGGCGTGATGGCCACCCGGTTTTCCTGTGCCTTGATCTCTTTTGGTACGCCAATGATCATGCTGCCTCTCCCTCTCTTTTATAGGCTCCCTTTTCACAAACAAATTACTCCAAACAAAACCTGACCCGTCCGGCATCGGCCTCCAGCCGGCAAACCGCTCCCAAAGGGATGGTGGACATAGGCTTACAATGACCGGATTTTATATTCATCAGAACAGGTTTTTCATAGCCGGCAAAAAAGTCCCGCAGCAGCTCTTCCACCAGATAACCGGGATCGTAACGGTTGCTCTGTCCGGCAAAATCGCCGATCAGGACCCCGGCGGCGGCGTCAAACTTCCCCGCATACTTCAGCTGATAAAGATAGCGGTCAACATGGGCCGTATCCTCCTCCACATCTTCCAGGAAGAGGATCTTGCCCCGGGTATCCAATTCATAAGGAGTGCCCAAAAGTGCGCTGATCAGCGACAGATTCCCGCCGGCGGCGATGCCTTGAGCCCTTCCGGGGCGAAGGGTCTTAAACTCCTGTCCCGGAGGGTTTTCTAATAGCATACTATTTGTCCGGCCTAACCGCAAGGCTGTTTGAAAAGCTTTTTTTGTAAAAAAATCAAAATCCTCGATCATATTTGAGGATACCATGGGCCCGTGGAAGGTGATCAATTCCGCCCGCTGATTAAAGGCCACATGAAAATTTGTAATATCGCTGTAGCCCACAAAAACCTTGGGGTTCGCCCGGATCAGTCCAAAGTCCAAAAGCTCCAGAATCTGATTGGCACTGTCGCCGCCCCGCAGGCAGAGGATAGCCTTGATTTCCGGATCGGCGAACATGCCGTTTAAGTCCGCCGCCCGCAACTCCCGGCTGCCGGCGCTGTATCCGTGCAGGGCGGCGCCCAGGCTGCGGCCCCGCACCACCGGATACCCCCGCTCCTCCACAAAATCCACGCAGGCCCTGACTCTTTCGGGCGCCACCGGCGACGCGGGACACACCAGCCCCACCTTTTCCCCCTTTTGGGGTAAAGCAGGAAAAATCATTCCCTTTTTTCATCTCCTTTTTCCTCTGAGTCCACAAACAAAAGCCATGTCCCGGCAAGCGGCCGAAAAGCGCAGACACAGCCCCCGAGCCACGGCTGAAGCGCAAACAAAAGCAGCCGCCGGGAAAACCGCGGCGGCGCAGGTTAAAGATGGAAACGTCCCTCCAGGGCCATATACTGGTCAAACAAAAGGCGGCTTACCCTGGCGCCGTAAATCGTGGACTCATGCTCCTTATGGTACTGCTTATCGGCAAAGCCCTTGGTCAAAATCGTGATCACATATTGGCCGTAGGGAGTGCCCACAATACCGCCGTCGTTGCGGCAGGCATTCATGGAACCGCTTTTGGAAGCCACGTAGATGTCCGGCTTTTCGTCGCCGTAGTTATCTTCGTCCAGGTAGTAGACGGGAAAGAAATAGGTCAGCGTACTGTTGTAATGCTGTTTTTTAAAAATCTCCAGCATATCCGCGGAGCTTTCCGGACTCACCACCCGGCCCTGGGCCAGAAGCTCAAAGAAGCGGCCGTAATCCTCGGGAGTAGTGCTGCCCAGCTTATCCCAGCCTTCAAGGCCCAGCTTCCGATGCAGCCGGGTATTCTTCAGTCCCAGCAAATGAATCGTTTCATTAATATGCTCCAGTCCCAGGTAGTCAATCAGGATATTGGAGGCGATGTTATCGCTGACAATGATCATCAGGATGGCCATATTCCGGGCCGTCAGCTCCACGCCGGCCTCCAGGGCGCTCAAAATGCCGCTGCCGTTGATTTTATTTTTGGTGTCGTAAATCAGCTTCTCCTCCAGGGACTTCTTTCCTTCCCGGACCTGGCGGTAAAGATCCGCCAGGATGAACGATTTGATCGTGCTGGCCGTCTCGTAGATCTCCCCGGCGTTGATCCGAATCACATTTCCCTTCAGGTCGCTGGCATAAATGCCCATTATGCCGGAAAAGCTCATGATTTCCCGCTGGATCCGCATTTCCAAAGTAGAGTCTTCTTCCATTTTTTCTCCTCATTCTCCGCCGCCGCCAAGAGAAGTCCGGGGGCTCCCCCGGACCCTTTGCCGATCGGTTGGTCTTTACTCCGGGGTATTGTGGCAGGCCACTATACGGCCCTTGACTTCCCGCAGCCGGGGCTCTTCGCTGCGGCAGCGGTCCGTCACATAAGGACATCGGGTATGGAAGCGGCAGCCGGAGGGAGGATTTACCGGACTGGGCATCTCGCCGGTGAGCAGAGCCTTCTTTTCTTTGCGCAGGTGCGGATTTGGCTTAGGGACCGCCTCCAGCAAAAATTGGGTATAAGGATGGGCCGGATTTTTGAAGACCCGCTCCGTGTCGCCGATTTCGCAAAGTTTTCCCAAAAACATTACGCAGATCCTGTCCGAAATATAACGGACCACGCTTAAGTCATGGGAGATAAAGAGATAAGTCAGAGCGAACTCTTTTTGCAGGTCATGCAAAAGGTTCAGGATTTGGGCCTGGATCGATACGTCCAGGGCCGAAACCGGTTCGTCGCAGACGATCAGCTTGGGATTTAAGGCCAGAGCCCGGGCAATGCCGATCCTTTGCCGCTGGCCGCCGGAAAACTGGTGGGGATAACGGTTGATGAATTCCGGCCGGATGCCCACCCGCTGCATCAGCTCCCGTACCCTGGCTTCCGTTTCCGCCCTGGAGCCGCAGGCTTTATGGGTGTTCAGCGGCTCGGCGATGATCTGGTATACCGTCATCCGGGGATTCAGGGAAGCATAAGGATCCTGGAAGATGATCTGCATCCGGCGGCGGATATTGCGCAGCTCTTCGCCGGAAAGCCGGCTCAGGTCCCTGCCCTCAAAGCTTACTTTGCCGGAGGTGGGCTCCAGCAGCCGCAGGATCAGCCGGCCCAGGGTGGATTTGCCGCAGCCGGATTCCCCTACCAAGGCCAGGGTCTCGCCCTCCCGGATCGTCAGGCTGACGTCGGAAATGGCGTGGACAACGCCCTTACCGCCTCTGAAACCGCCGCTTACCGGGAATTCCTTGACCAGATGCTCCACTTCCACCAGGCCGGCGTCTCCCTTTTCCGGCCTGCCGCCGGCTGCCAGGGGCATTTGCCTCTCCACAGAGAGCAGCTTCTCCGTCATTTGTCCTCCCCTCCTTCCTGTCCCCGGCCGTCTTTGTAACGGAAGCAGCGGACCAGATGATTTTCCGCGGTTTTATAAAGATCCGGCTCCTTTGCATAGCACTCCGGCCTGGCGTACTGGCAGCGGGGAGAAAAGCGGCAGCCGGCCGGCAGCCGCAGCAGATTGGGCACCATGCCCTTGATATTATACAGCCTTTGCTTTTCCTCCGTCGGCTTGGGAATCGAATTCAAAAGCCCACGGGTATAAGGGTGGGCGGTGTGGTCAAAAAGGTCGAAGATATTGGCCTGTTCCATGATTTTTCCGGCATACATCACATAGACATAATCGCAGATTTCCGAAACCACGCCCATATTGTGGGTGATCAGCATGATCGAGGTTCCCAGGCGGGACTCCAGCCCCTTCATCAGATGCAGGATCTGGGCCTCAATGGTGACGTCCAAAGCCGTGGTGGGCTCGTCGGCGATCATCAGCTGGGGACGGCAGACCATGGCCATGCCGATCATCACCCGCTGGCGCAGGCCGCCGGAGAGCTGGTGGGGAAACGCATAATAGCGCTTTTCCGCTTCCGGGATGCCCACAGCCTTGAAAATATCGATCACGCTTTGTTTTGCTTCCTCTTTGGAGACTTTCTGATGAATGGTGATGGCTTCGCTGACCTGCCTGCCCACGGTGTAGACAGGATTTAAGGAAGTCATGGGTTCCTGGAAAATCACGGAGATTTTGTTGCCTCGGATATCCCGCATTTCTTTGGCGTTTTTGCCCAGCAGCTCCTGACCGTCAAATTCGATGCTGCCGGAGACGATGCGGCCCGGCCGGCTCACCAACTGCAGAACCGACATGGCGGTAACGCTTTTGCCGCAGCCCGACTCCCCCACAATGCCGACAATTCTCTTTTTGGGCACCCGCACACTGACACCGTCCACGGCGGGCACCACGCCTTTATGGGTAAAAAACTGAGTCTTCAGCTCCCGGATATTTAAAAGCTGGCCGTGGCGGTCCTGGAAATCAATATTTTCTTCCGCAAAGCGGAGCTCCGGCGGCGCATCCGGAACGGCGGTATAAATTCTGCTCATCATATCCCCCCTAATCTTTCATATACGGATCCAGGGTATCCCTCACGCCGTCCCCCAGAAAATTAAAGGCCAGGACAAAGATCAGGATCGCCAGGCCCGGGATCAGAGCCAGCCAGGGGTAGTTAAACAGATAGGACTTGCCCCGGTAGACCATCAGGCCCCAGCTGGTGGAAGGCGGCTGGGCGCCGATGCCCAGAAAGCTTAAACTGGACTCGGACAGGATAGCGCTGGGAATATTCATGGTAAAAAGAACGATCAGGTTGGGAATACAGTTGGGCAGGATATGGCGGACCATGATGACCCACTTCTTTACCCCCAGGGACCGTGCCGCTTCCACAAACTCCTTTTCCTTTAAGGAGAGCGTTTGTGAACGGATGATCCGTGCGGTGCCCGCCCACTGCACCACGCTTAAGGCAATAAAAATATTGATCAGATTGGCGCCCAGGGTATACATCACCACCATGGCCAGCAATAAGGAGGGAAAAGCCAGGATGATATCGGCAAAACGCATGATGATAAAATCCGCTTTCCCGCCATAATACCCGGCGATCAGCCCCAGGAGCGTTCCGATGAACATGGAGATCAGGGTAGGCACAATCCCGATCATAATGGACACCCGGGTGCCGTACAGCAGCCGGCTGAATACGTCGCGGCCCAGCTCGTCGGTGCCGAACCAATGCTGGCTGCCGGGAGCGTTGAAGCGTTGGACGATATTGGGCTTATAGGGATCGTAAGGGGCGATCCAGGGGGCCAAAAGGGCCGACAGGCAAATGATGATGATCACCGCAACAGAAAACGCCGCCAGTTTATTCTTCTTCAGCATCGTCTTCAGCTTATAGCCGATGCCGTCCTCATCCAGCAGTTCCGCGTCGGCATCCTCCGGCGGTAAGGGCGGCTGAAGGATGGCTTCCGTCTGCAAGGGCTCCGCCAGGTTTAAATTGTCGTCCATCAGCTCACCTCACTTGCTTATGCGGATCCTGGGATCCAGCATCGAGTATAAAAGGTCCGCCACCAGGTTTCCCAGGATGACGATCACCGTCATGAAAATAACGCTGCCCTGCAAAAGAGGCATATCCCGGTCACTGATGGCGTCAAAGCATACCCGGCCGATGCCGGGTATGCCGAAAATGCTTTCGGTCATGACGGCGCCTCCCAAAAGCCCCGATACCTGGATGGCCATCATGGTCACCACCGGCAGCATGGCGTTTTTCATGGCATGGCCCACCACAATGGCCGATTCCTTCAGCCCCTTGGCCCGGGCGGTCCGGATAAAATCGTTCTTCAGAATTTCCAGCAGATTGGAGCGCACCAGCCGGGCGATGGTTCCGGCGGAACTCCAGCCCAGCACAACGGCGGGCATGATGAAATGCCGGAAGCTGGAGTAGCCCGTAACCGGCAAAAGTTTTAATTTATAGGCAAAAACATACTGCATCAAAAGTCCCGCCAAAAATACCGGCATGGAAACCCCCATCAGGGAAAAGCCCATAAAAAACCGGTCAAGGATCGTGTTTTGCTTTACCGCCGAGACGATCCCTGCCGGTATGCCGATCAGCCAGGCCACCAAAGCGGCGCATACCGTTAACTTCACCGTATGGGGGAAGGCAATCATGATCAGGTCGGAAACCTCCCGGTTCAGTTTATAGGAAACGCCGAAATCTCCCTGCAGGGCATTTTTAATATAAGTAAAAAAGCGAACCAGCACCGGATCGTTCAGCCTCATTCTTTCCCGGAACATCTCGATCAGCTCCGGCTTGATGTGTTCCCGCATCATCAGGGTCACCGGATCTCCGGGCACCACGTTCAGCATCAAAAAAATGATCAGGGTCACGCCCAGGATTACCGGCACCGAAATCAGGATCCGCTTGATGACATATCTGCTCATTTCTTCTTCCTCACCTGTCTTTCGTCATGAAAGTAAGGGAAAGATAAGTAAGACCAGGAGCTTTTCCGGAAGCCTTACTTATCTTTCCTCTATGCCGGGCCAAAGGGCCCGCCTGTTTCTACTCGTTGACGATTTTCAGACCGTCGTAATACAGCCAGCCGCCGGTCCAGCCGTTCCAGGACACCTGATATCCTTTTAAGCGGTCGCTGGTGACAAAGATATGCTGTTTGAAAAACAGCGGAATCCAGGCGGCCTCATCCTGAATGATGGCCTTTTCCAGGTCCTGATACTCCTTCATTCTTTCATCATTGTCGGTAATCGCCCTAGCCGCCACGACACGCTGGGAAAGCTCTTCGTTCTTAAAATTGAACGAGCGTCTTTCGGTGTTGCCGGGGGCAAAGAAGGTGTAGACGAAGTTGTCGGGATCGTTATAATCCGCGGACCAGTAGGTGGTATACATGGGCAGCTCTCCGTCGGCCCGCACCGCATACCAGCTGGCTTCGTCCATCTGATCGATGGTGACCTTGACGCCGATTTCCCCCAGCATAGCCTGGACCAATTCGTTTCTGGCCAGGACATCGGGTTGATTGGAAACCTGGGCGATGGTCATTTCAAAGCCGTCGGGATAGCCGGCCTCCGCCAGCAAAGCTTTAGCGGCTTCGGGGTCATATTTGATCTCCGGCAGATCGGGATTATAGCCTACCAGACCGGGGGGAAGGATACCGGACACCACCTGGCCCTGGCCGTCAAAGAGGGCGTCCAGGATGGCCTGGCGGTCCACTGCCATCTGCAGGGCCTTTCTGACCCGCACATCGCCGAAGGGCTCGATGTTTTGATTAAAGCTATAGTAATAAGTGCCCACCCGGGGGCCAATTACAATATTGTCCTGATATTTGGGCTCGTTCATAAAATAGGTGATCTGGGTAGGAGCCGCGTCGCAGTCAAAGAGGTCCAGCTCCCCGGACTCAAACATCATACGCATGGTGTCGGCGTCGGAGACCACCTTCCAGGAGATGCCGTCCATGGCCGGGGCTCCTCTCCAGTAATCGTCGTTTTTTACCACCAGCTTTTCGTCGTTCAGCACCCATTTCGACATTTTATAGGGTCCGGTGCCGATGGTTTTTTCCGGGATCAGGCCGAAGTCCTTGCCGGCGGCCTCCGTGGTGTCCTTATCATAAATCCCTACGCCGGGAGTGGCCAGGGAGGCGATGAAGGGTCCGAAAGGCTGTTCCAGCGTCATTTCCACGGTATAGTCGTCGATGATCTTCAGGCCTTCCAACTCCTTGGTAGTGCCATCCATCACCGCCTGGGCGCCTTTAATGGGATCGATGAAGTCCTGGTTCTTGGCAAGAGTTTCCGGCCAGAGCATCCGCTCGAAGGTATATTTGACGTCTTCGGCGGTAAAGTCCGCGCCGTTATGGAACTTGACTCCCTGGCGCAGCTTGAAGGTGTATACCAGGCCGTCGTCGGATATCTTCCAGCTTTCCGCCAGGCCGGGGATGATCTCCGACGTGCCCACGCCGGTACTTACGGCTTCCACCAGCCGGTCAAAGACCATAAAGGGGATATCGTAATACTCGGTGGTTTTTTGTCCGTCCAGAGTATCCACCTCCACATCGCTGGCTAAACGCAGGATGTTTTCATAGCCGGGGGCTACATTGGAGGGCATTTTTTCGCTGTCGCCCGCATTTTCTCCGGCGGCACCGCTCTGACCGGCGCCGCCGGTATCGGCGGTATTGCCGCCGCAGGCGGCCAAGGTACCCAGAATCATCAGCATAACCAGTAGCAAAGCCAAGTACTTTTTCCTCATTTTTTTCCTCCCTCTTTTTTTAGAAGTCTGTATGCAGGACCCCTGCATACTAAATGGGGGTACCCCCATTTCCGCAACTCCCCCGGTACTCTGCCTTGTTTTAACTTCCGCCTCCTTTGCCTTGAAGTATTTTAGTCTTTCATTGTGTTCAATCAATTTCCAATTTTATCAACTAATAAATATTTCAATTTATTCGACGTTTGGTTTCTATCTCCTTCTCATTATTTCAAGAATTCTAATAAATTGGAGTCCCTTACGGCAAGGCAGAAGGAAAATCCTGAAGTACAGCGGCCATTCTCCCTGAGATATTTTTCCCATTTTTTTCATGGCGTCAAGGCCCAAAAAGATGATACAATGATCCTGTCCATACGAACATGGTGTATTTATTATTATAATTATGGACAGAAAAGGGAGGCTTTGCCGTGTTGCTGACAACCTTGCAGCTGCGCCCCGGTGCGGAGCTGCCTTTATATCGGCAGCTGATCAAGCTGATCAAAGAAGAAATCCAAAAAGGCGGTCTCTCCGCCGGGACAAAGCTGCCTTCCATCCGGGTGCTGGCCCAGGCCCTGGGCGTCAGCCGGATCACGGTGGAAAACAGCTACACCCAGCTGTTGGACGAAGGATACCTGATCAGCCGGCCGAAGCAGGGTTATTTTGTGGCGGATGTGCGGGGCCTGGAGGACCTTTCCTTAGCCGGCAGCGGGGGAAAAAAACTGCCGGAACAGGCAAATGGGACAGCCTCACCCGGCGGCCGGGGAACTGCCGGAGGCGGTTTTTCCGAAACCGGGCCTGAAGTCCCGGAAGCGTTGAGCCCTGACCGGCGGGAAAGGGCCGGGACAGCCCACCGGTCTGCCCCGGCTTCTCTTCACGATACTCCGCCCCGGTATAACTTCCGCAGCAACGCCGTGGACAGTGAAAGCTTCAACGCCCCGGTCTGGCGGCGTTATATGAACCACGCCCTGAAGCAGCAGGAGCTTTTGGCTTCCTACGGTCCGGCTCAAGGGGAGGAACGGCTGCTGTACACCCTGGCCAAATACAGCTTTGAGGCCAGGGACGTTCAATGCCGCCCGGAGCAAATCGTGGTAGGCGCCGGCACCCAAAGCCTTCTGCACATTCTTTGCGGCATTTTACAATCCGATGAAAGCCGCCATTTCGACGCCGTGGGTCTGCCTTTTGGCTTCCTCTTGGCGGAACAGATTTTCCGGGACCACCATTATCGTCTGCTGCCCTTTCACTTTCCCGACATCCGGCGGCCGGCGGCGGACCCTGAACTGGGCCTGGTCTGCTGTAATCCTTCCAACCCTTACCGCAGCGGCAGCCTGCCGGCCGCCCTGCGCCTTTCCCTGCTGCGCTGGGCCCAAAGACAAAACATCCTGATCCTGGAGGACGACTACATCGGCGAGTTCCGCTATCTTTCCCGGCCTTTTCCTTCTTTGCAGAGCTTGTCCGGCGGCGACGGCGTGATCTATCTCGGGTCCTTTTCCCGCACTATGCTGCCCTCGCTGCGGATCAGCTATATGGTGCTGCCGCCCTCGCTTTTGCCCGCTTATCAAAAAATCCGTGACCGATATAACCAGACTGCTTCCGGTATGGAGCAGCTGGCCCTGGCCGATTTTATCGCCGACGGCCATCTGAACCGGCACATCCGGCGGCTGCGGCGGCTCTATGGGGCCAAAAATCAACTGCTGCGCCAGGCCATCGGCCGCTGCTTCCCGCAAAACGTTACCGTTACCGACTATGAAGGCGCTCTGCGGCTTCTGCTTTTGGTGGACAGCCCCCTCTCCGCGGAAGAGCTTGCCGGTTTAGCTCAAGGGGCCGGCCTGGCGGTGATCCCGCTGCCGCCGGAAATCGCCGAGGAAAACCGGGGCTTTGGCGGCTTCTCTTCCGGAGGTCCGGGTTCCGGCTCCCTGCCCCAGATCATGCTTTCCTATGCCGGTATTCCGGAAAAAGACATTTTGCCGGCGGTTCAGGCTCTGGCCCGGGCTTGGAACCCGGTACTGGGCCGCGGAAAAAGCCGGCCGGAAACCCCGGAGCAAAGATCCGGGAAGAAACGATGACCGATAACCGACACAAATGACAGATCCGCCAAATGATTCGCCGGACGGGCTCCGGCAGGGCCCGCGCTCTTTTCTTTTCTAAAAAAACAGGACAAAACGGCGTTTTCAGCCTTTTGTCCTGTTTTTATTCTTGTTCTTCCTCTTTTCGGACAAAGGCGGCATAGGCCTCCCCGTCCATCAATTCCCGGGAAAATTCGTCGGCGTCGGCGGCCTCCACTTCCAAAAGCCAGGCGGCGTAAGGATTTTCCTTGATTTCTTCCGGATGCAGCAGCACTTCCCTGTTAATCTGCCTGACTTTTCCCCCTACGGGGCTGTAAACGTCCCAGACCGCCCGCACGGACTCCAGCTCGCCATAAGCCTCCCCGGCTTCGAGGTTTTCGTCATTGTCCAGTAAATCCACGAAAACCAGGTCTCCCATGCGGACCAGCCCCCGGGGGGTGATCCCTATCCGCAGCGTGCCGTCCAACCGGCGCTCCACCCATTGATGGCCGCGGCTGAAACGCAGTTCTCTTTCCAAGCCGCCGCTGTTTCCGCCGAAAGCGTCCCCGGTATTCTCTTGTATGCTGTCCACTTTTCCCTCCCGGAGCCTTTCGCCAAAGGCATATCTTCATCCCTAGTCTGGCCAGACCGGCCCAAAATTATGTAAGCGGCGGGACTGCCGGTAATTTTTAAGGAAAAATAAGGAATTATGGCATGCCGGGAAGTCTTTTTTCCGAAGATCGGGAGCGGTTCAACACTTCTCCAGCCGCCCCCCCAGACGCCGGTATTCTTCCCAAAAGCCCGGCCAGCTCCTTTCCGCGGCCTCGGCACCGGTCAGGGTCACCGGCTGACGGCAAGCCCCGGCGGCGATAGCGATCAGCATGGCCAGCCGGCCGCTGCCCCGGCTGTCGGCAGTGTTTCCTCCGGCCAAAGCCTCCCGGCCCCGCACCCAGATATCCTTTTCCCGCCGGTTGATTTCGGCCCCCAGGCCCGCCAGCACATCTACCGCCGCCTGGATCCGGCGGTTTTCAGCCTCCGGGCAATCCTTAGGGCTCATCATCACCCTTTCCCCCGGCGTCAATGCCGCCGCCAGGGTCAGCAGCGGGATCAGCGAGGGTGCGGCCCCGCAGTCCAGGAAAGGGAAGCCGCCTGGGCCGCCGGCGGCAGGTTCCATCTTCACGCCCCCCCGGGCCCCCTGGACCAAGCGACAGCCCAGGGTTTCCAAGAAGTCAAAAATCCGCCGCTGCCGCTGCAGGGAACGGGCCGCCAGGCCTTTGACTTCCACATCCTGGCCTAAAGCGCCGGCCGTCAGATAAAAAGCCGCCTGCCGGTAACTGCCTTCCACCTGATAGTAACGGCTTTGCAGACGCTGCCGGCCCGGCACCGCCGCCTGCCGCTCCTTTTGCCGGCTGACCTCGGCGCCGAAGTCGCCGATAAGGCGGATGCCCAGATCCAGTTCATCAGCCCCGGCCAGGGGCTGCTCCAAAAGCAGGGTGGAATCCTCTTTCAAAAACGGCAGGGCAAATAAAAATCCCGTGGGCAGCAAGGGGTCCGTGTCCCCGGGAAAAGTAAAGACACCGGCCTTCAGCCGGCCTGCCACAGTCAGGCCGGAAAGTCCGGCCGCCGGCTTTCGTTCCGTATTATCCTGAGCCGGAAGCCAGGCGATCTCCTGATGATGTAAAATTTCCCGGTAATCCTCCGAAGCTGATTCCCCGGACGTTAAGCCGGTAAAGCACCCGCCGCCCCGGCGGACTAAAGCCAGGGGCAAAAGCAAGGGGAACACTGAAGCGGCGTCACGGCAGTCAATAACCGGCAGATCTCCCCGCTTTCCTCCCGGTATATAAAAGCCGGGGGACAATTGCCCCGCCGTCCCGCCGGAGCCTGGAGCCTCCCGCTCCGCCAATTGTTCCGGTGTCCGCAGCCGCCAGCTTTGCGTGGAAAACTTCTCCGCCCAGCGCCCTTTGTCCTCGCCTCTGCGCATTCCGATGATCTCCAGGCCGCTTTCTGTCCGTCGCCAGACCGCTCCCAGAGAGCCGGCGCCTTCCAGCAAGGCGGTGACCTCCCGGTCCAGCAAAAGGTTTCCTTCCAAATAACTGGCTCCGCCCCCCAGGGCCGCCGCCAAAACCGCCCGCTGCAGCACGCTGCGGGAAGCGGGGATTTCCACCGCGCCGCTTAATGGCGCGGGATAGATCCGGTAGGTTTCGCTCACCTTTATTCTTCCTCTCCTGCTTCCAGAAATCGATGTTCCGGCCTTACCGTTGAGTCAGTTCCGCTAAAGGCAAAGCCTCCACCGCGGTTTTATAAACGCCGGCTACCCCGATACGGGTAATATAGACCAACCCCAGCTGGCCGCCCCGGTTCATTTTGTCCAGGGAAACCGCCTGGCGCAAAGCCTCCTCCAGAGCTTTTCCCTTCAGCCCCGCCGGCGAAACCGCCTGGGACTGGCCCGCCGCGGATTGCAGCGAATCCAGAGAACCAAAGGAGCCGAAAGAACCGGACTGCTTTTGGGGAAGCGGCCTCTCCTCTGTACGCAGGGTGATCTGCGGGCCGTTGCCTGTCCGTTTGCGGCAGTTTTTGGCCAGGTCTGCCAGATTATCCGGCAGCTCAAAACGGTGCAGCAGCACTTTCAGGCGGCCTGCCGTGCCCCTTTCCGTCAGCTTCAGCGACTCGCCGTAATCCGCTGTGGCGGCCATTCCTACGGCCACGGCCTCGCCATGGCCGCAGGTAAACTTCCAGCAGGTCTCGATGGCCTGACCGATGGCATGCCCAAAGCCCAGCAGCTGCCCTGTACCGTCCTGCAGCTCGTCCTCCTCGGCCATCCGGTGTCTGATGCCGGTGCAGCGCCAGATGATTTCCTCGATCTCCTTTTCTTCCCCCAGGGCCATACGGCCCATCAGCCCGTCCAGACTGCCGATATCCTCCAGGTATTGAAACAGCTGCCGGTCCTTTACGCAGGCCAGTTTGATGACTTCCGCCATCCCGTCCACCATATACCGGCGGGGCAGCGTCCGCAAAAGCCGGGGGTCGATCAGCACCGTCAGCGGCTGATGAAAAGCGCCCACCAGGTCCTTGCCCTGGGAAAGGTTAACGGCGCCCTGTCCCCCTATGGCGCCGCCGGCCTGGGCGGCCAGGCTGGTGGGCGCCTGCACATAGTCGATTCCCCGCTGATAAGTCGCCGCCGCCAGAGCGGCCAAATCGCAGACCACGCCGCCGCCCAGGCCCAGGATCAGATCCTGGCGGCCCATCTGAAAGGAAGCCAGAGCCTCGTATATTCCCTGCAGCGTCGTCAGGTTTTTTTGTTCCTCGCCGGGAAAAAGGGTATAACGTCTCACCTGGAAGCCGGCGTTTTCCAGGGAACTGATGGCCGTCTGACTATAAAGACGGTCGGTATTTACATCGCTGATCAGCAGGACCTTCCCGGCGCGGCCGGTATTTCGCAGCGCTTCTCCCAGTTCCTTCAACAGGCCGCTGCCGGCGATGATCCGTGAACCCTGGCTGCGGGTCAGGGGACCGCCGGTCTTTCCGGCCTTCGCCTGCAAAACCTTCATTTTCATCAGATCCTCCTTGTCTGCCGCAGGCCTGAACCAAAAAACGCGGCGGACGGGCCGGATCAGCGCCGGCCCTCAAGAAAAAGCTGTCTCTATGTTTATTCTATCACATCTAATTTATCTTCACTACGGCAAATCCCTGAATCATCGCCACAGATCCGGCGGACGGCCACTGGGGCAGGGCGGCGAATTCCTCCGTAGCCCGGATACGGGCGGCTTCCTGGTCGTCGGCAATCACGATCTCTTTACCCAGATAATTCAGGAAAAAGCCCTCATAGTTCAGCCGGTGATAGACCAGGTTCCCCCGCAGGCCCACCATATCGCCCGCCGCTTCCCTGGTGAAATAGGGCTGGATGGACATATTGTCGTTGGGGAAATGTCCGGCAAAAATCACGGGCGTTTCGGTGGTATATTCCGGCAGCTGCTCAAGCCGGTCCAATATGCGCAGCTCCGTAGCGTAGGTTATTTCGTATTTCAGATGCAGGTGGAGATAACAGGCGTTAATGGTCAGGAAAAAGAAAAAGGAAACCAGAGTCCCGGCCGTCAGGGTCAGCCAGGAAAGGCCTGCCTGGCCGGGCGAAACCGGCCTCTCCCCGCCGGCGGGATAAGCCGCCTCATAAAAGTAGACCGGCATAGCCAGATACAGCATGTAGGCGGGAAACATCAGGCAATGCATATAAGCTCCCGGCGCCATCAGGTAGATGATATTGTAGCCCAGGGGCAGAGCGGCCAAAGCCAGCAAAAGTAAGGGCAGCCGCAGGCTCTGCCAGGCCCGGGTGCGGATTACCCCCACCAGCAGGCAAACCAGGCCCGCAGCCAAAAGCACTCCGTAAAGGAACTTAAAAAACGCCGGCGTGGTAAAAAAAGCGTCCCGGAAGTAAAAGAAGCCCGGCTGCCCATAGACCTGGGCCAGGCCTTCTTTGATCTGAGCAAAAGAAGTCCGGCCCATGGCGTCGATACTTTGATAATCGGTCAGGGTAATGCCAAAGCGGCCCATCAGATAGCTCTGGACCTTGAAATACAAAAAAAGCCCCAGCCCGCCGGTCAGCAGGTAGCGCAGGCCCCGCTCCACAAGACCTTTGCCGGAAGATTGCCGGTCCAGGCAGCCAACGATCAGCGAAAGCAGGGCCGTTACTACAGCCGCAGCCAGATAAGCCTGATAGCTGCCCAGGGCCATCGCCAGGCAGAGGCTGCCGGGGATTATGCCCCACCAGCGGTTTTTGGCAAACCAGATGGACAAAACGCTTAACAAAAGGGCCAGCATGTACAGGTCCGCATAAAACAGGTAGGAATAATGAGCCGCCAATACCGGATAAGTCACTAAAAGGCCGGAAAGTAAAACCGCGCTGCCCCGCCGCCTCACCTTCAGCAGATGGCAAAGGAAGGCGGAAGCTAAGGCTAAGAACGCCAAAGCCACCAGGCCCGTGGCCCAGGGCGCGCTGTAAAAGCCGCTGATCCCCTTGGCGACAATATCGAACCAGCGGCCGCTGGAGGCCATGGAATTCAAGTGATACAGATCCGACAGATCGTCGCCGTTGGGCAGCTTGTTTGCAAACATAAAAAGGTGAGCAGCCAGGCCCAGAAAAAATGCGCTGAGAAACGAGAGCCGGCAGACCGGATCCACTGCCTGCCAGGCCCGGTGCAGCGCCGCCTCCGGCAAATAAGCGCCATAGTCCCGAAGCGGCGTTTTCCCTTCCCGGGGCGCAGTTTCTTTTTCGCTATTTATTAACGTTCTTTCGCCATGATCGGTGAATTCCTTCATTCCTTATAGCCGCTCCTTTTTTAGCCTCGGGGAAAACAAAAAACCTCTGTCCCAAATAATTCAGGCCGGTAAAAAACACCATCCCTAAAAGCATCGCCCCCTGATCCGCCAAAGCCGGGGAAATCAGGGTCCCTTCACCCGCCAGGGCCCCCAGGCCCCAGCGCATCAGAGGCTTTGCCGCCAGATAGGCCAAAGAATAGCAGACACCAATATTTACCGCAAATTTCAGCGCCGCCGGGCCGTAACCGCCTTTGTCCCCGAAAGTGTAATTCCGGTTCAGAAAAAAAGAAAGCACGCTGCAAAGGAAATAAGATAAGGCGCTGGAACCCCAATAGCCTATATGCAAAAGGTGATAGAAGCCAAACATGGTGACTACGCCCATCAGCGTATTGAAAAGGCCCACCAAAATAAAGCGCAGCAGCTTTTTGTCGAAAAGCTGACGGATCATCGGCTGTCCTCCCTTTTGGCGCCGACCGCCTGTTCCGCCGCCGCGCCGGCACCGCCGGCCGAAGTGCCTTCCTGGGCCGCCTGAAAGCCCGGCCGGCCCAGGGCCTGCTGATCCGTAGTCTTTTCCAGGATATAAACGGGACGGCCCTTCACCTCATCATAGATTTTGGCGATATAGTGGCCGATGACTCCCAGGCCCAGGGCCAGGACGCTGCCGATAAAAAGCAGCAGGAGAATCACGGTGGTAAAGCCCTCCACCGCGTGCCCGCTGACATAGTTATACAGGGTGTGGGCGCCCAGGAGAATAAACAGTAAAAACATCAGCCCTCCCAGTCCCGTGGTAATCTGCAGGGGAAAGGATGAAAAAGAGCTGATATTGTCGAAAGCATAACGAATCAGCCGGCTGGTTTTCCAGCGGCTGCCGCCGTTTTTGCGGGGCTGCACCTCAAAAGTCACCTGGGCTTTGGGAAAGCCGTAGTAAACCGACAGACCCCGGAAAAACCGGTTTTTTTCCGGCAGGGCCAAAAGGATATCCACGATACGGCGGTCCAATAGCTTATAATCGGAAGCGTTGGTAAAATCAATCCGGGTAAAGCCGCTGATCAGCTTATAGAAAGCATGGGCAAAAACCCGGTAAAGCAAGCTTTCCCTTCCCCGGTCCTTTTTTATCCCTTCCACAATCAGATAGCCCTGCCGCCAAAGCTTCACCATTTCCGGCAGGCATTCCGGGGGATGCTGCAAATCGCAGTCGATCAGAGCGCAGCAATTTCCCCTGGCCTGGGCCAGGCCGGCCATAATGGCCGCCTCTTTGCCGAAATTCCGGGAAAGCTTCAGTCCCCGCACCTGGGGGATCCTCCCGGCCGCCCCGGTTATCGCGGTATAGGTGCCGTCTGTTGAGCCGTCGTCCACAAAAAGGATCTCGTGGTCCAGTCCGGCTTTTGCCAGCACCTGATGGATACGGTCGGCGGTAACCGGGATATTTTCTTCTTCATTATAGGAAGGGACGATCACCGATAGCATACCGGCCTCCTGTTTATTAAAAATAAAATGCTCCGGCAGTCTGATTTTTTGGCCGGAAATCAGCTTCGTCTTGGGAAAGTCATGAAAAAGGGGGCTTAAAAGCCCAGACGAAATTACATTATTTAATTGTATCATTTAAATGAAAAAATGACAATTTGCCTGGATTTTTCCGGTAAGCCTTATTCTGAGCAGCGGGGTTGGCGGGAACTGATTTTTATCATTCCGGCCTGACAGAGAGGGACCCCTGTGGTAGAATAAGGATAGAATCAGAAGGGATGTGGACAGATGGCTCCCCTTGAAGAATATCTCCCGGAAAGCAGTATGTGGGAGCAAAGACAGTCCGCCAGAAAAAAGCGGCGGGTACGGCGGCGGCTGAGGTTTCTGGTTAAAGGATTGCTGTTGCTCTGTTTTTGTTTTGTGGTATATAGAGGCTCTGCCCTGATCTTCAGCCGGCTTTCCGGCGGCGGGGCCGTTCCTTCCGACCGTCAGCTGGCCAGCCTGGATATGCCGGCCTGGATCGTCCAGGATATCCTGCCCGTCAACGACTACTCCCGGCCCGGCACACCGTTGGATGAGCTGAACGGGATCGTTGTGCATTATACCGCTAACCCCGGCACTACGGCAGAGCAAAACCGCAGCTATTACGCCAATCTGGCGCTTACCGGCGAAACCTCCGCCAGCAGCCATTTTGTCATCGGCATTGACGGAAAAGTCATTCAGTGCGTACCGTTAAACGAAATGGCTTACTGTTCCAATAACCGAAACAGCGACACCATTTCCATTGAGTGCTGCCACCCCGATGAAACCGGCGCCTTCACGGCGGAAACTTATGATTCTTTGCTGAAGCTGACCCGCTGGCTTACAGATACCTTTAATTTTAAAAAGAAGGACATCCTCCGGCACTATGACGTAACCGGCAAGGAATGTCCCTTGTTTTTTGTGGAGCATGAGGATGCCTGGAAAGATTTCCTGAGGGACGTATTTCGCTGATCCCCCCTCTTCGCCTACTCCATGATAATGATCGCAAAGATCGTGGCGGGCTTATCGCTTTTGTTCACGGCGCTGTGGCCCGTGTTATGGCCCGTAAATAAAATATCGCCTTTTTTAGCGGTTTTTTCCTGGCCGTTGTCGTTAAACTCCAGCTCTCCCTCCAGCACGTAGTAAATCTCCGTTTCGTTCTGATGGACATGATAGCCGATCTCGTCGCCGGGGTTCAGGGTATTTACATTCACCAGCTTGACATGGGCAGGCAATTCCACCGGCCAGCTGCCGCTTAAAACAGCGCCGGCGCCGCCTTTGAAATTCGGTCTTTCCACCCGCTCCATTTCTTCCCGTCTTTTCAGCATGGGATACCTCCTTGGATTTTTTGCCCTCATTATACACCCTTTCCCCGGGAATGGATAGACACCGAAAAGGCCGGTCCCTTTTTTGAGCGGGCCGGCCTTTTTATTTGATAAACCGTTGCTTGGTTATGGGGGATTATCGGGGAGGAGAGCGCCGGCTCCCGGTTCGTCAAAAACCCGCCGTGGAAAGAAAGGCCAGGCTCTTGGCGGGAGCCACCTTATGCCAGCTGGGATCGGCCATGATTTCATCCTGGAGGATATCCCAGGTCTTCAGGTACAAGCCCGCGATGCTGACGGATTTTTGCCGCTCATACCAGGAGTCGTCTTTTTCCACATAGATCAGAAAAGCTTCCCATTTGTTGCCCTTTTCCGATTCATTATGATTGGCGTAAATGACAGGGGCATAGTTGCTGCCGGGAGCTACGTAGATATTGAAGTATAATCCTTCAGGGTTAATGGTCAGCCCTGCCGGGATCGCCTGGCTTTTCACAGCAGGCCATTTTCCGCCGATACCGGCAAGAAGCTTATCTCTGAACGCCTCATTGGGAAACCAGTTCTTGCTTACCCCCAGATATTGAGCTTTTTCCTGGGCTGTGCCTAAAGACTTAAAGTAGCCGGTGACAGCCCTGGCATAAGCGTAAAGGTCGCCGTTATACCGAGGAGCCTGATTTTTGTTTTCGTCTTTGTTTTCGTCTTCGCCGACATTGCCGCCGTTTTCGTCTTTATTTTCGTCTTCGCCGGCATTGCCGCCGTTTTCGTCTTTGTTTTCGTCTTCGCCGGCATTACCGCCGTTTTCAGAAGAAGGGTTGCCTGAATCGGAGGAAGATTGGGAATCGGAAGATTCAGCGCCGGAAAAAATAACGACGCCGCCTGTCATCAAAGTATTCCCTTTGTTCCGGCTCAGCCCCAGATCATCATCCTCATCCATCGCGATACTGCCGTTCAGAAGCGTCGCGACGAACCGGCCGCCGGCCAGAGGCGTCTCCATCTCCGGGATCTCCACTGCCGCCAATGCCGCTGCCGGCGATACCTTCCGGGTAGCGGACTCTGCCGTTTCTACGGGCTTTGTTCCGGACTCCACCGAGCCGGCCGCTTTTTCCGCCAAAGCTTCAGAAGCAGGAGCATCCGCTAAAGGAACCAAGGCATCCGTGATAACGGCTGTCTGCAGGGCAGAAGCTTCCTCCCGGCCTTCATCCGTAGAATCCTGAGCAGCCAGCCCCGCCCCGCCGGCTTGGCGGGCACGATAATCTGTTGCCGCGTCCACGACTACCAACAGCAAAAGCAACAAGGCGGCCATGGCGACTCTTATCTTCTTATTCTTGCGTACTTCAGCCATTTTATCATCCACCTCTCGGTTAAAATTTCCTCTTATAGCTCAATTATATTGCTCTTCGGTTACACTTCGGTCACAGGTTGCATTTTTTCTCTTTCATTCGTGATTCTTCCGATGGGGTGTAAAATTCGCCTGTCGCTTATTTTTGCCGCTTATTTAAGTGAAACCTTCGGGTTCAGGCTGGACTTGCCGGAAAATATCCTGATGAGAGCGCCGCCGTCTTTTTCATCATAAAAAAGTCCGGTTATCCTCCTCCCGGGAAGACATCCGGACTTTTTATAAAAGCGGCGGTCTTATTTTCGGTCTTATTCGCCTTGCTCAAAGGGAATTTATCATTTTTCAGATGAACAGCTGCGGCAAAAAGGCCAGGCAAAAGGAAGACACCAATTTGCTTACCGCCACAATCGGCACAAATTTTTTGGCCGGAATCTGGCTAAAGCCGGCCCCCAGACAGATTACCTCATCCGGCAGCAAGGGAAAAATCAAAAGAACCAAAAGCACCCAGATGCCGAATTTATCCACATAGTGATAATATCTCTCCAAGGCTTTTGAATTTGACTTTTTCTCCCGAATGAAGTTGCCGCCATATCTGGCCACACCGTACATGACGACAATGCCGAGAAAGGTTCCCAGGTAGCTGGTAACAAAGGCCGCCGCCGGACCCAGAATGGCGCTGCCGGCCAGAATTGTTACCGGTTCCGGTACAGGCAGCAGGATCGGCTGAAAAAAACAGATCAAAAAGAAGAAGAAAATCGCGTTATCCCCATACTCCTGCAGCAAATACTCAAAGCCATAATAATCGGTAAACATCATCAGTTTTGTGACCAGATAAACGGCAATCAGAACAAAAAACACGCCAAACAAATAGTATATGAATAAATTCAACGCCCGGTTCATCCGGGGATAACGGCGCTGCCAGACAAGGGCTTTGGATACGCCCAGGCCCAGCCAAACCCCTGTTTGCAGCCAATCATAATACCAGGGTATTTGATCGAGAAAAAGACTGCAGGCCAAAGTTCCCAGTAAGCAGACGCCTAAAGGGATCAGTAAATTTTTCTGATTTTCCCGGTCTGAGATGAAGTTCCGGAGCCTTTTCAGCCTTTCCTTCCGATCCGGTGCCGAGGACGATTCTGATCTGTCGGACAATGTATTCTCCTCTTCGTTTATCCTGGGAGCCTTGCCCGGAGTCGAAGCATGCTCCAGCGCCGGGCAACACAAATCTGTTTTTCTCTTTTTTTCTGTCTTTCTCTATTTTAAAGAATATTTTACTTCATGATACGTATATTGTAAAATTTTTTTGAGATTTTTCAGCAGATGAGCTTGTCTCATCGTCCTGTGCTTTTGTGTTCTGCGCTGCTGGCAAACTCCTTTTCCGTGTTCCACCAAACGCCTTACATTCATTCAGAACTGCAGGATGATAAAATGAACTGCGGCAATTTCATCATCATTTTCCTCCCGCAGCGGGCCGCGCGACCGACAGGAAATAAAGAGCCGGCCGCGTTGGGATCAAAATTCATGATATAATGATACCGTAAAAAATCTGACAGATCCTACCGGGGTGCTTCCATGAAAAAAAGAACACCGGCAATCATCCCCGTCCTCCTGGCGGCACTGCTGACCACAGCCGCCTTAATGGCGCTGGTCAGGCTTCCCTACTTGACCGGCAGTACGCCGAAAACCGTCAGCGTCCGTGAACAGAACGGCGTATACGGCCTGACCGGCCTGGGCGACTTAAACGGCGTTACCGCCGTCCTGCCGCCGGGACCGAACTATTACCCCAATACCTACCTGCTTCCGGAAAACGCCGGCGCCGCCGAACCGGAAAGCACGGACCGCTATGACGCGATCCGGGCCGGCTGCCTTTCCCAGCGCTTCGTCCTGGAACTGCCGGACAACAGCGGCGTCTACGCTCTGACCTTCAGGCTTTCCGGCCGGCACGCCCTGCGCGTCTATGCCGACGCCCTGGCGGGGGCGGCCGTCGCCGCCCAAAGCAACGGCTGGGTTCTTCTGACCGGAGGAAGCCCGACCGGGCTGACGGAGCTGCAAGAGACGCTGCTCCGGGAAAGGCAGGGCAAAATCAAGGACCTGCGAGTCTTCGGGGGCCCGGCGGCCGTGCCTGACGCGACCCTGGAAAAGCTGCGGGAACTGCTGGGCCTGTAACCAGGCTGCCACCGGCGCCCTGAATAAAAGCCGCCGCCTGCCGGCGGGGCCTCCTTGAAAGAGGCCCTTGCCGGCAGGCGGAACTGCAGTTCCGCGCATTTTGTAAAATCTCCCCCTTCATCTCTTGACAAAAGTATCTGTATTCGTTAATATTACAAAGGTAACCATTTGGACAGATGGCCGAGTTTGGTTTAAGGCGCACGACTGGAAATCGTGTATACGTTAATAGCGTATCTAGGGTTCGAATCCCTATCTGTCCGCCATTCGCATACAGCAGCCCCCGAAAACTTACGTTTTCGGGGGCTTTTTCGTGGTTTTTGCGGCGCCCCCATCGCTATGTCGCGGGAATCCCTGGCGCGGCGCCGATTTTTTATCCCCGCCACATAAAATTCTCCAAATGGGAAATGAATATAGCGGGAGGTGAGAAAAAATGAGTCCAAAAGAACTTTCATACATTCAGGACGCCCTGGGCCACGAAAAACATCTGTACACAAAATGCCTGGATTGTGTAGCCAGTCTGCAGGACATGGAACTGAAGTCCTTTGTGCAGCAGTTGGCCGCGCAGCACCAGCAAAGATTCAATCAGCTTTATCAACTTTTACAGTAAAGGAGGATTCCCGATATGGAAGACAAAGATTTGATGGAGGATATTTTGCTGACGGCTAAGGGAGCCTGCGATTTATATCTGCACGGCACCATTGAATCGGCTACCCCCAAGGTCCACGGCGCCTTTGACCAGGCACTGAAAGGTACGCTGCAGATGCAAAACCAGGTCTATTCAAAAATGTCCCAAAAGGGCTGGTATCCAACCCAGCAGGCCCAACAGCAGCAGATTCAGCAGGTCGCTCAGCAGTACGCAGGGCAGTAACGGCTTAGTCGGATGGGCTTTGGGCAGGATATGGTTTTTCCAGTATAATCTGAAACGCAATGCTTAAGAGACCGGGACGATGTCCGGTCTTTTTTTGTTTTCTTCCCGGCGCACGCCGCTTCATTTCAGCGATTGGTTATTCAGGAAAAAATCTTTCCAGGGATCATCGCTTTCGATCCGCAAGAGGGCAGCCGCCATATCTACGTCGTCCGGGGCCACCGTGTCAAGCTCCTGCCAGGAAATGGGCATGGACACCCGGGCTCCTTTTCTCGCTCTTATGGAGTAAGGCGCGACGCTGGTGGCGCCTCTGCCGTTTCGGATCCAGTCGATGAATATTTTGTTTTTCCGCCGGGCCTTTCTGACATTGCTGGTATAGCGCTCAGGCCACTTCTGCTCCATCACTTCGGCGACGCCCCTGGCGAAATCGTGAAATACCTCCCAGGAAGCGGCGGGCTTTAACGGCACCACCACATGATACCCTTTGCCGCCGCTGGTTTTCAGATACGGCTTCAGGGAAAGCTCCGCCAGAATACCTTTAATGTCTTTCACCCCCTGCCGCACCGCCGCCAGGTCCAATCCCTCGTCGGGATCCAGATCAAACACCATCACATCCGGCTTTTCAAGCTGATCCGCGCGGCTTCCCCAGGTGTGAAATTCCAGCGTGCCCATCTGCGCTTCGGAGATCAGTCCGGCGGCGTTTTCGATGTAAAAGTAATCTTCCGTTTCCCCGTCGCTGTTAAGGATGGGCACGGTGACGATCCCCTTGCTGTCCGGACCCGGATGCTTTTTGTAAAAGCAGGACCGGGATATCCCTTTGGGACAGCGCACGATGCTTAAAATCCTCCCGCTTACATAGGGCAGCATCCGCTGCGACACCCGGGCGTAATACCGGACCACGTCTCCTTTCGTGATTTCAGGCTCCTCAAAGATCACTTTTTGGGGATTGGTGATCTTTATTCCCTGGATGATCATGCTGTCGCCCTCTGGCTCCATAGGTTCCTCCAACTCTTGTTCCGGCGGCTGCGTCTCGCCGACGGCTTTTTCTCGTTTTACCTCTTTCGGGTCTTTATCCGTCCGCAGGCCCTTATAGCTGGCCTGCCTCAGCAAATGATCTTCCGTCCATTCCGCGAATTTGATTTCCGCCACCAACTCAGGTTCAAGCCAGGTGATGTTTTCCTTTGGCCTTGGTTTCGGCGCCGGGCTGAAAGGCGGTTCCGTTTTCTTTATGCCCTCAAACTTCTCCTCCAGCTCTGCCACCTGAGGCCGGCCCAGGCCCGTGCCGGCTCGTCCGGCATAAACAAATTTCCCGCCTTCATAAAGGCCCAGAAGAAGCGAGCTTATCCCCTGGGCTTTTTTATCGGAAAGCGTATATCCGCCGATGACAAATTCCTGCCGTTTCTCGCACTTTAACTTGATCCAATCGCCGTTTCTGGTTCCGCTGTAAACGGAAGCGGCTTTTTTCCCGACGATCCCTTCAAAATTTAAACGGCAGGCCGCAAGCAAGCTGTCCTGCCCATTTCCTGTGATATGCCGGCTGTAGTATAGATTTTTCGGGGCATCGGCCAGCAGGGCTTCAAGCGTTTCTTTTCTTTCGGTCAGGGGGCGTTCTCTTAAGTCCGCCCCGCCCAAGGCCAGAAGATCAAAAATAATATAGGTGGGGCTTTTCTCCCCAGGAGTTCTCATATAGTTTTGCAGCGCCTGAAAATCCGTCTTGCCTTCCTCATCGGTAACCACCATTTCCCCATCCAGGATCATGGCCCTGCCGGCGGCCCAGTCCAGGAGAGAAACGGCCGCCTGGTAAAACCGGTTGGTATAATCATTGCCGTTCCTGGTGATAAGCCGGACACTGTTGGCCTCGATATAGGCCAGGATCCTGTAGCCGTCGTATTTAAGTTCATAGAGCCAGTCCCCGCCCCGGGGAATCTTATTTACAAGCCTGGCAAGCTGAACGCCGGTCCGGCTTATGGGATTCCTGACGACTTTTTCTTCCCGGCCTTCTTCAATTTCCTGCATGGTACGCCCGGTCCTGATGCTGGTGGTAAATCCGGAAATTCCCTGGTCGCTTTTGACGTACTCATCTTTTTCCTTAAGCAAAAGCCAGTTGTTTTTCGTCTCGCCGGTTTTTGCTTTCATTCGTACCAAAGCCCACTTCCCTTTAAGCCTTCTGCCTTTCAGCAGGAACTTCAGCATCCCTTCGCGGAGCCCGTCGTCCACATCCCCATAAGGTTCCCAAAAGCCCTCGTCCCAGAGCATTACCGTGCCGCCGCCGTATTCCCCCCGGGGAATTGTCCCCTCGAAGTTCCGGTATTCCAGGGGGTGGTCCTCCACCTGTATCGCCAGCCTCTTCTCCCGGGGATCAAAGGAGGGACCCTTGGGCACCGCCCAGCTTAAAAGAACGCCCTCCCATTCCAAGCGAAAATCATAGTGGTCTCTGCGGGCCATATGGCGCTGAACGGCAAACCTGAGCTGTTGCCGTGACTCTGACGCTTCGCCCGCCGGCTCTCCGGACCTTTCAACGTTCCTTTTCTGATTGTACTCCTCAAGTTTTACTGACATTACGCCGTTTCCTTACCTTTTTGGGCTTTTTCCACGCTGGCTTTAAGAGCCTCCATCAGGTCCACCACTTTGCCGGCGCCCTCGGATTCCGCGGCGACGACTTCCCTGCCGGCGATTTTTGTTTCGATCAGCGACCGGAGCTTGATCTGGTACTCGTCTTTATATTTGGCGGGGTCAAAAGGCGTGTCCATGGAATTGATCAGCGTTTTTGCCATATTCATTTCCTGCTGGGAGACCTCAGGCGTAGCGTACTGCTTTTGAAGCTCCCTGACGTCGTCGGCGTAAAACATCGTGGAAATGAGCAGGCCCTCTTCCCGGGGAATAATCGCCATCAGCGTGTCCTTGGTGCCCATAACGGTTTTGCCTATGGCAATCTTTTGTTCAGTCATCAGCGCGGCCCGCAGCAGCTCGAAGGCCTTTTCTCCGCCCGCTTCCGGAGCCGCCTGATAGGTCTTATTGTAATAAACGGGAGAAATCTGGTTCAGTTGGGCAAAATGCAGGATCTGAATGGATTTTTCCTTTTCCGTCTTGATTTTTTCGATTTCCTCGTCTGTGACTACCACATACTTGTCCTGGTCGTACTCAAAACCCTTTACAATATCCTGCGCCGTAATTTCCTTGCCGCAATGGGCACAGGTCTTTTTGTACCGGATACGGCTGTTGTCTTCCTTATGCAGCTGATTAAAATGGATATCATTGTCCTGGGTAGCCGTATACATCGCGATGGGGATCGCGACCATGCCGAACGTGATCACCGATTTACGGGCTATCATGATGAAAACACCTCCGAAATTAGTGTTTCCGATTAAAGAATAAGTATCCGGCATGACTTTTTTAATCTGGCCTTGTCACTATATTTTCATTTATAATATGATACAATTATATAGCAATTGGAAACGGAAGTGAAAAAAATGCCGGTAAAGGAACGATATTCATCCGATGTTGAAGCCATCTTGTCCCATCAATACGATCAGGGGGCCGATCTCTGGACTACGCCGGATAACCGCCTGATCAAAGGGGCGCCCTTCTCAACCTTGGAGAGCGCGCTTTATCTGTTGGAATTAGGCTTAGCCTCCACCGAGCCTGTACTGCAAAAAACCGCTGAATTGATATTCGATGCCTGGCAGGAAGACGGACGGTTTAAGCTATATCCGCAAGGGGCTGTTTATCCCTGCCATACCGCCAACGCCGCCAGTGTGCTTTGTCACATGGGCTATGCCGCCGACGGCAGACTGCAAAAAACCTTCCGTCATCTTTTAGCTATACAGCATACCGACGGCGGCTGGCGCTGCAATAAATTCAGTTTTGGCCGGGGACCGGAAACGGAGTATTCAAATCCCCATCCAACTCTTATGGCCCTGGATGCCTTTCGGTTCAGCGACGGCCTCAATAAAGAGCCGGCCCTTGACAAGGCGGTGGATTTTCTGCTTGAACATTGGACGGTCCGAAAGCCCATAGGTCCCTGTCACTATGGAATAGGCACATTATTCATGCAGGTGGAATATCCCTTCCGGAACTATAATCTTTTTCTGTATGTTTATGTTCTGTCGTTCTATAACCGGGCAAAAAGCGATCGGCGGTTTCTTGAAGCTTTTAAAGCGCTGGAAGCCAAAACCGTCGCCGGACGGATTGTTGTGGAGCGTGTTGTGCCAAAGCTGGCCGGGCTTGCCTTTTGTAAAAAAGGGCAGCCAAGCCCTTTAGCGACGGCGCGTTATCATGAAATACTAAAAAATCTGGGAGAAAAGGGCCGGGAGACGGTGTTGGGCCATTAAAATGTTTATTTCTTAAATGCAATCCCATTTTCTTCCGTTTTCATTTTTTTAATTCGTGTTCCTTTATTGCATCCTCCTTTGTCCATTTTTTTGCTTGCCTTCTTGGATTTTCTATTGCTCATCCAAAAAGTTTTCCTTTATTTATTTTATTTTTCTTTATTTTTTCTAAAAAGAACAGATAATTTGGCATGATTCCTGCATCTCTTTCCCAGAGAAAAACGGTATTATATCTTCCGCATGTGAAAGCAGGCACATTCTATACTGTTCAGAGGAGGTGTATTGATCTAACCCGGCAAAAAGGTTTCTATCGGTTTACAAATTTATAGGGAGGAAGTGTACAGCATGGCAAGTAATCAACAGGAATCAGGTCAAAAGGATGCCATCGTCGAAGCACAGCTAAAGGGCGAAGGATATGAACATGCCTTTGCACGCGTCCCCGATGAATTCAGAAAACCGCTTTTTAACCTGACGGTTGTTTTAACCGGCTATCCGGTGGCTCTCACAAATTTTGTCGTGGGCGCTGCCGTAGGAGTACAGCTTTCGTTTCCGTTGGCAATGCTTGTATTGCTGATCGGAAATACCGTCCTGATCGGTGTGGCGGTGTTAACCGGCGTAATGGCATATCGCACCGGCCTGTCCACGACCGTTTTGTCCAGGAGGGCCTTCGGTCAAAAGGGCTCTTACCTTTATTCCGCGCTGCTGGTTATTTCGGCGATCACCTGGGTAGCCATGAACGGCGATATCTTCGCCAGGACCTTTATGGCTAATTTCAGTTGGTGGCCCCTGCCCACCTCATTAACGGCAGCCTTAGCGATTTTAATGTGGATCCAGTCGGCCGTGAGAGGATTCAAAGGCCTCCAAGTCGTCAGCTTCTTAGGCGTACCCTCCGCCCTGATCATGGGTATTATCGGTGTTATCGCGGTATTTAACAGCCCTTCGGGAATTGCCGGGGTAATTAATTATATCCCCGAAACCAAGATGACTCTATCCGCCGCCACCGCCTCTGTAGTCGGCGGCTGGATTTTCGGCGCCTCGATTACGCCGGATGTCTGCCGGTATGCCAAAAGCGAAGGAGACGCGATATTCGCCGCTTTCTTCGCTTTCTTCTTAGGCTGCTTTGGCCTGCAGCTTGCCGGGGTAATCGTAGGCATGAGTACCGGCACCGGCGACTTTGTCAAGGTAATGGTTTCCCTGGGATTGACAGCTTTAGCTTTGGTCCTGGCCTTTTTCTGTATCTGGTGCACTCAGGATAACAATATTTACAGCGCCGGCCTGGCCGCTCAAAATATCATCAAGGATACCCGATGGGGCGGCAAGATTCCCCATGGCAGATTATGCTTAGCGCTGGGCCTGGTCTCCGCCGTGCTGGCAGGCTTTGGCATTTACAGCAAAATCGTTCCGGTCATTCAATTCCTGTCAATCTTGATGCCGCCTATGCCAGGCGTTTTGATCGCCCAGGAATATTTCATCAAAAAGCCTAAAGATCAGCTTATTTCCAATAAGTATGCTTTGATTTCCTGGTTATCCGGCGGGATACTGGCCTATATTTCCTTAAAAACCAACTTCTTTGTCCCTCCGGTAATCGGCATCGTTTCCGCAGGCTTGATCCACTATATTCTGGAGAAATTTACGGCAAAGCCCGCAGAGTCCGGCCCTGCCGGCGCGAGATAAACAGGCCTCAGATAATCTTACCGCCCAAACTCTGATGAACCGGGCCGGTAACCTGCCGCCGCTTTTTTCTCCGCGCCTTTTATCTGCCCCCCCTCCCCCGAAAGCTCCGGTTTTCGGGGGTTTCTTTATTCTCCCTTCTTTCCCGCCTTGCCGTTTTTTCATCCGCCGCCCCGGCTTTACTCGCTCTATCCTTAACCTCTATCCTTAACCTCTATTTCCTTGATCTCTCCAGACCCGATATTTAACAACTTTATATATCTTTGATACATTTCGGACTTATTGCAGAGCAGCAAAAAAACTTTGACTTTCCCGGTGAACTCTGCTAGAATCGAATCGAAAGTTAGCATATGCTAACCATTCATGGGACAGCCCCCTCAGTGGCAGGGACAGCCGGGGGTCTCTCGGCAAATCCCTGCCACTCCATTTGTCCCATGGTTAGTTTCAACTAACCCCCTGCTTTCGAAAAACTATTCCCATCATTAAACTTCAAAGGAGGTAATCATGAAACGATTCTTTCACAAAGGCCTGGCTCTGCTTCTGGCCCTGACCGTACTGCTTGCTCTGGGGGCCTGCGGTTCCGGGGAAAACGGCGGCGTTTCCGGCAATGACGCCGGTTCTCAGACCGAAGCCGGCTCCGGCGCCGGGGACGGCTCCCCTGCCGGCGGCCAGGAAAGCAATAAAATCGTGATCCAGGACCAGCTGGGCAAAACCATCGAATTGGACGGTGTTCCCCAAAGGGTGGCCACCACCATCATGCCCTTCCCTTATATCTATTACGCCGTCGTCGGCAATTCCGACAACCTGATCGGCTGCAATCCCTCTTCCATCGTGGCTTATGAAAACAGCGCTTTAAAATATATGTATCCGGAGCTGGCCGGCGCCAATACCAGCTTTGTGGACACCAGCTTTATCGTTAATGTGGAAGAGCTGTTGAAGCTGAAACCCGATGTGGTCTTCCAGTGGAACTACATGGATGAGGAAATCGCCAAAATGGAGGCCGCCGGCATTAAGGTGGTGGCTCTGCAATACGGCACTTTGGACGACCTGGAGACCTGGATCCGTATCATCGGCAAGATGTTCCAGAAAGAGGACCGGGCGGAAGAGCTGATCAGCCTTTTCCATGAGAATGTCGACGAGGTAAAAGAAAAGATCGACACTCTTACCCCGGAAGATTTCCGCAACATTCTGATCCTTTCCGATAACATGGAGGTCACCGGCACCGGCTTCGCCAAATACTGGGTGGAAAACAGCGGCGCCATTAATCCCGCCGGCGAGCTTTCCGGCCAGGAACTGAACGTGGATATGGAACAGGTGCTGGAATGGGATCCGGAGATCATTTACATCGGCAATTTCACAGAGCTCCAGCCTTCGGATCTGCTGCAAAACAAGCTTCCGGGCCAGGATTGGTCCTTAGTTCGGGCAGTCAAGGACGGCCAGGTCTATAAAATCCCCATCGGCGGCTATCGCTGGGATCCCCCCGGTGTGGAAACGCCTCTGATGATCAAATGGCTGGCGAAAATCCAGCACCCCCAGTTGTTCAGCGATATGGACATGCGCCAGGAGGTGAAAGAGTTCTACCAGGACGTCTACCGCTTTACCCTCACCGACGCCATGCTGGACGAAATCCTCAACGACATCCAGAATTAATTCCTTGCTATCCAGAATTAACTTTTCCCCTGCTTCCCTTTACCGGAAGGCCGCCGCTGGGGCGGCCTTCCGGCCAGCCATTTCAATCATAGAAAACCGGAGATGACAATGAGAAAAATCGCAATTTACGGCAAAGGCGGCATTGGTAAATCCACCATCACTTCTTCCCTGTCCGCCGCCATCGCCAACATGGGACACCGGGTGATGCAGATCGGCTGCGATCCCTAGGCGGACTCCACCATCAACCTGCTGGGCGGAGCCAGCCTGACTCCGGTCATGGATGTCCTGCAGCAAAACAACGGCCTGTGCAAGAGCCTGGGGGAAATCGCCGTCAAAGGCTACAAAGATATCCTCTGCGTGGAGGCCGGCGGCCCCACCCCGGGCAGCGGCTGCGCCGGCCGGGGTATTATCAAGACCTTTGACACCCTTGATGAATTTGACGCTTTTGGTTTGTATGACCCCGAATTCGTTTTCTTCGACGTCCTGGGGGACGTGGTCTGCGGCGGTTTTGCTGCGCCGATCCGCCAGGGCTATGCCGACGAAGTGGTGATCGTAACCTCCGGCGAAAAAATGGCTCTTTACGCTGCGGCCAATATCAAAAAAGCCCTGGACAATTTCAAGGAGCGTAATTACGCCCGGCTGCGGGGCATCATTCTGAATTGCCGGAATATCCCCGACGAAATCCCCATCGTCCAGGAATTTGCCCAGCGGATCGGCACGGAGATCATCGGCATCGTTCCCCGGGATTCCGCTATCCAAAAAGCCGAGGAACAGTCCAAGACCGTGATCGAAATGGATCCCGGCCTGCCGGTATCCCGGACCATCACCCAGCTGGCCCTGCGGATCATGGCGGTCTGAGGGCAGAAGGAGGAAGCTGTCATGCCAAAACAAATCTATCACTTCAGGCTTTCCCAGCTCGATCCCCAGGCGCCTCTTTTAGGCGTCCGGGGCAACGCCGTCAGCGGCTCCTGCCTGCACTACTGCGCCCCCAGCGCCGGCGGCGGGGGAATTGTGCGTATCGCCTTATTGGTGCCGGAGTCGGTGATGCTCTTCATCGCGCCTCACGGCTGCGGCCGTCACGGGGCGGTGGCCAGCATGCAGCTGGGGTACCGGAACCGTATCTTTTATCTGGACGTTTCGGAAGCGGATCTGGTGCTGGGCGACCATATCAACAAAATCGACGGCATCGTGGATTATATCCTGGCCCAACTGCCCCAAAAGCCCAAGGCCTTTCTGATCTGCGCCTCCTGTATCGACGATCTGCTGGCCTCGGATTACCGGGGGATCACCGCCAGGCTGACCAAAAAGCACGGTATTCCTTTTGGCGAGGTCCATATGAATCCCATCACCAAAAACAGCAGTACTCCGCCTCCTTTGAATGTCCAGCGCAGCATCTACCGCTTCCTCTGGAATACGGACCGGGCCAGGACGCCGGATCAGGGCATTAATCTGATCGGCCATTTCTCCCCTGTGGACCGCGGCAGCGAGCTATATCCTCTGCTGAAGGAAGCGGGCTTTTCCCAGATCCGGCAGGTAGCGGCCTGCTCCACCTTCGAGGAGTTTATGGAAATGCGCAACAGCCGCTTCAACCTCCTGCTGAAGCAGCCGGGAAGGCTGGCTTGTCAGGACATGGGGCGCAGCCTGGACATTCCTTTCCTGCGCAGTCTGGTCCGCTATCGCCTGGAGGGGATCGCGGAAAGCTACCGGGCTCTGAGCCAATTCCTGAACTACCCCCTAAACTGGCAGCCTTACTATGATCAGGCCCGCCAAAAAGCCGCCGCTCATCAAAGCCGTCTTCAGGGCCTGCGGGTGGCTGTGGGCGAATCCGTTAACGGCTCGCCTTTCGAGCTGGCCTGCGCTCTGGCGGAGTACGGCGCGGAAATCTCTTTCATCATGAGCAGCGCCGTGGCGGACTATGAATGGGAATACGTGGACCGGCTGCGGGAACTCAACCCGGATATCCCCATTTACACCAGTTATCATCCTACCATGTCCACGATCAGGCAAATCCAGGAACAGGCGGATCTGGCCATCGGCTTTGACGCCTCTTACCTTTGCCCGGAGGCAAAGCTGATGGTGCTGGACTCCGACCAGCAGCACTATGGTTTTGAAGCGGCGGCGGCCCTGTTGGAAGGCATAGACCTGGCCCTGGCCGAAAACGTTTCCGCAAAAGAGCTGCTTTATTCCAAAGCCCTGGTGGTTTAACGTCCAAAAGCGAAAAGCTGGCGGCAAGCTATGCGAAAGGAGGGTTCTCCATGCGGGACTTTCATCTGATTTTACCCACCTTCGCCCCGGATTTTTCCGGGGTATGCTCCACCCTGTTTGAGCTGGGCGGCACCGTGGTGATCCACGACGCCGGCGGCTGCACCGGTACGTTTACCGGATACGACGAGCCTCGCTGGTTCGATCAGCAGGCTTGCGTCTTCACCTCCAACTTAGACGACGTGGAAGCGGTCTTCGGCACCGACGAAATCCTGCTGAATAAGATATTCTCTTCCTACGATTACCTGAACAGTAACTTTATCGCCCTTCTGGGCAGTCCCTCGCCTATGGTGCTGGGCACCGACTACAAAGCCCTGGCCCGGATCATAGAAAAAAAGACGGGAAAAAAAACCCTTGCTTTCGACACCAAGGGCACCGAGTTCTATGACCGGGGGGTTCGGATGGCCCTGCTGGCCTTAGCCCAAAATTTTTTACCGGCTAAGCGGGACCCGGCCCAAATTATCCCCCGCTCGGTAAATCTTCTGGGAGCCACGCCGCTGGACGTTACAAACCGGCACAACGTGGAGGTGGTCCGCGGTCTCCTGGAGGGAAAAGGATTTCAGGTGCTCTCCGTCTGGGCCATGGGCTCCGGCCTGGAAGAAATCGGCGCCAGCCTCAGGGCCCAATGCAATATCGCGCTGACCACTCCGGCTCTGGAGACGGCCCGCTATCTGGAGGAGCGCTATGGTATGCCCTGGCTGCCGGGGGCCTTTTCCGGCCAGGCGGGCGCCGGGGAATTCTTGCTGCAGCTTCAGGCTCTGCTGGAGGGCAGGTCTTTCCTTCCTTATTCCCCTCCCTCTCCAAAAGGAAGGAAAACCCTGGTCATCGGCGATCAGCTGATCGCCAACGGAATCCGGCAGTCCCTGGAGCTGGACCTGGGCCTGGGAGGCGTCGACGTTCTGACCTTTTTCAGCGGCGACGACGCCTTTCAACGGCCGGGGGACGCTTCGGCCATTGATGAGGAACTTCTGCTGAAGCGGATCCGTTCCGGAAGCTACGACCTGGTCATCGGCGACGGCATGTACCGGCTTTTCGACAAGCCGGCCCCCTGCTGCCGTTATGTGGAGATTCCCCATGTGGCGGTATCCAGCCGTCTGGGCTGGTCCAATCCCGCCTGCCCCTTCGGCAGCCCCTTCCTGGACCTGCTGTCCTCCGGGTCCGAGGTGCTGTGTGGATGAAGACAAAGCAGCTTACCCTACCACAGCAGCGCCTGATCCTGCTGGCCATGTTCCTGGTACTGGCGGCGGCTTTCCTTTTTTCCATCTGCATCGGCCGCTATTCGGTCACCCCTTTTGAGGCGGTCAACATCATCTGCGGTTATTTTTTCGGCGATCCCGATACCCTGGATCCGGTGAAGCTCAGCGTGGTGATCAAGATCCGTCTGCCCCGGATCCTGCTGGCGATTTTGATCGGCGGCGGTCTGGCCGCCGCCGGCGGCTCCTATCAGGCAATCTTCGGCA
Source organism: Peptococcaceae bacterium (assembly GCA_034927285.1). Taxonomy (GTDB): domain Bacteria; phylum Bacillota; class Peptococcia; order DRI-13; family UBA5745; genus JAYFQF01. The sequence goes on from JAYFQF010000002.1 coordinate 55,134, forward strand.
ACCCCTTAGTCAGTCCCGATATCCTGGGGGTTTCCTCGGGAGCCGGCTTCGGCGCGGCTTTAGGTATCCTGCTTTCCGCCGGCATGGTGATGGTGGAGGCCATGTCCTTAGTCTTCGGCCTGGCGGCGGTGGCCCTGGTTCTGCTGATTTCCCGGGTGCAAAAAAAGACCGAGCTGTTTATGCTGGTGCTTTCCGGCGTTATCATCGGCGCTCTGTTTGAAGCCTTTGTCTCCCTGATCAAATACATTGCCGATCCCCAGGATAAGCTGCCGGCCATCGTCATCTGGCTGATGGGCAGCCTGGCCAGCGCCTCCTATAATGACGTCCTGATCGCGGCCCTGGTCATCCTCCCCTGCCTCGTTATTTTGCTGGCCCTGCGCTGGAAAATGAATCTGCTTTCCCTGGACGAGGAGGAGGCCCGGTCCCTGGGCGTCAACGTAGGGAGGCTCCGGCTGGCGGTCATCCTGGTTTCTACCCTGATGACGGCGGTCTCCGTTTCCCTTTGCGGGATCATCGGCTGGATCGGCCTGGTGATCCCCCATGTGGGCCGCTTGTTTATCGGCAACGATCACCGGGCCCTGATGCCGGCCTGTGCCTTTTTAGGCGGTACTTATCTGCTTTTGATCGACGGCCTGGCCCGGACCATGACCGCCGCCGAGATCCCCTTATCCATACTGACGGCCATTATCGGCGCGCCATTTTTCGCCTACATGCTGCGCAAAACCACAGGAGGATAAAGAAAATGCTGCTGGAAGTAAAAAACGGCTGCTTTGGCTATAACGGCAAGCCTATTTTAAGAGAGATCAATTTCACCCTGGAAGAACACTCCGTTCTGACTATTCTGGGCCCCAACGGCGCAGGGAAAACTACCTTGCTGAAATGTGTCATGGGCTTCCTGAAATGGCAGGAGGGGCAGACCCTTTTGGAAGACAGGCCGGCGGAAAGCTATACCGCCAAAGAATTCTGGCAAAAGATCAGCTATGTGCCCCAGGCTAAAAAAAGCGTCTTTTCCTACCGGGTCCTGGACGCCGTTGTGATGGGCCTCAACGCCAATCAGAATTTTTTCGCCCTGCCCAAGCCTCAGGACTATCAAAAGGCCGAAGAGGTCCTGGCTTCCATCGGGGCAGCAAAGCTGGCCGGCAAATACTGCAGCGAATTAAGCGGCGGCGAGCTGCAGATGGTGATGATCGCCCGGGCCCTGATTTCCGGCCCCCGGCTTTTGGTCCTGGATGAACCGGAATCCAATCTGGACATGAAAAACCAGCTTTCCGTCCTGGGCGTCATCGAACAAGCGGCCCACGATTTCAGGACCGCCTGCCTGATCAACACTCATTTTCCCAACCACGCCCTGAAGATTTCCCACCGCACCCTGCTGCTGGGCTACGACAATCAGCAGCTTTTGGGCGACACTTTATCCGTAGTGACGGAAGCCAATATCCAGCGATTTTTCAGCGTCTGCTCCAAGGTCTTGGCCCTGGAGGCAGAAAACATCCGGTATCACACCATCTTTCCTTATAAAATCGCCCAGGGCCAGTAACCCCCTGAAAAAACGGACGGACAGTTTTGACATAAGAGCGTAAAAAACGGCGAGGTTTTTTTCCTCATCGTTTTTTATGCTCTTATCCTTGGCCGGATAGTGCCGCGCCGCAATTGGCGATAGTTAATAAGCAGAGCAGTCATATCCGGTGCCCAAAGAGGGTTAATTTATAAGGTTTATCTTCTCAAGAATTTCGTTTATAACAGATTTTTCACGCTCCGATATATCGCTGCCGCCGAGGAACTCCTTTAACCCGGTTTCCAGTTCAGCGGATTTATCAATTAAACCATAGACGAGATGCTCAGCCGCATCACTGATCTGATTTTCGTCTAACCGGCTCAGCAGCCTGATGAACCTCAGATGATCGTCTGAATAAAGACCGGCGACCACTCCGGCATAGCTTTCCGATAAAGCGCCGTCCAGACCGTGCGTCGCTTTCAGCACCGAGAGAATATGGTTGTCATCGGATATTTTTAAAGCGCTTAGCCAGTTCATGATATCCTGCCAACCGCCATGGCTGTCCGGGGACATGGCATATAACTCATCGTAAAGCCGCCAATTAATATCGGGAAGCGCGGCCAGAATTTTATCCGTATTTTCAGCGCTTGTGTCGGCGCCCCGGAAAAGACTGTGTATATAGGTTTCGTCACGGGTGTCCGTCGCCAGCAGGGAATCAAGATGATTATAGTCCACGGGGTATGTCGTTTTCCGGTCGGCGGTAAAAACCGCTTTATCACCGCCAGTCCCCATTTCGATGCAGGTAATGGTTTTTTCATCCACCCAATCAGCCACATAAAAAATGATGTGATCAATTTTCTCTGTTTTGCCTGTATAGATAAAAATCTCGTCATAGACACAGCGGTTTCGCCCAAAAACCGTATGAACGGAGCTTTGATTCGGCTGATACAGCAAACCGTCGTCATAGGCGGTCAGCAGTTTTTTCAATGTATCGCCCACATGAATCCCCCGGGGTGTGGAAAAGTCAGGCGACGAGGTTTCAAGGGCGGTCAGAACCTCCTTCCCGCTATCAGCGGTGTAGTAAAGATTAAATCCCCCTGTGGGAGTCCAAAAGAATTCCATACCGGGCAGTTTTTCGGGAGTGGAATATGCCGGTTTATCGAAACTGATCGTCCTGCCCCAGGGGTATTCGCCCGTTTGGCCGCCAAGCTCCAAAGTTTGTTCTCCGGAGCTTTTTTTATCGGTCCAGGATAACGCGTATTCATTGCCCCCGGAATTGTCCAACGTTTCCGTTCCTTCTTTTAGGTTGGCAGATAACGCCGTACCCTTTGACTTCTCCGAACCGGTGCCCTTGTTTGCCTGACCGGCCGTACAGGAAGCAAGCCCTCCCGCCACGAAGGCTGTTGAAAGGATTACCGCCAGCGCAACTGCAGCGCTGATTTTTCGTTTTATTCCCGGAATCTCGTTCTGTCCGTTTTTCAGATTCTTCGCCTCCCCGCAGCGTGGGATTCCCTGCCTGGGTTCCATTATATAGCTTTGGAATAATATAGCAAACAAGAATTATATTGCTTTCAGCCAGATAAACAAAATCGAAATAACAAAGGCACCGGCCTCCTTCTTTTTTGCCCGCAGCGATATACTAAAGGTAAGTACCTATCTAAAATGTGCATACTTGATAAATCAGATATACATTATATACTCAAAGTGTAGCGCTACGTTGATCAAAGGAGGTATGACGATGAAAACCCTGGTAATTGTTGCTCATCCGGATATAGAAAAGTCGGTTATTAACAGGAGGTGGCTGGAGGAACTAAAAAAGCACCCGGAAAACTATACCGTCCATAACCTCTATCAGGCTTATCCCGATTGCAGGATCGACGTAAAAAAAGAACAAGAGCTGGTGGAATCCCACGGCGGCCTGGTCCTGCAGTTTCCGATATATTGGTTTAGCTGCCCGCCTCTGCTGAAAGCGTGGCTTGATCAGGTTCTTACCCACGGCTGGGCCTATGGCGGCGGCGATAAGCTGAAGGGCCGTAAAACCGCTATAGCCGTTACGGCCGGGATCAGCAAAGAGGATTACCGTGAAACAGGAAAATACCGCTGTACTCTGGAGCAGCTGCTGCTCCCCTTCGAAACCGTTTTTCTTTATGTCCAGGCGAACCCCCCTGCTTTTTTTGCCTTTTATGGGGCGGAAGATCAGCAATCGCTAAAGCTTGTGGAAAAAAGCGCCCAGAATTACTTAACTTTCTTAAACAATCTGTGAGATTACCGGATGAAAAAAGGCTGAGCTTCCCCTTCGGAAAGTTCAGCCTTTTTCTTTTGCCGTCAGTCTTCTTCGCCTTTTGCCGGCATTGGCCCGGAGGCTCTGTTGCGTTCCCCCCATTGGCACATGGTGTCCAATACGGGGATCAGCGATAGTCCCCTTTCCGACAGAGAATACTCTACCTTGGGAGGAATCTGGGGATACTCCTTGCGGATGATTAATCCGTCACGTTCAAGTTCCTTCAGCACGATACTGAGGGTTTTAAAGGAAATCGTCCCCAGGCACCGCTTGAGCTCATTATGCCGCAGGACTTTCTGTTCGGCCAAACAATATAAAACAATCATTTTGTACTTGCCGCCAATTAAAGAAAGCGTATACCCAAAACCGGTATCTTTTATCTTTATTCCCGGCGGTACGCAAGTGCCTGTGCTCATCAGTTCCACCCCCCGAATCCGTACGCCCCGCGCAATGGCTCTCCTGCCCGCGTTCGTACTCTGAACTTTCGTGCTCTTATTATATTGTAATGAAAATATAGGGAATGCGCAATTGGGCGCTTTTCATCCGCCGGGTGCAGGCATTGGACTCTTGCCTTTCTGCCCGTAAGCGATATACTAAAGTCATATTCCCTGTAACGGAGGCGGAAAATGACCAGACAAGAGAACTGCGGCGTTCCCGGGCCCAAAGATCCTGCCGGCGGGAGGCCTTTGCCGGCTAAATCACCAGGCACAGAAAGTCCTTCTCCCCAAGCAGAAGCTCCCTTCGGCGGCCTGACGGAAACGGTTCAGCCCCAGGGCTGGCAGTCGGCGCTGCCCAGGCCCCAATATAACAGCCATAAAAAACTAACGATTCCCGGGGAAACCTGGTATGAAGTCTACCGGGTAGCTCCGGATACCTACGCCCTTTATGAACCGGGGCACTTCCAGGAAGTGATCTCTTTTTTGATTCTGGGACAGAAAAAAGCCCTGGCCTGGGATACCGGTATGGGCATCCGGCCTGTCCGGCCGGTGCTGGAGTATCTCACTCCCTTGCCCATCATCGCGCTGAACAGCCACAACCACTTCGATCACGTAGGCGGCAACCGGGAATTTCCCCTGGTTTACGGCTTTGAGCAGGAAGGCAGCCGGCAGCGGGCAGCTCTAGGCTATCCTCATGCCTTTCTGGCTCCCATGATGGGGCCGGATTCTCTGTCCCGGCAGCTGCCGCCGGGCTTCGATCCCGAAACCTATGCCATAGGCCCCTGGGAATTCGCCTCCCTTCAGGAGGAGAAAAAACGCTTATTGGCCCCGGAGGATGCCAAAGGCCACCGGGAACCGCCGGAGCGGACCGGTGCTTTTGACGGACAGTCCGGGGTCCCTGACGGTGATACCGGCAGGGGACGCTCCGGAGATTCCTCGCCTTTTTGCCTTACCGGCGACGACGTCCCGGCCGGCTTCCCCTCTTCCCTGGCGCCTTATTTCCTGGGCCTTTCCCTGGAGCTGGGCGGCCGGCGGCTGGAGCTTCTGCATACGCCCGGCCACACCGGCGACAGTATCATGCTGCTGGACCGGAGCCAGGGTATTCTTTTCACCGGAGACACGGTCTATCCCGCTGCTTTATACGCTCATTTCGACGACAGTCTCTATGGCCGTTCCTCCTTGGATATTTATTCAAAAACGATGCAAGATATACAAGCCCTGGCTCCTTTTGTCCGTCATTTATTTTGCTCTCATAATTTCCCTGATAATTCCCCCCAGCTCTTAAATCGAATCAGCGAAGGCTTTATCTTATTGAAAAACAACGGATTTTCAGGGATTCCTGATTCAGAAGGGAACCTCCGCCGGGATTTCGACGGGTTCTCCATCATTTTTCCGGCAAAAAACTTTTGAAAAAGGTATTGCAATATCATGAATAAGTATGTATAATACCCAATGTCAGCAGTTGCGGCCTGGCCGCCTGCGGCTGGAAAATAAAAAGATGAGACCAGATCATCATTGCAAATTTTAGGAGGAGAAAAAGATGAAGAAGCTTTTGACTATTTTGCTGGTATGTCTGATGGCCGTATCCATGCTGGCCGGCTGCGGCGGGAACGACGCCAATAATCCCCCGGCTGATAACGATCAGCCCCAAACCGGGAACGAAGGCCAGGACGCCGCGGAAAAAACTCTTTGGGAACAGATCCAGGAAGCCGGCGTGATCACCGTTGGAAACAGCCCTGATTACGAGCCCTACGAATACGAAGAGGGCGACGGCACCGTAGTGGGCTTTGATATCGACCTGCTGGACCTGATCTGCCAGGAACTGGGCATCAAATATGAGTTAGTCACCCTGACCTTTGAAAACATCGAAACCGCAGTTCAGACAGGCCAGGTAAATGTCGGTATGTCCGGTTTGTCCGTCACCCCGGAACGTCAGCAGACCTTTGATTTCACCACGCCTTACTTCAGCAGCGGCCAGGCCATCGCGGTGAACCCTGATTCCGGCTATACTACCATTGAGGATCTGGCCGGTAAAAAAATCACTGCCGGCATGGGCACCACCGGTATGGACGCTGCCCAGAAAAACATCCCCGACGCCGACGTCATCGGTATGGATAACTACGCCCTGGCCTTTATGCAGCTGAAAAACAAAGGCTGCGACGCCGCTGTGGCTGATCTGCCGGTAGTGCAGAAATACGCCGCCAAGGACGGCTTTACCATCCTGGAGCAGGTCTTGAGCTATGAGGATAACGCTATCCTGGTAGCCAAAGGAAACGAAGACCTGGTGGAAGCTTTGAATGGCGCCATCGCTACCCTGAAAGAAAACGGCAAAATTGACGAGCTGACCCAGAAGTGGATGGTGGGCGAGGAATAAACTCCGCCCTTGATTCCCAATGGATAAGCCAAAAAAAGAGGCTGCAGGAGTCAGCCTCTTTTTTTGCATATTTATTCTTTAATTCCTGGTATTTTGTTGAAAAAAGACCGTCAAGCTGATAATATTATACTCACCGGTCCGAAAATTCATGAATAAAAACCATTTGGGAGTGCTGTTATGAGCAATATGGACTTTTCCCTGATCCTAAAGCATATGGACATCCTGCTTCTGGGAACGAAGCTGACGATTATTATGACCATCGGCGCCATCACCATCGGCGTGATCTTAGGCACGCTGCTGGGGTTAATGCGGGTTTCCCGCTCCGGTATTCTTAAGGGTATCGCGGCGGTATACCTGCAAATTTTCCGCGGCACTCCCATGCTTTTACAGATCTGCTTTTTATATTTTGCCATTCCTTCGCTGACCTCTGCCCTGGGCATGCCTTTCAGCTGGAGCAACCCTCTTCTTCCCGACGCCGCCCTGGCGGGCATTATCGCCCTGGGGTTAAACAGCGGCGCTTATATCGCGGAGATCATCCGCTCGGGTATTCAAGGGGTGGATATCGGTCAGACGGAAGCCGCCCGGGCCCTGGGGCTGAATCATACCCAGACTATGCAGCTGATCATTCTGCCTCAGGCCTTCCGCCGGGTCATCCCCCCTTTGTGCAATGAGTTTATTGTGTTATTGAAAGATACCTCCCTGGTTTCCGCCATTGGAGCAAAAGAACTGATGTATCAGGCCAGGGCCATGGGCGCCAAATACTATGAATACTTTGTCTTCATGATCGGCGCCGCCGTGGTGTATTTCTGCCTGACCTTTATTTTTACCCGGATCGCCAACTATATCGAGAGGAGACTGGCCGTCAGTGATTAACGTAACCGACCTGCATAAATCCTTCGGCAGCCACCATGTGCTGAAAGGGATAAACCTGAATGTGGCAAAGGGTTCGGTGGTCTGCATTATCGGTCCTTCCGGCTCCGGAAAATCCACTCTGCTGCGCTGCATGAATCTGTTGGAAACCCCGGACAAAGGCCATGTGCTGATCGACGGCGTGGATATCACCGACCCCAGGCAGGATATTAACGTGCTGCGCACCGAAGCCGGCATGGTTTTTCAGCGCTTCAACCTGTTCCCCCACATGACGGTGCTGAAAAATATTACTTTGGCTCCCATGAAGGTCCGCAAGGTTTCCCAGGCCGAGGCCGAGGCCCAGGCCCACGAGGTGCTGCGCAGGGTGGGTCTGGAGGAAAAGGCGCTGTCATATCCAAAGCAGCTTTCCGGCGGTCAGCAGCAGCGGGTGGCCATCGCCCGGGCCCTGGCCATGAAGCCTAAGCTTTTCCTCTTCGACGAGCCCACCTCGGCCCTGGACCCGGAGCTGGTGGGCGAAGTGCTTGAGGTCATGAAGGGCATGGCCCAGGAGGGCACCACCATGGTGGTGGTCACCCACGAGATGGGCTTTGCTCAGGATGTGGCGGACCGGGTGGTCTTTATGGACGGCGGCGTCATCGTGGAAGACGACGTCCCGGAAGAAATCTTTACCAATCCCAAAAATGACCGGACCAAAATCTTTTTGGACCGGGTGCTGAATAAAAAATAAGCTGCGGACCCAAGCGGTGTCCGCACTCCTGAACGCGTTCCCGGATTTCCGGCGGACGCGTTTTTTGTTTTCGCAAGAAGGCCGAAAGCACTTTCCTGCCGGCCCGGGCTGACCATCATTGAACCCGCGGCATATCAGAGAAATAACGGCGGGTTCCAAACCGGTCCACAGGGCAGGTAATTTATCGTTTCGCCCTTAATCGCCAATTGACTAGGCCAATTATTTTGTAATTATTTTTTTATTGTTTTTTCTTAAAAAAGTAAGTTATAACTAACAATTTAGTTTCCCTCGGCTATCTTTAGTTAGTATTTGCTTACTCAATTATTTCTTTTTTGTTATTTTTCATATTGAAATGACAATTCCCTTTTGTTATACTTAAAAGTGCAAAGCTGCGGTTTTGCCAAAATCATCCCGGGAGGAACATCTATGCACAATCCTCATCTGCCTCAATCCCCTGATCAAGGTACCGGACATCATGCCGGCGGCGTTACCGGTCAGAGCGTCCCACAGGAGACCGGCCCGGCCTTACGCGGCGCTGCCGCCGATGAAGCCCTCTGCGGCTCTGCCGCTGACGAATTCAGCCGGGTAGCCTACCGGGTCTCCCTGGTCTCCATCATCTGGAACGTCCTCCTTTCGGGGTTCAAGTTTTTTGCCGGTATTTTCGCCCATTCCGGGGCCATGATCTCCGACGCCATTCATTCAGCCTCGGACATCGTCAGCACCGTAGTGGTGATCATCGGCGTAAAGCTTTCTTCCGCAGGTCCCGACGCCGAGCATCCCTATGGCCACGAGCGGATGGAGTGCATCGCCGCACTCATTTTGTCGGGATTGCTCTTTATCACCGGTTTCGGCATCGGCCTGGACAGCCTAAGAAAAATTATTGGCGCTCTTAACGGGGAAATGCTGGTGATCCCCGGCCGTCTGGCCCTGGCAGCGGCAATTACGTCGATTGCAGTGAAAGAGGCCATGTATTGGTATACGGCGGCAGCGGCAAAGCGGATTAATTCTTCCGCTCTTTGGGCCGATGCCTGGCATCACCGTTCCGACGCGCTTTCTTCCGTGGGCACTCTGGCCGGTATCGGCGGCGCCCGGCTGGGGCTGCCGGTATTGGACCCTCTGGCCGCCGGGGTCGTTTGCCTTTTGATTTTAAAAGTAGCCTACGATATTGCCGCCGACGCCGTCTCCAAACTGGTGGACCGGTCCTGCACCCCCGAAACCCTGGAGGAAATCCGCCGGCTGGCGGCAGCCCAGCCCCAGGTTTACGGCATAAAAAAAATCTATACCCGGCTTTTCGGCTCCCGTTTCTATGTGGAGATTGAAGTGCTGGCCCACAGCACCATGGACCTGACGGAGGCCCATCAGCTGAGCCATGCGATTCATGACGCGGTGGAGGCCGCTTTCCCCAACATAAAATGCTGCCGGGTATACGTTCTGCCGGCCACGGCTCCCCACCGGCAGCTGCTGGAAGAAGCCGACGACGAAGAACAAAAGGTTCAGCAAGCCCGGCAGATCTTTCCCGCCTCCTGATCTTCCTGTGGGTACGTTTTTCTCCCGTATACTCTTACCCGCAGGACGGATTGTTTTCCAGGCTCAGCCGGTTTATAATAAAAAAAACGGCAAAGGAGGCTTCAGATGAACGAGAAAACCAAACTGGTTCTGGTAGCCCTGCCCCTGACCGAAGAACAAAAGCGGCAATATGAAGCCGCCGCTCCCCATTGGCGATTCATTTTTCAAGGTCCTGAGGCAATCCACCGGGACCTGGCCCGGGAGGCTCAGATCATCATCGGAAACCTTCCGCCCAGGCTGGTCCAGGATTCGCCCAATCTGGAATGGCTCCAGCTAAGCTATGCCGGCGCCGACGCCTTTCTTGTCCCCGGGACCCTGCCCCGGCAGGTCCTTCTGACCAATGCCAGCGGCGCTTACGGCCTGGCAGTCTCCGAACACATGGTAGGCCTGGTTTTCCAGCTGAAAAAGAAGCTCCATTTATACCGGGATAATCAAGGAAAGGGTCTTTGGCGGGACGAGGGCCCGGTCAGCGCCGTCAGGGGTTCCCGGGTCCTGGTGATCGGCCCCGGCGATATCGGGGGCTGCTTTGCCCGCAGCATGAAAGCCTTGGGCTGCCGGGTCACCGGCCTCAGGCGCCGGGAACTGCCCTGCCCGGATTATCTGGACGAGGTTTATCTTATCGACAAATTGGATGAACTTTTGCCTGCTGCCGACATCGTAGCCATCGCCGCTCCCGGCGGTCCCGGCACCAAAGGCATGTTCGGAGAAAAACAGTTCTCACGGATGAAGCCCTCGGCGATCCTGGTGAACGTAGGGCGGGGCAGTATCGTGGACACCGATGCCCTGTGCCGGGCCCTGGAGGGAGGCAAGCTCTTCGGGGCGGCTTTGGACGTGGTGGATCCGGAGCCTCTGCCGGCGGACCATCCCTTATGGCGGCTCCCCGGCGCAGTGATTACCCCCCATTCCTCCGGCGGTTATCATCTGACGCAAACCAGGGACAGCATCGTGGAAATCTGCCTGGAAAACCTGAAAGCCTATGCGGCCGGCGGATCTCCGGCCAATATCGTGGACCGGGGCCTGGGCTACCGGGCTTAAGGGCCGCAAAGGCCCGGCTATAAAAAAAGCAATTTAATCAAAAAGGGTTACCGGCATCTTTCGGCTCACCGCCGATTTTTCCGGAAACCCTTTTTTCATCTGACCTTTCCCGCCTCACTCATTTTGACGCGGCTCATTATCCATTCCTCGGTATTATACCGTCCACAGCTAACCCAAAAAGTCCCGGTCCACCTTGACAATGGTATACCAGGTAGGATCTGCCGCCTGGGCCTTTTCCCGTACAGCCCGTTTCAAGTCCATATCGCTCATGGGAAAGTCATAGCCCGCCACCACATCAAAAAGCAGGTTGTTTCTGGACTCCCCCGGCACCATACGAAAATCGTGAAAGGACAGGGAAGGATCGATCTGCTTCAGTAAAACGGAGACCTTGGCCCTGGCTCCGTTGACCTGAGGATCGTCCACGATCACCGGGTCCAAATGGATAGTCAGGGGCATATTGGTTTTCCGCAGGAATTCATCCTCCACCCGGTCGATAAGTTCATGGCTTTTCAGCACATCCTCATGGGCCGACAC
>JAYFQF010000003.1:0-54544 GCA_034927285.1 Peptococcaceae bacterium
CCCGCTCATTCATGCTAAGATGATGGTAATGGCTCATTGCTTGGATATCCTCCCCATAGTTGTCGTCGCAAACACTATGGTATCGGATTCTTCGCTTTGAGTCATTCTTTTTTTCTGTTGCACTTACATTGTAAATTCAAGGGCCTTTATCTGGCCAGCAGGCTGGTCACTAAACCCATCACCGCTTTGGTAAACAGTTTAAAAAGCAGCGATCCCAACGAGCCCCTTACTTTAAAAAAGCTGGATATTGAGGAGATCGACGAACTGACGGTTTCCATCGAGAATATGAGCCGTTCCGTGGCGGAATCCGCCTCCCGGATCTCCAAGATCATCTCCATGACCAAGATATCCCTGGGCGTCTTTGAGATAAACCCCGGCAGTGATTACGTATTTTGCAGCGCTACTCTTTTTCCAATCCTGGGCTGGAAAATCTCCACGGGAAAAGAAAGCCAGTATGTGCCTAAGGAAGAGTTCGACCGGGAAATGCGGTATCTGACGGAGCATCTTCTGGAACCCGAGGAGGATCTGATCTTTAAACTGATCCGGGACGATCAGCCCTGCTGGATACGGCTGACCCTGCGGACCGAGGAAGACGGCACAATTCTGGGGGCGATGTCGGACATCACCAAGGATATGCTGATCAAACAAAAAATCGAATACGAACGGGACTACGATCTTTTAACCAACCTGTATAACCGGCGGGCTTTCCACGAAAAAGTGAAAAAACTTTTCCAGCGCCGGGATCTGGAAACCGCCGCCATGGTTATGTGGGATCTGGATAATTTAAAGTACATCAACGATACTTACGGCCATGACTGCGGCGACTGGTACATCCGCGCCCTTTCCGAGTGTCTGGAGAGCTTTCGCAATTACCGGTCCATCGTGGCAAGACGTTCCGGTGATGAATTCTATACCTTTCTTTACGGCTATTCCTCTAAGGAAGAGATCCGGCGGATCATCGGAGAGGTCTGGCAGGTCCTCCAGAAACGCACCCTGCTTTTACCGGACGGCACCAAGTGCCGGATCCGGGCCTCCGGGGGTATCGCCTGGTACCCCAACGATACCCTGGACCGGGAAGAGTTGATTCGTTACGCGGATTTTGCCATGTATCAAAGTAAGCGGACCATGAAAGGGTCTTTGCAGGAGTTTGACCTGAAAACCTATCAGGAAAACGAACTGCTCCTGAATAAACCGGAGTTTTTAAACCAATGGATCGAAAAAAAGCTGCTGGGCTTTGCTTTCCAGCCCATTTATGACGCGGCGGCGGGCCGGGTTTACGGCTATGAAATGCTGTTGCGCTCCCAGGCGGAAGGGATCGGCTCATTCCAGGATATCCTGCGGATGGCCCAGGCCCATTACCAGCTTTACCAAATCGAACGGATATGCTGGTTCCAGGGGATGGCGGCCTTCACGGACCTGATGAAAAAGGGGCGGATCGGCCGGGAGCAGTATGTATTTTTGAATTCCCTGGACAATCAGCTTTTATCGGCCCAGGACCTCCAGGAATTTGCCCGGGAGTTTGAACCTTATCTGAACCGTCTGGTGCTGGAGATCCAGGATGAGGAGCCGGGGAACGGGAATAAGGATCATCTTCGGCAAAAGATCGGGATCATCAGGGACTGGGGCGGCCTTTTGGCCATAGGCGGCTATGGAACCGGCGGCAGCCAGGGCGCCCTGATTTTACTGTCTCCGGATTTGGTGAAGCTGGACCAGTCTGTGGTCCGGGATATCGACAAAGACGGTAACCGGCAGAAGACTCTGGAAGCCTTGCTGGACTACGCCCGCCTTTGTCGCATTAAAGTGCTGGCCGAAGGGGTGGAAACGGAAAGCGAAATGCGCTTCCTGGTTCAGTCCGGCGTAGATTATCTGCAAGGCGATTATATCGGAAGGCCTGACTATGAGGCGGTGCCCGTATCTGCGGCGGTGGCGGCGGGGATTGCGGAAGCTTACGGAAAAAGGAAAGGGAAATAATCTTCCTTTCCGACGGCCATTTCTTAAAAATTTTTTTAGACTGCAATTACATTCTGAAAACTGTCAGAAAATCTAGTCTTGCCGGCTCTATCAATTGATGAAGTATTCAACTTATGGTAAAAAAAGAAATGACCGCCCAGCACGGCGGTCATTTCTTGAGAATATTTTTTTCAGGAAAGGCTAACCGTCCAAGATTATCCTCTGGGCTATATTTTATACTATTTAAGCTGCTTATCAAGTATCTGAAGCCGCATAAAAATATTTCATTGTGTTTTCGTAAAGAGAGAAAAAATCTCAGATAAAAGCATGATTAAAAAAATAATATGGACAAAAACTGGGAACAATCTAGGTATTGATGTTTGTTCCAAATGAAAATGGCAAACGAGGGGGTGATAATATGACCAAAAATAGCAAACCCAATAGATTACTCCAAGAGAAATCCCCATACTTATTACAACATGCGTATAATCCGGTAGATTGGTTCCCTTGGGGTAGCGAAGCCTTTGATAAGGCCAAGCGAGAAGACAAACCAGTTTTTTTATCTATTGGGTATAGCTGACTTGGTTCGATTTAAGAGCCTGTCACTGGTGCCACCGGATGGCGGAGGAATCCTTTGAGGATGAAACGGTGGCGGAACTGCTGAACCGGCATTTTATCCCGGTCAAGGTGGACCGGGAAGTAAGACCGGATGTGGATGAGATTTATATGTCCGTCTGTCAGATGGTGACGGGCCAGGGAGGCTGGCCCCTGACGATCATCATGACGCCGGAGCAGGAGCCGTTTTTTGCCGGGACCTATTTTCCCCGGGAGCGGCGTTTTGGCATGCCCGGTCTGACGGAAATCCTGGAAAAGGTTTCTTCCGCCTGGGAAAAAGACCGGGAAGCCTTAAAAGAAACCGGCCGCCGGATGGCGGCCCTCCTGGAAGAGCAGGGGCCGGCGCCGGCCTGGGGAACCGCCCAAGACCCCGAAAAAGAAAGCGGCTCCCAGTTTAAACGGCTGGAAAAAATGGCCCTGGACCAGTTGGAGCAAAGCTTTGACCGCCGTCACGGCGGCTTTGGTTCGGCGCCCAAATTCCCCAACCCTTCGGGGCTGCTGTACCTTCTTTATGAGAGTCATTTTTCCGGCAACGATAAGGCCCTGCGTATGGCGGAAAAGACCCTGGATCAGATGTACCGGGGCGGCATTTTCGATCATGTGGGTTTTGGCTTTTGCCGTTATTCCACCGATGAGAAATGGCTGGTCCCCCATTTTGAAAAAATGCTCTATGACAACGCTCAGCTGGCCCTGACTTACAGCACTGCCTGGCAGATTACCGGAAAGCCCATCTACCGGGAGGTGGCCCGAAAAACCCTGGATTATATGCTGAGGGAACTGTCGGCGGACTGCGGTGCGTTTTACTCGGCCCAGGACGCCGACAGTCAGGGCAGGGAAGGCGCTTTTTATGTCTTCACTCCCGGCGAGATGGAAGGAATTTTGGGAAAAGAGGAAGCCGATTATTTTAATCAATACTTCGACATTACCGAAAAAGGAAATTTTGAAGGCAGCAATATCCCCAATCTTATCGAAAATCAGGAGTTTGCCGATCCGGCACATGGGGCTTCCGCCGACGGGATCAACCACCGGGCCCAATGGCTTTTGCAGCAGGCGTATACCTATCGCTTAAGCCGGATGGAGCTGAAGCTGGATCAAAAAATCCTCACGGCCTGGAACGCTTTGGCGGCCCTGGCCATGGTGCGGGCTTACCGGTCCCTGGCCAGCGAGATTTATCTGAATGCCGCCGCCAACGTTCTGTCCTTTATCCGGCAGAGGCTCTGGGATAAAAAACAGGGGCTTTTTCTGGGCGGCGCTTACCCAAAAGAGCTGGGAATTCAGGAAGGAAATGCCGGAAGGGTTTCTGCCGAAGCCGGGAAAGAACCGGGAAAAACGGCAAATTCAGCTCCTGAATTTGTCCGCTTCGGCCCGGGGCTTTTGGAGGATTACAGCTATCTGATCTGGGCGGTGCTGGAGATGTATCAGGCTACCCTGGAGATCCGCTGGCTGGCCTGGGCGGTGGAGCTTTGCCAAACCATGCAGAAAGAGTTCTGGGATAAGGAAAGCGGCGGGTTTTATATGACTGCCGCTTCCGGCGAAAGCCTGATCAGCCGGCCGAAACCCACTTTCGACGCGGTTATGCCCTCTGGCAACGCGGTGGCGGCCTACGACCTGTTATTACTGAGCCGGCTGACCGCCAGAACGGAGTATGACGAACTGCTGCAGCGGCAGCTGGATTTTCTGGCGGAAAAAGCCGCGGCTTATCCCGCCGGTCATCCCTTTGCTCTGCTGACCTTCTTATTGGCGGAGAGCCCGGCCCGGTCCCTGGTCTGTACCTTACCGGAGCCGGAAGGAGGCCGGACAGAACCCGATGACCGGCAGCGGCTGCAGGCTCTTTTAAACTACCGCTTTTTGCCGGATCTGGTGGTCCTGGCAAAAACCAGCATCAACGCCGAATTGCTGGGCCGTCTGGCGCCTTTCAGCCGGAACTATCCCCTGGAGAAGGGCCGGCCGGGTTTTTATCTTTGCCAAAACCGTTATTGCCAGGCCCCCTGCCACAGCATCCAGGAGCTGGCCCGGGAGCTGACCCCTCAGGAGGACCGGGGAGGCGGGCCAAAAGGGACAGCAGAGGAAAAATAGAAAGGGTTTATCCGGAAAATAGAAAAGCGGGAACCTCCCGGAACAGACAGGCCTGAGCCGAAGTCTGGGGAGGTTCCCGCTTTTCTGGCGTGGGAAAGCGCAGGTAAGGCATACCAGATGCCGGATAGACTGTTTCATACCGCGCATGCCATTTATAATACTGGGTATGCCGTACATATCGCGTGGGGCATACGCGTGTATCGTTATGCCGTGCATATGCAATCCGTGCATGCGCAGCCCTGGCTGAGCCAATAGATTTTTGAATGGACTCTGCATGGCCGGGTTCAGCCCCGGATGGGAAGCCGGAAGCCGCGGCAGATAAGCTAACAGGTTTCGGTGGCGGATGCGGCGGAGCGTTACCCTTTGGTTCAGGCATCAGCCAACAGCCGGCTCCGGCCTAAGCCAGAGCCCGGCAAAAGGCCTGCCCCAGATCCGCGGCCTGGGATAATCCCAGCTTGTCCAGGGCTTTACCCAGGGCGGTCATCGTTTCCGTCATATCGTCTTCCCGGGCATTTTCGCCCATGTGGCCGATCCGGATCACCTGACCGGCCAGGCAGTCGAAGGAACCGGCCAGCATGATGTCGTGTTCCTCCAGCAGGGTGTCGAGAATAGCTTTGGCGGTAATCCCCGGAGGCACCTGAAAAACGGTGACGGTATCGGAAAAGCCGCTGCGCTGATACAGTGTGAGGCCGCCTTCCGTCAGAGCCCGGCGGCAGGCGGCGGCAATGCGATGGTGGCGGCCCAGGATATCCGGGTCCGCCAGAACATTATCCACGGCGGCGGCCAGGCCCAGAATATCGGTGATGGGCGGCGTATAGGGGAACCAGCGGTTTTTATCATAATCCTTAAAGGCCAGGATGTTGGCGTAGAATGAAGCGATGGGGGCCTTGCGATTTTCCATGGCCGCCATGGCGCCGGCGCTGACGGAAAGCAGGGTCAGACCGACAGCTGCCGAAAGGGCCTTCTGAGAACCGCCGCAGAGAATGTCGATCTTAGCCTGATCCGCGTTCAGCGGGTTGCCGAACATGGCGGATACGGAATCCACCACGGTAAGGATACCGAACTCATGAAGTAAAGGACAGATTTCTCCGATGGGGTTCAGCATACCGCTGGGGGTGTCGCAATGAACCACGGTAGCATATTTGAAGTCGCTGTCCTTTTCCAGGTAAGCCCGCAAAGCCGCGGGAGAGATGGCCTCCCGGTAGTCCGTGGTGTAAAGGACAGGCCGGCCGCCATAGAGCTTGACAAAATCCGCGAAGCCCCGGCCAAATACGCCGTTATCCAAAACCAGCACCCGGTCGCCGGGCTCGGTCAGGGAAGCGCAGGCCGCTTCAAGGCCCAGGATGCCTTCGCCGCTTAAAATATAAACTTGGCCCGAAGAACGCCAGATGCCGGCCAGCTTGGCGCAGAGCTCCCGATAGAAATCGAAGAAGGCCGGGTCCAGATCGGGATTGGTGCAGACAAGGCCCATGGCCTGCCGTACGTTTTCCCGGATCTGGGTAGGTCCGGGGGTCATGATTTTCGGGACGGTCATGAAACAATGATTGGGGAACAGGCTCATAGGTATCTCCTTCTAAATGTGGACTGATGAATGTCGGTTTAAATGATGGCTGATGGATCATGGCTGACCGGCCGGCTGAACGCCGCAGTCCTTTAGTTTTACTGGCCCGGCAGGATCAGCGGCGGATAATATGTTTCAGTTTATAAGCCAGGGGTACCGCCGGTACGGCTGCCGCTACGATCTGCAGCACATTGCCGGGAATAGAAGTGGCTGGGACAATCCAATTGCCGTAAAGCAGGCCCTCGGCCGCATAATAACCGGCGATTTTTATGATCAGGGCCAAGATCAGGGAGGCCAAAAGAAGGCTCAGCTTGTTTTCCCGATTATGTTCGGCCACAAAACCCACGGCATAACCGATAAGGCCGCAGATAACGAAGGTAAAAGGCGCCCAAAGGGTCCAGCCGGAGATGAGATCGAAAAGCCCCATGCCGAAAGCGCCGGCCACAAAGCCGGTCTTGCGGCCGTAAAGGACGGCAAAGATAAAAAGCGGCAGATTGCCCAAATGAATCAATCCGCCGTTGGGGGCAAAAGGCAGACGGATATTAATAAACATCGTAGCGGAAAAGACCAGGGCAATGGAAAGCCCGTTAACCACTAAAGTATGGACGGTGTTTTGGGAGGCGCTTCCGCTGCCGACATGAGTATTCATGGGATCAGTTCCTTTCATGGGTAGTTTTGACCGCGCGCCGGACTGTTATTAGTGTAACGTCAATGTGGATATATGAAAATGGACAAAAAGGTAAATTTTGATATGGACAGATTAATGGAAGCGGCAGTGGGGCCGGCAGGGAAAAAAACGATAAAATAAGCGTATAACGGCAGATTTACAAGCTTTTTTAAGAAATCGGAAATTTTTGTAAACATCGGAATGGAACACTTGCAGTCTGTTTTGGATATGATATAATGAGCAAAGCGAAATATTTCATCACGCTTGATCTGCTCTGCGGGCCGCCGCTCCTTTTGGCCGGCCTGCCGGACAGCGGTATGGCAAGCGGCAGATGATCAAATTCGCCGGGCTCATTTGATGGTAAATGGGCGGGAAAAGTCCGGGAGAGGAGAGAAAATGCGTGGCTGAGGAAAAGATTAAGGTCATTGCCGATAATCGCAAAGCCCGCTTTGACTACTTTATCCTGGAAACTTACGAAGCCGGCATCGAATTGACCGGCACCGAGGTAAAATCTCTGCGGGCGGGACGGATAAACTTAAAAGACAGTTACGCCCAGGTAGTTGACGGCCAGTTGTTTCTGGAGGGCGTCCATATCAGCCCTTATGAACAGGGAAACCGTTACAATGTGGATCCGCTGAGAAAAAGAAGGCTTTTGATGCACAAAAGGGAGATTTTGAAGCTTTTCGGGCAGGTAAAGCAGGAGGGCCTGACTTTGGTCCCCTTGAAGTTTTATTTTGCCCGTGGTAAAGTCAAAGTGGAACTGGCCTTGTGCAAAGGCAAAAAGCTTTACGACAAGCGGGACAGCGCGGCGGAAAAGGACGCCAGGCGCGAGATCCAGCGGGCCTTCCGGGGCCGCGGCTGATCCTTGAATTTTGTTAATTCCATATAGCAGTGAACTATTCGACTGCAACGCATAAAGGGGATGTACTGGTTTCGACGGGGGATGCGGTGGCAGAAGAAGCGAGCCGGGTTGGCGCCAGCCCGTTAAAAAGGTGCAAAAGCATAATTGCTAACAAAAACTTACAATTCGCTGCTTAATTAGCAGCTGACTCCTTATCCTCTGGGCCTGCGGTGAGGAATAGGGAGACGATTAGCAGGCTACCTTAAGCCCAGCTTCCCGTAAGCTTAAGGGAAATTCACGGGAATAGCCGAGCCGTATCCTGTTTGTGGGAGCCGGCAAGGCGAAGTTTAATACACAGACTACGCTCGTAGATGCTTCTGTGGCTGCTCTTTCGGACAGGGGTTCGATTCCCCTCATCTCCACCAAAATTTGTCCGAAAACACGTTTTCGGTTAAAGAAAAACGTTGACAGATCAGGCTTTTTGCCTGTTTTGCCAACGTTTTTTTATGCATGTTTCTCGATTTTTACCAATCCGGTTCGTCAATCCCTTTCCATACTGCCCGTTCAGAGTCTTTTTCTATAGGCGTTCTTTCCTGCCGGCGTTTTACTTGCCGATTTGTTCCGTATATCTTATACTGAATATAGTCGGTTGCGCGGCAAATGCACGGAAGACCGCGATTTTTACCGCCACGGGCAAAACTTACCGCCACGGGGAAAAGCGGAATATGCGGAATATATTGAAAGGATGGTCTGTGATGAACGTGATCGCTGTGAACGGGAGCCCAAGGAAGAAGTGGAATACCGCCACCCTGCTGCAGAAAGCACTGGAAGGCGCGGCTTCCACCGGGGCGCAGACGGAGATGGTCCATTTGTACGACCTGAGATACAAAGGCTGCACCAGCTGCTTCGCGTGCAAAAGGAAAGACGGCGCTCTGGGACGCTGTGCGATGAAGGACGACCTGACAGACGTTCTGGACAAAATCGCTCACTGCGATGTGCTTCTTCTGGGCACACCCATCTATTATGCAAATATCACCGGGGAGATGCTGTCATTCCTTGAGCGTCTGCTGTTTTCGAGTATGACCTATAACATCGGCCACCGCTCCACATTTTGCGGGAAATTTTCATCCGGGTTTATCTATACGATGAACGTCCCCTCGGACGCAATGGAGAAGCTCGGCTACGGTACGTTATTCGACCGCTATAAAGCTCTGCTGGAACGCTTTGGCGGGCCTTCCGAAATCCTTGTCAGTAACGATACTTATCAGTTCGACGATTATTCAAAGTACGAGGCCTCGATGTTCGATGAAGAGCACAAAGCCAAGGTCAGAGCGGAGCAGTTCCCTGTCGATTGCCGGAAGGCGTTTGAAATGGGGGCCCGCCTCACCGGGAGATAGAAGAGATGAATGATATCGTTCAAAGGACCATTCGCAATCTGAACAGAAACAATATGGCCGGATATTATGTGCATTCCATCGCGCAGCTGCACGAAACCATTCAGGCTTTGATTCAGAAGGGTGAAACAGTAGGCTGCGGGGATTCCGTGACACTTGAGCAGACCGGCGTATTTGAGCTTATGCGATGTCAGGATTATCAATTCTTAGATAAGCATAAACCTGGCTTGAACCACGAGGAAAAGCGGGAAATCTATCTCCGGAATTTTCGCGCCGATACTTTTTTGACAGGCATCAATGCAGTGACAACGGGCGGGAGTCTGTTTAACATCGACGGGAACGGAAGCCGGGTCGCTCCGATTCTGTATGGCCCCAAACAAGTGATCGCTGTGGTTGGCACGAACAAGCTTGTAAATTCCGTTGATGAGGCGATCCTTCGCACACGCCGGATCGCTGCCCCTTTGGATGCGAAACGTCTGGGGAAAGGCACTCCCTGCACCAAACTAAATAAATGCATAGATTGTCAACATCCACAACGAATATGCAATGACTTTGTGTTAATTACAGGACAATTTGAAAAGGACAGAATCAAGGTTATTTTTATCGCGGGAAACTACGGATTCTGATAATACGCTGTACAATACGCTATCGTCATCATCGCAGACAAACAGTAAAAATAGCGCAACTATCGGAGCTTCCACTCAAGATCGGTTGAGATACACTTATGAGTCTGCCTGCGAGAGACGCTAATAACACTGAGCCAACAGAGATGAAGGGGAGGCTGCCAGATGAACACCAATCCTTATACCATAAAAGATCATTTATTACGATGGATCAGTATATCTTTTGCCGTCATGTTTGTCATTAATTATTTTGCCAATCTTGAATTTCTCAGATTAATCTGCGCCTTGCTCTTAATTGTTATTTTATCACAGGGCTTACGTCAAATGCGCCCCGTTAATCTCCGGGTAGTGGGAGGACTTTTTTTAGCCGGCGCCGTTATCTTGATCTGGTGCCGCGCCGACATCCATACCTGGCTGGAGGCGTTGATGCAAAACGCCAATCTGGCTACCATGTTTACGGCGGCCCCTTTGTTAGCCCTGCCTTTTTATTATGAGGACTACCAAGGGGAGCTGGCCCGGTTTGCCAGGCTGAAAATGCAATCTTTGTTGTCCTTCATGTTATTAAATGCCGTCAGCGGTTTTGTCTTAAGCCTTTTGGTGGGTGTGGGCGCTGTAGTGATCGCGTACGAAATGTTTTATCCTCATAGCAAAATGTATCAGGCGGAAGACTTGTTCTATCCCGCCTTGACGCGTTACAATTGTTCTCCCGGCTTTTTGGCGCCGGCCTGGGCTTCTATTGTGGTGACGACTACGGCGACCAACACTCCCTGGGTTTCCCTCATTCCCATAGGGCTGGCTTTCGGCTTCGTTTATCTGTTTATTGATATGATCATGCTGTCTTTACATATCCGGCGGCGGCCGGGCCGTTATCCCAAGCTTCAGCCGATTGCCGGAGAGAAGGTCAACTACAAAAAAATTCTCACCATGCTGCTGCTGGCCGTCATCATGCTGGGGATGATCGGGGTGGTTAATGCCGTCAGCGGTTGGAGCCTGATGATTGTTATTCCGATTGTCGCCATTGCCTTTCCTCTGTTGACGGCAGTATTTCAGAAAAAAATGACTGCGTACCGGGCGGGCATGGGACAATATTACCGCAATTCCGTATTGAAAGTCCGATCTGAAGTAGCCTTGTTTACGGCCGCCGGTTTTTTGGGCAAAGCTCTGGAGGCCTCGGGAATCGGCGCCAAAATACCGGCATTGCTGCCGGCTTGGTTACATGATTATCCGGTTCTGATGATAGCCGCCATCATGCTGGTGATTATTTTGCCTTCATTAATCGGCATCCATGCCGTAGCCACAGGCAGCGCCTTACTGGCTGCCCTGACTCCGGCAGCGGTGGGGATGAACCAAATGACCTTCGTGCTGACGGTGCTTGCCGGCTGGATGATTTCCATCTTATTATCCCCCTTTTCCGGAGCGGCTCTCATCGTCGGCGGCTATGCGGACCGGCCTTCCTGGCAGATCTCTCTTGGGAAAAACGGGCCCTTCGGCCTGGTCTGCCTGGTGGTGTTCAGTCTGCTGATCTGTATGGTGGGGCCTTTTTTACAGGTTTAAAGTAAAGCCGTGTTCCCTTATTCCTCATTATTGTACACGCAGCGTACTGCTTTGCGGATCTCCTGATAGCTGGTGCAGCGGCAGAGGTTGGACTGAAGCCATTCCTCAATCACATACTCCTCGGGCATAAAAGGATGCTGCATTTGAAGGGCGTGGCAGACCATCAAAAACCCGGATGTACAGTACCCGCACTGAAAGGCGTTTTCTTGTACAAAGGCTTTCTGGATTGCCGCTGTTCCTCCTAAACCCTCCACAGTTATAATATTGTGTCCCTCTGCCTCAACTGCCAGGACCAGACAAGCTTTGGCGGGCCAGCCGTCCATCACGATGGTACAGGCGCCGCAGTCGCCGTTTTTGCAGCCGGGTTTCGCGGCGGTCAAACCAAGCTGCTCTCGGAGCACATCCAGCAGCAAGTCGGCAGGACGCACCGCCAGTTCATGCAGATCTCCGTTAACATTAAGCGTTATTACTGTTTTCCCGTCATATCTGACCATTTACTGAATCCTCCAAAAGAGCCTGCAGCATATTTTGCAGAACGAAGATCCGGTATTTACCGGAACCTTCTACGCCGCTATAAGCCGGTTCAGGTAAAAGCTGGACCGCTTTTTCCGCACGGCCGGCGCAGGAAAGCGAGAGGTCATTTAAAACAGCTTCTATTTGCAGGCTGCGAAACGGGGAGGAACAAATGCCGGAGAAAGCAATCCGCAAATCGTTGTTTTGCCAAATTGCCGCCATGCTCACCAGAGGATAATCTATTTTTTCATTTGTCGTCCGTTTTACATGAAAATGCGGCGCATATAATGCCCACTTTGGCACATGCAGTTGTACGATGAATTCACCGGCGCTCAGTTGTATGCGGCCCTGAAATAAACTTTGGAAAGATACCGTGTTCAGGCCCCCGCTGCCAAATATCGTAACGGTTGCATCCGAAACCAGCAAGGGCAGGCTTGTTTCGCGGTAAATAATCGTGCCGCATAAATTGCCGCCCAAAGTGATTCTGCATTGGTTTGTATGGTCGGCAATTCTCCCGCAGGCCAAAGTAAGCAGCGGAAACAGCTTTGACTCTTTGATCTGATTTAAGGTACAGGCGGAACCAATAGTCAGGCCTTGACAGTCTGTAGACAAAAGTATGCATTCCGGTATTTTCTTTATATCAATGACCGCGCCGGGCCGGATGCTTCCGGCCCTGGACATGGTAATAATTTCGCTGCCTCCTGCGTAAAAAACGGGATTCTTCCCCAGGTTTTTTAATTCCTTAAACGCTTCATCGGCTTCGGCCAGGGAGTCCGGGCGGCAATAAATAAAATCAAAGGGAATCATCGGTATCCTCCTTAACGGACCTCCAGATCCGCTCCGGCGTGAGAGGCAGGGAAAGAAGCTCTTTTCCGAAGGCTGTGGATAATGCGTTGCCCAAGGCTGCGGCAATGCCGATAATACCGTGTTCGGCATAGCTGCGGACGCCGTAAGGAGATTCGCTTTCAGGCGTTTCCACAAAATCCACCCGGTAATCCGGCTCCTGGCCGATGTGCAAAAGCTTGTAGGTGCGCAGATTAGGCGCCTGGGGTATCCCCTGATCGTTATAAGAAAAGGCTTCTCTGCTTGCCATGCTGATCCCCATGGACATACCGCCCGCTACCATGGCGCGCATCAGTTCGGGATTAATGACCTTACCAACATCCATGACGGTGGATGCCGAAATAATTCGGTAGGAGCAGGTTTTGAGATCCGCCTCTACCTCCACAACCTGTACTCCGGGGGTCCAGGAAGGTCCGGTTTTCCCTTGGCCGGTTTGCGGATCAAGCATGCTTAACCCCTTGAGCATAAAGCCGCCCTGCCCTAAAACGGGTTCTCCCACGGACACCCCCGTCTTTGAGCGATACCCTTGGACGATATCCTTAAAGGAGATGAATTGCTCCGGATTTTTTCTGGAGAAGACGTGACAGTTGGCCACCTCAATTTCCTCAGCTTCGCACCCCAAGGCCTGTGCGCCGTTTATACGGAGCTGCCGGATCAGATCGTCGGCTGCCCGCATCACTGCGTGACCGGCCATATATTGCGTAAGACTGGCAACCGTCTTCCAGTGTTCCGGCGCGGTGCGGGTATCCGTGGGCATGACCACATGAACCTGTTCGGGATCCATTCTCAATTTTTCAGCCAGGACCTGCGCAAGATTAGTTTGTCCTCCCGACCCCATTTCCACAACACCGGTGTTCAGATTAACGCTGCCGTCGGGATTGAACGTGATCAGTGCGCCGGAAATCGCATCGGTAGGAGGATTCTCGGTCTTCCATAAGCAGGCCACGCCCCTTGCCCGCACGGTATCTTTCTTAATAGGGGTCACTTTACCGCCGTCCCATTGGGAAAGCGGTTTTATTTTGTGCAAACATTCGGTTAGATTGCCCGTAAGGCTGTTTGTGCAAACAACACGGGTGGGCGTCAGGCTTCCCGGGCGAATAGCGTTTTTGATTCGCAGTTCCAGGGGATCTGATCCGCACCGGCGGGCTAGCAGGTCCATCATACGCTCGATACAAAAGGTGTAGGATTCGTGGGCAAAGCCGCGATAGGAGGTGGCAAAGGTATGATTGGTATAAACGCACAAAGTGTCACAGCTGAGATTTTCGATATGGTAAGGCCCGGTGCAGTCAACCGCAACAGCCTTTGCCATATAGGGGGAAATGTCGGCGTAAGCTCCGCAGTCAAGCCAGTAGGTCATCTCCGCAGCCTGAATGATGCCGTTTTTATCAGCCCCAATTTTAATATCGGCTTCCAGGCCGATCCGGCAAGGAGCCGAGGCCATGTCCTGCTCTCGCGGTATGGTCAGGCGGACCGCTTTGCCGCCGACACTGCGGGAGGCCAGAAATGCCAGTATTTCAAGAAATACCGGCGCCTTTCCGCCAAAACCTCCGCCTAAAAAAGAGACCTTTACCTGTATCTGCCCTGCTGGAATTAAAAATGCTTCTGAAATCTGTTTTCTGACCACATAGGGGGACTGTGAGGCCGTGGTGATCAGAATATTGCCGTCTGAAGCTATTTCCGCCCGGGCTGTTCTTATTTCCATGGCCAGATGATCGGAGGGCGGCATAGAAAACCTTTGCCGTACGGTCACATCGCACCCGGCAAATGCCGCCTGCACATCCCCTTTTCGTATTTTGTAACGGCTGGCAACATTGGTTCCGGCCTCGGGATATAGATCTGTCATGACTTTTTTATAGCCGTTGGCCTGACTGTGCACCAAAACAGCCCCGTCGGCCATCGCCTGAGAAGGTGTTAAAACAAAGGGAAGCGGGGCATATTCTACTTCAATCATCCGGACGGCCATTTCCGCGGTGGGCTCATCCTGTGCCACCACAAGGGCTACCGGTTCTCCGGCGTAACGTACGACATCCCGTGCCAGTGCGGGCCTGTCCAATACCAGAGGGCCAAATAATTCCGGGCATTGTTCTCCGGTTAAAATGGATTTGACTCCTTGAAGCGCCAGCGCTTTGGAAATATCTATGCGCTGAATGGCCGCATGGGCGCATGGGCTGGTAAGCAGTCTTGCAGAAAGTATGCCCGCTAAAGGCAAATCGTCGGCATATTGCGCTTTTGCCGTTACCTTGTCCCAAGCTTCCTTGCGCCCGATGCTTTTGCCAATCGCTGAATTCATCCCTTATTCACCGCATCCCTTTTGACTTTATTCCAAAGTCTTACCATTTCTCCATTTATTATACGAAAGTACGGCTTATCTCACTTAAAAGGGGTATAGCTTATGAGGTTTTAGAAACAATAAGGGATAAATTATTCAAGGATAAAGGAGATTTGACGATGAATCCGTTTGAGCAAAAAGTTGTTCCCATAAAAGATACGATTATGGATTGGCGAACCATATATCCGAAACCATATAACAAAATGACTGTTGATCCCTATACAAAAGTCCGCATAATTCTGATGAACGGCATAGAAGTGGAGGCGGTGATGTTTAAACATCAGTTTCACCGCAATTGCCGAAACAATGACCTGTGCCGCGAGCTTGCATTATCCCGCCGGATCGAGCAGCAGCAGCAAAAGCATATTAATTGGCTTAAGCCAATTGACGAGACCCAGCTTGAAACCACCATCGGATACGAGCATGTTGCGGTAGATCTGACCGCCTGGCTTGCGCAGAATGAACCTGATTCCTATGTAAAGCAAGCGCTGGACTTTGCCCTTTTGGAGGATTTCGACCATCTTTACCGCTACTCGAACCTTTTGGACCTGGATTCCCAGATCCCGGCACAGCAGCTTGTGAAAAGCTATGTGGACATCACGCCGGGGCGTCCCACCATCGCGGAGCACCGGTTCCCCTATGAATCCGTCAAAAATCCGGTGGACTTCAAGACGGCGGATATCCGGACCAAGCTGAACACGCTGATTATCACCGCAGGCGAGCAGCAGACCATGAATTTCTATATGAACATCGGCAATACCTACAGCAATGACCTGGGCCGTCAGCTTTATCTGGAGATCGCCATGATCGAAGAGCAGCATGTCAGCCAATATGGGTCGCTTTTGGATCCCGCCTGCACGTGGCTGGAAAACCTTCTGCTGCATGAATATACCGAGTGCTATCTTTACTACTCCTTCTATGAGGATGAGCTTGACGCAAATGTCAAGTCCATTTGGGAAATGCATCTCCAGCAGGAAATCGCGCATTTACACCGGGCGGCGGAGCTTTTGCGGCAATATGAAAACAAAGACTGGCAGCAGGTCATCCCAGGGGGCGAATTTCCCAAGCTCCTGCGGTTCCACGATACCCGGGACTATGTACGGCAAATCCTGGGCCAGCAGATCTTGCTTACCGCCAACCGGGAACAGTATACCCCCGTACCGGAGCTGCCGGGAGATCATGAGTTTTTCTTTTATCAGAACCGTGTCAATCATGATGTGGATTCGGTGGCCAGTCATAACGTGATCACACAGCATCAACAGAAATATAATATTGATTACCGCGCGGAGTCACAAACAAATCCTGTGCGGGAGCTTACAGACCGAACCATGGATAATACCGCCATCGCCCGTTAATTGAAAAGATAAGAACGCTGCTACCAAGAGAATCAGCGCCTGCCGGATGTCGGCAGGCGCTTTTTTTGCCCCGGGAGAAAAAAGTTGATTTGACTGATTCCCTAATCCCGCGGCTTACCGCCCTGAAAAGCCGGCAAGCCGACAGAAAAGGAGTTTCAATTCGCTGCCCGGGGAATCGCAGATTTGGGAAAAGCAGCATAAAATGTTGTGGAAGTCCGAAAGGACGGAATTGAAAGGAGAAAACTGCATGAACAGTGTTTTTACCGAATTTGTGAACTGGCAGACCCTTGGCACTTATGCCGGCTGCCTGGCCATGGTGCTGATGCTTACTCAGCTGACCAAAACTATCCCCGGGGTCAGTAAAATCCCCACCCAACTGTGGAGCTGGATCCTGGCCGCGGTTATCCTGGTGGCGGCTCAATATTTCGCCGGCACCCTGACGGCTGAGACAGGCGTACTGAGCCTTTTTAACGCGGTGATCGTATCATTGGCCGCCAACGGAGGCTTTGAGGCCGCCCAGAGGATCCTGGGAGGTAAGGATGCGTAAAAAAATTATCCTTAACCCCGGTCATGGCCCGAAAAACAGCGGCGTTTTTGACCCCGGAGCCGTCGGCCCTTCCCGGATCAGGGAGGCCGACGTTAACCTGGCCGTGGCCAAACTGCTGCAGCCCCTCCTGGAGGCCGCCGGCGCCCAGGTGCTGTTGGTCCGTGACGGGGACCTGGAGGATGTGGTCAATACCGCCAATGCCGCCGGCGCCGACTTCTTTGTGAGTATCCACTGTAATGCGGCGACGGATCCCGCTGCCCGCGGCACCGAAACCTACATCTACAGCGATACCAGCAAGGCCAAGGCCCTGGCGGGGGCGGTCCAGTCTGCTGTCGTTGCGGCTCTGGGGACCGCCGACCGCGGCGTAAAGGTACGGCCCGGCTTGTATGTGCTGCGTAAAACCGCCATGCCGGCGCTGTTGATCGAACTGGCCTTTGTCAGCAACGCGGCCGAAGAGCAGCTGCTGGCCGCCGCCGGCATCCAGCAGCGGACGGCCTTTGCTATGGCCGAAGCCATGGCAAAGCAGCTGGGGCTGAAGACGGAACCTGCCGCCGCCGATGAGGTCCGGGTGTATCTGCACGGAGATCAGGTGGTGGAGCTGTCCGCCAAGCTGATCGGCGGGACTGCCTACCTGCCCGCCAGAGCGCTGGCGGAGGCCCTGGGTTACCGGGTGGATTGGCAGCCGGGGCAGGTTGATGTATGGGTAAAGTAAGAGTCTTGTGACGGATATAGGGAAAGCCTATTTCCAGAGACGACGGAGCCGTTTTCTGAACGAAAGCGGCTTCTTTTTGATCCTATGCAGGAAAGTGATGGGAAAGGAAGAAATAAACAAGAAAATAAGATCAGAATAGTATTATGGCATATTTCATATTGAAAGCGGCAGATGGAACTTCAGTGGTGGGGAGGCCGAAAAGATGATCTCAATGGAAAGCATGACGGCGGCGGGGAAAAGCGATTTACAGGAAGCGGCCAAAGACCTCGGTAAAGAGGAGCTTCTTCAGCTTGTAGAATGGCTGTCTTTAAAAGAAGACAATATCAGATATCGGGCGTTCCTGCTCCTGCAGTACCGGTCGTCGCTGTCTGACGATGTTTATCCGTATTGGAATACTTTCCGGGATAAGCTGAAAAATGATAACTCCTATCAAAGAAGTATCGGGCTTATGCTTATTGCCGAAAATGCCAAATGGGATGCTGAAAACCGTATGGAAGATACCATTGACGAATACCTGGACCTCTTGCGCGATGAGAAGCCCGTCACGGTACGCCAGTGCATTCAGTCCCTGACCAAGGTGGCGCCATATAAACCCGGTTTGAACAGAAAAATAGCCGAAAGCCTGATTTCATTTGACCTTATGGCCGTTAAAGAGACTATGCGCAAATCTATCCTGCTGGATATATTGAATTTGCTGCTGACGATCAGAAATCAGCAAAATACAAATGAAATAGAGAGCTTTATCCTGACTGCATTGTCGGGGGGGATCTTAGATAAAAAATCAAAGCGGCAGATCGAGGCGGCTATGCTGTAAACCGGAATCGTCGTTTAAAAAGAGCAGCCGGCGTCCAAAAGGCGCCGGCTGCTCTTATGGTCTTTACTTGCCTGGCCCAAGGGGGCGCATTTTGATCAATCATAATTGCTGTTGCGAAAAATATTATATCTTTTGAGGTAATGCTAGGCCAGTAAAATTACATCCTCGGTTCTGCTTCTTAACGGGGGCAGATGGATTGTGTTCAGTTCAAGAGCAAAATACAGATCCTTAATGAAATCCCCTTTATTCACCAGTTTTTTCAGATCGCAGGTCGTCGAACAGATGATCTTGCAATTCATATAATTTGCGTTGCGCAGCAGGGACAATAGCTTCTCCTGATTGTAATGGCTTAAAGCCCCCACTTCGTCAAAGAAAATCGTGTTTCCTTTCACCGCATCCTCATAGATATGGCAATGGATTTCACTGGCGTCGGCAGATGCCGCCGGGCCAAAAGGTCTGCATAATATTTCGGCAAAGTCATTATTCCCCGATGATCGGGGATAAGTGCGGGATCATGGCCGTTTGCAGCTGCTTAAGCGATGCCAATGTGGAACAGGCCTTGATCCATCCCTTGGCGATGCTGTGCTCCGACGGCAAGATTTTATGCAATACGGGCGATCTGTCGGCTGGAAAGCCGCATCCGAGAAATTACGGCGCCTTTCCCAGATTTATCTGCCGTTATGTGCGGGAAAAGGGAAGCTTGAGTCTTGAGGATGCCGTCAGGAGAATGACCTCATATCCCGCGCAGAAGATAGGGCTTCATCACCGGGGAATATTAAAGTGCAGGATGAAAGCCGATATTTTGATCTTTGACGCGGAAAAAATCAAAGATAACGCTACTTTCGATAATCCGCATCAGTATGCTTCCGGAATCGGGACGATGATCATCAATGGAGTCGTCACGGTATACCGGGGACGGCACACCGGGGCCAGAGCCGGCAGCGTTTTGAATTGCCGGGATGGCTGCCTTGAATAATCACCATAAGCGTAGAATTACCGGGCCGGACCAAAAGCAAACGGGGAAACCGGCGCCCCTTCTCCTGGAGCCGCCTGCAGGTATATAATAGGTATAGGCAAAGGAGGTTCCAGCCATCATAAGGAAGAAAGAGGAAAGGGGTGGGGGGATATGACGGAAACGCCCGGCGAATTGATCTTAATCAGGCATGGGAGAGCCACACCACGGCAGGGGACTGAGCTTGATGCCCAGAGAGAGCTGACGAAAAGGGGAAGAGAAGAGCTGGAAAAAATCCTGCCGGAATTGAGCGCCCATTTAAATTCAGCGTCGCAGTTCCAGCTTGGCACCAGTCCGCTGCCCCGGGCATTTCAGACCGCCGAAATCATCGGCCGGTATCTGGGGACAGATAAGATCGAGCAATTTGACTGGATCGCCCAAGGCGAGTATACGGGTCTGCAGGAGAGACTCAAGAATTTGAAGCCTTCGTCTTCTTTGGTTATCGTAGGCCATGAGCCTCACCTCGGCAGATGGAGCCGGCAGTTCAGCGGATTTACCGTTCCCTTCAAAAAAGCAATGGCGGTGGGCTTTCGTGTCACCTCCCTTGAGCCTTTACGGGCCTGGCCGGCCTGGATGATAACTCCTGAAACCGCCGGCCTGCGGGACATGGATATCGAAGGCGGGCAGCCGGTGCTCTGCGCCTTTCAGAAGATCCTGCGGTTTAAGCTTCGGGGCATCTTTCAAATGCTGCAGAAATTCCTTGATCATCCGGAGGACCCGGAGACGGCCCACCAATTGCGCGTGAGCATCAGGGCCTTCCGGTCCCTTCTGTCCTTCATCAGGCCAAAGCTTGACCAGATGCAATATCAACATGTGCAGCTTCAAACCAAAAAGCTCTCCCAGAGGCTGGGACGCCTCCGGGAAATCGACATTTTAAAATGGGAGTGGCTGAAGCTCCGGAAGACATATCCGGAGTTGACCCGGAAAAAAAGCGCATTGCTGGCGGTACTGGAGACGGAGCGTCAAAGGGAACAGGCGGAGATCTGCGGCGGCGCCGAAATGATGCTTTCCGCCGTCTTCGATATCTGGAACTGGCTTAACGGCGACTTGGCAGCGGAGGCTGAGGAAGCAAAAGGGCAGAAACAAAAGCAGGGTCAGACCTTTGAGGACTTCTCCAGAAAACGGATCGGCAGCGGGATAAAAAAGACCGCCGCTTATTTAAAGACGGCGGATTACACTGACTTCAGCAACATTCATGGGCTGAGGATCCAATTTAAAAAGCTGCGTTACGTGCTGAAAGAGCTGGATCCCCTCCTGCATCTGAAAAGCAAAGGCTCCATAAAATCTTTTGAGGCGCTGCAGGACCTGTTCGGCAGTTATTGTGACGCTGAAAGAAATCTAGCGCTTCTTAATGAATTAAACGGCAGATACGCCGACCCGGCCTTCTGCTTTGAAAGCGGAATTCTCTGGGGACATCAGACCTTCACCGCCGGGGAAAAGCTGGAAAAAATCAAAAATTTTGATGGCCGTATCCTCCCGGCTTAAGCTGCCCTGGAAAAATATTCCGGGCGATCCCCGCCGTCGGACTTAAAATCGGACTTAAAAGGGGTAGACATAGCCTTCCGCCGGCTTGGCAGCCGTGATTTTTGTCACGTTGATTTGCGGGTCGTCATAGCTTGCGCCGTCAAATTCATATCGGCCGATATAAAGAGTTCCTTCCACCGTCACCCAGGAGTCTTTTTCCAGTCCGGCAGCTTTGTCATATTTACACAGAAGACCCACAGGCGTTAAATCCGCCACACAGCAGTACATCATCAGCCGGGCGGGCACGAATTCGTCTTCTTCTAGTATTTCGGGATCTTTGAAGACGAATCCCGTAATGGTCACAGTGTACCCCTCATATTCAGCCATATTGTCGTAGAACTCGGAAATCCATATCCCGAAATCCTCATCGGATACGGTGATTCTTCTGTTTGCTGTGTCCAGGCCCGGCAGTCCGGCAGAAGCTTCCTTATCCGGGATACCGTTTTGCGGGTCGGGCTGGAGAAGATCGAGGGCGTCCGCCGGAGCCGTATCTTCCGCCGGCAGACTGCCGCCGTCGGAAGGGGAAGATTCAGGACCGCTTTGAACTGGCGGAATATCCGGCGGCGTCTCGGGACTGCTTTGAGCAAGAGGGATATCCGGCGAAGCCGCAGGTTCGGGACTGTTTTGGGCAAGGGGGATGCCCGGCTGTGCGGCTGAACCGGAATCGGCTGCCGGCGTTTGCTTTTGAGACAGACCAAATAAGTTCTTCTCGGTCTGGCCGGCAAAAATATTTCCGCCCGCGTAATTTCCTGAGAAATTGGAAGTGCCCAGTGGAGAATGGGGAAGCAATAACAGTAAGACCGGGATCGTCAGCACAAAACAGTGGGCGCAGCGGACTTTATGCCGGGGGCGGAACAGGCCGCCCAGCCCCGCCGAGGCCCAGATTGCCATAACGATTGCCGTAAAGTAAAGATAGGGCTTTATTCTGGGTGTAACATACGAAAGATATTTTCCGCTGCTCACCAAATAAAGCATCGTTACGGCAAAAACGCTATAGCACAGACATTCGATGAAGCTCTGAGGATTGAATTTTCTTGCTTGCCCCTGCATATTTACATTCCCCCTAACCCGGAAAGAAAAAAGACGACGGCAAAGCAAACGAAAAACGCCGTCGCCAATAATCTGCCGATAAAACGTGTTGAAAAGCCCGAAGAGAGCATCAACACGTTTTTTATATCCATCATTGGGCCAAAGATCAGGAAGCCCATGACCGCCCCCATGGGAAACCGGCTGGCAAAGCTGCGCGCTACAATGGCGTCGGAGGAGGAACATAAGGAGAGGACAAAGGCCATGATCATCATGATCACGGTGGACACCGCCAGCCCCGCGCCGTTTTGCGCGGCGGTGAAAATGCCGGTCCCCATAACCTGAAAAATCGACGCAATGAAGGTGCCGATCACCAGATATTTTCCGGCGCTGAAGAATTCCGCCTGGGAATGACGGATAAATAAGCCCAGTTTTCCGGAGAAGGTGGTGATGGACTCGGCGTCCTCATAAAAGCCGCAGCTGCACATCAGCCTATCCAGCGTACCGCCGGACAATATCCGGCCCTTGGGAGGCCAAAACGCAAAGATCAGCCCAATGGCCACGGCGGCAATGATCCCAAAGCAAATCCGTCCCACTACCACCGTTAAGTTACCGCTGAAAGCATAATAAGTCGATAAAATCACTACCGGATTAATCACCGGCGTCACCGTCATAAAGGTAATGGCCGCAGGGAGGGGCAGCCCTTTCTTTACCAGGCTCCTGAAAACCGGAATGGTGGCGCAGTCGCAGACCGGCAGGCAAAAACCTCCCAGGATCGCGAATAATGTGCCAAGAGCCAGGGATTTGGGAAATTTGCGTTCAATCCATTCCTTCGGCACAAAGACCTGGATCGCTGAGGAAAGCAGTACGCCGATCAGCAGGAAGGGCACAGCCTGCAGGATGATTCCCAGAAAAACGTTGATAACCGCATTCACCGGGAGATCAAACAATTCCAAAAACGGCTTTGCCACAAGGTGCAGGGCCACCAGCAGGACGGTGATAATAAAGAAAACATTAGCCGGGTTTTCTTTCCTGCCAAAGAGCTGTTTATCTAAATCATTATACCAGTTCTTTTCCTCCGCTTTATATACGGCAATGCCCGGGTTTATCCCCTTAAGCAGGCGCCGGACCCTTTTGTAAGCAATTGGTGAACGGACATTTCGCAGCACGGCGAAATCGCTGTCGGCGATCTGCTGGGGCAAAGCGGCTCCCGTTCTGCCCAGCAGGTTTTCTATATTTGCCGCGTCCGCCACGTGGATCACTTTTTGAATTTTGCACAAGCCGCGAAGGGAGGGGGCCAAAAGCAGAGCATGCAGCTGGGAAAAGGCAGCGACGCCGTTCCACTCGATCCAGATTTCATCAAGCTCCAGCCGGTGGCTTTGGATATAGCCGCAGATCTGCCCGGCGATTTGCTCCGGGTGCTGTTCAAGGATTTTTTTAGGGAAGGCCAGAGTCTTGCAATGACGATACCGGCTTTGAAATTCCTCCTGGCCGGTTTCAAACTGCACCAGAAGTATACCGACGTCCCGCCAGTCCCGCCTGTTCAGCAGATTATTCAAAAACGTCGTTTTTCCGGAATCCAGAAAACCGGTTACCACATAAATCGGGATCGCCATTTTATCACTCTCCGCTGAAGAGGCTGACCAGCTCCCGCCGGTTCAGATTCCGTCCGATGATGCAAAGCATATCGCCCCCCGAAGCGCATTGGGAAATCCGGAGGTCTCCGGGAAGGTATTGGAGGTTCAGGTATCCCTTTGGGCCACGCAGGATACCTTTAGCCCGGAGAATCGTTCCCTGGGCGTCCTGTTCCATCCTGGAAAACCGGGCCTTCAGGTCCCCTGCGGTGAATACGCGGGCTGTCCGGATCGTGACGGTATCAAAAATATCTTCGGCCGAATGGCCGCCGCAGCAACCGCCCGGGTGATCATGACCGGCAGCCCCGTGGCTGTGCTCTCCCTGGCTCGGCAGGCCGCGTCCGCAGCCGCATTCCCGGGCCTGACGGCGCTCTTCCTGAAGGGGGCCCTGTCCCTGGGGATGCAGGATTTCCTCGGCCCGGATCTGATCCCAGGGTTTTGAGAGGATGACGGAAGACCCGTTCAGGCCTCTGATCAGGGAATGGGCTTCGCTTACTTTTTGGGGAGAATCCGCGGCGCCGCTGAGCAGAATGACGTCGGCGTTTTGAATCTGATCTTCAAAAAACTCGCCGAAATTATCGAGATACATTTTACAGCGTTTTACATCCGCCGCCGTTATTCTGGCCTTTACCTTTGCCAGTTGCAGGATGCGGGGGTCGGAACAGGCTTTCACAATATCCGACAGCTTGCCTACCCCGGAGGGCTCAATCAAAATGACATCCGGAGCAAACCGGGTCAGGAGGTCCTTAAGGGCTTTCACAAAATCTCCGGAGAGGCTGCAGCAGATGCAGCCGGAATTGATCTCTTTTACTTCGACGCCGCCGGATTTCAACAGAGCCGCGTCGACGCTTATCTCGCCGAAATCATTTTCAATCAGGGCCACCTTTTCTTTTTGAAAGGCCTCTTTAAGCAGCTTTTGGATCAGCGTGGTTTTTCCCGCTCCCAAAAAACCCGAGACGATATAGATTTCAGCAGGCATATTGCTTCTCCTTTAAGGCTTGGATTCAGGGCTCTGATAATAAAGATATTACCGTAAGGCGCTGGTTATCACTTCTGGTAGCAATTCTTACAGTAGCCGTATATTTCCAGGTTATGGCCCAGCACGTGAAAATCGTTGTCCTTGATTTTGGGAATAAATTTCTCCATCGGGCAATTATCCATGGGGATAATTTTATGACATCCCAAACACACGGCGTAATGCTTGTGCTGAAAACGGTTGAGCTCGTAGAGGGCTATCTCATTGTTCATCAGGGTAACCTTCACCGCCATGCCTTTTTGGACGAAAAGCTCCAATATCCGGTATACGGTGGAGAGCCAGGCGGATTCACCGTTCTTTTCGATCCGGGAGCAGATTTCCATGGCGCTCAGAGGCTTTTCCGCCTTTTCCAGGACGGAAAGTACGCTCTCCCGGGGCTTTGTCCTTTTCAGGCCGGAAGGCCAGCCGTCATCTGCCTTTTTCATCCTGTTCACCTCTTTCCTTCATCCGGGCTTGTTTTATTTATCAGGCCCGGTTTTATTTTTCCGGGGCCAATATTCCTCCCCAGGCTATTGCCGCACTACCGGAGCTTCTCTCCGGCGGAGACACGCCGGGCCGGCAATTTTTTCAGCAGCAGAATCACCACAAGGCACAGTACGCCGATCAGCACGATGGTGCCTCCCGGTTTCAGTCTCAGATAATAGGAGACAAACAGCCCGGTTACGGTAAAAAAGACGGCAAAGCAGACCGAGTAGATCACCGTCTGCTTATAGCTTTTTCCAAACTGCATAGCGCAGGCTACCGGAACGACCATCATCGAGGAAACGATCAGGGCGCCTACGGTTCGGGCGGCAACCGATACCGTTACGGCAGTCAATATGGTGAAGATGAAGTTGATGGACCTCACCGGGATGCCTGCCAGCCGCGCGGCCCGCTCATCCAGGGCGATGTAGAACAGTTCCTTGTATAAAAAGACGAAGGCCAGCATCACGGCGCAGCTGATGCAGACCACCAGCAGCATCTCAAAATCGCTGATGGCCACAATACTGCCGAACAAAAAGCTGTTGAAGTTGGCCGCGTTTTTTACAAAGCCGGACAACACGCCCGCCAGACCCACGCCTGCGGACATCATGATGGCGATGGACATCTCGGAGAATTTGGGGATCTTTTTGCGGATGGCTTCAATGACCAGGGCGGCGGCGATACAGGCGGCCACGGCCCCCAGGATAGGGTTGATCCCCATAATCAGTCCTGCCGCCACGCCCGCCAAGGAGGTATGGGACAGGGCGTCGCCGATCATCGAAAGGCGCTTCAGCACCACAATGATTCCGATGCAGGGGATGATGACCGCCAAAAGAATCCCAACCAGGAAAGCCCGCCGCATAAAATCATATTCCAGGATCGCCATCATGGCTGTCGCCTCCTTCCGGCTGTTTTGGCATTTCCCGGGGCGGGTGCGTATGCTTATGAGCAAGCTCTTCCTCCACCTGTGTTTTGGCCAGCTCCACAAGGGAGCCCTCTTCCAGGCAT
This sequence comes from Peptococcaceae bacterium, assembly GCA_034927285.1. Taxonomy (GTDB): domain Bacteria; phylum Bacillota; class Peptococcia; order DRI-13; family UBA5745; genus JAYFQF01. The sequence continues at coordinate 26,097 of JAYFQF010000003.1, forward strand.
AAAACCCTGGACACATAGCTTTCCGCCCGCCCGATATCATGAGTCACCATAAAAATCGTCAGTCCGGTTTCCCGGTTGAGCCGCCACAGCAGCTGATAGAGGGCCTCTACGGATTGGGCGTCTACTCCGGTGGTGGGTTCATCAAGCAGCATGATTTCCGGGTCGTTCACCAACACCCGGGCCAGCATCACCCTCTGTTGCTGGCCGCCGGAAAGCTCTCCGATCATCCGCCGGGAATAGTCCGCCATGCCGACCAGCTCCAGCGCCTGCCGGGTCTTCTCACGATGCTCCTTTTTGGGAAAACGAAGCAGACCGATTTGAGAAAACAGGTTTGCTTTTACGATCTCCTCAACGGTGGCGGGGAAGTCGGCGCTGGACTGAAGCCCGTTTTGCGGCAAATAGCCGATTTTCGGCCAATCCCTGAATTGACGGATATCCTGGCCGAATAAACGGATACTTCCGGAGGAGGGGGAAAGCTCTCCCAGGATCAGGCGCAAAAGGGTGCTTTTGCCGGCGCCGTTGGAGCCGATGAAGGCTACGAAATCCCCCTTATAAACGGAGAAGCCGATTTTTGAAAAAATCGGCTCGCTCCCATAACCAAAGCTTAGATTTTCTGCTTCTATTGCGTTGGACATTTTTACTCCCTTACTGCAACGCCGCTTTCAAAGCTGTCAGATTCTGGCGCATTACGGTGAAGTAATCGTCGCCGGCCGCTTGCTGCTCATCGCTGAGCCCTTCGATGGGATTCAAAACGGCTGTCTCGGCTCCGATTGCGCCGGCTATGGTTTCAGCCACCTTTGGGCTTACCAGTTCCTCAAAAAAGATCACTTTTACCTGATGCTCTTTTGCAAATTCAATGATTTCGGCCATTCTTGCGGGATCAGGTTCGGAGTCGGGAGCAAGGCCTTCAATGCCGATCTGATTCAGGCCGTAGGCCCCGCACAAATATCCGAAGGCTTCATGAGAAACAATAATGTCCTTATTGGTCAGAGGAGAGAGGGTGTCCCTGAACTCTTTGTCCAGAGCGTCCAGATCAGCCGCGTACCTGGCATAATTTCCCTCATAGTAATCCTTGTTTTCCGGATCGGCCTGCACAAAAGCCGCCTTGATATTTTCCATTTCCTTTTTGGCGTTTAAAGGGCTGAGCCAAACGTGAGGGTCAAATGCTTCATGGCCTTCATGTTCTTCCGCTTCTGCGGTTTCCGCCGGATGCTCCTGGACATTCCCATCTCCGGCTTCATGCTCGTCTTCATCCCCGTGATGATGGCCTTCCATAAGGCTGACGCCCTTGGAAGCCTCAACCGCGATCAGATCTTTGTTCTGCAGGGATTCCAAAACATCCTCAGCCCAATGTTCCATGCCGGCGCCGTTATAGATGAAAACCGCCGCTTCTTCAAGTCCGGAAATATCGGCGGCTGCGGGTTCCCAATCATGGGGCTCCGTTCCGGCCGGCACCAGGTTCACCACAGTTACCTTATCTCCGCCGATCTTTGAGGCAAAGTCGTACATGGGATAAAAGCTGGCGTAGACGGACAGCTTCTCTTCCTGGGAATGGTTATCACCTGTGTTTGAGGGTGGAGGAGTCTGTTCCTGACCGCAACCCGCCAGCAAAGAAAAAGCCAATAATCCTGTTAAAAGTATACTCCAAAACCTTTTCATTTTCAATAAACCTCCCTTTATTATTAAGAGCCTGCGAATTATTTATGCAAACCGTTCTTGTTTGAGCCGGGCAAAGCACTCTTTGCAATAAACCGGCTTATCTCCCCGGGGCTGGAAAGGGACCGTGCATTCCTTGCCGCAAGCCGCACATATTGCGGGATAAGCCCTTTGCTGAGTTCCGCCGCCGCTTGTCTGGGCCCTGCGTTTGGCACGGCACTCTTTGCAGCGCACCGGTTCATTCTGAAAGCCTTTCTCGGCATAAAACTCCTGTTCTCCGGCAGTGAAAACGAACTCCTGCCCGCAGTCTTTACAGATGAGGATTTTGTCTGCGTACATACGATCATCTCGCTTTTCATTAATATGCGATCCCATAATTTTATTTGCGTATGGTTCGCATTTGCATTTATTATATTCTGGTGATTTCGCGATGTCAAGGAGCCAAACCAGAAAATTCCTGAGAAATAAACGGACGATATTCTGCCGGGAACCTTTGGCGTTAATTTCCGTCTAAAGGGATAGATCTAAGAAGTATAATAAGAAGTATAAAAGAAGCGCAGAAGAGATCAGAAAGCGAGATAAAGGTCATAAGGTACGGAAGAGGGCTTTAAGCAAAGGAGGGAATCCCATTATGGGCGATACGAAGAAAACGAAAAAAATCATAGTATTTACGGCTGTTTTAGCGGCGGCTTTGAGCTGTACGGTTATTTTGAGGGAGACCCTGTCACTGGAGGGCATCGGCCCCCTGACCACCGCGGAAAATCCGCCGGAGCCGGCGGATGAATCTTTGCCCCGCCGGGACCAGGGCGAGCAAGAGGAGCAGGCTGTACGAAAACTGGTGGAGGATTTCGGGAAAAAACTCCAGATGGTTTCTCTTTTGGCTCCTGAGGATAGGATAGCCGCAAGCATTGAGGAAAATTACGGGGATTATGTAACGGACCAGCTGATGCAGAAATGGCAGGCTGACCCGCTGGCGGCCCCCGGCCGGGCGGTTTCCAGCCCCTGGCCCGACCGCATTGATATTTTGCGGCTGGAAATGAGCAATGAGAACCGATACACGGTTTACGGGGAGATCATCGAGATTACCAGCGCGGAGCTGGAAAACGGCGGAGCGGCCGCCAAGAGGCCGGTGACCCTGATGACAGAAAAAGTGGACGGCCGCTGGCTTATCGGCGACGTGACCGCAGGGCAGTACGACCAGCCGGGCCCCGTTGTGTATGAAAACACCGAATACGGTTTTCGCTTTTCCCTGCCGGAAACCTGGGAAGGATATACGGTGGTTGAAGAACAATGGGAAGGTATATCCGGAACCGAGGTCGCCGAAAGTGGCCCGCGGCTTCTGATCCGGCATCCGGACTGGACCCGGGACGATCCCCGTCAGGATATCCCCCTGATGATTTTTACCCCCGGGCAGTGGAGCGCTTTGCAAAACGAAGAATTCTCCGTGGGCGCCGCGCCCATAGGCCCCAGTAAACTGGGCAGTAATTCCCAGTACGTTTTCGCCCTGCCGGCCCGCTATAATTTTGCTTTCCCCACAGGCTTTGAAGAAGTGGAGGAGATCATCAACGGTCATCCCCTGTGGCCTTCAGAGCCGGCGGCAAAGGATATGGAGGCCGAGTGAAGGCACGGCTCTGATTGTCCGGGCATACCGGCTTCATTGACAGGCTTTCATCGGCATGGTAATATAACGATAAATAAATAAATAGGGGGGTATTAATGATGGCTGAGGATAAGACCAAGAAAGTGCCTAAAGAAAATGATTATCAATTTGATGATACCGCCTGTTCCGCTGAATTTGGGAACGAGGGCTGCAAGATCCCCACAGAAGACACAGCCGAAGAGAAATAACCTCTTAAAAAAAACGTTAAGCACCTGCTGCCGGCAGGTGCTTTTCTTTTTATAAGCAGATGATTACTGTCTACTGCTTTTCAAGATATTATGTGAACGGGACAAGGCAGTGATTGTAGAAAAGTGGCGACTCATGGTAAAATAAAAAAAGAATGGGTGGAGCAGAATATCTTTTCTATTACCGGATCAGGTACCGGATCAGATTTATCGGTTGTATTCTTGCAAAAGCACAAGGCAATGCAGGGATGCAGCCGTTTTTGTTAGATTAAAGGAAGCAGAATCCCGGAATATAGTTGGACTCTGAATTATACGTTTATTTATTCAGATTTTACGGACTGAGGATGGCATATGCTTTAAGATCAAATAAGATGAAATAGGGCGGCAAAGACCCGGACTGAACCAAGGGACGGTGGAACATGAAAAGACGCATTATTGTACTGATTTCAATAGCTTTTATGGCGCTTGCCTTTCCCCTCGTGGCAAAAGCCGCCCGGCCGGGGATCATCGCCGCCGGCGCCTGTATGCTGGCCCTGCTGTTGTTCCTGCTGCTGGCTTTATCCAGGAAAATCAGAGCTCTTAACCAGGCGGAAAATGAAAGGAAGAATTTTAATGAACTGAGAGAAGCGTTCATCAACGCGGAAAGCAGTCTGGTATATCTTAAAGATGAACACCTGAATTATGTGTTCGTAAACAAAGCGTTTACCGATTTTCTTCAGCTTTCTTACCAGGAGATTATCGGACATAACGACTTTGAGCTGCTGGATACGGAGTTTGCCAGGATCTGCACAAAGACTGATCTTGACGCCCGGGAGCGGCATTCCCTGATTGTCAGTACTGCCTCCTGGAACAAAAGATATTATCGGATGACAAAATTTCCGGTGCGCATGACTGGCGGCAGCTTCGGCGTAGGCGGCTATCTATGCGATATCACGGAAGAAGATGAACGCCGGCGCAACCGGGAGCGGATGATAAAACGAAATAATCTGCTGCTGGAGCTTTTGAACCGGAGCTTTGCCAGCAAACAGGAGCAGCTTGACTACGCGCTGCAGGAGCTTTTGGAGCTGTCGGGAAGCCGGTATGGGTATATTTATTTTTATGATGAAGAAAAAGGGGAATTCACTCTTAACTCCTGGACGGAAGGGGTCCGGCAGGAATGCAGGGTCAAGGGGAAACCGAAAAAATATAAGCTTGAGGAAACGGGGATCTGGGGCGAAGTCGTCCGGCAGCGACGGCCGATTATCATCAATGATTTCGCCAAAGACAATCCGCTGAAAAAAGGATATCCGGAGGGTCATGTGGAGCTTGCCAGATTCATGTCTATCCCTGTTCTTATCGAAGACAATATCGTGGCGGTGGTGGGCTTTGGAAATAAAAAGACAGATTATCATGAAGCCGACGTGTATGAAATGACCCTGCTCATGAGCGGGGTGTGGAATGCGGTACAGCGCAGAGATTCCATGGCAAAACTGGTCTATGAGCGCAATAAATACTTTCAGACCCTGCTGTCTATCGGTGACGGGGTCATGGTGATCGACTGCGACAGGAAGATTGAAATGATCAATACGGTGGCCTGCAATCTGACCGGCTGGTCCCAGCCGGAAGCCGCCGGCGCATTTTATAAAGAGGTTTTCGTTTTATCCCATGAGCAGGAGGGCTTTACCATCGACGACCCCATTGAAAAAGTTTTTTCGACAGGCCGGGTCCAGGAGTTGGGCAATCATGCCGTGCTTACCGCCAAGGACGGCTCCCGGTATTATCTGGAGGACAGCGCCGCCCCCATTCTGAACGATAAGGGCATACTTACGGGGGTGGTGCTTGTCTTCAGGGATGTCACGGATAAAAAAGAACAAAGAAAGAAAATCGAATATATGAGTTTCCACGATTCGCTGACCGGTTTGTACAACAGACGGTTTTTTGAAGAAGAGATGAACCGTATAGATTCCCAACGGAATCAGCCGATCTCCATTCTCATGGGGGATGTTAATAGCCTGAAGCTCACCAACGATATATTCGGTCACGCCTTTGGGGACATGCTGCTGGAAAAGGTGGCCGAAGTGATGCGGAACGTGTGCCGGGCCGACGACATCATCGCCCGCTGGGGCGGCGATGAATTCGTAGTACTGTTGCCGAAAACCGGTCCGGAGGAAGCGGAAAGGATCGCGGCAAGGATAAAAAACGAAGTCGCCCGGCAGCAGATCGGCGCCGTCAGGGGGAGCATCTCCGTAGGCTGGGATACCAAGACGAAAAATTCCGAGGAGATCATGAGGGTGCTGGGTAATGCGGAAGCAAAGATGTATGCCGCCAAGACCCTTGAACGCGGCGAGGTAAAAAGCCGCGAACTGGATACCATCATCAGTGGTCTGTTCGAAAAAAGCGACTGGGAGAAAAACCATGCCCTGCGCGTCAGCAGCCTGTGCCGGGAATTTGGAAAAGCGCTGGGCTTATCGGAATTTGACGTACACAGACTCATGGAAGCTGGACGGCTTCATGATATCGGCAAGGTCGTCCTTAACCCCCAGATGTTGAAAAAAGGCTATAATATCAGCCAAACGGAACAAAAGGAGATGAGTAAGCATCCCGTTGTCGGATACAGGATATTGAATTCCTTTGACGATACGCTGGAATTGGCGGAGGCCGTACTGTCCCATCATGAAAAATGGGACGGCTCCGGCTATCCGAAAGGGCTCGTCGGCGAAAAAATACCGCTGCTAGCCCGGATCATCGCGGTTGTGGAAACCTATGACCGCATAATGTATGCCTCAGCTAATACCGGGGAGAAAAAAACTTCTGAAGCCCTCGGGGAAATACGGAGCTGTGCGGGAACCAAACTTGATCCCAGGCTTGTGGCTGCGTTTGTCGAAATGCTCGAAAGGGGCGATAATTCCGATTCTGAAAATACTTAATCTAGCTGAGGGCTTATCTTGCCCCTTATTTTAAGACCAGGCTTATCCCATAGCTAACGGGCGCTTCGTTGCGAAGCGCCCGTTAGTGGTCTGTAAATTAAGGGCTTCGAAGATTACAGCCCAAAAGGCGTTATGACGGGAGATTTATTTTTCCAGATAAGCTTGCAGCATCCAGATGAGCTTTTCATATGCGCCGGCATAGCCATTGAACTGATCTTCCGTTATCGCGTCGCCTGTTTCCGCAGCAAGCTCCCGAATCTCTTTGCTGGCGGTGCTGAATGATTTTACATCTTCCAGGAGGAGCTTTACCGCTGCCTGGCCGGAAATTTTTTCATCGCTTAATTCAGAGATCGTAGCTGTCTCCAGGGCCTTTTTTGAGCTGGCGACAGGGTTTCCGCCCAGGGCAAGGATCCTTTCCGCCACGTCATCGAAAATTGTGGCGGTTTGATCATATAATTCTTCAAATTTGGCATGCAGGGTGAAAAAGCAGCTGCCTGACACATACCAATGCAAATTGTGCAGCTTAACGTAGAAAATTTGCTGGTCCGCCAAAAAAACATTCATTTTTTTTAATAAACTCATTCTGTCCATCTCCTTTTATTTTAATATTTGGCCACGCTTTAATTTGCGTATGCTAACTAATTATAACATATTTTGTTTTCTTTTTGGTAAGATTTCGTTAAATTCAGGAGGAGATTTTATTCTCTTTGGGCAATTTCTAAAATTAGAGAAGGATCTTGGAAAAACGACAATAATTTGTAATTTTCGCGTAAATGGGCTTGTATATCCGGCGGGTTGTTTGTAAAATGGTTTAAAAGAATAATTTCTAATAACGAGGAGGGAAAACCATGCCGTGGACATCGGATTTGTCGGTTGGCGTAGCGATGATTGACGAACAGCATAGAACCTGGTTTGAGAAAGCCGAGAAGCTTTTCGAGGCGGGAAAAAACCAACATGCCAAGGAATACATCGGCGAGCTGCTGGATTTTCTGGAGGACTACACCAAGAAGCATTTTGCCGATGAGGAAAAATACATGCTCAGCATCCAATACCCCGGATATCAGGAGCAGAAAAAGGCCCATACCGCATTCATCGCCCAGCTGGCAAAGCTGCGCAGCGACTATATGGCCTCCGGCGGAAACATTCTGGTCATTCTTAACGCCAACCAATTGGTGGTGGATTGGCTGACCAAGCATATTTCCACTATGGATAAAAAGATAGGCCAGTATGCCAAGGCCAGGCGCCAGTAAAGCGTTCTTTCATCTTCCGGTGAAGAGACGATAAAAAACGGCGGTTTTCGCCTGACTTGTCACCCATCGCCCGCCAAGCTCAGTTTATGGCGGGCCTTGATGTTTATTCACCCTGATCTTTGGCTTACCCCATGTTTTGCCGGCTTTCCATGAAAAGAACAATAAAGCCCGGTATTATACATTGGAATTAAGGAGGCTGTTTGTGAACAAGAGAAAAGGAATACGAAGAAAAATCCTTGTCAACGTTACCGTGGTGGCCCTTACTTTAGCCGTGACCCTGGTTTTCGTGATGGGGTGGTTTATGACTTCGCTGACCGACGCCATTTTGCTGGATACCTTACAGCCTACGGCCAAAACCGCCGCCCAAAGTGTGGAAAGCAACCTGCACATGCTGGGGGACCGGCTTTTCCTGATCCGGGACAACCGGGTTTTCTCTGACCCCGGCGCCACAAAGGCGGAACAGCAGGAGGTTTTGGATCACGCTAAGGCCGGCATTGAATTTGTCTGGCTGGCTCTATATACGCCCCAGGGCAGCATATACACCGGCAGTGCCGACAGCCCCCGCACCATTACCGACAGAAAGGTTTTTCCGTTGATGCAGGAAACCCAGAACCTGGTGATCGACGATACCGCTGCAGGAAATGAAGGACTGGAAATTGTGATCGGCACCCCCGTATTGTCGGAAGAAGAAATCGCCTATTACCTTGTGGGCAGTTATAAATACGACGTACTGAACGATGTTTTAAGCAATATTAATATCGGCGCCAACGGAACGGCCTTCATCATCAATCAGGAAAATAAGCTGATGGCGCACCGGGATAAAAACCTGGTCCTGGAAGGGAAAAATATCACCGAAGCTCTTGGTGCAGACGCGAATCTGGAAAAAATAATCCAGGGCATGGTCAGCGGCCAGACCGGTTCCGCCAGCATAAAAGGCCCCGAGGGCCAGCAGCTATACAGCTATGCACCGGTCCGGGGCACTCATTGGAGCCTTGCGATTACCGCTCCCCGCAGCGATTTCATGAAGCCGGCCCAACAGGCCATCTGGATCTGCGTCCTGATTACTTTGCTGCTGCTGGTCCTGTCCTTGATCTATACGCTGAGGCTGGCCGGAAGGATTCAGAAGCCCCTGGGGCGTGTGACGGATCGTATTACTACCCTGGCTCAGGGAGATTTGCAGACAGCCATCGTGGTGGAAAAGACCAAGGATGAAACGGAAACCTTGTCTTTAGCCCTGAGCAATACGGTAAAAAGCATCAATAATTATATAACCGAGCTTTCCCGGGTGCTGGCGGAGCTTTCCCAAAGCAATCTGGACGTATCGGTGGACGGAGAATTCCACGGGGATTTCGTCATCATGAAAAACTCCCTGAACCAGATCGTCGAATTCCTGAATCAGATCATGCAGTCTATCCAAGGGGCCTCCAACCAGCTTTCCTCCACAGCCCATATCGTGCTGCAAAACGCCGCCAGCGTCAAGGAAAGCTCGGACCATCAGTCCGAATCCATCTCCCTCCTTAACCGGGAGACAAAATCCATTTCCGGAAATATCCTGGAGGTCAATGCCTTTACCGAGCAGGTAGGGGATCTGATGCAAAAGATTGTGGGGCACCTGACCGACGGCGAAGCGAAAATGAAAAATCTGCTGAAGGCCATGGGGGATATTAACGAAAACTCCGACGAGATCACAAAGATTAATAAGTTCCTGGAGGACATTGCCTTCCAGACGAATATCCTTGCCTTAAACGCCGCTGTGGAAGCCGCCCGGGCCGGCGAGGCCGGAAAGGGCTTTGCCGTGGTGGCCGACGAAGTGCGGAGCCTGGCGGCCAAGAGCCATGAATCCTCCCAACGGGCCGCTGAAATGATTGAGAACTCCCGGAGAGCCGCTGAAGAAGGGTCGTCCTTTGCCCAGCAGACCGCAGCTTCCATGAAGGATATCACGGAGATGGCAAAGAACATTTCGGCGATTACCGGCCGGCTCGTTCAGGCCGTAGAAGCGCAGCGGGTTTCCCTGGAGGCCATGAGCGGCCAGATTTCCGAAATCAGCGCCCTGGCGGAAGAAAATCTGGGGATCAGCGACGCCGGCGCAGAGGCCAGTCAGGTTTTGACCCGGCAGTCGGATACCCTGCAGAGTCTGGCCCGGCGTTTCCGGCTGCGGAAGAAGGAGGAGGGTAAATAATGCGTAATAAAGTTGCACTGTCAGTCATTGCCGTCCTGATTCTGGCGGCCACAAGCTTGTTTGGCTGCGGACAAAACCGGGACGGGCAGATGCAGGACGGCTATTATACGGCGGAGGCCGCCGATTTCAGCCACGGCTGGAAGGAGTTTGTCACCATTTTGGTGCAGGATAACACCATTGTGGCGGTGGAATACAATGCCCAGAACGCCAGCGGTTTTATCAAAGCCTGGGATATGGATTATATGCGCAACATGAACAGCGCCAAGGGGACCTATCCCAACGAGTATACCCGGGGCTACGGGGCCAGCCTGCTGGCGTCGCAAAAGGCAGATGAGATCGACGCGATTACAGGCGCCACATCTTCCTATAACTCATTCCGGCAGCTGGCCGCGGCTGCAATGGAAAGGGCCCGGCTGGGGGATATATCCGTAGCCGTGGTCGAAATTCTTGAGTAACGGGAAAAAGCCCGGCCTCTTGCTTTTCTCCGTCATCCTGTGATAAAATCAAAGAAAATCGGAGGGCGGTTTTTTGCCGCCGGTCCGCATAGGGTAAATCGGCGATGAACGGGAGCTGCGCCGGGGATTCGGTACAGGGAGCGGGGATAAATTGAGAACTCCGTCTGGAAAACGGCGGCAGGTTCGCCCGGGAGTCGCCTTTCTGAACCGGGAAAATATCACGGCATGCGGCATCGCCGCGGGCTGGTGCCCCGGAAGTCCGCCGGGCTTCCGGGAGGCCGCCCCCAAGACAGGTTCCCGCTAGGAAAGGCCGGCAGCCGCCGTTATCGGCAGGAAAGTGAGCTTCGCAAAATCTCCGGAATTTCTTTCGGGGTATCCGGCGTATTTCTCTTCGGGATGCGTGCCTGGCGAAGCTAATCGGGGTGGTACCGCGGAAAGAGCCTTTTCGTCCCTAAGGATGAAAAAGGCTCTTTTTTTCGTTTGGATTATATTTTTGAGGAGGATTTTCATGCGGGAACAATTAATGGAACTGAAAAACCGGGCTTTATCCCAGGTGGAGAGCAGCCGGTCCATGGAAGATTTAAATGAACTGAAATTAAAGTTTATGGGCAAAAAAGGTGAACTGACCCAGGTATTGAAAGCTATGGGCAAGCTCTCCGCCGAAGAGCGGCCCGTCATGGGGCAGCTGGCCAACGAGATCCGGGACGAGCTGGACAGCCGTATCGCCAAGGTGGCCGAAAAGCTTCAGGCCAGGGAATACCAGCTGCGCGTCAAGGCGGAGACCCTGGATGTAACTCTGCCCGGCAGAAATGTGGCCCTGGGCAGCCGTCATCCCTTGTATAAGACTTTGGATGAGATGGAAGAGATCTTCATGAGCATGGGCTTTTCCGTGGAGGAAGGCTTCGAGGTGGAAACCGACTACTATAATTTTGAGGCCATGAACCTGCCTAAGGATCATCCGGCCCGGGACATGCAGGACTCCTTTTACGTTACCAATGAGATCCTGTTGAGGACCCATACTTCTCCCACCCAGACCCGGGTCATGGAAAAGATGTGCCCCCGTACGCCGGTCAGAGTCATCGTGCCCGGCAAGGTTTACCGCCGGGACGACGACGCCACCCATTCCCCGATGTTCCATCAGGTGGAAGGACTGGTGATCGACCGGCATATCCGTTTTTCCGATCTGAAGGGTATTTTGCTGGAATTTGCCCGGAAGTTCTTCAGCGAAGATCAGGAAATCCGTCTGCGCCCCAGCTATTTCCCCTTCACGGAGCCCAGTGCCGAGGTGGATATCCGCTGCACCATGTGCGGCGGTAAGGGATGCCGCACCTGCAAGGGCACCGGCTGGCTGGAAGTCCTGGGCTCCGGCATGGTCCATCCCCGAGTGCTGGAAATGGGCGGCTATGACCCCAAAATGGTCACCGGCTTTGCCTTTGGTATGGGAGTTGAACGCCTGACCATGCTGAAATACGGCGTGGATGATCTGCGGCTGTTCTTTGAAAATGATCTGCGCTTTTTAAAACAATTCTGAGGGCGCGGCTTTTTTCGGGAAGGCGGGGCTTAACAACTGTTTTATGGCAAAAATCAAAGCCTGAAAAAAGAACAACAAAAATAAGCAGGGACGGCAAGGCGCCGCTACCTGAAGATAAGCAGGAGGAATGGTTATGCAGGTGTCCTGGAAATGGTTAAAAGAATTGGTGAATATTGAGATGACTCCCGAAGAAGGGGCGAAGATTTTGACCCGGGCCGGCCTGGAAGTGGAGGGCCTGGAGAAGCTGGATGAAGGCGTTACCGGTGTGGTTACCGGCAGGATCCTCACCGTGGAGCCTCATCCCAACGCCTCCAAGCTGGTGGTGACCACAGTGGATGTGGGGCAGGAAAAGCCTCTGACCATTGTTACCGGCGCCCCCAATGTAAAGCCGGGGCAATGTGTGCCCGTGGCTTTGGTGGGCGCTAAGCTTCCCTGCGACCGGCATCCGGAAATCGTGCTTTCGGATCTGCGGGGCATAATGTCTGAAGGGATGATGTGCGGCGCCGATGAGATCGGCCTGGACCTCTCCAGATTATCCCCTGAGGAAAAGGAAGGCCTGTACCCTCTGCCGGCGGATACCTTGCCGGGGCAGCCTATCGTTTCTTTCCTGGGGCTGGACGATACGGTGCTGGAGATCGGCCTGACTCCCAACCGCTCCGATTGCATGGGCATGGTTAATGTTGCCCGGGAAATGGCGGGCCTTACCGGGGCTGCGCTGACTCTGCCGAAGACCCCGGTCTCTCTCCCCGGCGGCCAATGCGCCGAGCTGGCCCGGATAGAAGTCATGGAGGAAGACTTATGCAGCCGTTTTGCCGGACGTATGGTGGTGGACGTAAAGGTGGGCCCTTCGCCCCAGTGGATGCGCCAGCGCCTGACGGCAATGGGGATGCGGTCCATAAATAACGTGGTGGACATATCCAACCTGGTGATGCTGGAATTGAACCGTCCGGTGCATTTTTTCGATTATGACAAGCTGGCGGGCCAGGGACTTTGGATCCGCAAGGCAAAGCCCGGCGAGACCATAGAGACCCTGGATGGTGAAATCCGGGAGTTGAACGGGGAAATGGCTCTGGTGACGGATCAGGCCGGCCCGGTGGCCGTGGCCGGGGTGATGGGAGGCCTTCGTACGGAAGTAACCGGGGAAACCAAACGGATCCTTATCGAAGCCGCCTGCTGGAACGGGGTGCGTATCCGGCGGACTTCCTTTGCTTTGGGACTGCGTTCCGAGGCTTCGGCCCGTTTTGAAAAAGAAGTGGATGTTCAGGAGACGATTCACGTGCTGGACCGCTGCGTGCAGCTGATTGAAGAATGCGAAGCCGGCCGCGGCGTCTCCGGGCATATCGACGTTTATCCTAAAGCCATCGCCCCCGCGGTGACTGAGGTCCGGCTTTCCCGGATCAATTTCGTGCTGGGCACCGATATCGGCAAGGAAACGGTAAAAAAGATCTGGCAGGATCTGCAGATCCGTATTCTGGAGGACCGGGGCGATTCCTGGCTTTTGGAAGCTCCCTCCTGGCGGAAGGATCTGAGCATTGAGGAAGATTATATCGAGGAAGTGGCCCGCATCTACGGTTATGATAAGCTGGAAGCTACTCTGCCTTATGGCGCCGCGATCCAGGGCTCCAGAAATGCCCTTTATAACCTACGCCGGAAAGTCACTTCCCTGATCATCGGACAGGGCTTTTCCGAAGTGATTAATTACAGCTTCATTAACCCCGCCAATCTGGATAAAATCGGCGTGCCGGAAGGTCATCTCTGGCGCAATGCCGTAAAAATCATGAATCCTCTCTCCGAAGAACAAGGTATTTTGCGTACTACAGTAATTCCCAGTATGATTCAGGTGGCGGCTGCCAATATTAACCGGAGAAATAAAGATCTGATGCTGTTTGAAATGGGCAAGGTTTATTTTGCCGATCCCGACGCAGATAAGCAGCCCGACGAGCGTTGGACCGTGGCCATGCTTTGCACCGGTGTAAAGAAGAAAACCTGGCTTTCCCCGGAAGAGCCCCTGGATTTCTTTACGCTGAAAGGAGCGGTGGAAGAGGTGCTCTGCGGCATAGGGATAAAAGAGCCGGAGTTTTCGGCAGCTTCCGATATTCCGGGACTTCATCCGGGCCGGACGGCAAAAATCATTGTGAAGGGCAAAGAGATCGGGTACATCGGCGAAGCGGATCCCCGGGCTGCCGCTGCTTTTGACGTGGAGCAGCGGCTGGAGGTGGCCTCTTTGGACGCCGCAGCCCTTTTTGAAACCGCCGGTCCCGTCAGCTACCGTCCTTTAAGCAAATATCCGGACGTGACCAGGGACCTGGCTGTGGCCGTAGATAAAAAAATAACCGCCGCTCAGGTGGAGGAAGTCATTTGCCGATGGGGCGGCGAATTATTAAAGGAAGTCCGCCTTTTTGACCAGTATACGGGCGTGCAGTTAGGCGAAAACCAGAAGAGCCTGGCTTTTGCCCTGACCTGGCAGTCCAAAGACAGGACCCTGAAAGATGAAGAAATCAAGGCTTTCCATGAAATTATCGAGGCTAAGCTGAACGAAGCCTTCGGAGGCAGCATCCGGGGCAGATAGGAGGAGTCCATGAGCCAGTATGAAACCCGTCCGGAATCCATCCGCATCGAGCTGATGGGCGAACGGTTTTCCTTAAAAGGAACGGCGGACAAGGAAGCGGTGCTGAAGACCGCCGATTACCTGAACAGGGAGATCGAAGCCATCAATCGCCGTTATCCCGGTCTGACCCCAAAACAGATGGCCCTTTTGGCGGCTTTTAATATCACCGATGAATTGCTGCGGATCCAAAAAGAATACCAGGAGCTGACCGGCCTTTTGGACAGGGATTAGACCGGGGCTCAACTCAAGGAGAAACTGTGAAGGAAAAAGAAATTCTGGCTCCGGCCGGCAGCGAAGCGGCTTTTATCGCCGCGGTGGAAAACGGCGCCGACGCCGTTTATCTGGGCGGCAAGTCATTTAACGCCAGAAGCTATGCCGACAATTTTGAGCCGGCGGATATCCGCCGGCTCTGTCGCTATGCCCATTTGCTGGGCGTAAAAGTGTTTATTACCCTGAATATTCTGATCCTGCCGGAAGAACTTCAGAAGGCCCTGGATTATGCCCGGGAATTGGCGATGGCCGGAGTGGACGCGCTGATCGTCCAGGATATCGGTCTGGCCGCGGCACTTTCCAGGATGGTAAAACCGGAAGTGGAGGTTCACGCCAGCACCCAGATGACCCTGATGAACAGTTGGGGCCTGGCTTTTGCCGAAAGTCTGGGCTGCCGCCGGGCGGTGCTGGCCCGGGAGGTGTCGGCAGCCAATATCCGGAAAATGAAGGAAAGGTCCGGGATGATTCTGGAAGCCTTCGGCCACGGCGCTCTTTGTTCCGGCTGGTCCGGCCAGTGCCTGATGAGCAGTATGCTGGGCGGCCGCAGCGGCAACCGGGGACAGTGCGCCCAGCCCTGCCGGCTGAAATACCGGCTGACAGATGAACAGGGGCACAGCCCCGCCGCCGCCGGCTGCCAGGGCCAGCACCTGCTCTCCATGAAGGACCTTTGCACCGTGGATTTTTTGGGAGAACTGCTGGATTCCGGCGTGGATTCCTTTAAATTGGAAGGGCGCATGAAGCAGCCGGAGTATGTGGCTGTAATTACCCGGCAGTACAGCCAGGCCCTGGGGGATGAGCTGCCGGTTTTGGCCAAGGCGGATCAAAAAGCGGAAGCCCCCGGCGGCCCCGGCAAAGCCCGGCAAGGCGAGGAGGGGTTTCCAGAGGCGGGGCAGGCCGGGAAACGGCGACAGATCCTGGCTCACTGCTTTAACCGGGGCTTTACCTCGGGATATTATCTGCGGCGGCCCGGGGGCCATCTGTTAAGCCGCCATAAGCCCAATAATCAAAGTCAGGTAGATGAAAGCCTGCTTCAAACTGCCCGGGACAGCTTCAAGGCCCCCGGCTGCCGCCGGCGCAGGGAGATTTTTGCCGAGTTGACCGCTTTGGCGGGGGAACCGGTCCGTCTGGTTCTGCGGGATGAAAAAGGTTTCCGCGTCCAGACCGCCAGCGACGAGCCCTGTGGGGAAGCCAAAGGGGAAGGAGCCTCCCAAGCCGGCCTTTTCAGCCAGCTGGACCGCTTCGGCTCCACCTTGTTTAATTTGAAGGAAGCGAAGATTCGCACAGACGGCAAGGCTTTTGTGCCGGCAAGCCTGTTGAACCGGCTCAGGCGCCGGGCGGCGGAGGACCTGGAGGAAGAAATACTGGCCTCCTGGCGGCGGGACGAGGCATATGCCCGCAAAATGGCTGGCGTTCAGGCCGAGATATTAACGGAGCTGGAGAGGAGAAAAACCCGGGTACAGACCGGCGGCGGCTTTGGACTCTGTTCCTGGGAACAGCCGGAGAGGGAAAATCCGGCAGGGTCCGCCGCCGGTCCGGAAAGCCAAGGTTTTGCCGTTCACGGGAATTCTGCCCCCGGAAGCTTTACCTCCGGCAATTCCGCTCCCCTGACGCTGACTGTTGCCCTGGATACTTTAGCCGGACTGAAAGCGGCTCTGTCCGCCGGCGCCCGGGAAATTTATCTTGGGGGTCAGGGCTTTCAGGGTCAGGATTCCCTGATCCGGCCCCGGCAGCTGGCAGAAGCTTTCCGTCTTTGCCATCAGGCCGGTGCCAGGGCTTATTGGAGTCTGCCGCGTTTTATCCACGAAGATAAGCTAGGCAAATGGCGCGAAGCTGCCTTAGGTGCTGCCGAAGCCGGCGCCGACGGTTTTCTGATCGGTAATCCCGGCGGTCTGATCCTGGCCGGTGAGTTGGGGCTGCAAAACCTGGTGGCGGACTGGTCCCTGAATCTGTATAATGATCTGAGCCTGGCTCTTCTGGCCGATTACGGCGTCGCCAGAGCCTGCCTTTCGCCGGAACTGACCCTTGAACAGATAAAAGTCCTGGGCCTTGCCGGTATGGAAAAGGAGGTCTTCGCCCATGGCCGGCTGGCTCTGATGGTAACGGAGCATTGCCTGCCCGGTACCCTTTTGGGGCAAACGCCTCAAGGCGACTGCGGCGCCTGCAGCCGCCCCTGCCGAAAAAACCGCTGGTACCTGAAGGACCGGCTGAATTTCAGTTTCCCGGTTTGTCCCGACAGAGCCTGCCGTAATTGGATTTATAACGCCAAGACTCACTGCCTGCTGGAGCATTTGTCCGCGCTCAGGCAAGCCGGCGCCGGCTGTCTGAGGATCGAGGCCTGCCAGGAAAGCCCGGCCTGGATCGACGCCGTGATCAGGGCCTATGACCAGGGGCTTAAGGCCCTGGCCGCGGAAAGCTTTGACAAGGAAAAAGGCACCGCCTTGAAAAAAACACTGGCAAAGCTTACGCCTCAGGGATTTACGGCAGGACATTCTTTCCGGGGCGTGGAATAATTCAAAGGCTCACGGCCCATGCGTCATCAAAGCGGGATTCCGGCTTATGGAGCCCAAAGAGGGGCAGGAATTTGGAGGATTTATGGACGAAAAAGTATTGCATAAGATGGAATATCAGCAGGTGATCCAGCGCCTGGCAGAGGGCTGCGGCACTGTCTGCGGCAAAGAGCTGGCGGCGGATCTGCGCCCCATGACCGGCATTTATCAGATCAATCAGGCTCTGGAGGAAACCAGCCAGGCCAAAGAGCTGCTGAGGCTTTTTCCCACCTTTACCATGGGCGGGGTCCATGATACCCGGATGACGGAAAAGCGGGCCCTGATGGACGGAATCATCGAGCCCGCGGATTTTTTGCTGCTTTTGGATACCCTGAAGGCCGCGGACCGGATCAGGGATTTTCTGAAGGATCCCGAACTGCCCTTTCCAAACCTTCGGGAGATTGCTTACGGCCTGCTTCCTTTGCCGCAGCTGGAAAGCGGCATCCAAAGGGTGATTACTCAGGAAGGCGAGGTTTCGGACAATGCCACGCCGGAGCTTTCCCGGCTGCGCAAGAAACTGCGTTCCCTGCAGGGAAAGGCCAGGGAAAAGCTGGAGGCTATGGTCAGGAACCCGGATATCCAGAAATACCTGCAGGAGGCCATCATCTCCATCCGCAACGACCGCTATGTGCTGCCGGTGCGGCAGGAATACCGCCAGCAGGTGCCGGGGATTATCCACGACCAGTCCGGCAGCGGCGCCACCTTGTTTGTTGAACCCATGGCGATCGTGGAAATTAATAACGAGACCCAGCAGACAGAGCTTGAGGAGCGGGCGGAAGTTAACCGGATCCTTCGGCAGCTGACTGAACAGGTGAAGGCCAATGCCCAGGAGATACAAAGCATCCGGGAAAGCCTGACCTGGCTGGACTTTGTCCTGGCTAAAGGCAAGCTCAGCCATTTGTGGGACTGCGGACGTCCCCTGATGAACGAAAAAGGCGCGCTGCAGTTAAAACAGGCCCGCCATCCCCTGATCAAAGGGAAAGTGGTACCGGTAACGGTATCTTTAGGCCGGGACTTTGACGCCGTTATTATTACCGGCCCCAATACCGGCGGTAAAACGGTCCTGCTAAAGACCATGGGCCTTCTGACCCTGATGGCCCAGTCGGGCCTGCACGTACCGGCGGAAGCCGGCACGGAGCTGGCGGTTTTCCAACAGGTTTTTGCCGATATCGGCGATGAGCAAAGCATCGAGCAATCCCTCAGCACCTTTTCCGCTCACATCACCAATATTATCGGCATCGCCGATAAAGCCGACAGCAATTCTTTGGTGTTGCTGGATGAGCTGGGAGCGGGCACCGATCCGGCGGAAGGCGCGGCATTAGCCATGTCGATTATCGAATATCTGCTGAAGGCCGGCGCCAAGCTGGTAGCCACCACCCATTACAGCGAGCTGAAGAGCTTTGCTTCCAACCGGCCCCGGGTGGAAAACGCCAGCGTAGAGTTTGATGTAGAGACCCTCAGGCCTACCTACCGGCTGATGATGGGCATCCCCGGCCGCAGCAACGCCTTTGAGATATCCTCACGCCTGGGTCTGAATCCGGAAATCGTGGAAGGCGCCCGGCACTTTCAGTCCCAGGAGGAAGCCAGGACCGCCAACCTGATCAAGGATCTGGAAGCCAACCAGATCCTGTCGGAACGGGAAAGGCAGGAAGCCGAGGCCCTGCGCACCAAGGCCGCCGACACTCTGGCCTGGATCCAGAAAAAAGAAGAAGATGCGCAAAGGCGGATGGCCCGGGAACTGGAAAAGGCCAGGGAGGAAGCTTTGGAGATTGTCAGTCAGGCCCGAAGGGAAAGCGATCGCCTGTTAAAAGAAATCCGGGAGATGCAAAAGGCCGGGGTCACAGCTTTGGATCAAGAGGCTGCCCAGCAGGCCAGGGCAAAGCTGAAAGGACACGAGCGGGAGCTTTACGATAAGCTGGAAGAGCTTCAGCCCCCGGGACACAGCGCTCCCAAGACCCTGGAGCCCGGGGATCTGGTCTACCTGCGTAAACTGAATCAAAAGGGGCAGGTTCTGGCAAGACCCAACAATCAGGGAGAGGTTTTGGTCCAGGCCGGGATCATGAAGCTGACGGTAAAGCTGAAAGACCTGGAGCTTTTGCCGGAAGATGCCGCCGGCACGGGCCGGGGGCCGATCAGGCAAACCGGAGCCGGCGCAATAGCCGCTGATAAGGCCAGAACCCTTTCCAGCGAGCTGGATCTCCGGGGAATGCTGGTGGACGAGGCCATCGACGCTGTGGAAAAATACTTGGACGACGCCTACCTGGCAGGTCTGCCGGTGGTAAATATTATCCATGGCAAGGGAACCGGTGCTCTGCGTAAGGCTATCCGGGAACTGGCGGCAAAGCATCCCTTTGTGGCCGGCGCCCGGCAGGGCGGCTATAACGAAGGCGGCGACGGCGTCACTATCATCGAAATCAAAAAATGAGAGACGGACTGCCGCCAAAGAGAGATCACCATACCCGGCACTTCCCCGGGGGAGGTGCCGGGTATGGTGAGTTGCTTGGAGCTGTTTGCTTTCCTGACTAGTTTATTTTATACGGCAATAGAGAAAACTTCGTGTTCCAAAAGCACGATTTTTTTTTATTCCCCTTTTTCGGAACAGGCGCCGTCAGCGCTTTCATTCAGGGCGCCGCCTACCGCTTCATTCCCCCATGGCCGGCGGCAGACGGTGGAGTGGCCGGCGGGCAACATGGGTGGACCGGGAGGACAGCGGTTACAAAAATAATCATCCTTGTAAAAATATCCCTTTTTCTCTCCTTTTTCTTTTCACCTGGAGAATAGTAAGATATAATGGAATAAATGAGCGCCGACGGGGACGTCCCTTATGGTCGGAAAATCGTTATCTAATATGCATGTATTGTGGTCCGGTCATTGCGTCTGTTTGAAGTCATGACTAGTTTTAAGGAAGAAGGAGGGGGCGAATTTGAAGGTAACGATTATTGGCGCTGGAAATTCAGGGATTGCTATGGCTGCCCATTTAAGCCGGGAGGGAAATGAAGTCACCATATGGAACGGTTCCCGGTCGACGATCGAAAAGCTGATGAAAACCAAGCTTATCCGTTGTGAAGGGATCATTCAGGGAGATATTCCGGTCCACGACGTAACCAACGACATTGGCGTTGCCCTTAGGGATCCGGATATTGTTTTGATCACCACGCCGGCCAATTCTCACAAAGAATTTGCAGAGTTGATTGCCAAAAACATTAAAAAGTCGACAGTTATCGTATTGAACCCCGGAAGGACCTTCGGGGCTTTTGAGTTCAGACATGTTTATGAGAAATTTAATGATGTCCACAGGCAGATCATTGCCGAGACCCAGACTATCATCTATACCTGCAGAAAAACCGCTGAAGATGCGGTAAATGTCATGGCCTTCAAGGATTCGGTATGGATCGCTGCCCTGGATACCGGAGATACCGTGGATTCGGAGATCGGCCAGGGACAGGAAGTCATCGGACGGCTGCCTTCCTGCATCCGGGGCTACTTCACTCCGGCTGAATCGGTGGTCCAAACTTCCATGGGAAATATGGGGATGGTGCTGCATTGCGCGCCCTTGCTGCTGAACAGCGGCTGGACGGAAAACACGGCTTACCAATATAAATATTATCATGACGGGATAACGCCGAAGATCAGCGAATTCATTGAAAAAATCGACGAGGAGAGGATGGCCGCGGCAAAGGCCCTGGGCCATCCTGTGGAATCTGCCCGGGACTGGATGATCCGGACTTATGGCGTGACCGGAAACACGCTGTATGAATGTATCCATAATAACCGGGCTTATTCCCCCATCGAAGCTCCCGGCTCTCTGAATCACCGGTATATTTTCGAAGATATCCCCTACGGACTGGTGCCCCTTGAGGCCTTAGGCCTGAAATTAGGGCTGGACATGAGCTATACCACGCTGATTATCGATTTGGCCGAAAAGCTACTGCATGTGGATTTCAGAGGGGTTGGGCGGAATCTGGAGTATTTGCTGACTTCCTCCGATAAAAAGCGTCTGCGGCAAATTTTTGAAGGGAAGTCCCATCATGAATGAGGGGGACGGCGTGATCTATGGATTCGTCAAGCCGTCCGTCGACGCCCACACCATGGGAATAAATTCGGCTGCGGAGCTGCTGCGGGACTGCGGTTATACGGTGATCGTTGCCGGCGATCCGGTGGCGGGAGCCATGAGCGATTATCAGCACGAGCCGCGGCGAAAAACGGTTGTGGATTGGATCGCCGCCCATAAAATCCAGCGGCTGGGGATCAGTTATCGCCTGGATCAGGGAGACGCCGTAAATATGGTGGGTTGCCTGCTGGAAGAGCTGAAGAAGGCCGGGCTGATGAAATTTCAGGGCGGCCCGGTTGAGAGCTTTTTCTTTTCCGGCCTTCCCCAGGCCTGCAAAAGGATCGAGAAGGAGTTCCCGGGCCTGGTTACCACCTTTATGGGCGGGGAGTCGGCACGGGAGACTCTGGTGAAACTGGGCGTATCCGCCGGCCGGCTGCCTCGTGAGATATACCGGGCAAACCGCTATGATGATTTACGGATGGAATTTGCCAAAGCAGTCATCGACCGGCAGGAATACTTACATTACCGGCCGGGGAATCGAGGAGGCTATCCGGAATACGGAACCAGGCGGGATTCGGTGACGAAGCGAATCGACGCCAACAGGCAAAGGCCCTTCCAGCCATTAATGCGGGCTCATGTAGGGCCTTATTCTTCTGCGTCGCCCCGGACCGAGTCGGTAAAGGAATTTTTGCTTTGGGCCGAGGCCTTAGCAAAGTCAAATTTTCTGGATATCCTTTCTATCGGCAGTTCCCAGCTGACCCAATCGGATTTTGGCGGGAATTGGGGGGATAAGGCCAACGGCGGCGGTGTTCCGGTGAATTCGCCGGAGGAGTACGGCAGGATCTGGGAGGTTTCCAGGCCCTTGCTGGTGAGAACCTACGCCGGGACAAAGAATATTCCCGCCCTGGCCCGGATGCATGAGGAGACGTTGAATATTTGTTGGCACGCCTTGTCGCTGTGGTGGTTTAATCGCCTGGACGGCAGAGGCCCCTATGATGTTTATACAAATTTAAGACAGCATATCGAGACCATCCGGTATATTGCCGCCGCGGGTAAACCCCTTGAAGCTAATGTATCCCATCATTTTTCCTTTCGGGGAGCTGATGACGTTACTTATCTTGTATCAGCCTATTTAGCGGCAAAGCTGGCAAAAAGCCTGGGAATCAAAACCTTTATTTTGCAAAATATGTTGAATACGCCGCGGTCCGTCTGGGGGATCCAGGATCTGGCCAAGTCCAGAGTCCTGCTGAAGCTTATCCGGAGTCTGGAAGACCGCAGTTTCAGGGTTTTGCTGCAGCCCAGGGCCGGGTTAGATTACTTTAAACCCGATCTTGAGGGAGCCAAGGTCCAGTTGGCGGCCGTGACGGCGTTGATGGCGGATCTTGACCCGGAACAGGAGACAAGCCCTCCGATCATTCATGTGGTAAGCTATTCCGAAGCCTGCCATTTAGCCACGCCGGAGATCATCAATGAAAGTGTGCAGATCACCCAGCATTCTTTGTTGCGCTACCGGGAAATGAGAAAACAGGGCAAGGTGGAGGACATGACCGGAAATCCCGACGTCCGGGAAAGGGCCGCCGAGCTTTATCAGGCGGCGGTGAAGCTGATTGCCGCCATAGAGCAGAATGTGGACCAGCCTTATTCCGCGGAAGGCTTCTATAAAATATTCGCGGCCGGATTCCTGCCGGTACCCTATTTGTGGGGAGAGACAGAGGAATTTAAACACGCGAAAAACTGGAAAACAAAGCCGGTGAGGGGCAGCATAAAAATTGTGGATGAACAAGATCATGTGATGTCTGCCGAAAGAAGGATCGAAATCGCCAAGAACAATTTGCAGGAGGCCGGGTATAATTTGCAGCAGCGCTGTTTTCAGGGAAGGTAGTTTGGTGATACGATCAATTTAAAAGCCGGCAACAGGAGCTTATTCCGACGATACTGACGCCGGGACTCCTTGTCTCATGCCCAGGCGCCGGCAAGCCCATCTGTGGATTTACGGATCATCTGAATCAGAAGTTCATCGATATTTCATAGTGCAAAATGGAAATTTATGATATAATGGCTTAAATCGAAAGGGATTCGCGTTTATAGAAGGAGGGGTTTATGATGGCATTTTTTGATAAGGCTCTGCAGATGGGTAAGAAGTTCAGCGAGACAACGGCTACGGTAGCGAAATCCGCGGCTATGGCAGCGAAGGAAAAATCCGAACAGGCTATCGAGATCGGTAAGCTGAAGAAAGATATCGCCGTGGAAAACGGGAAAATTACTAAGCTATATTCGGATATCGGCAAGCATGCCTTTGAATTATACTGTGGCGACGGAGATTTTTCCGTACTGGAGCCCTTGTTCCTCCAGATCAGCGACAGCCTGTCTAAAATCGAGGAACTGAACGAAAAGATCGAAGAAGTGAAAGCCGGCGACGAAGAGACGGAGGATTCCGCCGGAGAAACCGGGCAGGAAACCGACGAAGAAGGCAAGGACGAGGAAGGGGTCGGCGCCGTTTCCTGCGCCGCCGCAGCTGAGCCCGACAAAGGCGAAAAGAAGGACGAATACATCGAAGAATAAAGCTCCGGCGGATTTTTGATCTGCTTTAACCCAGTGAAAAGCCCCTGCCTGGTGAACGGAAAAACCTGTTCCCAGGCAGGGGCTTTTTTGCTGCGAAAAAGATTGTATCGGTTTTTATTGGGGGATGGATGCCTGAAGCCTTGCAGAAAGACTTAAGTTCTGGCCTGTGGTCAAGTCAACGCCTCCCACCCGGTAGTAGTAAACCTTGCCCGGCGTGGTAGCGGCGTCCGTATAGGAACTGGTGTAAAGCTCCGAGGCTAAAAGGGTACTGGCGTCGGCGGTGAAATCCGGGCTTTCGGAACGGTAGACCTGATAAACTACATTAGAATCTGGATTGACTTCGTTCCAGACCAGCTGGACGGCATGGCCGCTGCCGTAACTGATGACCGCCCCCTGCAGCTGGATGGCGCTTCTGCCGCCGCTGCCGATGGTTACCTTCACTTCCGGGGAAGTGGCCAGAACCTGCCCGGTCAGCTTATCGACGGCCTGAAGAGAATAATAATAGGTTTCACTGGCGCCCACAGGCAAGCTGTCGGTATAGGAAGCGGTGGTGCTGCCCAGGGAAGCCACGTGGGTGGCCAGATTAACGGGGGTGGAAGGAGAGCTGGCCCGGTAAACCTGGAAAGTCGTGTTGGAATCCGACATGCTGGCGTACCAGGAGAGGTTTATCTTACTGCCGGAGTCGTCATTTTTCACATTGGAGTAGAGCCTGAGCTGCACATCGTCGCTGTCCGGCGGAAGGTAGGCGCCGCCGCCTCCGTGAATCGTGCAGTACTGGGTGGGAACCTCCAGAACCGAGTCGGCAGGCGCTACGGTGCCAACCCAGGGCACCTGGCGGCGCAGGAAGGTTTTCAGTTCCGTAGTGGGGCAGTTATCAGTCAGCAAAAGCCCGCTCTCGGCACAGACCGGCGCCTGGACCCAAACATTGGATTCTTCGGTGGGAACAGTTTTGGCGTTATATTTTTCGGTAATGATGTATTCCTCGGGAGTGAGGGGGGAAGGCAGCATGCCGGACTTGGCGTCGATAGTAACGGACACGATGCCATCGGGCATTTTGAAGTTTGTAGCCGCCAGATCCCGATGAGCCGTTTCCATGACCTGCTTCCAAACGGGGGCGCAGTAGCTGCCGCCGTAGGCGTTATGCATATTGTCGGGCTGATCGTAACCCATCCAGACCGCCGCCGCCAGATCGGTGGTGTAGCCGACGAACCAGGCGTCTACGTTCAGCGTGGTTGTGCCGGTTTTACCGGCTACCTGACGACCCTCCAGCCGGGCTTTGGTACCGGTACCGCTTTGCACTGCCGTCATCAGCATATCGGTCATCAGATAAGCGGTCTGAGGCGTCATGGCCAGATGCTTTTCAGGAGTATGCTCATACAGCACATTGCCGTTGGCGTCCTCGATCCGCCGGATGGCAAAAGGCTTATTGTAAACGCCTTCATTGGCGAAGGCGGCGAAGGCGCCGGTCATTTCCAGAGGCGAAACGCCCTTGGTCAGGCCGCCCAAAGCCAGGGAGGGGCCGGCGTCCAGTACCGGTCCGGTTTCCACCAGGCTGCTGATCCCCAGTTTTTTTGCAAATTCTACGCCTGACTGTACGCCGATTCTTTCGATCAGCTTGACGGCGATGGTATTTAAGGAGTTTTGCACGGCTACCCGCAGCGTGGTAAGGCCCCGGTAGGTTTTGCCGCTGTTAACGAATTTTTTGTCCGTGGTGGTAAAGCCGTCGGGATAGTCGTCCAGTACGTCGCCGGGATTCCAGCCCAGTTCCAGAGCGGGGCCGTATACGGCGATGGGCTTGAAGGAAGAGCCGGGCTGACGCAGGGCGCCGGTGGCGCGGTTGAATCCCCGGACTTCCTGAATATCCCGGCCGCCTACCATACTGACGATTTCTCCTTCATGGACGTCCAGGATCACCATGGCGCCCTGAACCTTTTTATCCTCGGAGGACTTGGGGAAGTTTTCGGCGTTGTTGAAAACTTCCTCGGCTTTGGCCTGGGTCCCTTGGTTCAGGGTAGTATAAATCCGGTAACCGCCGGTGTACATCTTCATTTCATTGGAGCCGTCGATGCCCAGGATTTGGGAAGCTTCCTCAAAAACATAATCCAGGAAAGACTGGTTGCTGTAATCACCGCCGTCGTTGTCGGGGCCGTTATAAAGCGTTAAAGGAGCCGCTTTGGCTTCCTCCTCTTCCTCAGTGCTGATATAGCCCATTTTTACCATTTGATTTAAGACGATGGCCTGACGCTCTTTAGCCTTATCCATATATTTATAGGGGTTATATATACCGGGGCCGTTGATGACGCCGGCCAGGAAAGCGCATTCGCCCAAGGTCAGATCGTCCACCGATTTATCAAAATAATTTTCAGCCGCCGTGGCCAGGCTGTAAGCCCGCTGGCCGTAGTAGACGTTATTCAGATAAAAAGCCAGGATCTGCTCTTTGGAATAAACCTTCTCCAGCTTCAGGGAAAGCCAGGCCTCCATAATTTTTCTGTCCCACTTCTTTTCCGTGTTGCCCACTTCCAAAATACAGGTACGCACCACCTGCATAGTGATGGTGCTGGCGCCCTGGCCTTTGGAACCGGACTTCAGGTTGGCCACCGCCGCCCCCATCACCCGGATGGGATCCACGCCGATGTGCTTGAAGAAACGCTGGTCCTCAATGGCCACGATGGCCCGCTTCATGGTCAGCGGGATCTCCGTGGGCTCCAGGATCTCACGGTCTTTATTCCCTTTGAACTCGCCGACTAAAGAATCATTTTTATCGTATATATAAGTGGTAAGGTCTCCTGCCAGAATCGACAGATCATAGTTCGGATGGCTGTTGACCACATTATATACATAACCGGCCACCAGACCGGCAGCCACGCAGCCCAGAATTACGCAAACAAAAAAGGCCAAGCCGATCACCCGGGTAACTTTAACCTTTCTCCGTCGGCTTTTCGCTTTTACCATAGTATGATACCTCCTTGTCCAATCGGACCTTTAAGCCCTTCCCGCAGCTGGGGGCATGCGCCCGCCATAAGGATCTCTGTCATTATATCACGAAATTTGATTCGGCGAGGGCGGCCGGCTGCTTTTGCCGCAGTAACCGCCGCGAGAAGGGAATTATGATGAAATCCGCTTAGCTTATTATATCATGAATTCCCAGCCAAACGCGGCCGGCTCTTGACTTCCTGCCAGTCGCGCGGCCGCCACGGGAGGAGAATTATGATGAAATTCGCTTCGCTCATTATATCACAAATCGTCAAGCAGACCCATATACTATATTTTAAGAAAGGTTTAACAAGAAATTAATAAAGGAGGCCTCAGCATGCTGCGCAGGCATAGGTTATATTTCGGCCCCGCCAGGCCCCGCTTTTTCAGTAGGCCGATGAAAAGACGCCCCCGGGCGGAGACGGAAACCAAAAGGCTCAGAAAGAAAACGGTGGCTCTGTCGGCGGCGCTGCTGATTGTTTGGCTGACTTATTATACCGTGGTCTTTATTAAAGAGCAAATCCAGCCGCCTATCCGTCAGATGGCGGCTCTGGCCGCTCATCAGATGGCGGCGGAAGTGATTAATAAGACCTTGTATCAGGAGATTCTGCCAGGGGTGAGCTATGACCAGCTGGTATCGGTCCATCAAGACGGCGCGGGCCAGCTAAGCTATCTGCAAACCGACACTGCGGCTTTGGGAGAGCTGGTCAGCTCTACGGGTCTGGCCATCAAAGAAAACCTGAAGGAGCTGGAAAAGGAGGAAATCAAGATCCCTCTGGGGATGATCAGCGGCTTTTACCTTTTTTCCCATCTGGGGCCCGAGCTGACCGTACCGTTAAATCCCATGGGTACGGTGGACGTAAACATCAGCGACAGCTTTAGTCAGGCCGGTATTAATCAGGTCAAGCACACCATTTATATGGAAGTCAAGACGGAAGTGCAGATCGTCATTCCCTTTATGGCCGACGTGGAGGAAGTGGAACTCCGTCTGCCTATCGCCGATTCGGTGATCATCGGACAGGTGCCGGAAATCTATCTGGGCAGCGGTTCGGCACAAAATTCTGCCGTCCAATAGGTAGGATTCCCCAAAAGCAGCTCAGTGAAACTACCGGGACTCTCTGAGGGAAAAGAAAAAATCCTCTATGGATCAGATGCGTTTTATATGAAAAAAGGGAAATTTTCATATAAATAGGAAAGAAAAGCACGAGTCAAAGAATTTCGAACTTTTTTACAAAAAAACGAAATTAGGGCTTGA
This sequence comes from Peptococcaceae bacterium, assembly GCA_034927285.1. Taxonomy (GTDB): domain Bacteria; phylum Bacillota; class Peptococcia; order DRI-13; family UBA5745; genus JAYFQF01. Next base: position 54,184 of record JAYFQF010000003.1, read on the forward strand.
CGAGGTCTGTTTATAGTGCTAATATTAACAACGTTGCTGCTGGCGACGGCGGCAAAAGATGAGAAAATCCGAGCTTTTCCGGCACGGAAAAATCATCGGCAGATCCTTGAAAACTGAACAGTTAAGAAAAGAAACCAGCGAAGCAAAAAGCGGGCAGAAGCCGGAGGAATCCGGGGGATGTCAAACCGGCCGGGCGGAGGCCCGGACAGATGGCGCGAGACCATCAAAAGAACGCGAAAGCGAAAGCAACGAGCCATCAAGCTCAATAAGAGGAATTGAATCGTCGGAAGACGAGGAGATAAAGAATTATTGGAGAGTTTGATCCTGGCTCAGGACGAACGCTGGCGGCATGCCTAACACA
>JAYFQF010000008.1:0-34746 GCA_034927285.1 Peptococcaceae bacterium
TGTGTTAGGCATGCCGCCAGCGTTCGTCCTGAGCCAGGATCAAACTCTCCAATAATTCTTTATCTCCTCGTCTTCCGACGATTCAATTCCTCTTATTGAGCTTGATGGCTCGTTGCTTTCGCTTTCGCGTTCTTTTGATGGCCTCGCGCCATCTGTCCGGGCCTCCGCCCGGCCGGTTTGACATCCCCCGGATTCCTCCGGCTTCTGCCCGCTTTTTGCTTCGCTGGTTCTTTTCTTAACTGTTCAGTTTTCAAGGATCTGCTCCCTCCGCCTCATGGGCTTCCCTCTCGGCGACGGCTTTTATATCTTAACAAATGCTCCCTTTGCTGTCAACTCTTTTTTTTAACTTTTTTCGAGTTTTTCGCAGCTTTGCTCTGTTAAAATTCCTGACCAATTTGGGAGGTGAAGCTTATTTTACCACCTCTTTTTCAAACATGCAAGAGGCAAATTACAATTTTTTCTGTCCGGCTCTTTTCTTTCCTGCACCCGGACGCCAAAAGTCGCAAAATCCTGACCGGACCTCTGATTTTTTGCTTTTTCTTCTTAAGAGCCTGACCTGAGTCTTCATTAATATCGGCGTTTCTGTGATACGAAAGCCGAAGCTTTTTCCTCGGACTACCTGCCGAAGATCTCTTTCATGTATTCCTTGCCTGCCGGTGTGGCCGCCACGCCCCCCAGAGCTGTCTCCCGCAACTCCATCGGCAGCATCCTGCCCACCCGGGCCATAGCTTCCACCACCTGATCGCAGGGGATGATGCTTTTCATCCCGCCCAGGGCCATGTCCGCGCTGATCAGGGCGTTTACCGCCTGGGAAGCGTTGCGCTGGGCGCAGGGCACCTGCACCAGGCCGGCCACCGGATCGCAAACCAGGCCCATGACATTCATCAAAGCCAGAGCCACCGCATTTATCGCCATGGCCGGGCTGCCCCCCTGCATCTCCGCCGCCGCCGCGGCAGCCATGGCCGCCGCTACGCCGCACTCTGCCTGGCAGCCGCCTTCCGCCCCGGCTACCGTGGCATTTTTGGTGATGATGGCGCCGACGCCGGAGGCGGTGGCCAGACCCTGCAGTGTCTCTCTGCGGCTCAAGCCCTTTCGTCCGGACAGGCCCAGCAAAACCGCCGGCAGCACACCGCAGGCCCCTGCCGTGGGCGCAGCACAGATTTTACCCATGGAAGCATTGACTTCGCTGCAGGATAAAGCCATGGCCATTACTTCATTAATAAAGGGCCCGCAGATCGTATTGCCGGAAGAAGCATGAAGGCTTTGGGTAGAAGCAACGCCTTCGATCAGATGGCCCACTGTGGAAAGAGGTTTTTTCAGCGCTTTTTGGGCCGAGGCCTCCATGACCTGATAACGGCTTTCCAGCCGCTGAAAAATTTCTCCTTCACTCAAGCCTCCCAGCTGCTCCTCGTTTTCCAGGATCACCTGCCAAAGGGTCAGCTTCCTTTCCTCGGTCTGGGTCAAAAGCTCCTTGAAACTGTTGTACATCATAGGACTTCTCCTTTTCGGGGCGGTAAATTTCCTCCCCGTCAAAATCAATTCGCCCTTTATTCCCAAATATTCAGCGCCCGGACATACAAAAGGTTTTCATTTTGCTCCAGGCTTTTTACCACGTCTTCCCGGATCTCGCTGTCGGTTTCGATGATGCAGAAAGCGATGTCGCCTTTCACCTGGCGGCTTACTTTCATTACTCCGATATTAATTCCCTTTTGGGCCAGCACTCCGGTAACCTGGCTGATGACGCCGGGCCGGTCCTGCTGCCGGATAATTAAAGTGGGAGTCCGGGCGGTATATTCCGTATCAAACCCGTTGATCCTGGTGATCTCGATGCGGCCCCCGCCCAGAGAAGAGCCGACGATCTCATTGTGGCGGCCGTCTGTCATGGTAAAGTCCAGGAGCACCGTATTTTCATGGGCGCCCTCCAGCTCCACCTCATGAAAATCATAGGTAAAACCGGCCTTTTTTGCCAGTTCGAAGGCCTGAGCAATGGCTTCGTCGTCTTCCCGGCAGCCCATCACTCCCGCCAGCAGGGCCCGGTCGGTGCCGTGGCCTTTATACGTCTTGGCAAAAGAGCCATGGAGCCCGAAGGAAACATGGGAAAAAGGGTTGACGATAATTTCCCGGGCCACCCGGGCTAAGCGGCAGGCGCCGGCGGTATGGGAACTCGAAGGGCCGATCATCACCGGTCCCGTAACACTGAAGATGCTGATATCCATAAAGCCGCCCTCCATTGAGTTTTTTACCGTGGTAAGCTATACTGATGCCAGGACCGTCTTGCCGGCGAAGCCGGCGGCCGGGTCAGGCATGCTTATTTTACCCGCCTTTCGGCCGAAAGACAACATTAATTATAGGTGAAGGAGAGATTGCCGTGATTGATTTAACTGTCCATGAGGCCAATCTGGCCAAAAACGTCAGGCTGGCCAAGGAGCATAACGTAATCATCCCCACTCTTGCCCAGATGAAAGATCCCGAAAAGATCCCCGAAAAGATTAAAGAACAGTTAAAAAACTTAGGCCTTTGGGACGTAAGCCCCCTGAACCTGTTCCGCATCACCTGGAAAAATGAGCCCAAGGAATCCGGCGGCCTCTTCGGCGGCCCCAATTTTATCGTCCTGCCAAAAGAGCTTACCGGCGTGGAGGCGAAAATTCTTTGCATGATCGGCAAGTGGTTTCCCACCGGCTGCCACAAGGTAGGGGCGTCCTTTGGCTGCCTGGTGCCGCGGCTGGTCACCGGCCAGTTTGACGCCACCTATCATAAAGCCGTTTGGCCCTCCACCGGTAATTACTGCCGGGGCGGCGCTTTCAATTCCAAACTTTTGTCCGTGCCTTCCGTGGCCATTTTGCCCGAGGGCATGAGCAAAGAGCGCTTTGACTGGCTGAAGGGAATCGCTACGGAAGTGATTGCCACCCCGGGCTGTGAAAGCAATGTAAAAGAGATCTTCGATAAGACCTGGGAGCTGAGAACCACCCGGGAAGACGTGATGATCTTTAATCAATTCGAGGAAATGGGCAACCACCTCTGGCATTATGAGGTTACCGGCAACGCCATTGACGAGGCCTTTGAAAGCATCCGTGGCAAAAAAGGCCGTCTGGCCGCCGCCTGCTTTACCTCGGGTTCCGCCGGCACCCTGGGCTGCGGCGACTTCCTGAAAGAGAAATACCCGCAGATGAAGCTGGCGGCGGGGGAAGCTCTGCAATGCCCCACTCTTTTGAATAACGGCTTCGGCGACCACCGTATCGAAGGAATCGGCGACAAGCACGTGCCTTGGATACACAACGTAAAAAACACCGACTTAGTCATCGCCATTGACGACGAGGACAGCCAGCATCTGCTGCGGCTCTTTAACGATCCCGCGGGCCGCCAATTCCTGACCGGGGAAGCCGGCGTGGCCCCGGAGCTGGCCGCCGACCTTTCCCTTCTTGGCATTTCCGGCATCGCCAACGTCCTTTGCGCCATCAAAACGGCCAAATACTACGAACTGACGGAAGACGACGTGGTGGTCACGGTCCTTACCGATTCCGCCGCGATGTACGGCTCCCGCATCGAGGAATTGGCCCAGGCGGAAGGCGAATACAGCCTGATGAAGGCTGCCGCTGATTTCAACCGGCACCTTTTGGGCCTGCGGACAGATCATATGGCGGAACTGAGCTACTGCGACCGCAAACGCATCCATAACCTGAAATACTACACCTGGGTAGAACAACAGGGCAAGAGTGCGGAAGAGCTGAACGAGCTCTGGTATGATTACGACCTGACCTGGGGCGCGGTTCATAAACAGGCGGCGGAAGTCGACGCCCTCATCCAGCAGTTCAACGAGATGACCGGCCTGCTGAAGTAATCAGGCAAAGGAGGCAATATGAACGCTATCCCTCAGCTTTACTCTTTGATTTGCACCTCCTGTAAAGCCGAATACGAGCCCCGGCCCGACTCCTGCACCTGCCCCAAATGCGGCGGCATCCTGGAAGTGACCTATGATTACGCCTATCTCCGTTCCCGGCTCACCCGGGAGATTCTGGACCGGAGGCGGGAAAAGGGCATGTGGCGTTATCGGGAACTGCTGCCGACAGCCGAAGCCACCGCCCTGCACATGGCGGAAAAGGGGCTGGCCGTAGGCGGCTCTCCCCTCTATGAATCTTCCCGGCTGGCGGAAGCGCTGGGTTTTGAGCGGTTCTGGATCAAAGACGACGGCGTAAACCCCACCGCCAGCCTGAAGGACCGGGCTTCGGCCATGGCGGTAGCCAAGGCCCGGGAGGCCGGAGCAGGAATCATCGCCTGCTCCTCCACGGGAAACGCCGCCTCCTCTTTGGCAGGCAGCGCAGCAGCCGCCGGCCTGGAAGCTTATATCTTTGTGCCTTCCCGGGCTCCCAAGGGCAAGGTAGCCCAGCTTCTGATGTTCGGCGCCCATGTGATCAGCGTGGAGGGCTCCTACGAGGATACTTTCCGGCTTTCCGCCCAGGCCATCCGGCGCTGGGGCTGGTATAACCGCAACGCCGCCATCAATCCTTATCTTTCGGAAGGGAAAAAAACGGTTTCCTTTGAGCTGGTACAGCAGCTGGGCTGGCAGGTGCCGGATTATGTGGCCCTTTCCGTAGGCGACGGCTGCACCATCGCCGGGGTCTGGAAAGGCTTTAAGGACCTGTATGAAACGGGGCTGACCGACAAGCTGCCCCGGCTGATCAGCGTCCAGGCCGCCGGCTGCTGCCCGGTGAACCGGGCTGTGGAAGCCGGTGTGGAAACCCTGACCCCCATGGAAGAAAATACTATCGCCGACAGCATCGCCGTAGGCGTGCCCCGGAATTTCCTGAAGGCCGTCCGGGCCGTCAGGGAGTCCGGCGGCATCACGGTGAACGTCAGCGATGAAGAGATCCTTGAGGCCATGGCCCTCCTGGGCCGCACCTGCGGAGTCTTCGGCGAACCCGCCGGCGTCACCGGCACTGCCGGCGCCAAAAAGGCGGCGGAGCTGGGCCTTATCCCTGCCGGCGCCAAGGTGGCGGCCATCGTTACCGGCAGCGGCTTAAAGGATATCGCTACCGCCATTAAAGCGGCCCCGGCCCCGATCAGCGTCGAACCGGATATGGCCAGGCTTCTGGCCGAATTCCGTAAAAGCGGCGGACCTCAATGATTTTCTTCCTTCCCAAAGCTGCCGGCTTATGGTTAAAACTCCTTGCCAAACGCCGAAAATTCGCTTATTATAGTAGAGGTAATTTCTTCGCGTCTATAGCTCAGTAGGATAGAGAGACCGCCTCCTAAGCGGTAGGCCGCAGGTTCGACTCCTGCTAGGCGCACCATTTGACGGATCAGCCGAACCATTCACAGCAGGTAAAACCTGCCGGCGAAGGGTTCGGATTTTTTTTGCCGAATACGTACGGCTTAAATATCCGCATTTCTCCCGGCAAGGAAAAAGAGCCTGACCGCACCCCCTGCTGATGACGGCCTGGCTCTTTTCCTTTTGATGCTTTTACGCATCTCCTTCTCTGCCCCGAAATAAACCTTCCTTACCGGTCCGTTTATTCCTGGCTATGTTAAGGCGCGGAAACTTCTGCTGTACTTTTTTCCTTTTCACAGAAATTTTCCCCCCGCTCCTTCTCCTTGGCCGCCGCCAGAATCACCTCCGGCGTGGCCGGTCACCCACATCTAAGATATCGTGGGATGGTGTTTATTACCGCCGGAGTCATGGGTACTTCAGCCACCGTTCCAACGGGTTGTCATTTGATTTTCGATCTGAAAATGATCCAGCATTCTGGCTACTGTATGACAGTAAACCGCCTCCAGATCTTTCGGCTTATTGTATAGAGCCGGCACCGGCGGCATAATGGTAACGCCTAACCGGGAAAGCTTCAGCATATTCTCCAGCTGAATTGCCGTCAGCGGAGTCTCTCTGGGCAAAAGGAGCAGCTTTCTCCCTTCTTTCATTGTTACACCTGCAGCTCTGATGATTAAATTATTTTCCAAGCCATTTGCAATAGCCGCCAGGGTTTTCATACTGCAAGGCGCAACGATCATTCCACGATGAAGAAAAGAGCCGCTGGCCACCAACGCACCCATATTATTTAATTCATAGGTCTGGACAGCCAGGGCAGCGACATCCGCCACAGAGTACATTGTTTCTATCTGTATCGTTTGCTTTGCCCAATCGGAAAGGATAAGATGAGTTTCTATACCGGCTTTTCTCAATTCTTCCAGTAACCGAATACCATAAATCGAACCGGAGGCACCGGTAATTGCCACAACAATTCTCGATACATCTTTTTTTTCTGCCATATTTTACTGATCCTTAACAACCGCTATAGGGTTATTGAGTTTGGCAATCAGGTCTTCCCACTTACCGGCGGCAATTTTCCTTTTCTGATAAAGATAAAGCAGTCCGGCCAGGCCAATTCCAGCTGTATCACTAAGCCATCCAGGCCAAATTGTCAAAAGGGCGGCAATAAAATATAAGATTCGTAAAGGCCAATTTAATAGGGTGCGCCCTACTCCACCCAGGGCAACGGCCAAAAAATATACGCCTATCAAGGACATGATTACTGCCGGAATAACCTGGCTGAGTCGGCCTTCCAGCAAAAGCGCCGGGTTGAATACGAACATAAATGGCACTATATAGGCCACGGCGCCTAACCGCATGCCCGTCCAGCCCGTTTTCATGGGATTGGCCTTAGCGATATTTGCCGCCGTATACGAGGCCAGGCAAACCGGGGGTGTAATCATGGAAATAGCCGCAAAATAAACCACAAACATGTGAGCGATATATAGGGGAATTCCCAGTTCAATCAAAGCAGGCACAATCAAAGCGACTTGAATGATATAGACTGCCGAAGTAGGTAAGCCCATGCCCAGGATAATGCCGGCAACCATAGTTAAGAGCAAGGCAAGCACGACATTCCCGTGGGACCAGGACACCACGGCAGCAGAGAACCTGGCGCCGATACCTGTAACCGAGACTATGCCGACAATTATACCGGCAGTGGCGCAGGAGCATACCACAGGAATCGCACCTTTTGCTCCATCCTCCAAAGCATCCCATACATCCCGCAGAGTCATCCGGCGGCTCCGATCCAAAAAGCCGATGGCGAAAGAAGCTACCAAGGTGGCACAAGCAGCGTAATTAGGCGTATAACCCATGATCAGCAAGCCTACAAGGATGACCATCGGCAGAGCAAAATAACTTTTTTTTAATGCATTTTTCAGGGAGGGCAGCTCATTTTTTCCCATGCCGCGAAGTCCTAAGCGTACAGCCTCCACGTCCGCCATAAATAGCATACTTAAAAAGTAGAGCGTTCCCGGCAGTAATGCCCATTTAATAATCGTATTGTAAGGTATTCCGGTATACTGAGCCATCAGGAAAGCCTGCACGCCCATAACCGGCGGCATGATCTGGCCTCCGGCAGATGCCGCCGCCAGCGCTCCTGCAGAAAATTCTTTGCGATAACCCACCTTCTCCATCATCGGCAGGGTAAAACCTCCTACAGTTGCCACATTGGCCACAGCGCTGCCGGAGATCATCCCAAAAAAACCGCTGGCCAGAATAGCAACCTTTGCCGGACCTCCTCTGGCCCAACCGGCGATGGACAAAGAAAAATCCCTGAGAAAATCACCAAAGCCTGTCTTGGCCAATACAGATCCCAATAGGATAAACAGGAAAAGATAGCTGGATGAAATGGCCATTGTACCGCCAAACAGCCCTGCAGTGGTAAGATATTCAATATCCAGCAGTAAACCCAGGGAAAAGCCGGGATGATGAAAAATGCCGGGAACCCATGGGCCGAGAAATACATAAAGAATAAAAACCAGGCAGACGATGGGCAATTGCGGCCCGGAAGTTCTCCTCGTCGCCTCCAATACTAAGGCAAGGCAACAAACACCCAATATATACTGAGAAGTAGTAAGGGGAGTAATGTAATACATTCGCTCAGTAACCAGATAAGTATAATTAACATAAAGATAGCCAAAGACCACCAGAGCTAATGCAACATAGATCAGATCCAGCCAATGGACCTCTTTTTTATGTTGCCCTTTCCTGCCATAGATCAAAAAAACCAGTATCAAAGCAAACATCAAATGAATTGTTCTCTGGTAATATGCCTCTAAAGTTCCCAGAAAGCCAGTATACAACTGAAAGACGCTCATGGCTACCGCAATAATAGAGACAAAGCGAAAATAATATTTATTTCTACTCTTTTCTGATAATAAAGCTGCATTTTCTTGCCCGGTCAAAGAAATCACCCCTCTCCTCTAAATCACGCCTTGCTCCTGGTAGTACTTTATTGCGCCAGGATGGTAATCAATTCCGCAATCCGCGGCCATTGTCTCTATGGTGACCTCCTCCAGATTGCTGTTGACATGATAGAGACTTGTGAGATTTTCATGAACACCTTTGACCAGATTATAGACTGTCTCTTCCGGAATTTCTGTACGGACGATCAGCATTAGCCTGGTGCCCAGAACATTTACGTCCTCCGGAATCCCGTAAGTACCGGCTGGAATGACTGTAGAATATAACCCATCATTTAGCTCCGTCGCTTCTGCCAGCTTATCCTGATCCATACCCAATACTCTAATCGGCCTGACCGATGCCATATCGATAAATCCGGAATCTGGAATGCCGCCGGTACTGATGGTGCAGTCTAAATGGCCGTCCTTTAACTGATCTATGGCGTCATCGTCGCCTAGATAGTTGACGGCAGACATATCCTCATATGTCAAACCGTAGGTTTTCAGTACCAACCGGGCATTTAATTCACTGGTATAGCCCTTGGTATATACATTGATCCGTTTTCCCCGCAAATCTTCAATGGATTCGATACCGGAATTGGCATATACCACCGGCTGCACATAGGAGGCATTTAAACAGAGCAAAGCCCGGTAGCCCTCCAGGGGTTTCTCAAAAGGTTCATTGCCCGCAGTGCCGTCAACTGCTGTTACCGAAAAAGTAAATCCAATATCTCCCTGATTTTGTGACAGTCCCAGAACATTACTGGCACCACCTCCGGGAAGAACCGTACTTTCTATACCCATTCCCTTCCAGCTTTCGCTAATGGCTACCGCAATAGGGTACCACTCGCCACCTACATTTGCCGCCATAAATCGCAAAGGTTCCTCAGTATTGTCGGCATTGCCCGCAGTATCGGTATTTCCGCTACTGCCAGCAACGTTTTCACCGGCACTGCTTCCACTATTGCTGCCGCAACCCATTAAAGAAAAACTCAACAAGCTGATTAACAAAATACTAAATATAACTAAGTGCTTTTTCATAGGCATCTCCTTTTCAAAACAGTCCAATAACTTCTAAACAGTTTGTCATCGTCCTGTCTAATCTCTAGAGTGCACTTCAACCATCGGCTACCGTTGTTTATTTTCCTTATTCCGTTTGCCTTTTCAAATCCCCAGATCATTCCATAGCCTTGAACTGGCTTCTTTTTTATCTGGAGTTGAAAACCAAAAAAATTCAACGTCAAAGCAAAAAACATCAAAAAATCCGCCGTCATGTTGCATATGCAACATACTTTTTTTGCCCGGTATATTAGACTTTGGCTGTAAGGTCAATTAAGGTTGGGATAAAACAAAGCGAAGAGGTGATACGATCATGATTCGTAAAATCATTCATATAGACAAAGACAAATGCAACGGCTGCGGCCTGTGTGTGGAAGCCTGCCATGAAGGGGCGATCGGCATGGTGGATGGCAAAGCGGCGCTGCTCCGGGACGATTACTGCGACGGTCTGGGAGACTGTCTGCCGGCATGTCCCACCGGGGCCATCACCTTTGAGGAACGGGAAGCGGACCCCTATGACGAGGCCGCGGTAAAAGCCCGCATGGCCAAAGCCGGTAAAACTCCGCCGGCCGGCGGCTGTCCCGGCGCCAAGGCCCACGCCATCCGGCGGGAAGAGGCCCCGGCCGCCACGCCTGCGGCCTCCCCTGAAGCATCAAGCCAATTGCTGCAGTGGCCGGTACAGATCAAGCTGATCCCGGTAAAGGCGCCTTATCTGGAGGGCGCAAACCTTCTGATCTCCGCCGACTGCGCCGCCTACGCCTACGCCGGCTTCCACGGCCGGTTCATGAAAAACAAGGTGACCATCATCGGCTGTCCCAAATTGGATATGGTGGATTACAGCGAAAAGCTGACGGCCATACTAAAAGAAAACGAGATCAAATCGGTAACGGTGGTACGGATGGAGGTCCCCTGCTGCGGCGGTATCCAGCAGGCGGCGGTCACGGCGCTGAAAAACAGCGGGAAAATGATTCCCTGGCAGGTGATCACCCTTTCCACCGACGGCCGGATCTTAGAGGATTAGGAGGACGAAGGTATGGAAAAATTCATCAGGAATATCCCCCACAGCCAGGTGCTGCCCTTGGCCGGCCAGGTGTCTTATCTGGAGGGCCAGATCGTCAGCAGGACCCTGGCGCAGAGTCCGGATCACAGTTTAACCCTGTTCGCTTTCGATAAAGGGGAGGAAATCAGCAGCCACGATTCGGAAGGCGACGCGCTGGTTTTGGTATTGGAGGGCCGGGGCCGCGTCACCGTAGGCGGCCAGGAGCATGTGCTGCAGGAAAAGGAGGCCATCGTTATGCCCGCTAAGGTGCCCCATGCCGTCTATGCCCAGGAACGCTTCAAGATGCTCTTGATCGTACTCTTTCCGGAAAACCGGCAAAGGGTGCCGGAGAATAAATCATCAAATTAAAAGGAGGACCTGACGATGAGCGAAATGTTTTGTTTTCAGTGTGAGCAGACAGCCAAAGGTACCGGCTGCACCCTGTCTGGGGTATGCGGCAAAAAGCCCCCGGTGGCCCATGGGCAGGATGAACTGACCTGTGAAATGATCGCCCTGGCCAAGGCGGCCGGCTCCTCCGGGCCGGAGAACGTGGACCCTATTGTGGACGGCCTGTTTGTCACCATTACCAACGTTAATTTTGACGAGGCGAGCGTGGCTTCCTATACCGAAAAAGTCAAAGCCCGGCGCGTAGCTCTGGGAGGGAAGCCGGTCATTAAGACCGAGGAACTGTTCCATGGCGACAAAGATCTGGTATCCTTGCGCTCCACCCTGCTTTTCGGACTGCGGGGCATGGCTGCTTACGCTCACCACGCCCGGGTTCTGGACAAACGGGATCCTGAGGTGGACGCCTGGTTCATTAAAGGAATGGCGGCGCTGGCCGGCCAGCATACGGTGGATCAATGGCTGGCCTTACTGATGGAATTCGGCAAAATCAACCTGAAGTGCATGGCTTTGCTGGATGAGGCCAATACCGGCGCTTACGGCGATCCCGTACCGGTCCAGGTTCCCTTAACGATTGAAAAAGGGCCTTTTATTGTGGTTACCGGCCATGACCTGCGGGATTTGCAGATGCTGCTGGAGCAGACCGACGGCAAGGGAGTTAATATCTACACCCACGGTGAAATGCTGCCGGCCCACGGATACCCGGAACTGAAAAAGCATCCCCAGCTCAAGGGCAATTTCGGCACCGCCTGGCAAAATCAGCAAAAGGAGTTTGCCGATCTGCCGGCTCCCATCCTATTTACCACCAACTGTCTGATGCCTCCCAAGGACAGCTACGGCGACCGGGTCTATACCACTTCGGTGGTGGCCTATCCGGAAATGAAGCACATCAAAGCCGACGATAAAGGCAGCAAAGATTTCTCCGGCCTGATCGGGCATGCCATTCAACTGGGAGGTTACAGCCAGGACCATCCCATGCAGGGCATCAACGGCGGAGGCACCGTCACCACGGGCTTCGGCCGCCGGACGGTATTGGATAACGCTCCCGCCATCATCGACGCGGTCAAGGCCGGCGCTATCCGGCATTTCTTCCTGGTGGGCGGCTGCGACGGCGCCAGGCCCGGCCGGAATTATTACACGGAGTTTGTCCGGCAGACGCCCCAGGATACCGTGATCCTGACCCTGGCCTGCGGCAAATACCGGATCAACGACCTGGACGCCGGCTCCATCGGACCTTTCCCCCGGATCCTGGACATGGGCCAATGCAACGACGCTTACGGCGCCATCCAGGTGGCGGCGGCCCTGGCCGAAGCCTTCGGCTGCGGCGTCAACGACCTGCCGCTGACGCTGGTGCTTTCCTGGTATGAGCAAAAAGCGGTCTGCATCCTGCTGACCCTGCTGTCCCTGGGGATCAAAAATATCTATATCGGCCCCAGCATTCCGGCGTTCTTCAGCGACGCGGTCCTGGGCGTTCTGGTAGATAAATTCCAGCTTCATCCTATTTCCACGCCGGAAGCGGATCTGGCCGCCATTTTGAATGGCAAATAGGCCGGGTTCTCCTCAAAATCTTTAATTAGCATGCCAAAGGCCCTGCTCTCCTGTACCGAAGAGCAGGGCCTTTTGTTTTTACGCCTTTTGTTTTTACGCCTTTTCCTCTCAGTTCTTTGGGATCTTCCTCTGAGCGGCGTTACTGCCGGTATCTTTCCGGCACTCCGTTTTGGCCGCCGGGTTTCGGACATCCCAAAGCATCCAGCCATACCAGCGTTCCGTCCGCCGCTGGATAAGCCCCTGGGCGGAAGCCTGTTTGCTCAGATACTCTCCTATCCGCGCTACGCTATGGCCGTCCGCCGTCTTATCCGCGGAAAAACACCTTGCGTAATATCTTGCCAGGTCTTCTCCCGCTTTCACCTGTTCCGTCTGGCTTTGTTGATGATAGAAGGTTTCCGGCAAATAGCCCGTCAGCCACAACAGGTTGAACAAGGAATAAAACCGGCCCCGGTTATCCAAAAAAGGAGTATACTCTTTTTCAAACACATCTTCGGCAATCTGCTGCTCCAGGCTGTCCCGCCAGCGGATAAAGCTGCTGTTGAAACAATAACCACGGCTGATTTTCATTGCCTTTTTCAGATTCTCCCTGGTGCCCACAGCCGGGGTAATGGAAGTAAAGACCAGATCAAATCCGCCGGTCCAGCCCAGGGCGTCCACATCGGCTTCCTCAAAGTCTCCCTGAATAAAAGATACATTCTGCTGCGACCGCTCCCTGGCATAAGCCGAAGCCAACTCCAGCATACGGGGGGAAATATCCATTCCCGCCACATATCCGGCAGTTTTGGCAAACTCCACGGCAAAGCGGCCGGGACCGCAGCCAATATCCATTACCCTGCTTTCCCCGGTCAACAGCCCGCGGCCGCGGAGATAGGCGGCCACCCTGGATACCCGCTCCTCCAGGCTCCGGTGAAAGGAGCTGCTTTGGGCCAGTTCCTTTTCCCAATCATCCGCTCTGGTATTCCAGGTCTCAGGAGTGTGCCGGGAACCGCCGGTTTTTTTCTGCTCCCATAAGCCGCAAAAATAGTCGAAGATTTCCCCTTCGTCTCTGGGATCCATATCCTCCCTCCATTCTCATTAAAATCACCATACACCGGCATACAAAAGTATTGTATCGTTAATCTTCTAAAAAAACAACGATTTCGATAAAAAGAACCAGACGGCGTTAACATCAGATTTCAGGATATGGGTTACGGAACCAGGCGCAGAGGCGAACGCGATTTTTAAAAATTATTAGGAATAATTCTTGACAATTTTCTTTGGTAATGGTAAGATACTGCCATAAGGTTAGCAGAGGCTAATAACCACAACCAAAATAAAATTCGTTTTCAGGAGGGATTTGCTATGTCGATGATTCAGAAGGAAGTAAGTGATTTTTCCGTGCAGGCTTTTCAGAACAATGCTTTTAAGTCCGTAACCAAAGCCGATACCCTGGGCAAATGGTCCGTATTCTTCTTCTATCCCGCCGACTTCACCTTTGTCTGCCCAACCGAGCTGGAGGACCTGGCCGATAAATACGAGGACTTTAAAAAGATCGGCTGCGAGATTTATTCCGTTTCCTGCGACACCCATTTCGTCCACAAGGCCTGGCATGACGCTTCCAAAACCATTCAGAAGATCCAGTATCCGATGCTGGCCGATCCTACCGGCGCCCTGGCCCGGGACTTTGACGTGATGATCGAGGCCGAGGGACTGGCTGAACGCGGCAGCTTTATCATCAATCCCGAAGGCAAAATCGTCGCCTATGAAGTCGTGGCCGGGAATATCGGCCGTAATGCCGACGAGCTTTTCCGCCGGGTACAGGCTTCCCAGTTCGTGGCCGAGCACGGCGATCAGGTCTGCCCCGCCAAATGGCGTCCCGGCGCGCAAACCTTAAAACCCAGCCTGGATCTGGTGGGCTTACTGTAATGGAAGACCGCCTCTACGACGTGATCGTCATCGGCGGCGGACCGGCGGGCCTGACGGCCGCTCTTTATCTGGCCCGGGCCCGGTACCGGGTGCTGGTGATCGAAAAAGAAAAATTCGGCGGGCAAATCACCATTACCGCCGATGTCGTAAACTATCCGGGGGTGGAAAAAGCTTCCGGCAGCGCCCTGACGGAGACCATGCGCCGGCAGGCCGGGTCCTTCGGCGCCGAGTTTTTGCTGGCGGAAGCGGAAAGCTTTGAGATTTCCGGGGATTTGAAGACCGTCGTTACCTCCCGGGGCCGGTTTCAGGCCTTCGGCCTGGTTCTGGCTACGGGAGCCAGCCCCCGCAGGGTGGGCTTTGCGGGAGAGGCAGAGTTCAAAGGCCACGGCGTAGCTTACTGCGCCACCTGCGACGGCGAGTTTTTTACCGGCCTGGACGTCTTTGTGATCGGCGGCGGTTTTGCCGCCGCCGAGGAAGCCATCTTTCTCACCAAGTATGCCCGTCAGGTGACGGTATTGGTGCGCAAGGATCAATTCGGCTGCGCCAGGAGCTTGTCCGACGCGGTGCTGGCCCATCCGAAAATCAGCGTATTGTTTAATACCGTGATGGAGGAAGTCGCCGGGGAGGGCGCCCTGCAAAGCGCCCGGCTGAAAAATCTGCTGACCGGCGAGGTCGCCCTGTACCGGCCCCCGGCCGGCGAAAGCTTCGGCGTCTTCGTCTTTGCCGGCTATGAGCCGGCTACGGATTTATTCCGAAATATCGTGGAGCTGAACGAACAAGGCTATATCCTGACCGACCGGCGCCAAAAGACTAATCTGGACGGCGTTTACGGCGCCGGCGACGTTTGCGTTAAAAATCTGCGGCAGGTGGTCACCGCGGTATCCGACGGCGCTGTGGCTGCTACGGAACTGGAAAAATACGCCGCCGCCATGCAGAAAAAAACCGGACTCATCCCGGTCCTTCCGGCAGGTCCGGGGGAAAAAACCGGCGCAGTCAATGCTCCCAAAGGGCATTCATCCTCCGGCGGCCAAAGGCCAGATAATCCGGACACTCAGGCCGGCGCAACGCACACTGCCGGCTCAGATACCGACGGCACTGCGGACATATCCGGCAGAGCTTACGCTGACGACGGTATAGCAGATACAGCCGGCGCCGCCGATACAGCCGGTACGGCGGCCTTGCCGGACCGGGAAAGAGAAGCCGGCCGGCTTTTCTCCCCGGAAATCAACGCTCAGCTGGCCGACGTTTTCCGCCGCCTGGCCGCTCCCCTGATCCTGAAAGCCGCCCTGGACCAAAACCTTGTATCCCGGGAACTGGAGGCCTATCTTCAGGAACTGGTCTCTCTGACGGATAAGCTGACGCTGGAAATCCTGCCTGACGACTCCACCCAAACCCACCGGCCCTGGGTCGGAATTTGCCGGGCCGACGGTTCCGATACCGGCATGGCTTTTCACGGCGTTCCCGGCGGTCATGAGTTCAATTCCTTTATTATCGCCCTGTACAACGCCGCCGGCCCGGGACAGGCCATAGAGCCGGAGCTTCTCCAGAAAATCCGGGCCATCCGGCAGCCTGTGGACTTAAAAGTCCTGGTTTCCCTGTCCTGCACCCTGTGCCCGGAACTGGTGATGGCCGCCCAGCGGATCGCGGCGGAAAACCCCCTGGTCAGCGCCCATGTCTACGATTTGAACCATTTTCCCGATCTGCGCCGACAGTACAAGGTGATGAGCGTACCCTGCCTGGTGATTGATGACGGGAAGACCAGCTTCGGCAAAAAGAATATCCGCCAGCTTTTGGACCTGATTTCCCTCTGATTCCCCGCCGCAAGAGACAAATAAATCCCTGCCACCGACAAAGGGACCGCCGCACCATCATTATTTCCTGCCCATCACAGCCCTTGACCAAACAGATCAGGCGCCGGCTGGCGCAGTAGAAAATGCATGTTGCGACAGTCCCTTTTGAATTTTTCACCGCTATCGGCCGTTGGGCAGCCTTTACTCCCAGGCCAGGAGATTTTCGATCACTTCTTCAAGATGAACGGCGGAAAGCTCATACCGGTTAAATAACTCCACAGCCTCTTCCACAAAAGTCTTGTTCAGAGATATATCCTCCACGCGTTTCAGAACCTCCTGGTCCTGGACCAGTACAATTCCGAAACTACGGTATCCCTGCCCTTCTTCGCTTCTAAATTCATTTTCCACCAAAGAATACCGTACGGACATCTCTTCATCATCCCTTCCCTTTATCCCCTATTTTCAGTGTCGTATATCTAGTATAAAATAGCACAACATAAATTCGTGTTAAAAAGGAGCCAATATTTGTTAAGACAATGTTAAGAATTTTTAGTCACCTTCAACCATTTGGTATCCCACTCCGGTTTCTGTAAAAATATATCTGGGCTCTGCCGGATTTTCTTCAATTTTCCGCCGGATATTGGCCAGATTTACCCGCAGGATCTGATTGTCCCCCTTGGCCGCCGGCCCCCAGATTTCCTTCAGCAGGAAGTCATAGGTCAGTACCCTTCCGGCATACCGGGACAAAAGGCAAAGGATATTAAATTCCGTCTGGGTAAGCTTGACCTCTTCTCCGTTGATGAACACCCGCCGCTTGCCATAGTCGATATTCATTTTCCCGGCGGTAAAGATCCCCGGTGTCTTCAGCTGTTCCCTGAGCCGGGCGTTGTTAGCGTGGCGGAGCGCCGTACGGATCCGGGCCAGCAGTTCGCTGCTGCCGAAGGGCTTGGTCACATAATCATCGGCGCCCTCGTCCAGGGCTTTGACCTTGTCCCTTTCATGACTGCGGGCGGATACAACGATGATCGGCATCTGAGACCATTGCCGCACGGAGCGGATAATCTCCAGCCCATCCATATCCGGCAGGCCCAGATCCAGAATAATGACGTCGGGACAGTAGGAAGTGATCATCATCAATCCATCGCGACCGTTTTCCGCCGTCCATACCTCATATTGGTTGACGGTCATAATCATGGTCATAAATCGGGCGATATTGCTCTCATCTTCTATAATCAATACCGTATGCTGATTGGCCATGCCGCTCCCCCTCACTTAAAGGCAGGGTAAAAGAAAATAACGCTCCGCCTTCTTTTACATTCTCCGCTGTTATTTTGCCGCCGTGGGCCCTGATGATGCTTTGGTAGACGGACAGACCTATGCCCATGCTTTTCCGTATGTCCACCGTCCCGCCCTCGGAAGGTTTCAATTGTCCGTCAAAAAGGTGAGGCAACAGTTCCTCAGAAATCCCCGCGCCGTTATCCCGCACCTGAAACAAGGCGTTTTCTCCGGCTCTGACGACGCTGAGGTAAATACAGGTGGCTCCTTTGGCATGAAGCACCGCATTTTCCAATAAGTTCAGAATCACCTGCTGGATCAGCATAGCGTCCATGGGGACCATCAGTAATTCCTCCGGCGCGCTGACCACCACCTTAGCTCCTGGAAAGCGCTTTCTGAACTTACTCAGGGCATTTGCCAAAACCTCTTCCGCCGGCTCCGGAGTCTTTGCTATTTTGGCGCTGTTCTCCCCGTTGATCCTGGTGATGGACAACAGGTTTTCCACCATGCTGATCAGCCATTCCGAATCTTCCTTGATCCCGGTCAAAAGCTTCAGCCGCTCCGCTTTGCCCAGGGCGTCGTCGTTTTCGATAATGGCGGAAGCGGCGCCCAATATGGAGGTGAGGGGCGTCCGCAGGTCATGGGAAACGGCCTGCAGAAGGCTGCTTCTGATTTTTTCCCGGGCCGCCTCCAGCTTCAGTTCTCCCTGATTCTTGATCTGGGTGGTCATGGCGCTGGTGATGATGGACACCGTCAGCATGCAGAAAAACGTCACCGGATAGCCGGGCAAGGTAAAGTTCAGCGCAAGGAAAGGATAGGTAAAAATATAATTGGTCAGCAATACGCTGATGACAGAGCTTAAGGTCCCATACAAAAAACCCGAGGTGAACCGCGAGATCAGGAACACGGCCAATAGATAAATTACAGCCACATAAATATCACTATCGTCAAACAGCCGGATCAGGCAGCAGATCAACGTGGCGGTCAACAGGCTGAGGACCGAAATCAGGCTGTCGGCTATGGACAGAGAGAAATACTGCCTTGCCCGGTGAGCCCGGTTTTGTTTTTTCCGGCGCAGTAGTTTCAGCAATGCAAACATCTCCTCGATCAACCATGTGCTGAATTCAAAAAAGTTCGACAAAATAGCAGTATAAGTGTATCACAAAACAAAGGAGTCTGACACCTTATTTACTATACACTTTAGTTGATATCCGCTAATTTCATGACAAAATAGCAATCTCACGCCGAAAAAGAGAAGCTGAGCCCCGGCGGGTCAACTTCTCTTTTTGGTCTTTCCAACTTCTCAAGTCAATTTTTGCGGCGGTTTTATATTTTACATTACGCCGGAGCCGCTCTTTCAGATCGGCTAATTACAGGGCGCTTTATTCGTCGACTGTTTGCAGGGCGTCACACCGCATCTTTTTTCGGGTCGCATAGCATCTTTTTTCGGGTCGCCCTGCGTCTTATTTATAGTAACGCCCTAAGGCGTCGGCTCCCATGATGGCGGCATACACTTTGTCTACGGTGATTTCCATGGGCATATTATAAATGGATTCTCCCTGGGCGCAGGTGGCCCTTGCCACTTCCATGATCTCTTCCCCGGTGGGGTTTTCCAGGCCGATATCCGCCAAAGTAACGGGCAGGCCTACTTCCAGGCAAAAGTCCACAACTTCCTCGAGCTCCTCCATAGGCGCGTCTTCCAGCACCAACTGGGCCAGGGTGCCGAAGGCTACTTTCTCGCCGTGATACATATGATGGCACTGCTCCAGTACCGTCAGACCATTGTGGATGGCATGGGCCCCGGCCAGGCCGCCGCTTTCAAAGCCGATGCCCGAAAGATAGGTGTTGGCCTCGATGACCGTTTCCACCGCCTTGGTGCAGACTTTTTGCTCCACCGCCAGCTTGGCTTTCAGCCCCTGCCGGATCAGCGTGTCGTAGCAAAGCCGGGCCAGGGCTAAAGCCGCGCCTGTGGCCTGGCCGCCGGCGCAGGTAGTGCCGCCGGAAGCCTGATTGGCTCTGGCCTCAAAGTAAGTGGCCAGAGCGTCGCCCATACCGCTGACCAAAAGGCGCACCGGCGCCGCCGAAACGATCTCCGTATCCACCAACACCAGGTTGGGATTGGCCGGTAAAAACAAGTACCGGTCGAAAACGCCCTCATCAGTATAGAGGACCGACAGCGCGCTGCAGGGCGCGTCGGTGGAAGCGATGGTGGGAACAATAGCCACAGGCTTTTTGGTATAATAGCCGACAGCTTTGGCCGTATCCAATATCTTGCCGCCGCCGACACCGATGATCACATCGCAGTTACCCATCAGTCCGATCAGACGGTCCACTTCGTTTTTGCTGCATTCACCGTTAAAGATTTCAAATTTCGGCTCCGGGCTGCCGAAGCTTTTCCGGATAAGCCCGGCCACTCGCTTCATCCCGGAAGAACTGATCAGGATAAACGGCTTTTGGCCTAAGCTGTCCGTATACTTTTTTAAGTTTTCCATTTCCCCTTTGCCCTGCACGTATTTGCCGGGTCCGATGATGATGTTTGCCATAGCGCCACACTTCCTTTTCTGTATATGATTTAATCAAAAACCCGCCGGCCGGGCCGGCTATCCGCCGCGCCATACCGATAATTAGTGTGTGATTTTTTTCACTTTTATTATGTACTTTCTTTCACAAATATTGTACCTCACCTTCCCGTAAGAATCAAGAGCGGTTTGAGAAAAAATGCACAATCTGTCGAAATAGTTTAAAACGCGGCAAATAAATGTAAAAAAGACCTGTCAGGACGAAGTTTTTCCCATTTTTGATTGAAAAAAAATCCTATTGATAATAAAATAAACCCGAGGCACATCCCCTGGCGCCGGGGCCTCCCCTTGCGCCAATCCAATTTGCAGAGGAGTTTCCATGAAAAAATATCTGTCCTTTTTCTTGCTGCTTCTGCTGGCCACCAGCCTGGCAGCCCCGCCGGCCCAGGCAGCGGAAGCCAACCAATATGCCTCCAGGGTCTACGTCCAGGTGGATACCGCTTTGGCCGACGGCTCAGACGAAGCGGAATTGAACGTGCTTTTACTGGATCTGAATTTCACCTGGCTCAAAGATCAGAAGGTTTACTGCGCTACCGATAATTCTTCGGATTCCATCAATGTTGGCGCCAACGATGAAGGCTGGGTGGAGATTCGTATTTCTTCCGGCACCGCCGGCACCCGTCACTGCGCCGTCTCCCTGATTTCCAAGGACGCCGCCGCCGCCTTTTTAGCCGGCGAAATGACGGCCAACGAAGCCAAGATCCTGCAAAGCGACGGCGGCCTGGAAAGAATTCCGTTAAATTTTATCAGCGGCCGGCTGGATCCTGATTTTTGCATGATCGAATTCGATAAGGATTACCTGGTGGTCACCGGCGGCGATTACAGCGATTTTTCCACCGGCACCATCAGCCTGCGTACGGAGACGGACCAGCCGGCAGGCAAAAAATATGTGACCCTCAGCACAACCATGAAGGGAGTCACCATCACCCCTTCGGCCGTTACCACCAACGCTCTTGGCGAAGCCACCTTCCGGGTCAGCTCCACCCAGCTGGGCGACGCCGAGATCATTGCCACGGCGGACGGAGAGACCTTCAGTGAGTTCGTCACCTTCGACACTCCGGAAAACGTCTACGCGGAATACTACGAAGAACTGGAAAGCCTCTATGAAGAGGACGAAGATGAGGAAGAGGAAGAAGAATTAATCATCAGCGTGGAAAATACCCGTACGGCCATTAATAAACCCCTGGCCCAGTCCTATGGAAAAAACGACTATTACGGCCTTTCCACCAAGGAGGAAGACCGGGACCGTATTATTGTCAGCGGCATCGCCATGACCGTAGATGAAGAACCGGTGAAAGGCCAGCACCTGGTCAACGCCTACGCCACCGCCGGACAGCTTGATAAAAATACGGTACTGACCACCAGTACCGGCGGCGCCTTCTCCTTCACCCTCACCTCCAAGGACGAGTGCCTGGGCCGCATCGCTGTAGGCTTAGGCACGCCGGAGCAGTTGAAAGGCTATCTGGAAGGCAAGGTATCCGCCGAAGCCTGCCGTCTGATCGGCGAACATATTTACGGTTTTGGCGGATATAAATGGGGTAATTATTTGCTCTGCGCCGTGGGCAAAACCACAGCCGCCATCAACGGAGTCTACCGTACTCTGGACGTGGCGCCCTTTATTACCGACGGACGCACCATGCTGACGGTGCGCCCGGCAGCCGAGGCCCTGAAAGCTGATACCAAGTGGGACAAGGCCTCCCAGACCATCACCATTACCCTGGAAGATAAGACCCGGCTGTCCATGAAGGTGGGCAGCAAAACCATGACCAGGGAAAAAAGCGGCCGTTCTCCGGAAACGCTGACCACCGACGTACCGGCGGCGCTGAAGTCCGGCCGGACCGTGCTGCCGCTGCGGAACGTGGCCAACGCCTTTGATCTGCAGACGCTTTATGACTCCGGGCAGCGACTGGTCTGCATCTACAGCCTGAAATCTTAAGCTTGGAAAAGCCCGCCGAAATCCGGATATAACCAAGGATGACTTTCCCTTCAGCTTACCCCTGATCAAGAAGCATCCGTATCACATTAACGGATATGCGAAACCGTAATAAACCCCAGCTTCCGGGAGGCGAAATTATGCAGCAGGAAATCACCGCCAGAGGCCCGCTTCTGGACAGCCGGGGGCGCCTGATCCAAAAAGGCTTCGCCCGCTTCCCGCTTTTGGACTACCAAAGGAGCGGGATCAAGGCGCCGGCCTGGCGGATCAAGGAATGGGATTATTACCTGATCACCGGCGGCCGTTTCGGCCTGGCCCTCACTTTGGCCGATAACTCATATCTGGGATTGGTCAGCGCCTCCCTGCTGGATTTCCAAAAAAACCGGGAAAAGACCACCAGCCTGGTGCTGCCCTTTACCTGGGGCAAAATGGGTCTTCCCCAAAGCTCCCGTTCAGGGGACGCCGCATATAAAAACGGCCGCTGCGACTTCCATTTTGCCAACGACGGCAAAAAGCGCCGGCTCCAGGTCAGCTTCCTGGACTTTGACCGGGCGGCGGGACAGCCGGTAAACCTGGAGGCGGACCTCCTGCTGACGGAAGAGCCCCGGGACTCCATGGTTATCGCTACGCCTTTTCGGGAAAATCCCCGGGCTTTTTACTACAATCAGAAGATTATCGGCATGGAAGCAGCGGGCCTGCTGCGTCTGGGGGCCCGGGAGATCCGCTTCAGCCCCGGGGAGGCTTTCGCCCTGTTGGATTGGGGCCGGGGCGTCTGGACTTACGACAATACCTGGTATTGGGCCGCCGGTCAAGGTCTGGTGGAAGGCAAAGTCTTCGGCTTTACTATCGGCTATGGCTTTGGCGATACCGGCGCCGCCAGTGAAAATATGCTGTTTTATGACGGCATTGCCCATAAGCTTGCGGAAGTCGGATTTTTAATTCCCGAAAAGCCCGGCGGCGGCGAAGACTATCTCAAGCCCTGGCGTTTCAGCTCCTCCGACGGCCGCTTTGAAATGGATTTCCGGCCGGTGCTGGACCGGGCGGCGAAAACCGGCTTCGGCCCCCTTTACAGCTGCCAGCATCAGGTATTCGGCCGCTTTACCGGCCGGGCAGTTTTGGACGACGGCCGAATCATCCGGCTCCGGGATTTTTTCGGTTTTGCTGAAAAGGTGCGAAATAAATGGTAAAGGAGACGCTGATGACGACATTCTCCGGGATGTTTACAGAACAGGACAGGCTCTATATGCAGGAAGCCCTGACGGAGGCCCGGGCGGCTTTGACCGCCGGCGAAGTGCCGGTGGGGGCGGTGGTGGTCAGCCGGGGCCGTATCGTCGGCCGGGGCCATAACCGCCGGGAGACAGACCAGGACATCAGCGCCCACGCGGAAATCCTGGCCCTGCGGGAAGCAGGCCGCACCCTGGGGGGCTGGCGGCTGGGCGGCGCCTTTCTCTACGTCACCTTGGAACCATGTCCCATGTGCGCCGCCGCCATTGTCCAGGCCAGGATCAGCCGGGTGATTTTCGGCGCCGACGATCCCCGTTTAGGAGCCGGCGGCTCTTTGCTGAACCTTTTGCAGTTTCCCGGCTTCGGCCACGACGTGGCGGTGCGCAGCGGACTGATGGCGGAGGAAGCCGGCAGGCTGCTGCAGGAGTTTTTCTCAGCAAAGCGCTGAAAAAAACCGAGGTTATGCCGGAAGGAGGATTGTGATGTCCGATTCCCATATAACGAAAATAGCCCTGGCAAATTCTTTTAAAAAGCTGACGGCGGAAAAGGCCTTCAATAAAATCAGAGTGGATGATATCGTGAATGGCTGCGGACTGACAAGACAGGCCTTCTACTACCATTTCAAAGACAAGTATGATCTGATGAACTGGATTTACTATACGGAGACGGCCCCCTTCATGGCTTCCCACGATACCCTGGGGCATTGGACCGACGGCCTGAAGAACTTATGTTATTATATGCAGAAAAATAAGCGTTTTTACCGGAATGTGCTGAACACTGCGGGACAAAACTCTTTTCCAGAATATTTATACAACTATATCTGCACCGTTTCCATATCAGCCATTGAGAGTATGCTTGATTCAGAATACGACCCGGAGAAATGGAATTTCATCGTTTCCTTTTTTTCAACGGCTTTTGTGGCATTTATCGTCCGTTGGGCTAATCAGGGGATGAAAGACGACCCGGAGGAATATATTACAAAGATCCGGGGTCTTTTTGACGGAAGCGTAGTGGCGGAGCTGGAAGGCCGGGGCAAAGAAAAACCTTCCCCCGCTTAAATTCCCGTCCCGCGAAGTATTTCGGAAAGGGGCTTTGCCAACAGGTCTTTGGCTTTGACATGCCACCGTCCCAAGCCTTTTGCCGGCGGAAGCCTCAGATCGCCGTCTCCGGAGAGGATGCTTTCGCCGATATTTTGGATATCCCGCTCCCATTCCAGGATGACCAAAGGCTGTCCATTTTTTCCCCTTGACCGGCAGGCAAAGGCATAAACCGCCTCCCTGCAGGTATCGGAGGTCCCCGGTTCGGCAATGTACACGCCGAAGATGTTTCCCAGGGCGATCGCTTCCCGGACGTATTCAGGATCGGTTATCCGGTCTAAATCCGCCGCCTCTTTATAGCCCGCATGGAAGCCGTAAAGGCAGCGGTTTTGTTTCAACAGGCGGAAAGCTCCGGCATTCTTTTCCTCCGCCAGACTCCCCTTGGCGATTTCCAGGGAAACCATAGCGTTATGAATCCCGCCGATAACCCTGGCGTTTTGTTCCGAAATCATTTCAGGAGTCACATTCAGTACAAACAGGCATTCCTCAAACCGGTTCGCCATTTGACATAAAAGGGGGATCGCCCCATTTTGCCGCGGACAGAAAATATAACTGTAAATGCCCAGCTCCTGGCCTTCCCGAAGGAATTGCTCCAGCCGGCAAAAAAAAACGGGATCCGGCCGGCACACATCAAAAATCAGGAGCCAGGGAAGCCTGACTTTTAACTCCTCCTGCCGCTCTTTTAATTTATGGGCCCCGTGGATCAGACTGCTGTACCCCAGATTTAAACCGACTTGTCTGACGATATCGTTATTCACGTCGGAAATCATCCTGGTAATCAGCGCCGGATAAGGGTTCCGGGAAGCGGAAATCACCTTTTGGGCAGCCTCAAAGAATTGTTTTTGCTGTTCGCTTTCTGAAAAATACAAGGCCAGATCCACCAGGTTTCTCAGCCCGCGCCTTGGGTTAACCTTCATGTCTTCCATTCCCTTGCTGACAGCCGTGTGGATTATCTGCCTGGCCAGCCGGTGCTGCGGTTCCAAACGAATCCCCCCTTGCCCGTTTGAAAATCTGATCCGCCGTTAACGCCTGATCCGCCATTTCTACTCCATTTATATTTTATCCCGAAACGGCCCGTTCCTCTATTTACAAAAACAACGTATGTCAAAAATTTTGACAAACGTTGTTTTTGTCTAATTACTGTGCATATTTGATATGCTAGACTTCATAATAGAGTAAGGAATGGAGGTAATAAACATGAACAAGCTGCTCAGTGCCGCAGGGTTGAGGCTGGCTTACCGGTATCTGGACTCCAACCTTGAAGAAAATATACCCAGGCTGATGACATGGGTGGACCGCTTTGACAGGAAAAATACGATGAAGCGTCAAAGGGATGTGGTCCGGGAAGTCATCCAGGACAAAGAAAGCAACTGGTATAAGCTGATTCTCAGTATCTGGTCGGATGTCGATCCCGAGGTCCGCCGCCGGGTCTTTTATAATTTCATATTAAACGGCGCCATCAACGGATGCACCATTCAGGAAGAGAACCGGAAAAAATACGGCTGCAGCATACCCTGGGCTATCCTGATGGACCCCACATCCTCCTGCAACCTCAAATGCATCGGCTGCTGGGCGGCGGAATACGGCCATCAGATGTCCATGAGTTATGAAGCGCTGGACGACATTATCACTCAGGGCAAAAAGCTGGGGATATATTTTTACATCTATTCCGGCGGAGAGCCCCTGGTACGCAAAAAGGATATCATCCGCCTCTGCGAAAAACACGGTGAATGCCAGTTCCTTTCTTTCACCAACGGCACGCTGATCGACGAGGCCTTTGCCGACGAAATGCTCCGGGTCAAAAATTTTATTCCGGCCATCAGTATCGAAGGCTTCGAGGAAGCCACCGACGCCCGGCGGGGCAAGGGCACCTATCAGGCGGTGATCCGGGCCATGGAAATCCTCAGGCAAAAAAAGCTCCCCTTCGGCGCTTCCCTTTGCTATACCCGTGATAATACCGAGGTGATCGGCAGTGAGGAATTCATCGACTTCCTTATCGGCAAGGGCGCGAAGTTTGCCTGGTTTTTCACCTACATGCCGGTAGGGCTGTCGGCGGTGCCCCTACTGCTGGCAACCGCTGAACAGCGGGAATTCATGTACCGTCAGATCCGCAAGTTCCGCGGCACCAAGCCCTTGTTTACCCTGGATTTCTGGAACGACGGCGAATATGTGGACGGCTGCATTGCCGGCGGCCGCAGATACCTGCACATCAACGCCAACGGAGACATCGAGCCCTGCGCGTTTATCCACTACTCGGATTCGAATATTCATGAGAAGACCCTGCTCGAGGCGCTGCAGTCCCCGCTCTTTATGCAGTACCACAAAAATCAGCCTTTTAACGGCAACCACCTGCGTCCCTGCCCCCTGCTGGATAATCCGGGCCGGTTGACGGAGATGGTGGAGGCTTCGGGAGCGGTTTCCACGGACTTGATTAAACCTGAGGACGTGCGCAGCCTCAGCGCCAAATGCGTGGATACGGCGGGAAAATGGGCGGTGACCGCAGACCGTCTCTGGCAAGAAAAGCGGCACGGCAGTATCTGCCCAGGCTGCGACGCGGCGGCCTGCGGAACGGCAGGCCCTGAGACGGCAGCCTGCGAAGCGGCAGACTCCCCGGCGGCTGGCTGCAAAGCAGGCTCTGAGACGATAAACCGCAGGGCCGCAGATTCCCCGGAGTCAGGACCTGAGATGGCAGTCTGCAAAACGCCAAGCCCCGGCAGGGCAGATTCCGGGGCAGCCGACGTCGACGATCAGGAAACAAAGGCGTGCTAACAAACCGGCGGGCAGGCGGGATAAGTGACTTCCCTCCCGACCGCCGTCTCCTTTGGCTCCACAGCTTTTTGCAGCAGGTCCTTAATGGTGACGATACCGATATAACTTCCGTTTTCCGTTACCACAATATAATCATAAAGCCGGTCATTGGGCCGGGACATAGCAAGGGCGATCACCTCGGAGACAAGGGTTTCGCCCTCCACGGATAAAAAATCCTTGTCCATCAAAAGACGGATGGGCTGATCCCGGTAAGCGGCAGCCCCGGGACTGCCGCTTAATTTCAACACCAGCTTTTCCCTGGTGAAGATCCCCAGGGGAAGCTGCCCTTCAAGGACACATAAGCCGATGCAATTTTCATGCCTGCGAAAAATTTCATCGGCTTGTTTTATTGGGGTCTCGGGGGAAAGGGTTTTTGCCGTAACGCAAAGCTCCCGGATATGTCTGCCGGATAAACCGTGAGGAGAGGCGCAGTCCTTTTTCATTCGATTCAGGCTTTGAATTGTTAACAGCACATTGCCGTCGATTTCCCTTATGGTCTGTTCCGGCTTTTGGATAAAATAACCTTGTCCATACTGGACGCCCATATTTACAAGAGCGGAAAGCTCCTCGTATTCCTCGATGCCTTCGGCGATCAGCGCGATTCCGGCAATACCGGATAACTCCAGCATCCCTTTTACAAGAGCATACTTCAGGTCATCCTTATGGATTCCCCGGATCAGGTTCATATCCAGCTTAATGAAATCCGGATGGATGTCGCTGATCAAATTCAGGCCGGAATACCCGGCGCCGGCATCGTCCACAGCGATTTTAAAGCTCTGGCTTTTATAATGGCTGATGGTCGCCCGAAAGCCGTCGGTATCGGCAATCCTGCTTTTTTCGGTAATTTCAAACACCAGATTGCCGGGAGAGATCTGATATTGAGCCAGAAAGTCCCTGGTAAATCCTTTGCGGAACAAAGGATCGTGGATGATATTCTGGGACACATTCAAAAACAATTTTTTGTCGTACTTCAGCTTGGGGCTGTTGAAAGCGGTCTCCAAGGCCGTGGTCCGGCAAAGCAACTCCACATCCCATAAACGCCGGTGACGATAAGCGGCGATAAAAAGATCTTCCGGGTTGACCGGCTCTTTTTGATCCGTAATTCTGCTGAGGGCTTCATACCCCAAAATATTGCCGTTGTCCAGGGAGACAATGGGCTGAAAAACGGTTCTTATCCGTTTGTTTTCGAGGATATCCTCCAGCATTTCCATATTCAGATCATCCATATCAGATTATCTTCCTCGTCCTTTCCGCTTTCAAAGAGGGTAATCAAAAACAGCCTTTCCGGTAAAATAAGCTATACTCCGGCAGCAGGCGGGTTGCCGCCGTCAGTGAAAAAAGCCTGCCGCGGCAGGCAGGTAGGGCGGCTTTTCTGATTGTCCAAGGCCATTATAATCGGGCCAGTTAAAAGAGAAATTAAAAACAGGTAAAATAGCGGTAAAAAGCGAAGCTTGCTCATGCTTGCCGAAAATTCCCGCCGCCCTCCTAATCCCGGGCTAATCCCCGCACATAACCGATGAGGGGCAGTATGGTTTCCTTCTCCGTAAAATCTGCCGCTTTGCCGTAAGTGGCAAGCATCTCCTTATCCTCCGCCCGCAGGGAGCCGGGATCTTTTTTCTTCATCCTCCTGTAAAGCATGGCCATCATCGCTTTATGGACAATTCCAAGTGACGAATAATCAATTGCCCCGCGCAAATGAAATACCTTTATCTTTTCCCGCAATCCGGCGGGAATAACTTTGCTCAGGCTTTCTTTAATGTGATCGGTATTTTTTTTATCCGCCGGGTCGGCTAATCCACAAGTAAACAACACCAGATTTTTATTGCCCAGCAGGTCAACATATTTTGTCAATAAATCAATTCCGCTTACCCCTCCGGCATAAAGCCCCCCGCCATAAATAAGCGTGTCGTAGGGAGCCAAAGCGGCTGATTCTATGCCTTTTCGTTCAAGTAAATCGCAGGATAATTCCCCGGCAATCCATTGGGCATATTTTTTGGTGGAACCGTATTTTGACTGGTAAATCACCGCTGTTTTACTCATCCTCTTCCCTCCGCTGTCCGGCTTCATCATCATACCTCTCCTCTGCATCAAGCTGTAATTTTATCGAATGTACTGACGGGGGCTTGTGAATATGCCGGTTTGATTATATTATACAATTACAGCCGGGTAATTAACAAACCCAAAATGATTAAACAAAAAACAGGGAGGTATCGAAATGCTGAAACCAATTGATCTGACGCAACTGAAAATCAATCCGTTTACCTTGATCGGCAAAGAATGGATGCTGGTTACCGCCGGCGATGAGCGGAAATACAACATGATGACCGCAAGCTGGGGCGGTATTGGCGTAATGTGGGGCAAGAACGTATCCATCACCGTTATCCGCCCGCAAAGGTACACTCTGGAGTTTGTTGATGAAAAAGAGTACTATTCCCTCAGCTTCTTCGATGAAAAAGATAAACCCGCCCTGAATTACTGCGGCTCCCATTCCGGCCGGGAGGTAAATAAAGAGACGGAAACCGGACTTACCCCCGTATTTGACGCCGAGGCGCCGTATTTCAGCCAGGCCAAGCTGGTCTTAATCTGCCGGAAACTGCACAAACAAAAACTTGACCCCAGTGGGTTCATCGACAAAACCATCGATGCCCAATGGTATCCCCAAAAAGATTACCATGAATGCTTCGTCGGCGAGATCGTCGGCGTACTGATGAACGACTGATTTTCTGAGGCCCAGGTTCTTTCCGGCCGCCGCCGGTCTTCATCCCCGGTTCTTTCGGTTTATCGAAAAAAGGTGCTGTCGCAAATTGGTTGAGAAAACCAGAGAGCGGCAGCACCTTTTGGCTGCCGGAGAAATCAGAACACCCGCCGGTTGTTCTAAAGAAATGCTTCGTTAACAAAACAATTTGCACATAAAAGGCTTAAAACAGTGTGCATCCTGTAGCTGTTAAAAGTACAGAAAAATTATATATATATAGATATATACGGCTGCACTTTTCAAAATTGAATGATTCCCGTGTTCTCCCTTCTTCTCTATTCCTGGGCGCGTCATCTTCATCTTGTACGCCGAAAGGCTGCAATGCTTAATAAATGAAATGAATGATAGGAGGAAAACAAAACATGGAGACTGAAAAAACAATCAAGCCTTGGAGACCAACGTTACACGCCGTACTGCTTAATGGCGCTTTATTCGCTCTGGCGGCCCTTATCTACGCCTCAATCCCTTCCATCAGCCGGTATCAATGGTCCTTCTACTGCGGTTTCTTTGTCAGCGTCGCCCTGGGTCTAACCGCCCAAAGAATTCCCAACTGTATTGTCAGCGTCTTATGCGGCTTTGCCTGGGCGCTGCTCTACTGGTATCTCCCCGGCTGGCTGATGACCCTTGGTATGGGCAAAATCATCGCCGTTGTCCTTGGCGAGTTCATCTGCACCTCTTCTCTCCTGTTCATCCACCTGTATTTTCTTAAAAACACCTGGGCAAATGTTGTTCCATTTATGTTTTGCGCCGTCGCCAACGTGTATGCCTCCGGCGGCCCCCAGAACATCCCCTACTGCGGCGGCTCCATTATCATTGCAATCTGCTGCTGTGTGCTGTGCAATACTATCGCAGGTAAAATCAACAGAAAGTACCTCGCTAAGGAGCAGGCTGTAAATAGCCTGTAAAACTGTCCTCCCGCGCGATCCCGGATCAAAAAGGGCAACGGCTTGTCCGGGGTGGCCGGCAGCAGCCTTGATTAAACTAAATACTCTGATAAAATAGAACTGTTATTTGTGTAATAGAGATAAAGCCGCATTTTCTGCGTTCCCAGTGAATTGAGGTGCCTCCCGTGTTACAGGTCAAAGATTTAATGAGCTACAAAACGTTATCGAGGCTAACCCTGGTAGCGGGTAAAGCAGGGCTTTTTCGCCGGGTGACCTGCGTCAGCATCGCAATGATGCGGGATATGGGCCCGTGGCTGTCCGGCGGGGACGTCCTGATCGTTTCCGGCTGCGGGGTAGGTGAAACAGGGGATTTGTTACTGGTCTACCTCAAAACCGCACAACGGCGGAACGCCTCCTGCATTATCGCATACCTGAGTGAAGAATATATCCCCGGCATCCCGGACTCTGCAAAGAAATTGGCAGATAAATTTCGTATTCCGCTCTTTGCCGTCTCTTGGAATACAAAAATCTCCGATATCATTCAGAATGTCCAGGAATTAGTCTTTAATGCGGAGCGAGAAGACCGAACAGACGATATATGGCAGGTGTTAATGCAATCAGATCAGCGTAAACAACTGATTAACTATGCCAATACCCTCTTGCTGCCCCTCATTGAATATGACCAATGCCACGAGAGCGAATTACTCATCACCCTCCAAACTTATTTTTTAGAAAACGGCAAGCAAATAAAAACAGCCGACGCTCTTGGGATCAGCAGGGGGACCCTCATCAGCCGTTTACTAAGGATTGAAGATCTCACCGGAAAGCTGTTTACAGATATGCGTTCTTATCACGAGCTGTATAATGCCGTAAGGATCTATACCCTCAGTGAGGGCTCCTATGAGTTAAACGCAAAAATGATATAGGCTGTTTACGAGAAATTTGCGGCCAGCGGTTACCTGGGACGTTAAGAACAATAAGGATCAGAGCCCTATGATAAGAGTAAAAAACTTAATCGAATATGGAGTTTTCAGAGAACTTGAGTTAATTGCCGGCGGAAACGGTTTGTCAAGAAGCGTCTCCTCCATCAGTGTAGCTGCGATTCCCGATATGACGCCATGGCTGTCCGGAGGAGACGCGCTTATCACCGTCGCGGCCAGTATGGAAGAGCCGGAACAGCTGCCTGTCTTATACATACGGCAATTAGCCAAACAAAACGGAGCCTGCCTCATTATCTATTTAGAGGACGGGGGAGTCTCCCGGATTCCTGAGGACGCGGTGCGGCTGGCGAATGAACTGCGGGTACCGCTCTTTACGCCCCCTTGGGAAATGAAAATCGCCAGCTTAATCCATGATCTGACCGAGCTCTTGCTTACCGAAAAAACAAGGGACAAGTGGGATATCTGGAATCATTTACTGCTGTCCAATCAAAAGTCGGTGATTGAGAAACATTCCAGTATGCTATTAGAGCCGATTCTGGACTATGACAGGAAAAACAGCGACTCATTATTGACCACTTTGGAAGCGTATCTATCCGTTAACGGCAGCCGTACAGAAGCCTCTAAGCTTCTGTATATCCATCGAAATACTTTGGCTCAGCGAATCGAAAAGATTGAATCGCTGACGAAAAAAACCTTGAATTCAGCCGTTGCACGTAATGATTTTTATAATGCGCTGCGTGTTCATTCTCTCATCGCCGCGGGTGCGGGAGAGATAAAGCAAACGGTCATGCAACAGCCTGCCAAAATATCCACGCAAAAAAATATCAAAAAAAAGAGGGGAACCAATAAAGTGGTTGAATTCACTTTGAACGGGAAACGCGTCTCAGTTGAAATGCCTGAAAAAGAAACCCTTTTGAAATATCTTCGAAATATTGAATGCATGAAAGGAACCAAAGAGGCCTGCTCCACCGGTCATTGCGGGGCCTGCAGCGTCCTTATCGACGGACAACTCGCCCGTTCCTGCGTCATCCTGCTGAAAAATTTAGACGGCAGAAGCGTAGAGACCATTGAAAATATGGCACGGGATGGCAAACTCTCTGAAATCCAGCGGTCTTTTCTGGATGTAGGCGCCGTCCAGTGCGGGTTCTGTACTCCCGGCATGGTCATTGCCACAAAGGCGCTGCTCTCCAAAAATTTGAATCCCACCGAAGAAGCTATCGGTGAAGGATTAAAAAACAATTACTGTCGCTGTACCGGCTATGTCAAAATCATCGAAGCCGTGAAGCTCGCCGCCGCCCGGCTCCGCGGGGAGACGCCGGATATCGACGCCTTCCGTACAGGTGAGACCACTACGATCATGCCGGGTTCCGATTGCGATGTCCCGCCCCTGACGGGCTATTCGATCGGTAAAGCCCTATGGGATGTGGACGGCGTCGAAAAAGTTACCGGTTCACTGAAGTTTTGCGATGATTTTGAAGCGGATGAGTTCGGTGAGGACGAGATGCTCCATGGCGCCTTTATCTTCGCCCCGGCGCCCAGGGCGAAGATTCTGGGCATGGATCTTTCCGCCGCCGGGGCCATGCCCGGCGTGAGGCGAATCATCACCGCCGACGACACGCTCACGGACGCCCTGGTCGGCACCTGGACTCCTGAGCAGCCGGTATTCTGCCGGGATCAGGTGAACTTTCTGGGCGATGTGCTTGGTCTGGTGATTGCCGACAGCGACGCCACAGCCCGGGCCGCTGCCATAGCCGTGAAGATCGACTACGAGGAAATCCCGGGTGTTTATACCATTCCCAACGGCTATGCCAGGAAAAGCTTCCTGCTGCAAACCGGCCGTACCGCCGGTGATGTGGCGGCAGCCAAGGAACAGCCCGGACTTACAAAAATTGTGGTCTCCAAGGAGATGGAACGTCAGGAACACGCCTGCATGGAACCGGAATCCGCCATCGGCTATGGCCAGAACGATAAGGTCACCCTCTATTCCTGTACGCAGTCGCCTTTTGAAATCCGCCGGATGCTGAGTAAGATCCTCGGCTTGCCGGAGGAAAATGTCCGCGTAGTGGCTACTCCCCTTGGGGGCGGCTTCGGCAGTAAATGCGATTCCGTCATCGAGGCGCAGACCGCATTAGCGGGTTATTTGATGCAAAAGCCGGTGAAAGTTACCCTCAATCGTCAGGAGAGCCTCCTCCTCTCTTCCAAGCGTCACGCTTACCATACAGATTATGAAGTCGGCTTCCGACCCGACGGCAAGATCGCCTATCTGGAGAGCAAGATGTTCTCAGACGGCGGCCCCTACACCACCGAGAGCTACGGCACACTGATGACCGGTTGTCTCATGGCCGGCGGACCTTATCGTATTGATAACGTCAAAATCGAGGGCAGCGCTATCCATACCAACAATGTTCTGGGCGGCGCCTTCCGCGGCTACGGCATTAACCAGGCTGCTTTATCCATTGAGACCGTCATGGACATGGCGGCCGAGCAGCTTGGCATTGATCCCTTTGAGCTTCGCCGCCGGAACGGCATCAAAGCCGGCAGCTACTCTGTGGGCGGCGAACTGCTGCAGGATAGCGTCGGTCTTATGGACACCATCAACCAGTGTGAAAAGCGGTTGAGAAAGGCCCTGAAGGAATACGAGGGCAAGTATCCCGACGGCAGTAAAGTGTTGGGCTGGGGCATGGCCAGCGGCTTTAAAAATGTGGGCATCGGCAAGGGCATCTTTACCGATGACGGGGCTTGTAAGCTGACTCTCAAGGGCGATGGGCGGCTGCACATGATTTGTTCCGGCACCGATATGGGCCAGGGGTTCCGTACCGCCATGGTACAGATCGCAGCCGAGGTGCTCCAGATGGATCCGGCAAATATCGACATCGAGATTGGCGATACGGATATCACGATCCCCACCGGCCAGTCCGTGTCCGAACGGCAGACCCTCTGCGGCGGCCGGGCAGTGTATGAGGCCTGCCTGAACCTGCAAAAAGTGCTGGAGGAAAGCCCCTGGAAGCCCGGTGAAGAGCGTAACGCCCAATATTACTATGTTTCTCCGCCGACCTTTGCCATCGGCAACTTCAAAGGCGCCGAGGAAAAGGGCGTTCCTTACCGCAACTTCCCGGCGTACGCCTACACTACACAGGCCGCCATTGTTGAGGTTGATAAGACGACCGGCAAAATCAGGCTTTTAAAGGTAATCGCCGCTCACGACGTGGGCCGGGCCATCAATCCACATATCATAGAGGGCCAGATCCAGGGCTCCTGCTCCATGGGCCAGGGGTATGCCCTTACTGAAGCCTATCCCT